>CAZEAC010000021.1:0-1775 GCA_964510065.1 uncultured Bdellovibrionales bacterium | reverse complement strand
AGGATTTTCTATCCAGACTGTCGAATCTATTATGGAAGAGCCGTAGCTCATAACCTAGTTGCGGAGCGGTCAAGCATTGTTGGTGGTTCGTGATTCGGTGCCGCCCGCAATGGGTAATGCGTGTGTGCCGTGCATGACGACGACGTTTGTGGAGAAAGTCCACTGTTTGAGGTAGGTGGTTCCGAAGGACTAGTTAGAGCCAATTGTAGTCTCGTGAGGGGAGCATGAAGGAAGGCCCGAAGGAGCGTGAGGGACTATTGAGTCAAGGAACTCGGATAATGCAGCGCCGAAAGTGAGTGCGAACTCAGCCGAGAGTCAGCGGTCGAGGTAAGGCCCAAGAGCTGTGGCGGTGGCTATATCCAAAGTTCGGGCAGCCATGACTACAACCCCAGGAAGTGATATACTTACCTCAAACGTTTCAATCGCCTACTACGGGCCCGTATGGTCGGTGATGTGGGAGGGGATCAGCGGGGCGACCCGCCGCCCTATCCCGATTATCTAAATGGACATTTTTAAACGCATTCGGCGGTGGTTTTTAACCATTGCCGACATTGAGACGCAAAGTGAAATAAAGTGCCCATTCTGTGGGGCCGTTTTTGCCTTGTCCGGATCTCACACATGCGCCACTCATGGCTGCGGTAAAATTCATATTGTTGAGCCCGGTTCAATCGTCCTATGCCCAGAATGTGGGAAAAATCTTGTGGAATATTTGAATTCGGGCCGCGCTTCGATTTCCACGACTGCCATAAATCGTCTTAAATTCGGGGATAACAAAAATTGAGAACCACGTCGCCCCTTGAATTGGTGCATAGGCGTGAGGTAATGAAGCGAGTGGTTTTAATGATGTTGAGCCCGAGGCGCTGAACGCGCCGAATTCCCTTGAGTAATTTGAAAGAATAGCCGGGACGAACGAACGAACCCGCGTCCCGCTACGCTTGACGCCCCTTGTGAAAAGGGGCTTCGCGAGTTCGCTCGCACGGGCGCACATCTTTCAATTGAATAATTGGTGAGGTGCGGAAATAAGATCTTACGCGTAACTGGGAGAGCGTTGCATGCCGCGAAGCGCGGGTGATCCTCTCCACTTTCTTAGCTGGTGAGGGGGTGGGGGCATGCGCTGCTGGTGCCGACTACAAATCGCGAAGACGCGTGATGTTCATGCCGTTCGATCTCTCTCACTGAAAAGCTCAAGAAAAGAAGTAAAAATAATTTTGCGTTTGACATGTCGATTTCCCTTGACGGATTTTTTCTCGTAACGGGCGTAGCGAAAATCGCAACTGACATTAATGCCGCTTCGCGCCTTCCGCGTGACGTATCGCGGGACATTATATTTTGTTACTCCGATTTCATCTCTGTTCCCCTCTTTCGTGCAGACTGACTTTGGTACATAGCAACTTCTCAGTGCCGATTCATAGAACCAATTGAAATTATTAACGGGCTTTGTTCGGACAGCAATGCAGGAGGATTGAATACTTGTTGGATAGTGAAGAAAAGTTGCGATGTACCAACGGCAAGCGCCAACTTATTTGTTAAACACCAGCGAAAGTTGCGCGATTTATTCTGAGTTTAAAAATACGAACATAAATTAAGCGACCGTCACTTAATTTTCCACCTACTAACTATCTGAAATTAGCGGCCTAATTCTCTAGGTGCGTTGAATAGATGCGCCGTAGCTGATATACTTATATTAATTAAGCGGCGTTCGTTGGTCGCTTAATCACTGTTGAACCCAAGGCGCTGATCGCGCCGAATTTTCTTGAGTAATTGAATGGTGAATC
>CAZEAC010000020.1:0-67363 GCA_964510065.1 uncultured Bdellovibrionales bacterium | reverse complement strand
ACCACAAAGCCAAATTTGCTAGGGCCGATAGCCGAGCGGCTCGCGGGAGTTCCTTCTATTGTCGCTGCGGTGCGTGGTTTAGGCGACCTATTTGGTCCAACACGCTCGGGTCGCAAGAAGTTGCTGCGCGGGCTTGTTTCACTTATATATCGATGTTCCCTTAAGGTATGCACAGTCGTATGGTTCACGAACATTGAGGATCAGCGCTTCTTCCTTACTAAAATTCCCTCTTTGCGTTCGAAGGTACTGCTCACGCCAAATGCGCTTGATCTTGCCATCTATTCACCGGAAGCGGTTAATACCGATCATATGGCGCGAGTGCGAGCGGAGCTTGGTCTCGAACTGGAGGACCGAGTCGTGGTCATGGTTGCTCGTCTTGTCTGGGAGAAGGGAATAAAGGAATTTTGCGAGGCTGCGGAGTTTGTACGCGAGCAGTCTCCGCGGACTAAGTTTATACTAATTGCGCCACCCGAGGATGGGCGTGCAGATGCAGTACCGCATCGCTTCGTGGAAGAATATGCAAGCAAGGGCAGTCTCATTTGGCTTAAGTTTCGAAAGGATGTTCGAGAGATCTACGCGTTAAGTGATTTGGCGGTATTGCCTTCGTACTATAAGGAGGGAGGCTATCCGCGGGCGTTGCTCGAGCCAATGGCGCTCGGCAAGCCGGTGATTGCAGCGGATATGCCAGATACGAGGAATCCAGTTGAAGTGATGGGAAACGGCCTCTTAGTCCCACCGCGAAATTCGCGTGCACTTGCCAGGGGAATACTCACGATTCTGTCATCGCCAGCCCTAATGAAATCATTTGGACGTCGCTCTCGTCAGATAGTTGAGGAGCGCTTTGATGATAAAAATGTTGTGGCTACAGTCCTGACTCGCTTGTCAATAAGAGTCGAAGCAGGGCAGAATCCGACCTTGCAGCACGCTGCGATATCAAACCCGTCCTAACTTTGAGTAGGGAGAGTATGGCGAAAGTAGTGTCCGTTGATAAACGATTCAGTTTTGGAGCAAATTGGCTCGATTTCGCCGCGCAGCCCGATATTGCGCAAAGAGTTTCCCTGGCCACGGGTTCACTAAAAGAGATACTGAGAGTTGAGAGCCTCGAGGGCGCAGATTTTTTGGATGTGGGGAGCGGAAGTGGCTTGTTTTCTCTTGCCGCGCTGCGCTTGGGAGCACGTCGAGTGGTTTCATTCGATTTCGATCCACTTTCCGTGGCAGCTGCCGAGAAACTACGAGACGGAAGCGGAGTGAGTCGGGATCGCTGGATGATTGTTCAAGGCAGTGTACTTGATAAGAGTTTTTTGGCCTCGCTGGGGCTGTTTGATTATGTTTATTCATGGGGTGTATTGCACCACACTGGTCAAATGTGGGAAGCGATTAATAACGCCGCGACAATGGTAAAGCCCAATGGTAAATTTGCAATAGCGATTTACAATCGAGTAGATCGAATCGGCGTCGGTTCGAATATGTGGTTAAAGGTGAAGCGCTTCTACGTTAGTGCGCCAAGGTGGCTCCAAGACGCCATGGTTTTTTCTTATGGATTGCAATGTCTATTGCGAATGGTAGTTACTTTGCGAAACCCAATAACCCATATTACTCGGTACCCGCAGCGGCGATTGCGTGGGCAGTCATTTTGGCATGACATTCGGGATTGGGTAGGTGGGTATCCTTATGAATGTGCGACGGCGGGCGAGATTTTTAATTATATTCACGCTTCGGGAGGGTTCCAACTTGAGTTTTTGACAACGACCCACTCGCTTGGCTGTAATCAGTTTATGTTTCGCAAGCTCTCGTGACCGACGGGGCGTCTATCGACGGTGCTTGAGCGTAGAGAATAGTTTTGGCAGCTCTTGAAACAATAGTATTAAAGAGCAGCGCGCTAAAGAAATAAGACACTGCCGCTCCGAGAGCCCCGAATTTCGGAATTAATACGACATTGCAGATAAGTCCGCACAAGATTGTGAGTACGAGCGGAACATAATATTGGCGCTGGTGTCCGGTCATACTCAATACACTGCCGCTGAGCCCGGCGAATGCCCGCGGAATCTCGGCGGCCGCAAGTAGTAGCAAACATGGCACGCCGCCTTCGAACTCGGAACCGAAGAGGTTTAAAATCTGGCGAGGAAAGAGTGCAGTAAATAAGATTGCAGTGAGTGTACAAGCGCGAATGAGAATATTTCCCTGGCGAACAATTCGAGTAAGTTCGCTCTTATCCCGTGAGAAGTAGCTTTTTGCAATAAGCGGGGCGGCCACTGCCGAAACCGCATAGTTAAAGATCAAAATTGCGACAGTGACGCGCAACGCCGAGGCGAAGATTCCAACCTCATGCGATGTTGCAAAAATGCCCAGAAGAATAATCTCGATTTGAGCACTAACCGACTGCAGTCCGGAAATTGCCATAAGCTGACCACCAGTCCTCGCAATAGTGCCGAGTAATGATTTCTCAATCGCAGTATTCTCGCTGCGATGTAGCGGGAGCCGTCGGAAGAGTATCGCAAAGGCAACTGCGCAAGAAACCGCAGTGCAACCCGCGTTGAGCGCAAGAATGTTAGTCGCGTCTAATTTTAGACCGAATATATTGGGCAATAAGTAAACTGAACTGATCAGTAATAGCGGGCGCAAAATACTTTCCGGAAGCTGGCAGGCAACAGTCGCTGACAGCCCACGGAGCGCCGCCTGTATAATTTGCATTGCCACCAATACGGGAAGCGTTAGCCCCAAATATAATAATGCGTGCGAGTGTCCCAGTTGGGCCCATAGGTAGCCTCCAAAAGCAGTCAGCATCGCAGCAACGATGAGCGCGGCTCCGGCGCTTTGAATAGCGAATCTAAGGACTACCCGAGCAGCAAGAATCTTTTTCCCTTCCTTTAAAAAGACCGGCACAAATCGGACGAGCGCGTGATCAAGTCCCATTCGGGCCGGCACTGCGGCGAGAAGTAGTATTGAATAGGCGAGTGCGAAATTGCCGTATTCTTTAATCCCTAATTCTTGAGCTACATAAATCTGCAGGAGTATTGCGCTAAGGGTCGCCAAGATTTGGGATCCAAATGAATACATGGCGAGACGAGGGAGCGAAAAGTCCGACAGGAGTATGGCGCTAAGCCGTGAAAAGTTTGGTTTCGGCAAGGGCATGTCCCCGGCGAGTTAGATATGAGTTGTCTTACGGCAAATCAATGAACATAGCGTATCGCATCGATAGAGGCGAGTGTAACATCACAAAGTGTCTGCAGTGTGGCCTGTTATTCCCCGATTGAGTGTAGTATGCTCCGAAGGTGGATAACATATGTTATTCTTGGTGGTAGGGTAGGCCCCGCTCCTCTCGTAAGCATCTCATGACCCATCTTAATTTTGGCAGAGAACTTTTGACCAATACGAAGATTCTTCTGCTGGTTGCAATGATCTCTTTTGTGATCTCGATGTTGCTGGGCGAAGTCACTATCCGAGCACTTTTTGGCGCGCCAATTGCATGGCGTGAGCCTCAAATTAAGCACGAATTGTCTTCGTATGGGTATCGAATGGTGCCGAATCAGGAGGCATTTTCTGGAAATTCAGAGGTCCATGTGAATTCCTATGGGTTCCGCGGAGCGGAATGGAATTTGAACTCACCGCACAAAAAGATCCTATTATTGGGTGACTCTATTACTTTCGGTGCGCAGGTTGCGGAAGCGGATACCTTCGCCAGCAAATTATCAGCACGCTTCATACGGGATGAAATTCCAGCGGATGTCTTGAATGGGTCGACACTAGGTTGGAGCACTTTTCACCAGCTTGATTTCCTTAAGGAGAATATTGCCCTACTGCGACCTAAGATCGTAGTAGTTAATTTTTTTTATAATGATTTTAACATTCGAGAGGTAGCGCAGCGTAAGATAATTATTGAGGCAGGTAATCTCGACGGACGGCCCGCATGGTTAAAGTGGCTGCCCTACGACGGGATCTATTTTTTAAAGCGCGCAGCATCCATTTCGCTTCTTCGCAACGTGGCAGGCGAGATTGCGTATATGTGGCGAAATGACGCTGACGCAATCTTCTTTAAGGCGCTATTCGCTGAAACCCTTGACCTTAAACACGATCAAGTCGTTACTAGCACTCTCGAGTATCTCAAAGAGATTGCTCAGCTTTGTGCCGCTTGGCACGCGTCTCTCCTCATTACCCATATCCCAGCAAGAGCAATCACCGTAGGCCCTCCACGAAAAGTTTCCTTCGCTGATATACTTAAGGGCGCTGTCCCCGAGACTGCAATTCTTGACATGACTGAGACGTTTCGCGGTGCGCGAGGGCGTAAACTATATCTTTTCCCATGGGACAATCACTTAAGCCCAGAAGGGCATGCGCTTGTAGCGCAGGAGCTCTATGGCCCGCTGCGCACGGCAGTAACCGCAAGTAGTTTAAGTGATTAAGACTTCCCAATTGCGATATACAAGTACTATAAGAGGGAGAAGCGCATGGGATTTAAAACGTTAAAAGTTTTCGCCACAAGAATAATGAGGACATTGAATAATGCCTAGGAATTCTTCGGCGAAGATTTGTGAAGCGGTTTTAGATCGCTCGAGCGATGTCGCGGCATTCTTTGGTGATAGTAGTCGCTATGTTGAGCAGAACCATAATATCTGGATACGTCGCGACATTGTAAGCGAGATCTTGGGAGATCAGAGCTATGCAAGATGTCTGGACGTCGGGTGCGGAGACGGGCAGATTGCTTCAGTGGCGGCGAAGCGGGCAACAGAGTTGACCCTCGTGGATATTTCACCTGTGATGCTTGATGAAGCATCGAAGACTCTTCAAAAGTCGGGACACACGAATACGCGATTGATATGCGGCGATATCGAATCAGTGCCTTTGGAAAAGGGGCGCTACGATCTTATCCTTGCCTTAGGACTGCTCGCGCATGTTCGTTCGCCACGTGAAGCGCTTTGCAAAATCGCCGAAGCACTTTCTCCCTCCGGCATCGCCATTATACAGAACTTTAATGCGCAACACCCGCTTGCAAAGTGTCTGATGTGCTATGCCTGGTTGAGAACACAATTGGGATTAAACCCGTATTTTTGGAATAGCATTGCAGAGCGTGAATTTCTTGGCTGGACCGACCAGGTTGGTATGACTCTTCAAGGTAGGTTTAGCTACTGTTTGCCCTTTCCTGGAGTACGTAGGCTTTTGAGTGCCGATCGCCTTTATCGCCTAACCCGATCTCTTTTTGGTTCATTTGAACAGGCCCGTCTCCAGACTTTGGGTTTTGAAGTTATCTATAAATTTCAGCGAAAGCCCTAGCTTCAGGCAGCACGCTTGCCGTGCTTAGCCTAACTTCTTCGAGATGCCGTATTTTCTGTAAAAGAATAGTAAAGGGAACGCGAAGATCATTAATACATTTTGAAGGTAGTATATAAGTCCTGAAACTATTCCTGCCTTTACTGTATAGAGAATGAATATTGGAACGAACAGCGCGTAACAGTAGCAATAAAATAATGATGAATTGTTTGACCGGTAATGTAAGTACATTCGAGTTATGACATAGCCGAGTACGAATAGTGCGAAAGGAGTGCCGAGCACGCCAAAGTTGAAATAAACTTCGCCAAGCAATGAGTAGGTGTGTGAGACTGTGCTCGTATCTAGTGTTGCGTTATACCCATAAAACAGTTCAGTGAAACGGTTTACTCCATACATGTATTCATATTTTGATGGAAAGATAGCCGCAGGAATATGATTGAGAATTGGATATAGGTAGGTCATCCCGTACCAATAATCAAAAGTTTCAGGAACTGTTTTTACTACAATCATATAGCCCGCCGCGTCGGCGAGAGAGTGCAGGAAGTAGGGAATCTCCTCAAAAGTGTAAGATTCCAGTCCGGAGCGGTAACGAGTATAGAAAACGAGAAAACCAGCCGATAACGCCAAGATAATTAGTGCGAAGAGCGTACGCGACGCTTTATAGAAAAGGGGATTCTTGAGGACTTTGGAGCCATGCTTTCTAAAAAGAATATATGCAGCAAAAGGAACTACCACGAACTCGTGTCTCGCACCTTTTATGAGAAGTAAGTAGAGCGTCGGAAGAATCGCAAGAATGGAAAGAATCAAAAAATAACGCGACTTGCGCACGAGGACTGTAAACAAGAGATATGCGTGACCTATACAAAAGAGCAGCATAAAAAGGTAAGCCCCACCGTAATCCGGAAACGTCATTCGATTGAGCGGACGCCCCAGAAGAAGATCCGAAATGTCGGAATTCTGCACTAAAATCGCGATCCAAGATAAAAGTCCAACCGCGATAAAGATGCCAATCAGCTTTCTAATTTGCTTGGATGAATCCATGGCCTTGGCAGCGCCGGAAGTGGGAGGGCCTTGCTGCTTTTTTACCCGATAATGGGCCTCGGCACTAAAGATTCCAAGCGCGTAGCCCGCAAGTGCAATTGTTGAAATAATATTGCACTTGGTGGTAAGTGCCCAATCAAAGGCGATTTCCGATTGCCAGAACGAGGCCCAAATGCGTGCGGTTGTATAAAGAGGCACCATGATACTGTAGTGGAGAGCGAAAAAGAGCAAGAAAACGAAATTGCCGTCAACAATCGAGCGGTGTCGATAAAGCAAATAGAGAAGCATTACATTAAGTGGCACTGCGCTTATCACCGCCTGCGATTCCGGCGAAGAATCGTTGATCAAGACAAGCGTAATCAGCAGGGAAAGAATTGCAATTACAAAAAAAGGGAACGACCGGAATGCAACGCCTGTAATTAGGGAAGATCGAGCGCTCATGACTAGCTGTTATCCGCAGTAACTTGTGCGACAGGTGTTTGCCATGCAATCCGGCAAATTTCCTCTTGGTAAATTCGCTCGGTCGCCTCTACCATTCGTGCGACACTGTATTTAGTTCTCGTTAACTCTGAAGCTGTCGCGGCCATGCCTCGGTAGTCGACCTTGTTGTGGACCACTTCTCTGATGCTTTGTGCGAGCGAAGAGGGTTCAAAGTCTTTGAGTAATGTTCCCAGTTTGCCCTGTTCAAGTACTTCTATCGCGCCTTCCGAAGGTGCTGCAACCACGGGAATCCCTGATACCATGGCCTCCATAATAGCGTTCGGCGCCCCTTCAATCTTTGAGGCATGCACATAAAAATCCAAGGTAGCCAAAAAATCTTGGCTCGAGCTTATCTGTCCGAGAAAGACAAAGCGATCCTCGAGCCCTATTGCACGACAAAGGCTCTTTAGCTCCTGTAATCGAGGACCATCTCCGGCAAAATAAAAGTGCAGGCCTGGGATCTCATTCTTGAGTATTTCTGCAGCTCGGATCACCAGCTCATGATTCTTTAGGGCGATCATATTAGCGAGATACCCAATATTTATTTTCGATGATTGGTCGAGAGGCCGCTTCGATGCTTGTAAGGTTGGGAGGGGAGTGTCTTCGATGCCGTTGTGGATTACCGTAATTTGACACGACTTAAGGAGCGGATGCTTTTCAAAGTACCGTAGCGCGTGAGAGGAGTTTGTAATTACTCGATCGGTGAACAGATTTAGAAACCACTCAGCGAGTCGGGAAACCAATGCGAGTCGCTCCGGTGAAGAACGCTCCGACATTATCGTAACAGGGATTCGATAAAAAAATTCTGCAATTCTTCCACGTAGTCCAGCCGACGTTCCGATACAGTGAAGAATTACTGGCTTTTCAGTGCGGTATATTTGAAATAGGCGAACGATCTGGCGTATGCGCGATTGGAGGCCAATAACTGTCACGGGAATGTTGAGCTTCTTAAGCGCCTCGCTCCACTCACCGTCCGATAGCGTCACGAGAGATGGCTGATAAATATTCCTGTCGAGCCCTGAAAGTAACAAAAAAAGCTGTTTTTCGGCCCCGCCTCGGTTGAGCGAAGAAATGACGTACAGCACCTTGATCCTTCCGGGGCAAGGGCGATCCAACTCACATTTTACGTTGAGCCTCACCTCGCGATCCCTAAGTAGTTGTGTTGCCATAACTCGGACGCTACTATTTCGGCCCCCAGTCGATGTCCGACCTTGGTCCAATGACCATCGAGCTCATAATGAAGCCTAGCAGATTCCGGCGCTTCGGCATAACGTCGAAATTTCTCGAGGAGTCGGATTTCCGGGATTCCCAGCTCTTGCAAAATTGCCGAAAGCTTGTTTGAGGGAAGTTCTAGATCCCAAGTTTGGGAGTTCATTAAGGGATATTGGCGAAGAATAGCCTGCCAATCAGTCTTGTATATCTGCTCTCGATTGGTCAAGGACACGACAACCAAGGGTACGCCAGCTTCGCGCAGCTCAGAATGCATGGAAGCGAGCAAGTATTTCGTGCTGCCCCAAGCCTGCTGCCACTCAGGGGCAGGTTGCATAGAGTAGATCTGATAATCGGTGGGAATTCCATGCATGAGGTGGAAGGTGCTAGCCGAAAGAAATCCCAAATTAACCATAATCTTGGCGACGCCCGTGTTCTGCCGCATGCGTGAATGAACTGTTTGAATGAGTTTGCTAGAATCAAATAGGAGATATCGCCACCCAGTTCGTTCGAATGCTCTTTTTGCCTCTGGGCCAGGTGAGTGAAAGTGTGCCCCATTATTGTCGAGCTCAAGATACGGACGTTGCGCAAGGCCGTAATCATTGGTTTTCTGATCGAGCAAAATGTTGTTGTTTCGGACATCATTTCCGGTAAGGAAGGCAAGCACTACTACATTTGGCTGATATGACAGAATCTCAGGAATTTGAAGATATTCCTGAGTCGTTCCGTATCCAGAAACTCCAAAATTAAGCACTTCAATCGAGGTCGATGGTGCGTGAAGAAGTAGCGCCCGCTCAAGTTGTTGTGAGAATACTTCCGAAAAATCGACCTGGAGCCCCTCCATATATGAATCGCCAAGCACCGCAATTCTCAAATTGTCCTTAGGCTTGAGGCGTGATCGTGCTTTGTCGCGATAGCCCGCGGAATTGAATTCGACTGACGTCCGAAATTCCGTGGTTTCATAGTGGCCTTTGATGTCTGGCGGGCGGCGATGTCCAAGAGTCTCGTCGAAAATATACTTATTGGCATCCTGCGTGAGCGCGCCGGCTCGAACACAGAATTCTCCGATCCCGAGTGCCAGTCCCACTCCGAACGTCATCAAGCTCAACTTGGCTAAGAATGATTTGACCAATTCCATTATGAAGTAGCGAGCGAGTGGTTGTGCGGCTTCCAGGCGGAGAGATCTCGTTTAAGGAGGCGCTCGAGCATATTGATATCATCTTGGAATTGTTCGCGAAGCGCGGTTTCAGTGGAATTCAAAAGGCCGGGAAGAGGTTGGCCGCCTCCAAAAAAAATCGATTTAAGCCCGAGCGCTTTTGCACCATTAATTATTCTATAGCAGCGATGAGATCGGAGGAAATCGGCGATTTTCTGCCCACATGAAGCCAGCATGAGATTTCGCGCAGGCGCTTCCTTGTCCGGAGCGCCGCGCATGTGCGCGGGTAGCTCGATATTCGGGAGCTCTAAAAAATCACACACTTTAGTCAGATAGTTCTCCGGCGAACTCTGCAGATCCTCATAAAAAAGCACGAGTACGCGCTCTCGTCCGAAAAGCTCAATCCAACGCTCAACGTGGTAGGCATAGCGGCTTGAATCAAGCATGAATGGATGATTCTTCAATGCGTCCTCAAACGAGGAGTGTGTCATCCCATACTCAAGCATCAGCTTGTATAATGAATAAAGACGTTGGACTGGGTCTCGCAGCGAGCAGATTATTTTTATACCTCCGAGGTGTGTCTTGATTCGTTCGGGCGCTTCATCGGAGTGAAAGTAAGTAGGGGCAATTTCGCCAGCTAACGGAGAAGCGTCTCCCGGCGGGAAGTGTTCGGCGTACCACTTTATTCCCTTTGAATAGTGTTTGTCGAAGAATTGAGTTTCTTTAACGCCCTTCGGAAATATGACGTGAGACTTGAGACACTCGTAGAGCCAGGTGGTGGCTGTTCGTTGTGGTCCAATTGAAATGAACTTCGGAAGCATGCTTTTTCTTATGATATTTTACACATTTAGCTTACTCGGAGTTCGCTCAAGCGACAAGCGTGGAATGCTTGCCGCAGGCAGTTCGCGCCGCAAAAAATCTTCGCCAGTCTTGCAGCATTCTCGAGTAGTTACGCGGGCTACGGCAAATAGCTTCTGTCGTTTTTATATCAAGTGGACAGTAGCTAGTTACTTTAGCCTGAATATAGTTTAAAAAAATCCAGAGCTCAGGGATGCACGTAGCGGAAGCAAGAAGGTCACTTCGCTTGCTCAACGTGCGTGGCTAGTTTTGGAGGACTATGGAAGCCCTTGAAATTAATCGTTACCAGAAATCTAAAGAGGCAGAGAAAGCCGCGTACCAGGCGCTTTATTCGACCGGAAAAGAATTTGCCTCTTCGGAAGTCCGGGAAGATTTTCTTTTTGAGAGTGAAAACAGATTCCGACAGCTTCTCATATCCGCGTCGAAAGGAAGCAGAGTGCTGGAGATAGGGTGCGGCAGCGGATTTCACTCGCGGCTTGCCGCTGAAGCGGGGGGCCAAGTTTTGGCGATTGATAATGTACAAGCAGCAATTAACGTCGCGCGCGGATTAGATGATCCAATCTCACCGCGAGTCAGGTATGAATTGACTGATATCGACGAACTTTCGAATTCGCCAGAAAAATTCGACCTGATCATAGATCATGAAGTTTTTTCAAGTATTAATGTTCGTACTGCGCTTCCCCTCTTTGCAGAGCTGCTTGCGCCTGGAGGCAAATTAATTGGCTTGGAGTGTCTCGGGCATAATCCAATTTTCAACTTAAATAGGCGAATAAATGTATGGCGAGGAAAACGCACGGCATGGGCTGTCGACCATATCGTCAAACTTGAAGACGTTGAGTACGCAAAGAAATTTTTTAGGAGCGTGAGAGTTGAATATTACCATTTCTTCATCTTTCTGCTTTACCCATTCCGTGTAGCGCTTGGACCGCGGCTTAGTGCGCCCGTCGAAAAATTCTTGCGAAAACTCGATCAAAGATTACTTGGTGTCCCGTGGCTAGGGCGCTTTTGCTTTAAAGTGGTCTTTGTTTTGGCGAAGTAGAGGCTCGCCTACCCCAAAAATGAGGCACTTACGGATTTCAAGGGCGCCGCATGTGCGGAGCTATCTTTTTAATATTCATCTCGCTAAGCCGGAAAAAGTGTTTTATCGTTTCGAGCATGGAAGCGCGTAAGATCCCATTTTTCAACTATCCTGCCCTTTTTAAAGCCGACGAGCAGCAGCTCATGTCGGTTATTCGCGACGTGTGTTCACGAGGCGCCTATATACTTCAGAAGGACTTGAAAGAGTTCGAACAGAACCTGCAGAGCTTTCTCAAAGTCAAGCACGCAATTGGAGTGGCCGACGGCACCAATGCGTTGATCCTCGGCCTCATGGCAATGGGCATTGGGAAGGGTGATGAGGTTATCGTGCCGTCCCACACCTATGTCGCGTCGGCGGCTTCGATTCACCTCGTCGGCGCGACGCCGATTCTCGCCGATTGCGCAGCGGATCACATGGTTGATCCGAAATCGATCGAACGCAGAATTTCCAAGAGAACAAAGGCGCTCATGCCGGTTCAGCTTAATGGCCGCACCTGTGATATGGATCAGATACTTGGCATCGCAAAAAAGCACGGGCTTAGGGTCATTGAAGATGCGGCGCAGGCGCTTGGTTCGAAGTTCAAAGGAAAATCCGCAGGAACGTTCGGTGCATGCGGGACTTTTAGCTTCTATCCGGCAAAGGTTCTGGGTTGTTTTGGCGACGGCGGTGCGGTGGTCACCAATGATGATGAGATCGCAGATAAGGTATATAAACTTCGCGATCATGGCCGCGATAGTAGCGGAGATGTGGTGTGCTGGGGTACGAATGCGCGACTCGATAATCTTCAGGCGGCAATTCTCGATCACAAATTAAAAAGCTTCGAAAAAGCAATAACACGTCGTAGAGAGATAGCGGCACGCTATGAGGCGGCGCTTCGCGATATATCGGATCTCACCCTTCCTCCCGCTCCAGAGGAGGATCGGCACTTTGATGTGTATCAGAACTATGAGCTTGAAGCAGGTCAGCGTGAGAAGCTCCGGGCATATTTGACGGAACATGGTGTGCATACCATTATTCAATGGGCCGGGAAGGCGCTGCACCAACTTAAAGGGCTTGAACTGAGCACCGAGGGACTTCCTGCTACCGATCGATTGTTTGCGCGCTGTTTTATGTTGCCGATGAATATTACTCTTAGCGACGATGACGTGACATACATCACCGATACGATTCGCGCGTTTTATAAGAGTTAGGTTCAAGAGGAGTGAATCGAGTGGCAGGAGAAAGTGCAATCGTCGATCCGCGTCAGAGAGAATATCTCGCTGCGTTCGCCGACCCGGAGCAGTTTGCCGCTCCTGTATTGCTTGAGGAGCTTGAGCCCAAGGAAGCAAGCCAATTTCTACGAACGATGCTTCGCATCCGCTATTGCGAAGAGGCGATCGGAGAGCTCGTGCGAAGCGGCGAAGCACGTTGTCCGTGCCATTTGGGCATCGGTCAGGAGGCAATTGCGACGGGAGTATCTTGTGCATTAACGCCCAACGATAAGGTTTTCGGCGCGCACCGTTCGCATGCGCATTTTCTCGCACTTGGCGGAGATGTGCGGGCACTTATTGCCGAGGTATTGGGGAAAATCACTGGCTGCTCGAGGGGAATGGGCGGTTCAATGCATCTTTTTGATCCTTCTATCGGATTTATGGGATCGGTACCAATTGTCGCGGCAACGATTCCAATAGCTGTGGGGGCAGCAATCGCACTCAAATTCGATCGTGGAGATGCCGTGGCCGTGAGTTATTTCGGCGATGGTTCGAGCGAAGAGGGCAGTTTTCATGAGAGCTTGAATCTTGCAGCCACCCAGCAGCTTCCAGTGATCTTTGTGTGCGAGAATAATCTCTATTCAAGCCATCTCGATATAAAGCTTCGTCAACCGAGTGACCTTGTCTCGCGCTTTGCAGTAGCGCATCGAATTGAATCGCTCCTGGTAGATGGAAATGATGTTGCTGCGGTATCGAGGGCAGCGCGTACACTTCTTCGGACCGCACGTGAAAAAAGACGGCCGGTATTTCTTGAAGCGGTGACTTTTCGTTGGTGCGGACACGTTGGTCCCGATGAGAATGTTGATGTGGGACTTAGGCGAAAGGAAGAAGATATTGCCGCGTGGAAAAAACGTGATCCGATTGCAAGATTGAAAGAGGCTCTTCTTACTGCGCGCACAATGAGCGCAAAAGATTTTTTAACGCTTGAACAGGAGGAGCAAGAATTAGTGCAGAGCGCGGTCGAAACGGCGCGAAGGGATCCCTATCCGCCAACTAATCAGCTAATAAACACGGTCTTCCTTCAATCATGAGTGCCAAAGAAATAAGTTATGGCGAGGCGATTTGCGAAGGATTTCGATACCTCCTCGCGCATCATCGTGAAGTGTTCGTAATCGGCCAAGGGCTTTGGGCGCCATGGTATGTCGGTAACTCGATGCAAGACCTTGATAAGGAGTTTGGCATCGATAGAATAATTGATTCTCCTGTTTCCGAGAATGGCTGTACTGGTGCGGCGCTTGGCGCTGGACTGTGCGGCTACAGAGCAGTGGTCGTGCACCCGAGAGTTGATTTCATGATCTTGGCCGTCGATCAGATCGTGAATCAGGCAGCAAAATGGGCCGCGATGTTCGGCGGTCAGGCTGTGCCGAGAGTTACCATTCGTGGCATAGTGAATCGCGGCGGCGAACAGGGTGCGCAGCACTCACAAGCGCTACATTCCTGGTTTGCGCATATACCGGGACTTCGCGTGGTCTTGCCGGCGACGGTGCAAGATGCGCGCGATCTCCTTATAGAAAGCGTGTTATATGATGGACCAGTAGTATATATCGATGATCGCTGGCTCTATGCGGAGCGAGCCGTACTTCCGCCGGTACAGGTCGGTAAGCTCGAACTTGAGTCGCCGCGTTGCCTACGATCAGGTGATGCTATCACACTCGTCGGCGCGAGTTATAGTACCAAGCTCTGTCTTGACGCGGCGCAGAAGCTTTCGATGCAAGGAATCGAGGCAGAAGTAATCGATCTGCGTGTAATAAATCCGCTTGATGTATCCAGCATCATCGAATCAGTACGACGAACAGGAAGACTTTGCGCCGTCGACGGTGGATGGCAGAATTGCGGGCTTGCCGGAGAGTTAGTCGCCGCAGTTTCGGAGGCGTTGCTTCCGACAAGTTGGCGTGCGGCACCATGTAGGATAACGCTCCCGAATGCTTCTGCGCCGACGAGTAAGGTACTTGAGCAGATCTACTACCCAAGCGCTGATGATGTTGTCAAAAAGGTGGCTTCTATGTTCGCGCCAAGCTTACGGGCGCAGATATTGGTGCAAAGCGAACGAGCTCGAGGGAGTGGGCGTGCGCAGATAAAGCTTGATACTAAGAAGGATAGTCGGCGTTTAAGTGCGAAAGTAGGTAAAAGGAAGAGTATCGGTGGAAAAGGACGCTCCAATGTGGAGGGTGAATTATGAAGCGAGTCTTTGATGTAGTAATTTCATCAGTAATTCTGCTGCTTACCTCTCCGGTCCTCATTGGCGCGATGCTGCTCGTATGGCTACAAGATTACTGCAGCCCTTTTTATGTGGCGAATCGCGTCGGAGAGAATGGACGTGAATTTAAAATGATCAAAATTCGCTCAATGGTGAAGGGCGCTGATAAGAGCGGGGTGGATTCGACTTCGGCATCAGATATGCGTATCACCAAAGTTGGTCATTTCATCCGCAAATGTAAAATAGACGAACTTTCACAGCTTCTGAATGTACTGCGAGGAGATATGAGCCTCGTTGGTCCACGACCGAATGTAAAGCGCGAGACCGATCTTTACACTGAGGAAGAACGTGAGCTCTTGAAGCTAAAGCCGGGCATAACTGATATCGCTTCAATTGTATTCGCCGATGAGGGAGAAATTCTTCGTGATAGCAAAGACCCCGACCTTGACTATAACCAGCGAATACGGCCGTGGAAGAGCAGGCTCGGACTTCTCTACATTCGGAACCAAACATTATGGCTTGATTGTAAATTAATTTTTATGACTGCGCTTACAATTGTTGATCGTCAACGAGCGCTGTCCGCGGTGGCCGTGCTTGTCGAAGCACTTGGTGCTGATCGACAGCTTACGCAGATTGCCTCGCGTTCAGTCGCTCTCATTCCATTTGCACCGCCCGGCTCGCGGGAGATCGTAACTTCGCGCAAAGTGGACAGCACCAGGGTCGCGGTGTAATGACTCGCACATCTGACCAGGGCATAGCTCTGGTGTGCGATCTGATCGTTCTAGCTGATTTTCCGGCATTCCAAAGTGATATTCTTCGCCCGAGGATCTTTTTTTGCCGATCGTCGCAAAGATAGGCTACTGTCGTAACTATCCCGGCCCGCAGTCTGTTGTAATTCACAATTAGTACTACTCTTACAAGGAGCACCAATTATGCTTGAGACAACCGTTGCCCAAATATTGGCCCAGAAGGAAGTTCCCGAAATATTTAGCGTGTCGCCGCAGGCTTCACTTCGAAGCGCCGCGCTCTTAATGGCAAGGCATGGTGTAGGAAGCCTTGTCGTAGTGGAGCGTGGCGTTCATGTGGGGATTCTTTCTGAGCGCGAGTGCGTGCGTCGAGGTATCGCCTTGGGGCGAAATGTTGACAGTACGGTCGTTTCCGAAGTCATGGATGAAGATTTTGTGACGGTGGACCCACAGGCGACGGTGGAGCGCTGTTTCCAGATGATGACCACATTTAGGGCGCGGCATCTACTTGTCGATGATAGCGGCGAGTTGATCGGAATTATTTCGATCGGTGATGTGGTCAAGTCGTTGATAGCTGACCAAATTTTTGTGATAGATGAGCTTGAACGGTATATTCATGGCGAATACGCTTTTGGCACGAGATAGGTCCGGCGCATTAGGCACCTAATCTTTGGGGATTGCTAGAGATCGTTTCCGAAGATTATTTTTGAGGCTAGCCTGAGCGAGGAATGAAAGTCGAAAAACTATCCGTAAGAATTGTTGCCGAAGGTGCTAAGGAGCAACCGGGCGAAGTAAATAGCCAGCATTGGACCGTGCGAGAAAGAGCATTTCGCGCACTTAAGATATTAGCAATCTGTTGGGCTATTGCAGTGCCGACAATTCTCATTCCAGGACTCCATTTTGTGTTGCCACCGATTTTTCTCATTGGCGGCGTAATCGGCGCCTTTTTTAAGTGGCGTGAGACTGTTCTCATTACCGCTGAAGTGCTTGAGTGCCCGGCGTGTGGTGCGGCGAATTCGCTTTTGCCTTCTCGGCCGGAGTGGCCGTTGTTTCAGAGGTGTGGTTCGTGCGAAGCTTATTTACGACTTGAAAAAAATAGTGCAGTGTGAGCTTCGTCCTTTTATAAAGTTGAGTCACGACTATTTTTAACGAGAAGTGTTTATTTGCGAAATGATGAGGATTGCTCAGAACGTATATTTCCAAATTATTTTTGTGTCTACGATTGTCTTGCCTATCTCGAGCTTGTTTGCAGAGTGGCGCCTTGTAGGGACTATACTTGAGGACTCACCTCAATTAATTCTCGAGGACAGTGCCAGTGGATCCCAGGAGGTATTTAAGATTGGTGAGAAAATTCCTGCTCTGGGAGTCGTCACTAGTATACGAAGAAATTCAGTGACCCTAAAGGGTCTCGATGGCGCTGTCATTGAATTGACGCTTCTCGGTGGTACTGAATGTAAGGATTGCAAAGTGGATGAGGCTCCAAGTAAGAGAAATAGATTACCTGATGAAGGTACTCCTTGGTCTCAAAAAACCTATGAATTTTCCAATGAAGGCCTTAGGGACTATGTAAGTGATAGAAAAGGAAAGAGTGTTTTCGGGCAAAGTAAACAGCAATTAATAAAACGGGCTGATGGCTCATCAATTTTAAAGCTTGTAGAAGTAGATAGCGAGAGTCTTGTGGGAAAAATCGGTTTACAAAACGGAGACGTTATTCTTAGCTTTAATGAAAGGCCAATAAATGACACAGGTGATGTGTTTGTGGGTTTTATTAAGACTAAGAATACCTCCTTCTCTTTGTTCTACGAGCGAGAAGGAATGATACATAGATCATATGTCCACATTGCCGCTCGGTAGCGATCAGAATCGCTTCAATTAAGGCTTGGAGCAGGGCCGCGTCTTTTTTGCGGTGCAGCTCAAACTATCTGAGCCGTGCTCAGTAGTAGGGCCAGTAACGGCACCTGCCGTGCAACCGCTTGCGCACGATGGTGGATCGTTAACGGCAGCTTTGGCGTGGGCACACGCATCTTCGAGCGTTGCTGATTGATCTTCACCGCCGGTGCAGCATGTGGGGCAATCGCCTGGATCAGGACATAGAAACTTGTCATCTCCCTTGTCCCAATCGCAATCAGAAAAGAAGCCAGGCTTGCCGCAGCTACTACATCCGGTGCAGAGAACCCCACCTATTTCGTTTGTCTCCTCACTGGTTTGGTCCTCGCACTTGAGAGAAGTGGTAGTGATGCTACTCGAAGACGTAGACGATGAAGTAGTGCTGCGTGAAGTAGTTGTAACTGAGGTGGTGGTCGTCGTCGGTGGTTTCGTTGAACTAGTGGTCCCAGTGGTAGTAGTAGTGGAGCTTGTCCCCGCGGCAAGCGCTGAAGTGCCTACAATGGCAAGTCCTGCAGCTAGAAGTGTTAAAAACGATACGCGAGAAAAACGGCAATAACCTCTTACAAACCGCATCTTTAGCTCCCCTTCAAAGATCTTTTCTTTTAATTATAGCAGTTGGCCAAGTCTTACTCTAACTGAGTAGAATGCTCCCGCTAAGCCCTATCGACGCAGCGATTTAAGTCCTTTAGATATTTATTCAAAATTCCTTGAGCAGGAGCCTAGTGCACTGTAACCGAAATACTCTTACTTTCCTCGCTCTGTGTTCTCCGTGACTCTGTGGTTTTTTTAAGAAAAATAAACCACAGAGTCACAGAGATAGAGGCGAGGGGAAGGCACGGTTACTTCGGTTACAGTGTACTAGCGTGAATCCAACCATGCCTCAAACATAAGCACATCCCAAAGCAGATACTGCCGATTCGCTTTTCCTGAGAGATGTTCGGCCCAGACCCTGCGTACCTCCTCGACATTGAAAAATCCCGTGCGCGCAAGGCGTGCCGGCGCGAGCAGATCTTCGGCCCACTCACGAAGTTCGTGCCGTAACCACTCGCCAACAGGGATGCCGAACCCCATCTTAGGCCTCTCAAAGAGCGATTCCGGCATGTAGCGCGAGAGCACTTTTCGAAGCAGCCACTTACCCTTTCCTGCCCGGCACTTTAGCGAGAGCGGCACGCGCCACGCGAATTCGACAAGGCGATGGTCGAGTAGTGGCACGCGCGCTTCAAGCGACACTGCCATGCTCGCGCGATCGACCTTGGTTAATATATCGTCGGGAAGATAGGTGCACTGATCAAGCAGCATCATCTTTTCGTAGAGCGTAGGAAGTTCAGCGATACCTGTCGGATCGTCAAGCGTTACCGCGACCGGTTTCGCACCAAGAACTATGCTATGAGGGTCGCGCCAGTGCGAGACCGCGCGATGATAAAGTTCAAGATCACTTGTCGCGCCGAAAATCTCAGCTAGTTTCGAAAGCTTTGCGCCTATGCGCTGTCCACCACGAGCCTTGAATAGCTTGGATTCGGCCGCATCCAAAGCGCCCCCAGAAAGCATGGACACCCCCGTGGCGATAAAGTGACTGAGTGGTTGGCGCAGCGCACACGGCATGCAACGTAAAACGCTCCAAAGCTTGTTGGTCAATGGATAGCGCCGGTAGCCTGCAAAGAGTTCGTCTCCTCCGTCGCCCGAAAGGCTCACTGTCACTGCGCTTCGTGCAAGCTTTGAAACAAGATAGGTTGGAATTTGTGAGGAATCGGCAAACGGTTCGTCATACATTGACGGAAGCATCGGAATTACCGCGCGCGCCTCGGCCGGAGTAACGACGAGCTCAGTATGCTCGGTTTTTAAGTGATCGGCGACAGCTCGGGCATGGTCCGCTTCATTATAGTGTGCTTCACTAAACCCGATAGAGAAGGTCTTCGCAGGGCGAGAGCTCAGCTGTTGCATTATTGCGACGACAGTCGAAGAATCAATTCCGCCCGAGAGGAACGCACCGAGCGGTACATCGGCGATCATTCGAAGTGCGATTACTTCACGAAGAAGCGAATCGAGCGCCTCTTCAGCCTCGCGATCGTTAAAGGCGAAGCGATTGGTAACTCCTTTATGTGCGACCTGTTTCAGATCCCAGTAGCGTCTTGCCGGTTGGCGATTCCAGCTGCCATCTTGAAACTTAAACTGAAGCAGGGATCCGGCCTCAAGTTTTTCGACATTGTGATAGATGCTGTACGGCGCTGGGATATAGCAGTAGCGGAGTAGCAGAGCCACGGCATCGCGGTTGATTTCAAGCGGAAATTCACGATGCGCTACAAACGATTTTAATTCCGACGCAAAAAGCAGTCCCTTGCGGTTCACGCCGAAATAGAGCGGCTTAATTCCTAAGCGATCACGAACAAGGGTAAGCAGCTGTTCCTTTTCGTCCCATAGCGCAAACGCAAACATACCGACAAAGCGGGGAACGGCCTGCTCGACGCCCCACTGCTCAAAGGCGGCGAGCATTATCTCGGTGTCGCTTGTTCCACGGAATGAATGCCCAAGCGCTTCTAAAGTCGCGCGCAGATCTTTGAAATTGAATACCTCGCCGTTAAAGGAAATAGTATACCGGGCGCTCCGCGAGCGCATTGGTTGGTGCCCATTTGGCGAGAGATCGACTATAGATAGCCGTCGATGGCCGAAGCCAAGCGGTAAATTCTCGTGAAGCCATGTGCCGCTATCATCCGGACCACGGTGATGCAATGCATCCGTTACCGGCCTAAGATAATTGTGAACCCAGGACTTCTCGTTGCTTGCAATCCCGGCGATGCCGCACATGGCAGATCAGCCTATATTTGATCAGTGCCGTTTACTTCGAGCTCTTTCCTTTCTTGCTCGCCTTGGCGCGGCGACGGCGAATCTTTTGCGGTCGGGGACGGGTTTTGCCGTAGGAGCCACGATAAATTTTGCCACGTCTAGATTTTTTGTCGCCTTTTCCCATAGTGCATTCCCAAAATTTTATTTCCTAACTCCGTGCGCTCTGTGTCTCTGTGGTCAATTCGAACTAAAAACAAACCACAGAGACACGGAGAGCACAGAGGAGGGACAGTAGCATGCACAGGACGTTTCGGACAGAGCGTCATTGAATTGACACGAACTGTTCCTTAGCTTGACCCCGATCACTCCCGCAACGTTCTAAAATCAATAACTTAACTCCGTTTTTTGAGGCATGACCCTTGCTTTTGCATCGGTGCAGGACCGCTCTATGTCTGAACTCTCGCACCCAGATGATCGCACAGAATTGCCTACAGACCGGCGCATGGGACAGCTCCGAAAAGAAGGAGCGCTTCATCTTTCAAGCGACATCGTTGCGCTCGCCTCGCTCTCGTCGGGCTTTCTCATTTTGACCATGGTTGTCGGACATATGTTCGACGGTATGAAACAGGTCATGCGCAAATCTTTCTTGGAAATTGCAAATGACGAACCGCTCTCAGGTGAGATCCTGCAGCGGCTTCTGCTTTCGACGCTTCGAATTACCGCGCCGGAACTCTTGATCATCTGCGCGGTAGTCGGATTCGTGTCGTCGATGGCGGTGATGTTGCAGACAAATTGGAATATCCGCGAAAAATGGATTCATTTCCGCTGGAACTTCCTCAATCCGATAGGCGGCCTAAAACGAATATTCTCGATACACGGAGTCGCCAACACATTAAAAGCGCTTGCAAAGCTCTCGCTGATCCTGCCGATAGCGTATTATGCGCTCAAGCGCTTTGCTCCGGAAATGATCGTCTTGGTACATCTCAACGTGCAGCAGGTGTTGCAGTATACCGGAGACCATATTGGGACGCTCTTCTGGAAGATCTTCTACGTACTCGCAGCGCTCGCAACAATCGATTACCTCTGGGGAAAATATCAGTGGCTTCGAACAAATAAAATGACCAAAGAGGAGGTTAAAGACGAACGAAAATCGGTCGAAGGCGACGAAGAAACGAAGCGCAAGATTCAAGCCAAGGGATTTCAACGTATTCTGCAGAGACTAAAAGCGGCGGTGCCTCAGGCGGATGTGGTTGTCACTAACCCGACGCACTTTGCGGTTGCACTCAAATATGATCGAAATAAGATGAACGCGCCGGTTGTTGTCGCGAAGGGTGCTGATTTTCTTGCGCTGCGCATTCGCGAGCTCGCTAGACAGTCAGGAGTGCCAGTGCTGGAGCGAAAAATACTGGCGCGTGCCCTGTACGAATCGACTTCGATTGGTGCGGAGATTCCACGAGCGCTATTTAAGGCGGTTGCCGAAGTGTTGGCATATGTCTATCGCCTGAAAAATCCGTACGGACAGCAACGATCTACCACGGGAGCTACAAAGTAGGAGCGTAGATGGCAACGGCGACTGCGACCGCAAAAGCACCGGCACGACGCTCAGGCAAGGCAGCGAGCTCGGCGAACTCCATGAAGAAACCCGGCTCGCGGTATCAACATCTTGCCATTCCGCTCGCGCTCATCGGCATACTTGGTATCTTGCTCTTTCCAATGCCGACACCGCTTCTTGACGTATGTATCGCGCTTAATGTCACAATCTCATTAGTCGTACTCTTTGCCTCTTTGTACATGGAAAAGCCTCTGATGTTCTCGTCTTTTCCGGCGATACTCTTGATAACCACGCTGTTTCGACTGGCGATGAACATCGCCTCTACCCGATTAGTTTTGTTAAATGGCGACGCAGGTCTTTCGGCAGCCGGCGAAGTGATTCGAGCGTTCGGCGAATTCGTCGTTGGCGGAAATTATGTCGTCGGCGCAGTGATGTTCCTCGTGATCACTCTCGTCAACTTGAAAGTCGTCACGAAGGGTTCCGGACGCATTGCCGAAGTAGCCGCGAGATTTACTCTCGACGCGATGCCCGGAAAGCAGATGGCGATCGATTCTGATCTAAATACCGGCTTAATAGGTGAAGCCGAAGCCAAGGAGCGTCGCAAAGAGCTCTCCCGCGAAGCAGAATTTTACGGAGCAATGGACGGTGCCGCGAAATTTGTGAGTGGAGATGCCGTCGCCGGTATCTTCATCACGTTGATAAATATCGCTGGCGGTTTGGTCGTCGGCATTATTTTTCACCAAATGGGGTGGGAAGTTGCGTTTAAGACGTATACTTTGCTGACCATCGGTGACGGCCTTGTCAGCCAGATTCCTTCGATTCTTATCTCGGTGGCATCGGGTTTGATAGTGGCGCGAGCTGCTTCTGGTGATGATCTTGGTACCGAGGTGCTAGGGCAGCTCTCGCTTTCCTCGAAGCCGCTTTTTATCTCGTCAGCGGTGTGCTTCGGAATGGCAATTGTTCCCGGTCTTCCGTTCGGTCCTTTTGTGCTGCTATCGATGGCGAGCGGGGCTATCGGCATCTGGAAAGCGCGTCGTGAAAAATCCGGGGTTGCCACTGAGACGACATTGGAGAAACAGGAGGAAGAGAATAAGCCCAAGCCAGGAAGCACAGAAGAATGTACCACGCTCCTGCACATGGACACGCTCGAACTTGAAGTGGGCTACGAGCTGGTGTCGCTGGTTGAAGCCGGGGATCTTGTCGATAGAATCCGATCACTAAGAAGGCAGTTCGCGATTGACTACGGGTTTATCGTTCCTGCAATTCATATTAGAGATAACGTGCGCATCAAGCCCAGCGAGTACCGGGTGTTACTAAAGGGTGGGCAAATTGGTGGTGGCGAACTAAAAGCGAATTATCTATTGGCGATGGATCCGGGAAATGTTACCGCGCCGGTGCCGGGCTCGCCCTGCAAGGAGCCGGCGTTCGGCCTCGATGCACTGTGGATTGCCCCTGCCGATAAAGAACGCGCGCAATTTTCCGGTTACACCGTTGTTGATCTCTCGACTGTCATTACCACTCACCTCACTGAACTTGTCCGCGCGAGCATGCATGAGCTCCTTGGGCGCCAAGAGGTGCAGCATCTGGTGGATAATATTGCCAAACAATCGCCTAAGGTTGTCGAAGAGCTTATCCCGACGCTTCTTCCACTTGGTCAGGTGCAGCGGATTCTTGCTTCGCTTCTTCGCGAAGGAATTCCGATTCGCGATTTGAAGACGATACTTGAAGCGCTTGCCGATTGGGCGCCGACAGTAAAGAGCACTGAAAAGCTGGTCGAGTTCGTGCGCAAGCGGCTTGCGCGCGCGATTACTGCGAAATATGTCAATCAAGATGGCGTGCTGCCGCTCGTGAGCTTGGCTCCATCTCTGGAACGCGGACTAAGCGATGTAATTCAACAAACCGATGAGGGCAGCTTTTTTGCACTCGAGCCAGGATTCGCACAGCAGCTGATCAATAGGTTAAATCGAGTGGTCGAACGCTTTGCTGAAATTGGGCAGACGCCGGTGGTTCTGGCGCCGACGCATCTTCGCCCGGCAATGCATCATTTTGTGGAGAGATTTGTTCCAGGAGTTGCTGTTATTACCCACCAAGAAATTGCACCAAATACCAAGGTGCAATCGCTCGGTGTCGTCACGGTTGAGGAACGTCAGGCGGCGTAGGTTTAGTGAGGGGAACGGATATGAGAATGCGAGTGTACCGGGGAAATCAGGTTGAAGATGTGCTGCGGCAGGTGCGTAATGAGCTCGGCGATTCGGCTGTTATTGTAAATACTCGCGAGCTCCCCGACGCGCAGATCGAGATTCAGGCGTTGCCGCCAAGTGGACCGACTATTGAAGTTGAACATGCGCTCCCCGCTGGTGCCGGCACCGAACTTCAGCACTCTCTCGAGGCGATACTCGCGAGTCAAGGGCTCGATTACGAAATTACTCAACGTGTTTCTAGAGTTTTGAACGGACTCCGCAATAAGCCTGCACGAGCGGATCTGGTTCTCTCCGAAGTGCTTGCAAGCGTGTTACAATTTGATCCGGTGCTTCCCAAACAGGCAAAAGCGGTCGCATTTATAGGTGCGACCGGCGTTGGAAAGACCACTACTATAGCCAAACTCGCGGCGCGTCTTCAGCGTGCATTTGGACTTCGCATCGGGCTGATTTCAATAGACAATTACCGAATCGGTGCCGGGTTTCAGCTACAAACCTATGGATCGCTTCTTACGATTCCTTGTGAAGTGCTCGACCCAGCCAAGGCTCACGCGGAATCACTGCGCAAGATTCTTGTAGGCATGCGCGCGCTCGATCTGATTTTAATTGACACGCCCGGATGCAGCCCACGCGATCGATCTAAACTTGCCGAGCTTTCCGGATTGCTAAAGGGCATCAAAGGCATCGAGAGGATGCTCGTGCTTCCGGCGCCGACTCATGAAGTTGATCTGTTTTCCACTGCTAAAGCTTTTGCACCTCTGGGCTATTCGAGAACGATCATTACCAAACTTGATGAGAGCGGCTATATCGGGCCGGTAATTAATGTGGCAACCAGACTTGGATTTCCGCTCTCATTCTTTACGACGGGACAACGTGTACCGGAAGATATTGAGCCGGCCAACGCGCGACGGCTTGGCTGGATGCTGACGCATACGGTGCATTAAAAGCAAAAAAAATGAGCTAGTAGGACAAGGATTTGAATCTAAATTTGGAGAACGAATCGGTGAAAGATCAGGCGGAAGGGTTGAGAATGTTGCGCGATGAAGTAGTCAATGCAAAACCGGCGAGGCAAGGCGTGACTCGAGTAATTAGTGTCACGAGTGGAAAGGGCGGGGTCGGGAAGAGTACCGCGGTGGTAAATATTGCCGTGGCGCTGGCACGAGCAGGAAGGAATGTTCTTGTGCTCGATGCCGATCTGGGGCTTGCCAATATCGATGTGATGTTAGGAATACAACCGCGCTATACGCTCAACGACCTTTTCGAAAACGGTATTCCGATGAAGGACATTGTTGTGGAAGGCCCGGAGGGAATTGCGGTGATTCCCGCGGCGAGCGGTGTTGAGTCAATTTGCAGCTTGGATACCGAGCGGCGCATGGTCTTACTGCAGGCAATTGAAGAGATCGCGGTGCACTATGACTATCTGTTGATAGACACCTCGGCGGGGATTGGTTCTGAGGTAATGTATTTCAACTCGGCATCGAGTGAGATCGTAGTAGTAATAAATGGCGAGCCAACATCACTGACCGACGCGTATGCATTGGTGAAGGTGATGTCGCAAAACTACGATGAGAAGCGGTTTTCGGTGCTGGTGAACACCGTTTCTGATGAACGCGAGGGCGCAAAAGTATTTAATCGTTTTGCCAAAGCCGTAGAACGGTTCTTGCATGTAGAGCTAAATTACCTGGGATCTGTCCCGGAGGATCGCTCTGTCGCAGAAGCAGTTGCAAGTCAGAGAGCGCTTGTCGAGCTCTATCCGAGCAGTCAGGCGGCTTTGGCGTTTTCGCAGGTCGCTCGCCGAATGGATTCCGAGTTTCTTGAGCTCAGGGTAAAGGGTGGAATGCAGTTTTTCTTCAAGCAGCTTTTGGAGCTAAGTGCTTATGGCAGCTGATAAAAAGGCGGTCAAGCGGATTAGCTTTGTGTATCTCCAGAAGCTTCAAGCGGGAGTCTGTCTGCTTGCTCTTTGCGTGATGCTCGCCTCTGGTTTGATGAGCAGTGTCCCGGTGACGACGATCTGTTGGCGTGCGGCATTGGTAATGATCGGTGTAATCGCGATAACCCGAATAATTATAAGCATTCTGGCCAATTATGAAGAAATCAACGCTAGCGAAAAGTAAAGGTTCTGCGGCTGAGGCGTACCGCAACATCTCCTCTCAGGAGAAAGAGGAGTTAATTAACAACTATTTACCGCTGGTAAAGCGGGTAGTTCATCGTCTTTCCGGTAGGTTACCGAAGGACGTCGATATACGCGAAATGCTTAACTCGGGCATTATTGGACTTGTCGACGCTCTTGAAAAGTATGACCCGCGGCATGAAACCAACTTTTCGACCTATGCACAATTTCGCATACGCGGTGCAATTTTGGACAGCTTCCGTTCGCAGGACTGGCTTCCCAGGTCGCTCCGTTTCAAGTCGCATAAGATTGAACAGGCCTACCAAAAGATTGAGCAAAAGCTCGGCCGCCCAGCTACTGATGAAGAAGTCGCCGTCGAAATCGGAATTGAGGTAGACGAGCTTCAAAAACTCCTTGGCGAGGTAGGAAGCATTGTCATGCTGAGCTTCGAAGAGCTTGGCTTTGGCCATGGCGAGGAGCGCTTTAAAGCTGACGAGTGGATCGCGAGCAGCGGGCACGACCCACTGCATAAGCTTCTCACCGGTGAAAAGATCGGTGTTATCGCGCGTGCGCTTGATCGACTCCCAGAGAAAGAGCGGCTTGTGATAAGTCTCTATTTTTACGAAGAGCTGAACTTGAAAGAGATCGGAGAAATCCTTGGCGTGACTGAATCGCGCGCCTCGCAAATTCGATCCCGCGCACTCATCAGGCTCAAGAATTACCTAAAACGAGCGCTTTAATACCCGGAGAATCCGCGTCATGGGTGCTAACGTGCTACGCATCCTGATAGTCGATGAGGAGGCCGAAGAGCTTCGTGAAACCCTTGCCGTGATGCAGGCGGGATTTCCCGATGCGACGGTTTTTGGCGTGCATAGTATGCAGGACTTGGAGTCAGTTCTTGCATGCGAAGAGACGCATGCGATGCTGCTCTGTCAGCGTGGCTCCTTCACGCAAATTCTCGAAGCATTGCAGCGCATTCGTGTCAGCGACTCAGAACCGGTGATAGCCGTTGCCGCCCCTACCGCATCGCCCGCGGAAGTCGCTGAACTTTATAATGGCGGCTGCGACAAAGTGCTTGTCGAACGTGATAGCTGGCGCGGCGAATCTGTTCCTGCTTTTCGGCACCTGCTGCGCTTAAAACGAGTTGAGGAGGAGAATAAACGTCTCCTTGCAAAACTTACCGAGGCGAACTTGATGCTCGAAGAGAAAAACCGGCGGCTTGATGACTTCAGCGCAACGCTTGCGCATGATATTCGCGGTCCTCTTGGAGGCGTGAGCATGAAACTCGAGTATATCTTCGATAAATACGAGTCCGTGCTCGACGAACGCGCGAAGCAATTAATTACTCGCGCATTACAGTCAACTGACAGGCTGACGAGTATTGTGCAGTCAATGTATGACCTGGCGCGGCTTGGCGCGAAGGCAGCGAAAATGGGAGAAGTCGAGCTCTCTGCGGTAGTAAACGCGGCAATAGGCGATTTAAGTTTCGACGAAAAACTCGAAATTAAAATCGGTGTTGGCGAATTGCCGAAGGTTTGGGGGAATCCTCAACTACTTGAACGCGTCTTCATGAATCTGATCAATAATGCAGTTAAATATAATGACAAGAGTCCGGTACTCATCAATATCGGCGTGCGCAGCTTTCATGAAAGAAGTATTGCCCGGTTCGCTGAAGTCTTTGTTCAAGACAATGGACCCGGTATACCGCAGGACGAGCTTAAAGATATCTTCACCATGTTTAGTCGTGGTTCTACTTCGTCGAACGGAGCCGAGGGTACTGGCATCGGCCTTGCCGTAGTGCAAAGAATTGTGGAGCTTCATTTCGGGGAAGTTCGTGTGGAGTCAGTAGTTGGTCAGGGAACTACATTTTACCTCATGCTTCCACTTGAAAAGATTGGCTTTGTTGACCGTACTCTGCCCTCAAATCCGAGTGACCCCTCCGTACCGTAAGCCAAACCATGCCTCCTGTCATTAAGCGGTGCAGGCTAAGATTGTGACTGGCGTGCGCCTGTAAAACCTCATACATTCCATTGTAAACCATTGTTACGTGAGGGTCTTGAAAGGTTATGAAACTTAATGAGTTAATCTACTCTTCGGTAGTATCGATATTTCTTCTCGCGACGCAGCTTGTCGCGCAGAGTCCCACGACATCGAAGTGCGGGCCGGTGGTCGGTGGCGCGACGCTTAGCGTAGCCTATGAGTGTCTCAACGATCTCAGTTTCTTGCAGACGCAGAGCCTTTTGCAGCAATGGCAGTATGCTCCAGACTCGGGAAATGATGGTATTACTGGCGGACAGTTAGGTGGGGCTTTTGAGCTTAATGGCTTGGCCTTTCTTGAGCTACACGACGAAATCGTCGTGGTAGTGAAAGGCGAGCTCGCGCTTACTGGGCAGCTCTCGAATTCCGCCCTGGTTACTCACGGCGATCTCTTCTTGAATTTTTCAGGACTTAATTTTGCCGAGGCGAGTGTAGCAAGGCAGCTCTACGGAATTCGTTATGCCGCGCTCAATGACTCAGGTGTGCAGGCGCTTGGACTATACCGAAATGTTGGCGCAAAATCAGTGGCTTCGACGAATGCTGGATTCTCTACTCTTCAGAATTATGAAAATAAGGTGATCTCGGTTGGCGGTACTCTTAGTTACGGTCCATTTACTGCGGCGCAAACCTATTTTGCGAAAACAATAAGTTTGAATGTTATTGACCAGGGTGACTTTGTGGGCCCGATCACGTTTTTGACTCCCTCGGAGTTAGTAGCGCTTGGTTATGATGCAGTGCAATTGAATGGCTCGAGTGTCGTCGCGTTTAAATTTACCAAACAGCTAATTGTTGATGAATGTGGTGTGTTTGGCGGTGATGGAGCTACCTGTCGAGATTGTGCGGGGACCCTTTGCGGGAACGCTGTGGTAGATCGTTGCGGGCTTTGTGGGGGAAATGGCACCTCCTGTCTCGATTGTTCCGGGGAACCTTTTGGGCAAAAAGTAGTTGATCGTTGCGGTGTGTGCGGCGGCGATGGAACTACGTGCGGTGATTGTAATAACACGGAAAATCCTGGCCGCGTTGTTGATCAGTGCGGAATTTGCGGTGGCAATGGAACAAGTTGCCTTGATTGTAAAGGCGTGCCGAATGGTGGGGCAGTAATTGATCGTTGCGGCGTATGTGGCGGTAATGGCGCTTCATGCCTTGACTGCAAAGGCGTGCTTAATGGAAGTGCGGTCCTCGACCGCTGTGGTGTTTGTGGCGGCGATGGAAAATCATGCTTGAGCTGCGATGATTTTGAAATTCGCGATGATCTTTTTGCGATGGACGGAGGCGCGCTTGCGCTTAGAAACTCGGTATGGAGCCTTGTTCGATTGATTGAGAAGTCACCACTTTCTAAAGACGCGGTGAAGACTTTTTCGAGAGATGCTAAATCAAGGGCGGATCTTTTGTATTTAGAGAGCTGGCAGCTGGCATGGAGTATACCCACGGTTGTCACGGCATGCGACGGACCGAAGGTCTGTGCTGAAGTTTCGCTTGCCTCGAATGTAAACAGCTACAGGACTAATGTAGGCGAGCTCAAGAGTTTGGGTGCCGCGCTTATAAAGAAGGGTAGAAAGGCAAACATTCGCACCAAGGCACTCAATAAGCTCAGTCGGAAGATCCGTAGAGACTTTGAAAGTGCGATCAAGGCGACAGAGAAAGTGCCTGTCTCAACGTTGGTATGTGGCTAGCGCCATTTAGCGGCTTGGAGTGTGTGCCACGCCTCCGTGGCGCAGGCTCCTAGCGTGCCGTCCAACTTGAGCAGTGGTAATTATCAATCGTGGTGGAAACTGCAGTAGAAAGCGGAGAGGCGAAGGAAGTCATTCAATTTTGGCTGCTTCGATGAGCTGACTCGCGGGCTTACTTTTTTCTCATGATATAGAAAACGTAACCGTAGCAGTCAGAGTACTCCCTATATAGATCAATCTCTTCTTGCATGTCTGCAATTCTGCGTTCAGCTTCTTGGATGCCATAATATTTTTTCCGCAGTGATTCTAGCTTTTCACTTATCGGATTGTAATATTCACGCCACCATCCATCCTCGGGGAGAGTAAAGTGTGCCTCGTTTGTATACCCCTGAGCCTCTGCAATGAGGAGATTGTTTTTTACCGACGAGATGGCGGGGTAGTTCTTGTTCCAGAAAGTTCTGGGAGATGTCGGAATTTCTTCTTTGAGCCAAGAAAGATGGCTGGCAACGAGCCAGCCATCTTTTACAAGAAGGCGGCGCCATTGTTTTAGGCCCGCTTCAAATCCAATAATGTAAATGGCTCCTTCGGACCATAGTAGTTCAAAGCTCGCATCGGGTAACGTAATTGAGCTCATTGAGCCATGAATCGGTATTATTTTGCCGTTGAGCGCCTCCTTGTGAGCGCGAGCCGCCAATTCTTTGAGAAATGGGGCATGAATATCGAGAGCACTTACAACACCCTGAGAGAGCTTTGCCAACTCGATTGACTGCTGACCAGGTCCGCAACCTACATCGAGAATGCGTGGCGAAGTTGGAAGATTCTTTACTAAAGAAAAAGCACGACGAGTCGATGCAACGTCTCCCGGGCCTTCCCGAGGATTGCCGCTATGGATCTCAATTCCGACGCGATCGGCAATTGAAGTCGATGTAGGTTCTAGTGCCACGGCAGATTATTCTTGATACGCATCGAGGATAGCGGCGTGAAAGGTGCGAGGAAGCCTGTCGCTTTCGCTCGTGTCTGACATCAACTTCTCCCACTTGCCGAGACATGCTTGGCACGGTCTCGGTGATGGCTTCCTTTTAGATTCTACTCACAAATTTCAATCTATTCAATGACCGACTAAAGGAGGTGGCCATTTGCGCACTGATCTTGCACCTGACCTCTCTCGTCTTGAAGCCCGAGCGGAGAAAGTTATGATGCAGCTTGGATTACGCCCTTAGTGAGGTTCTAATCGCGGGGTGGAGATTAGGTCAAATATTTAGTTCTACTTGAGCAAATGTTTGCAATCCAAATTGGCCTTTTGAATTTTGCTAGTGTCTCCTCCGGTTTATTGAGTCGAGGTCTCTTTGCGTACTACGCGACCCAAAGTCGAAGGTAGCTTCTTTTGATGTGTTGCGTGGAGCTCCGCGGTGACTGAAGGTATAGATCAAGCTCGACTGCATCGACATGATCCTCGAATTCAGTTCTCCCGTGAAAGAGTCGCCGGTCATCGACAATCAGGATGTCACCGGCTTTTAAATGGAAGCGACCATGCAGCGTTGGGTCGTTGAGAACACTATCAAGCGCGTCAAGCGCTTCAAGTTGAGCTCGATCGAGAGGCGCACCAAACTTCTTTGCGCCCTCTTCGACATACGGTCGTAGGTAACACCACTCGATGCCGCGGGCGTTTTTCTGGACAATCGGCTTTCGATAAAACTCACCGGGCCGTACGCCCTTAAACTCCCACACAAACTCAGACTCCAAAATCGAAAGTTTTTCGGGAAAACGTTTAGAAAGTTCCTCATAGACGGTAAGTCCATCGAGTAAAATGCTTTCTCCGCCCTTTTCTGCGCATGCAACCGCATGAAGCAAGAAATACCGCAGTCCTGAGGAGAGATTTACGCCGTCGGTGTGAAAGTGCCCACCTTGCTTTGTCTGCGAGTACCGCGCGCCTTCTTCCATCCGTCCACCGCGATCGGCGACAAGATAAAGTTTGTCCCCCAGATCATTTTGCGCGAGAAGCTCACCCAAGATAGTTCCGGCGAACCATGAAAGCGCAAGCGCGTGATCAAAGCTTAGAAGCTCCGAGGGCGGCCGCAGAACTAGGAATCCCCAGCGCGGCAGTACCGTTGTAATATGCGCTGATAGTTCCGCCGACAATCTCGGAAGATCCTTCGCACGTAGACGGATATTTGCGACATCGCGATATGACTGAAGAGGTCCTGTGTATCCGGAGCTGATCAGAAAATCTCGAATTTGTAAAAGCGTGTCCCGGCCTAAGGTCTTAATCGCTTTGTCGGGATCTAATGGGTAGCGCCAGGCCCATGTTGCGGAATCGCTTGCGGTGCAAGCCGTGCTCACGAACGTTTCTCCGCGATAAAGTAGAAGGCGCGCATCAGATCTTGATCGCAAAAACGGATCTTGCGCTCCCATCGCTCCACAAAATGATTAAATTGTGTTTCATCATGCTTCTCTACGAAAGATTTCTTATGGGTCTGGAGAGCGACCAGCTCATCTCGCATCATCTTCACGAACCTGTCGGTATAGTCAACGGCTTCGAGGCAGGCGAAACCACCACCTTCAAGCATCTGTTCATATTCGCGAATTCGTGGCAGATGATAGCCGGCGGAGCTCACATACTCTGCAAATTCCCTATCGACCTGACCGCGCCCCGATCCATAGTCCAAAATTATTGCGCGTGCACCTTGCACCAAACCTTGCGCGATATTTTTGAATAGTCCTACCTTGTCCGATACGTACATTAATGCATCACAGCACCAAAGACCGTCATGGGTCGGTTTGAATCGATAGCTTCCCGCATCGTTCAGGAGAAGATCGATCTTTCCATTGAGCCCGGCTTTTGATGCCCGCTCGAGGCAGAGCATAATATTATCAGTCGCCCTATCAACCGCAGTCACGTGGAGGCCGAACTCACGTGCGGCGAGAAGTGTTGTTCCGCCTGTACCGCATCCCACGTCAAGGAGCCGTTTCCCTGGCGTTAGTCCAAGTTTAGGAAGAAGCTCTCGCGCGAGCTCAATACCACCACTGGATTGATACCCTTGGCCGTACATCTCCTCGGAGACGAGGATACGGGCCTGCGAATAACGATCGCTTAAATCAGATCTTTGAAGCTTTTGATGCATAACTACTACCACCAAATGCGAGAACTACAATCTAATTTTGCCTGATTTGTTTGGCTTAGTAAAAGCAGGTGCCATAAATGTCCGCCTAGCTGTTTACATGTGCTATGTCGGCACGGCGCAACCCCCCGATTTGTATAGCTGATTTTAAAGTTCGCGCTGGGCGAGGCAGGTCGGTGTCCCAATTAATGGGAGCTTGGATGGTCTGATTGAGTTTGATGCCATCGACATTGGTGCGCGGCAAATATATTGTAAATTTATGGCGAAGCGACATATTGGCAATATAATTGCCTTTTTAACTTCCCGTTATAATCTCGCGCTCGTTATTGTCGGGCTGCTTTTTATCATTTTCCCCAGCAACGCAGGATTGGCACTTCTCACGGGTTTTGCACTCTCGCTTCTTGCCCGAAGTCCGAATATGTACGAGAAAGTTCATCGAACTGCGCGCACCATGTTGGCCCTGGCGATTATTGCCTATGGATTTACTATCTCAATAACGGCCGTGGGCACGATTACGCGCGCCTATTTCTGGCTGACCATCTCGGCAATCGTACTAGTGCTAAGCGTGGGCTGGTACCTTGGCCGGACGTTGCGTGTTGACGCGTTGTTAGCGGCGCTTATTGGTTCGGGGACGGCCATCTGCGGAGCTAGCGCAATAGCCGCTGTGGGGGCAGCTACAAAAGCGAGTGCTGAAAAAATAACAATGGCACTGGGCACCGTACTGATTCTCAATGCCTTTGCGCTTGTTTCCTTCCCCTGGTTCGGTCAGCAGCTTCAGCTTAGTGGGGTACAGTTTGCCGCGTGGGCCGGCTTAGCCATCCACGACACCAGTTCGGTCGTTGGAGCCGCGCTTGGTTATGTTGGAGCTCCGATTGATATGGCGACTACTGTGAAGCTCGCGCGGGCCATTTGGATTGCACCCATTACTGCTTTCTTTGCCGTGCAATTTGGCAGTAAAGACTTTCGTGCTGCGCTGCGCCTTCCTTGGTTTATCTGGGGTTACCTGGTGGCCGCAACTATAAGCACGATTCTTCCTGCAGTACCCGAACTTCAACAAGCGATCACTCTGGTTGCGAAACGTGGATTTATTCTCGGTATTTTTCTAAGCGGTGCATCAGTTGATTTGAAGATCCTGCGCCATCTTGGCTATCGCCCCTTTCTCCTTGGCGTGTTGCTTTGGCTATTAAGTGCAGGCTGGAATTTATTCTGGCTTACTCAATAAAACCCGTGACGGTCCCACATGTCCCTACTTTCTGAAAGTAGGGACATGTGGGACCGTCACGGGTTTTTGAACTGGCGAAGAAGGTAAGAGGCCTCTTTCGCTGGAATCTTCTCTATCCGGCGCACGAATTTGGGGGAGTGCTTGTACTCTTCAAGCCCCTCGACGAGCAGCTTTCTGGCGTCACTTATTTTATCGAGCTCATAAAGCCGCTTTGCAAGCTCGACTTTATGCGCGAGCCGTTTTCCGCTTTGAACAAGTTTGCCGAGAAGTTCGACGGCATGTTCTTTTTCGCCGCTTCTCCAATAAACTTCGGCAAGTTCGCTCGCGGCGGAATAGTCTTTGTAGCCGAAATCTGCGCCGACCAATGCTTCAAGGTGCGCCTTCGCCGAGTCAAAGTTTCCGAGCTGTGACTCGCAGAAGCCTAGTCCCAGCCGTGTCTGCTTGTCCGACTGATCAGCGCAGCAAAGCTCTTTGAAGAGATCTCTCGACTCGGTGTACTGATCTCGCGCAAATAGTGCCCACGCGAGCTGACTTTTGTTGTGCGCATTCGGACTATGTATAAGTTGAGCGCGAAATTGATCCAGAGAAGGTGGCCGGGAGAAAATATTTTGCCGAAATTTCGCGAACTCTGGATCGTGGCTTTTTACCATTAGGAAGTAGGCCCATTCGCCGAACGGCACAAAAACAATGACCATGTACCAGTAGTTGTTGCAGCAGCCGCCGCGGCGGATTGCATCGATGAGCATCCAGCCTTTAAAGACTGCACTTAGTGCCATAAGTACTGGCATAACTCCCCTTTAGTTGGAAACGGCGTTACTCAGATTTATCGATAGAATGCACTAGCGACTCAATAACCCAACGCTAAAATAAGTATCTGAAATTACAGCGGACTTTTAGCATGCCCGATTTAACCTCGGCGCTCCTCCGATTCATTTTTGCTCTGGAAATGATAGCCTCTCTCCCCGGAATGACAAGAACAAAGACCTATCTGGTCCTTATTATAATTGTTGTGCTTGGCGCTGCACTACGCCTCGATTTTCTGCTTGCAGGCAACTTTGGAATAGATTCGGACGAGGCAATCGTCGGGCTAATGGCGAAGCATATCGTTGAAGGTCGCGAGCCCCCGATCTTCTATTACGGACAGCATTATATGGGCAGCCTTGAGCCAATGCTTGTGGCCCTAGGCTTCATGCTGTTTGGAGTTTCCGCTGCCGTGCTTAAACTTGTGCCGTTTCTGTTTTCGCTCGTGCTCATTGTTCTTGTATACCGGTTAGCGCGACTTCTTTCTTCTGAATCGGCAGCGCTAATGGCTGCGCTCTTCATCGCAGTCCCGGCTTCACCGCTAGTTTTATGGAGCGGAATGGCGCGCGGCGGTTTTATCGAGATTATTTGTATTGGGGTTCTCTCATTTATCTTTCTAGTTGAATGGTTGCAATCGCAGAAGCTTTCTTTTGTCGGGATTATCCCTTGTGGCCTCGCGATCGGCGTGGGGTGGTGGGTGAATTCGCAGATTCTCTACTTTGCACTTCCAATGTTTTTTGTTGTGTGTGCGCGGGTAGTTGCCGAGCCCGTGTTGGACTGGCGACAAAAAAGTAAAGCCGCGATGATGCTGATGACAGTGCTCGGCATTGCGTTCTTCGCTGGAGGGCTGCCATTTTGGATCTACAATTTTCAACATGATTTTGCCTCGTTCGCGATGTTTAAGTCGGCAAGCGTGGGCCTGGTTGGCGCGCACTTTGTCGGAGTTTTTTCCGCCGCGCTGCCAATCCTCTTGGGTGCACGGAGGTTTTGGAGCGCCGCAGATCTCTATCCCGGCGCAACTCTTCTGGTGTGCTACTTCTATCTTCTCATTGCCCTACTTTTTCTTCGCCAGCGATTTCCGCAGGTGCGCGCGCTTTTTTGTTTGCGGCTGGATAGAGATAGGCCGGTTGAAGTCCTGGCAATCTTTTTCGTACTGGCCATAGGGCTCTTTTCCGTGAGTCACTTCGGATTTCTTTTCGAAGCACCGCGCTATCTATTGCCGCTCTATCCCGCCTTCGCAATCCTTAGTAGTGTCGTGATAAGCGGTGTCGCTATGAGATCTCGCGCCCGCGCGGGTGCCCTGGCTATCGTGCTCCTTGGTATTAATGTTTGCTCCTGTTATTTTGGCGGACGCGCGCTGCAAAACCAGCCATTGATTTTTGGCCATGAAAGAGTCTCGAAAGACCATGGAGAGCTGCTTGAGTGGCTTGCTCGCAATAATTATGAGTTCGTTCGCGCGAATTATTGGATAGGCTATCGCCTTGCCTTTGAATCTCGGGAGACAGTTCGGTTTATGCTGTCACGAGCGCCCTTTGAAGTGCGAATTCCAGAATACGAGACAGAAGGCGCCGAGATCCCGGCCGGACGGGTACCTTTAGTGCTTACCCAAGGACAGGGGAAGCTGGTTCACCAAGCGCTTATTAAACTCGGATATCATTTTAAGGAAAAAGATATTTCCGGATACCGAGTGATGTACGAACTTGCTCCGAAAGAAGTGGGACTTAAGGCCATTGCTCCGAAGGCCCTACGGGTTGCGGCGAGCACGAAGAGCGATGACGCTCGGCTTGCAATTGACGGGGATCGCACGACCCGCTGGGGTAGTGGGGTTCATCAGAAGCCAGGTCTTGCGTTCCAAGTCTCTCTCGACAACCCACGAAAGATAAGGGGGATCAGTCTCGATTGCGGAAAATGGATCCACGATTTTCCAAGAGCAATGAGGATAAATTATGAGGACGACAGGGGAATAGAGCATAGCCTTATCGACAAAGAGACGGCGCGGACCGCGCGCTATTTCGAAGAGGATTCGCCGGTGGTGACGGTCAGTTTTGCGCCTCAAGTGATCCGAAAAGTAACTCTGTTGCAGGATGGCTCCGATAAGATTTTTGACTGGTCTATCGCCGAGTTATCTCTCCTTGAATGACGTAAGACCTGCTTGCCAGAAGCCCACAACTTTCTTAGTCTCAAGCATAAAGTTCGTTGTATTTGGGAGGTTCCCGTCCGCTCATGTGCTCTTCTTATTTTCGCCTTTTCGCGGTTGTTCTCGCGAGTATGGTTATTCGGGCAAGTAGCACGGCGGCACAGACAAAGCCGAACTTTCTTATTATCGTAAGTGACGATCAGCCTGATGGGACGATCGGGGCGTACATGCCGGTTACGCAGTCACGAATTTTTGACCAGGGCGCGGCTTTTACTAAGGCCTATGTAACAACACCGGCCTGCTGCCCAAGCCGCTCAAGCATGCTCACCGGAAACTATGCGTCGCGGCACGGCGTGCTCACGAATAATAACCTGCTCCGATCGAAGACGGTGATTCAGAGCCTTCATGATGCCGGTTATCTTACTGGGCATGTAGGAAAGTTTTTAAATACCTGGGACGGTTCAAAGCGTCCCGGTTATGACTTTTGGGTTGCATTCGAAGGAGGCGGCACGCGATATGAGAACGCGCGGCTCAATGTTCAGGGCAAATGGCACAAATATAAAGATTATTTGACCGATGTCCTGACCGATTACGCGGTTGAGTTCTTGGATCAGGCCGCCGCAAGTCCGAAGCCCTTTGTCCTTTGGTTTGCCCCGAACGCGCCGCATGATCCTTTCACCCCTTCGGCAGATGCTGCCGGGCTTTGGGCTAATTCCGAGCCGTACCGGCCTCCAAGTTTTAACGATTCTGTAAAGGCGGGTAAACCGCTGTGGATGCGCCGTCGAAAACCCATGACTGCGCAGGAAATTAGCGATCTTGATCTAAAGCGCGAGCGCCAGCTTGAAATGATCTGGTCGCTCGATCAGGGAATTGCGCGAGTGCTCTCCAAACTCGAGGAACAGCAGCGCCTTGACTCCACGGTGATTATTTTCATTTCTGACAACGGTCTTTTCTGGGGTGAATTTGGATTAATGGCCAGTAAAGATGCGGTATACGAACCCGTCATAAAGGTACCGTGTGCTTTACGCTATCCGCCGCTTGTGCCTGAGCCTCGACTTGTCGAAAGCCTTGTCGCGAATATGGATATCGCGGCTACCGTGTATGACTTAAGCGGTGTCACGCCGGTAGGGGCGATGGATGGCGTTTCGATGGGAGCTTTGCTACGAAATGAGATTGCACCTCGGTCGCATATCTTTATCGAGAGCTTTCTTCTTTCGAATGCGCGAAGTCCCTTCGCTGCGATTCATACTGGACGGTACAAGTATGTGATGAATTTTGGCGACACTTCGGAATTTTACGATTTAGAGCAGGACCCTTATGAAATGAGTAATCGTATCGGCGAAGCTGAAAGTAGTGCGCTACAAGGAGAGCTTCGTCAGGCGCTGACCCAACATCTCGATAACTACTGGACCTCGCGAAAACTTAAAAAGTTAAGGAGCGAACCGGCGCGCGGGCAAAGAAAACGCGGCGATCGCGCTCGCGATGGTAAGGCTCACAACGCCGCAGACTGAAAATAACTCTTGTAGCGTTGGCCGGTGGTGATATACGACTCGGCGGATTTAATAATACTTACACGCTCGTCGTCGGTAATCTTCCGAACGACTCTTGCCGGCACTCCGACTACAAGTGAACTTTCCGGAATGCGCATGTTCATCGGCACTAGTGCTTGTGCGCCTATGATGCTGTGTTTGCCTATCACTGCACCATCGAGAAGTACGGCACCCATACCGATGATACACTCGTCTTCGACGGTGCAGCCGTGAACTATAGCATGATGCCCCACGGTAACTCTGCATCCGATACTACACGGGCCAAGACCGTGCGAGGTGTGTAACGTAACCTTTTCCTGAATGTTTGTGCCGGCGCCGACAATGACTGGATTGATATCTCCACGCGCTACAGCACCGAAAAAAAGCGAACAATTCTCACCAAGCGTAACATCGCCGGTAACCCACGCGTCAGGTGCCATGAAAACACTTTCATGGATTACCGGAGGCTTCCCGTTATACGGAATTACCGGCATCCTTCGAGTACCTTTTTAATCCCGGCGATGCAGCGCTCTTTAGATGGCATAAGTACTACTTCGAGTGATTTCGAGTAGGGCATTGGTCCTTCAAGCGTTGAAATAAGACCAACAGGGGCGTCAAGTTCGTCAAATATCTCCTGCTGAATTAAGTGACTTAAGTAAGCGCCATAACTTGATACTGAATGCTGTTCCTGAATGACGACCGCACGGTGAGTTTTCGCTACCGAGTTCAAAACAGCCTGTTTATCCAGCGGACGTAGCGTCCGAATATCAATTACTTCGGCGGAGATTCCCTCGGCTTCGAGCGCCTTGGCTACATCAAGAGTAAGAAATACGCTCTTCGACCAAGTAATAAGGGTAATATCCGTTCCTTCGCGTTTTACATCGGCAACACCGATAGGAATGGTGTATTCCTCTTCTGGTACTTCCCCCTTTAAACTATAAGTGAGCTCAGATTCAAAGAATACCACCGGATCGTCGTCTCGGATTGCGCTCTTGAGGAGTCCCTTCATATCGTAGGGAGTAGAAGGGCAAATTACCTTAAGGCCAGGAGTGTAAGCGTAGAAATGCTCAAACGAATTCGCGTGTTGTGCGCCGAGCTGATATGCCGCTCCGCCAGCACCACGAAATACGATTGGCACTGAAAGCTGTCCCGCCGACATAAGCCGCGCCTTTGCCGCGGTATTAATTAACTGATCGATGGCAACTAGAGAAAAGTTAAAGGTCATGAACTCGATAATCGGTCGAACTCCGACCATCGCGGCGCCGATGCCCACACCGGCAAAGCCGCCTTCAGCAATTGGTGCATCTATTACCCGCTTTGGCCCAAACTGATCGAGCATGCCGCGTGAACATTTATATGCGCCATTGTATGCGCCAACCTCCTCGCCGATTAGCACGACATTGGGGTCGAGGATCATTTCCTCGGTCATTGCTTCACGAAGTGCGTCTCGAATTGGAATTTCTCGCATGCTCATCTCTCTAGACCTCTTTCATCTTTTCATTGTCGACATAACCGTATTCAAGCGCGGACTCAGGCGCGGGAAACGGTGACTGTTCAGCAAAAGCGACCGCATCATTTATCTCGGCTTCGATATCGGCCTGAATCTTCTCACGAAGCTCTTTACACCCGAGATCGTCGAGTTTCTCGCCTAGGGTCTTAATTGGATCACGCGACTTCCACTCATTTACATCTTCTTCGGTACGGTACTTCGCCGGATCGGCCATTGAATGGCCACGGTAACGATAGGTCTTCGCTTCAAGGAGTGTCGGAAGTTTCTGCTCTCGTGCACGTCGCACCGCAGTGTGTACGGCGGCGCGTGTGGCGAAGACATCATGGCCGTCGAAAGTCGCGCGAGCCATTGGATACCCTAATGCACGAATCGATAGATCCTCGCTCGGCGCTGTTTTTGCGAGCGGGGTTCCCATCGCGTAGTGATTATTCTCGATGACATAAACAACTGGAAGCTTCCAAAGCGCGGCGAGGGATAGTCCCTCGTGGAAGGCGCCAATGTTGACTGCACCATCTCCCATGAAGCAGATCACCACGGCATTTGAATCCTTGTATTTCTCGCCGAATGCCAGACCTGCGGCGAGCGGGATCTGCGCGCCAACAATTCCCCATCCTCCGTAAAATTTCCTCTCGATATCAAAAAAATGCATCGAGCCCCCACGCCCCTTGACGCAGCCGCCCTCTTTGCCAAGTAGTTCAGCCATGCCAGCGCGCGAATCTCCGCCACGAGCGAGATAGTGGCCATGGCAGCGGTACGCTGTCATCACACAGTCCTGCGGCTCAAGGACTGAGATAGCGCCGACTGCGACGGCTTCCTGTCCGATATAGAGGTGAAGAAAACCCCCAATCTTCCGTTCAGTATAAAGCCGTGCGGCCTCCTCTTCGAAGCGACGAATCCGAATCATTTCGCGGTAGAGCCGGGCAACAAGTTCGTGATCCATAGTGGTGTGGTTTCCTATCGAGGCCCCGTAGGTGGACTCAGTTCCTAACATCATATTTCAATTACGTTTTAATGGGGAATGAAGTAAAAAAAGTCGTTGGCTAAATGTCGAATCCTCATGGTCCAAAGGGTTGTTAGCCTATAATATAGGGTCGATGGTTACAAGACGTGTCATCGCGGTTGATCCGAGCCTGACCCTTTCCGGCTGGGCTGTTTTTTCCATTAATTCCAATAGACTAGAGGCCGTGGGAAAGATCGCATCGCTTAGTCCCGAAGCGCCTATGGCGCGGCGGCTGCTCGATTTACAGAAAAAAATAGCAGATGTGTTCGAGGCTCTCCGGCTTGGTGTTAACGATGTTTTGGTGTGCGAGGCGCCGACTACGATGCGTGACCCGCGTGCTGCGTTTTGTGTTGAGCAGGTGCGCGGTATTTTTGAAACACTTGCACGGACAAGGGGGGTTTGTGTTCCTGGGCGGATTAACCCCCGATCGGTACATCATGAGGTAATGGGCCTCAGAGGAAGGCAGCTTGAGCGGAAGCAGGTGAAAGAAATCGCAGTGAGGCTAGTATCGACCCTTTTTGCGGGCGACCTCTCTCGGCTTGGATTTGTCACCGATGCGCGTGCACTAAAACGGCACCAGGATATTGCCGACGCCGTGCTTCTTGGAAGCGTAGGGGTAAGTTGGATAAGCTCAGCGCTACGAGCTGAAGTCTCGATAGAGGAGTTTTTCGATTCAAGGGAGCGCCGCTCACGCCGTCGCGCACAGAGGCGCGGGCTTTCGGGCAGGCGAGCTCAGCGAAGGATTGTAATTTCGGCGGAACGACTGTGATTAGATTTTTGAAGATCATTCTTGCGGTTCCGATTTGCTTTGTCACGATCGCCTCTGCGCAAACCCGGGTACAAACCGGTGAAGTCAACGTTGATCCGCGTGGCGAAGTTGAGTTGACGGTATGTAGCCAAAACCTCGAGAATTACGGAGTTCTTCGCGACGTACAGCGGCGCGATCAAAAAATTACTGCTGGCCTCCTTGCTGATAAAGAAAAAGGGCTCGTGCAGCGATTTATTAAGGCAGAATGCGATGTAATTGCGGTACAAGAACTTCTTGGTAAAACTGAGGATGACGGAAACGTCGCGCTTACTCAACTGGCGCTTGCGCTCCGAAAGAGGAGCAATCGATTTTTCGAGGTAAAGGCAGGGCCTAGTAATGACAAATTGCTGCGTGTCGGGTTTCTTGTCGCAAAAGATCGCGCGGATATTGTTAATAGTGTTTCTTACGTGGGTGTCGAGCTTCCGAAGCTCACGGCGAAAGAGAAGCCGCGATATTTCTCGCGAGGGCCGCTCGAGATCCAGCTCAACGTAAAACCACGCGGCGAGTCTTTTGCTAAAACCGTGAGCTTGGTGACATTTCATTTCAAATCCCAAGCCGGTGGACAGGGCGATCCAACTGGACTTGAGTGGGAAACTTACAGGATGGAGATGGCCGAGGCACTGCGTCGAGTGGTCGAGAGTCGGCATTCCAAGGCGTTCACGTCCGGGGAAAGTATCGTGATCCTGCTTGGTGATAGGAATGCGAACTTTGATCTCGCGAGCGCAAAAATATTAGAAGGTGTCTTGACTCTCAAGAATTTTCAGGGGGAAGGGCAGTGCCGTCTAAGTAAGCGCGGCATTCCGCTCTGTCAGGCTGGAGTTTCAATGAATCAGCTGCTCTTTAGCGTGCTTACGCTCGATCCTCAGACCAAGAGGCAGTTTGGAACCTTTATGTATAAAAATATATACTCGTGGCTTGATGAAATCTTGATGCCTAGTGAATCATTGCGCTTTGCAAACACGACGCACGACGGAAATGGGGATTATGATAGTGGTGTGTTGTACGAGCCACGTTACGCATCGGATCATGCGCTTGTGTATGTTCGCCTTAATTGGTGAGCGAAAGCAACCTTTTTGCCGTTTCGCTCCAATCGAACACTCTTGCGCGCTCAAGACTCTTTCGCGAGAGCGCTTCGCAAGCATTGTCATCGATAAGCAAGTGTTCCGTTTCTCTAATAAAGTGAGCGATATATTCCGTGCTTCCTGGCCTTTCTTTGAGCAGAACTCCCGCGTCGCCGATAGTATCGGGGAGGGCGCCAAAGGCGCTGCTCACCAAAGCACAGCCCGCCGCCATTGCTTCCATCGCGGCAATACAGCAGGTCTCTTCAAAGGTATTCGGGTAGGCAAATATTGAAGCTTTCATCAGCTCACGAGCAAGCACACTTTGCAGAACGCTTCCGCGTAGCCATACTCCCCTGAGGGCTCGAAGCTCGTCAAAGACCGGCGCGTAACGTGCCACGGTGTCATCTTGAACGCCTGCGCCCTTGTACACGTCAAATGAGCTGAAGACATGGAGTTCTAGGTCGGGATGGCGTGGCGAGAGCTCTTGCATGAGCGGTATGAGCAACTCAAGTCCTCTGAACGGAGTCGAAGTATAGATCAGGCGTTTGCGAACGCGCTGCTCGCCACCTTGGAACAAAGCTAGCCGTACTCCGTAGCCAAGATTAAATGCTTTTTCTTGAGGAAATCCCGAAGCCTCGCAGAGAGTTTGAGTATGCCAATCGCTCACCGTAAGCAAGCGGTCGATCTGTTTGATAACGCGCGGGTCTCCGATTCCGACGTTTAGTATCTGGTCGTAGGAGTCTCCAGTCCATAGAAATCGTCTCTTCGCTTTAATCGGAAAGTGCAAGGCCTGCCAATCACGGATTACGATCAGCAGATCTACTGTGCCCAGATCCTGCATCGCATGAAGTGGAAGATACAACACTTCTGAAAGAGCTGAGTTCTCAATGGGTGAAAGGACGGCGACCCAATGACCAAGCTTTTGAAGCTCTTCGGCAAGCCGAACCACTCCGGTCTCAGTGCCGCCGAGAGGACGGGCCTCAAGTATCGAATGAAATAGTGGCGTTCCTTTGGTATGCAGAAAGACGATCTTCATTCCGCGTGAAGTCCCAGCTGTATGAGGAGTTTCTTCCGACTCTGCTCAAGAAGTTCGCAGAGTAGTGGGTCGCTGGACTCGGGACGATAGTAAAAGTCGGATATCTGCGAGATGCAATCTTCGTCCGAGATTCCTTCGGCTTTCGCACGCGACGTCTCAGCACGAAGTGTCTCTAAAGTTTCGCGTCCCTCCTTGAAAAAACGCTTCACGAGGGCTCCGGAGAGAGTGCCCAGATAGGGCAGCATAAGAAATTTCGCTGGGATGTTACAAAGCTTGGCAATGGTCGAAAGAGCGAGGTCTATTCCGGCATTTGCCCCCGGAGCAACTGGACTTCTTGCACGGTAATAGCCGAGGCCCTGATCAGTAATAAGTGCAGCGTTCCCCGGGAGAAAATAGGCGAGTGATGTTGTGGTATACCCTGGCGCCGCAAAAACCTGCGCCGGCGAGGAGTTGGCGAGAGCAAATACTCCGGTCTCGGGCATAATCTCTACTCGCTTGAGAATTTTCTCGTGTTCTACAACCGGCTGGCTTGCAACAATGCTGGCGCCGTCCTTAAAAAGGCTTGATAATCTCTTATCCTCGGCCGCGAGTTCGGCGTCTTGGGCAAGAATTTCGCGGATTGGCGAGGAGAGAAGGATTTGAGCATGCGGAAGCTTGGATGCGAGGGCGAATACTGCGCCGGCACGTGGCCCCGAGCCGTTGGTGAGGAGAATTTGTTTTATCGAAGTGGCTTTAATGCCAAGCTCGATAAGCCGTGCTTCCAACCCCTGAAGATGGGCAGTCGTTCCGCAGTCAATTAGAGTGTATGCTTCAGGGCTTCCGGCGAGACAGAAGCAGCTCTGCCCTAATGTAATAAGTACAAGACCTTCGTCGACAGGTCCGGTCGCTCGAATTAACATCCCCCCAACATGGAGAGAGAATCGGGTCGTGTCAAGGGCAAGTACCTGCTTTTTGGGGTATGCGTCGTCGCGAAAAATCGTATTGAAGAGGTGATCTCCGACGCCCCAACCGAAGATCACAGCTCTTCAATGCACATAGCAAGGGATTAATTATGCGCGGCTTCGCCGTTTAGTTCAGCGCGCTTCTTTGGACTCCCTTTCGTTTTAGCCGCAGGCTCAGCCACGCTTTTCTCGAGCGTAATAGTTGATGTGCTCACTGAAGCCGAGCTTGCAGCGATTGCTCCCTGGGGGGTACCACCCTGACCTGTTGCCGTCTCAATGCCAGTCGACTCAATACCAATAGTCGACATTATAAGACGCGAGATCTCTTCGGCTACTTCGGGATGCTCCTTGAGGAATAGCTTGGTGCCCTCTCGGCCCTGTCCAAGTCTCTCGCCCCTAAAGGAGTACCAGGCACCGGCTTTGTCGATGATTCCCTTCTCAACGCCGATATCTATCGTTTCACCAATACGGCTGATGCCTTCGTTAAATATAACATCGAACTCCGCTTCGCGGAAAGGCGGTGCTACTTTGTTCTTTACTACTTTTACACGCACCCTTGAGCCGTGAACTTCCGCCTCGGCGCCCTCCTTAAGCGAACCAATTCTCCGCACATCAAGCCGTACAGACGCGTAAAATTTAAGCGCATTACCGCCGGCCGTAGTTTCTGGTGAACCGAACATCACCCCAATTTTCATACGGATCTGGTTAATAAAGAGAATTGCGCAGCCCGACTTCGCCGAAACAGCAGTCAACTTTCGAAGAGCTTTGCTCATGAGGCGCGCCTGCATGCCTGGTTGCTGATCTTCCATCTCACCTTCAATTTCGGCTTTAGGCACAAGCGCCGCTACTGAATCGATAACAATCAGATCAACAGATCCGGACTGAATTAAGGCTTCGCAGATCTCAAACGCCTGCTCACCGCAATCGGGCTGACTCACCAGTAGCTTGGTAGTATCAACGCCCAACTTTCTTGCATAAGTAACATCAAGTGCGTGCTCGGCGTCGATATAAACGACTGTCCCACCTTTCTTCTGAACCTCGGCGGCGGTATGGAGCGCAAGAGTGGTTTTACCAGAAGACTCGGGGCCGTAAATTTCCGAAATCCTACCCTTGGGAAGTCCGCCAATGCCGAGCGCGATATCAAGCCCAAGGCTTCCGGACGAGTAGGCATCGACCTGCTGATTCATCGCACTTCCCAGCTGCATAATTGCCCCACGTCCGTAACGGCGCTCAAGGAGCGTAATCGCCGACGACAGTGCTTTGTCTTTCTCGGCTGGGCTTTGATTCGATTCGATTTCTTCTCGGTCCATAATCACATCCTTATTATTTAATGTTATTTGTTAATACCATCTAAAAACTAGTGAAGCTCGCGCAGGATCCCAATAACCCGACCCTGAACCTCCACGCCATCAAGAGTAATAGGCTTCATGGTCGGATTGGCCGGCACCAACATCACTTTGCCATTCTTTAATCGCCGAAATGTCTTCAAAGTTGCTGAGCCATCATCGAGAAGCGCTACGACAATCTCGCCGTCGTCGGCAGAATCCTGCCTTCTTACGACCACAATATCGCCATCGCAGATATGCGCATCGATCATCGAATCGCCGCTTACCTCAAGGCAGAAGACCTCACCACGACCATCGATCATACGAGAGGGAAGATCGATCATGGTACGATTTTCAAGCGCCTCTATGGGAATACCAGCAGCGATTACTCCTACGAGTGGAACAGCGGTTGGTCCTAGCTCGACCTTTGGCGCCTCAAGAAGCTCAATTGAACCGTCAGCTCCACGCTTAATAAAACCTTTGTCGACTAGCCGTTCCAGATGGAAGTGTGCGGTTGAGAGCGATTTGACTCCGATATATTGGGCGATATCCTTCAATGAGGGCGCGTAGCCCTTTTCAGCAAGAAATGTCCTTAGAAATTCAAGGGTTTGTCTCTGAACTGGAGCTAGGGTACTTGTCTTAATAGGGGCTGCTTTCGATTTCATGAGCGGCTTCTTTCCGGGGTATTCATTTGATCATTCCATTTAGGCGTACTCTGTTGCGCCGCCTCTGCAGGTTCGAGCAGCGCCGCGGAGCCATCATTGGGATACTATATAGAAAAAAACTGGAAGTCGCGCAAGTCTTTTTTTGACTACTGTGAAGAAGTTTGCGCGTAGGCTGAAGGGATATTGGCTAGGTTCCTAAAAGGGCAATTATATCTTTATGAAACTCGCCGCAGCTTGCGACTGCACTAAGTGATTTTAATGGATCGCCGCCGTCCCACCCGGTAATCGTACCGCCTGCGCCTTCGATTACCGGGATTAACGCCGCGAGATCCCAGATCGCCATCTTCGGGTCGAGCATAATATCGGCAATGCCGCTGGCCACGAGCATGTAGCCGTAGCCGTCTCCCCAGGTACGAAACATTCGTGCTTCCTGACGAAGCTTAGTGAAACCAGCAGACTCCCATCCCTGCCTTGCAAATTCATAGCCGGAGCTTAAAACTGATGCCTCCTGAATCGAGCGCACCTTACGCACTCGCACGGGCGCTTCATTTAGAGTTGTACTCCCATCGGCTCCAATACAAAGCATTCCCGTAATTGGTTGATGGATAGCTCCGGCAATTGGTCTGCCTCTATACATTAGTCCGATTAGGGTAACGAAAAGGGGGACCCGATGGAGAAAAGATTTGGTGCCATCAATCGGATCGAGGACCCACTGATAGTCGGAGTCCTCGTTGATTCGGCCAAGCTCCTCGCCAATTACCCCATGGTGCGGATAGGCTGAAAGAATCATTTCGCGAAGCAGTTTCTCGGCGCCACGATCGGCCTCCGTCACCGGAGTGGCATCCGATTTTATTTCGACCCCTACTGAGTTCCGTCCGTAGAAATCGGCGATAAGTTCGCCACTTGCCCTGGCAAGCTGCCGCAAAAAACTGCGAATTTCGTCGGGACTCATTCCGTGGCCTCAAAAGTAGAGTTAATGTAGCGCAACAAAATCTTGGTCATACGGGCGTGGCCATTTGTGTCCGGATGAATTCCATCTGAAGCAAGCACGTCAGTTTCTGAAATCTCACTAAATTTGACATCGGCCGGTAGCTCGGGAGAATTTTGTGCGACTAATTCTTGATTTAGGGAACGCACAAATTCGGCCTGCGCTGCACGGTTTGCCGTGATTGGTCGAACTGGCGTAATCAGCGCTATCGAAATCAGCGGAACTCCACCATGTGATTCGCCATAGTTGGAGATAATAGAGACAATGCGTTTTAACTTTCCAATTGTTACTTGCGGATCAGTGCTTGAGAAATAATCGTTGATGCCAACTTGCACTAACACAAAATCCGCCTTGTTCAATAGCGATTTTGTAACTTTGTAGTCGTTTTTGGGAAACTCTCGAGTAAGGTAACGAATTGCTTCCGAAGTATCCAAGCCTGGAATGCTTAAATTCTTAATCGTCGCGAAGCGAAGAGACTTGGCGATCCTTTTCACAAAACTTCCGGCTGCGCGAAGATTGCCGCGACTTCCCCGGCCAATGCTATCTCCGACTACGGCGATCTTGAATTTGCCATCGCAGTTTACATCAATTAGGCCATGAATCGACTCGCAGGCAAATGCTGATGCTGCAAAAGAAATGGTAAGCCAAACGCTCAGAATCAAACAAAGTCGCAGCGACATAATATTTGTGAATTGATATACTCTCTGCGCGGTGTTGAGGTCAATTGGAGGAAGGCGGTTTTAACTATATTCCGTGGCTCGAAAATACAATCCCTTTGGTGTCAACTTCAAGAGCCAAGGAATCTAGTTCCATCGCCAACACGATAGATGTATAAGCAGGTAATTATGACCACGAGTGTGCATTATTTTTCGGGCGAAGATAGAGTCGAACACGCTGAGGCATTTGGCCGTCCGTTGCGTATGGGTCGGGCAGTTGCAGATGGCGTGTCCGACGTCGCGCGGATGCGCCAACTCTTCTCGCAATCCGACACGAGCCAAGCATCGGCGCTTGGAAGTATACTTCACACGCTTAATGGCGCCGTAGTTTCAACCTTTCTTGAGTGGAGCTATGCGCTTCCACATGTCTTTGCCGAGAGCTGCGGAGAGGCTGTGGAACGAGAAGTTTCTGAGCGTGCGTATAAGCAGTGGGTAGGTGGCTGTTCGCGGCACGCCGCCGAAGCCGCCGAAATTCTCAGTTCGTTACTGGCACCCGCCGTGCTTACGTCGAGTGCTATCGCTGCATTCCGTGAAAATGCAAAGTTAGGATCTGAAACTGCAGCTACACAGCTTTTGCATAGACCCAGCCTTCTCTTCGTGGCTTTGGAAACCCAGCTTCGTGAAGCGGAATGTCGTGCGGCGGCAGCAACTTTTGAGGAGTATGTCCAGGAGATTCGCGAACGCCATGATCTTTGCGCGGAATATGTTTCGATCTACACCAGCCGCGTGGCTGAGCGTGTAGGGCAAGACACCGCAGTTGAGATTATGCAGGAAGGACTTGAAAGCTGCGCGCTGCTTGGCGCGATGTGGGATGCGGTGAGAGTTCTTGATTCGGCGGCGTTGGCGGCAATGTTGGCGGAACATTTGCGCACCCACTTTTCGGGGCCAAACCGCGAGGGAGCTGTCCGAATAGTCGAAGAGCCCGAATGCTACCGTCTGATTTTCGCCCCATGCGGTACTGGCGGTGCGATGCGCCAGCGTAGCGTTGATGGACTCGCGATTCTCGCCGAAGCGACGCCGACAACTTGGAACCTTGCCAAACAAGTTCCTTCGTATTGCACGCATTGTGCGTGCAATGAGCTCACTTCGCTTAAGAGGCTCGGCAGTATTGCCTGGGTCACCGAGTTTGATCCGGATCCCGAGAAACCCTGCGGTTGGACTGTGTATAAAGATCGCTCCAAAGTTCCGGCGCGATATCTTAGGAGATTGGGTGTGATTTCGGCACCAAGCTAGAGTCCTTCCCTTTAATTAGCTCCATCTCTGTGCCTCTGTGGTTTATTATACTTTCAAAAAACCGCAGAGGCACGGAGAGCGCTAAGTTAGGGAAGGAGGGTGTTTCCAGTGATTGCTAGAATTTGAAAGTAAGTTGTGCCTGTAGAAAATCATCATGACGAAGGCTTCCGAGAGGATGTGTTTCCGCGGTGGCGACCAGTCCACGATATTCGATTTCGATTCGAAATCCTTTTCCTAAATCGCGATAGAAGCCAATGAGAGGCGTCGAAGAATCGCTCTTGGTGTCGAAAACGTCGCCTGCGACTAATTGTGTTGCAGCGCTATCATTACAGGACAAGATAAAACCCGCGAACCAATCATTATCGAACGGGCTCGTCACCAAACTTCCGCGATCGCCGTAATGATACTCGCCAATCAACAGCAGATCCGCGCTGCTCCCGGCGATATTCTTTATAGAGTACTCGAAGCCGCCAATCATGGCCTGAAACGAAGGGCCTTGGCCACGACGATAAATCCATTCAATTTTCGGAGAGAGGTTTCCGAGGCCATATTTTGCGTCGAGCCCAACCTGACGCACAGTGGGATAGTAGGGGACTATGACCTGCTCTCCGTATCGTGCCGTTCCAAGCAGTGGCGTCGGATCGCGGCTCGTTCCCGAAAAGTAATATAGGCCTGCGTTTAAATCCTCTCGTTTCAGCGCGTATCGAGCGGCCCAATCAACATGACGATTTTCAGCCCCAGATTCGTAACGGGCTTGATCAGTATCGACCCTTGGTGTAAGTCGCAGCCGTGCGCGAGACCCGGCGAAGGTTCTCTCGCGAAAACCCGGAAGCAGAAACATCTCGAGTCGATCACTATCTAGTTTGTAATTGAGATTGAGCATCGGTTGACCGAGCTTCCTCTGATACACTGGATGCTCGATAAGATCGGTCTGATTAATCACATTAATGACATGGTACGATGAGGCAACTCCCCAATCGACGCGCGCGAGACCGAATTTTAACTCAACATCCTCGCGTGAGAGCGCGAGATAGAACTCGCGAAGATCGAAATGGCTTCGTTTTGAATCGTGTTGATCCAGGCGATAGAATGGCACCGCCTCAAAACGAAACGAATTGGCTTCGTCGATAATGAAACTCGGCTCGAAATAAATTGAGTCGTTGTTATGGGCGGAGTTATCGGTGGTTGAATCGGAGGGGAATATGCGGTGTTCGAAACCCGCGTTTCCGCTCACCGTAGGCGGCGCGGCGAAGGCATATTGAGCCCACAAAAATATACCAAATGCATAATGGAGTCGAAGCTTCATCTATTCACCACGCGATCGCGTCCTAGAGTCTGCTCGTCGTTTGCTGCCTCGGTCACTTGGCGAATAACCTTAAGCACTTCGCCTCGACTTGCGGGTTTCTGGAGAAAAAAGTCAACGCCAAGCTGCCCGAGTCGAACTCGATCGTCTTCCGTAACGAAGCTTGAATGAATGATTGCTTTAATTCCAGGGCGCAGCTGAATTGCCGCGAAAAGAGTCTCGTAGCCGTTTCGACTGGGCATGTTGAGGTCAAGTAGCAAGAGGTCGAACTGCTCGAGTTGCAATGCGCGAAGCCCTTCGTCTCCTGATGTGGCACTGGTAACGAAATGCCCGGCCTGTTCAAGGAACTCGGAATATTGATCGAGAATCGCCTCGTCATCATCGATAAGGAGAATTCGAGCGCTGCCCCGAATCTTGTCAAGGGCAATCACCTGCGGTTCGGCAGAAACTGTCGGAAAGAAGAGAGTAAAGCGAGTGCCATGATGATCAGTCTGCAGATCGATTATGCCACTATGATCGTCGACTACAGCTGATACGATGCTCAACCCAAGTCCCGAACCTGATCGACCCTTCCCCGACTTAGAAGAGAAAAAAGGCTCAAAGATATGTTCGATACTTGCGGCCGGAATGCCTTTCCCCTGGTCGGTTACTTCAATCGCTGCGTAGCTACCAGGAGCAAGAAATCCAAGATGACAGCGACGCACGGAATCAAAGGTAATCGAGGAAAGCTTTATCGAAATCATCTGCCGCGAAAGCGGCAATTCCTCTGTGGCATCAACGGCGTTCGAGAGTAAGTTACTTACGGCGCGCGATATCTGTGACCACGCCCCTTTTACCCACACTCCTTGTTCGCCGTTGAAGCGCACGCGAGTGGTAGGAAACCGCTTGGTAATATCAGTAAGTAATTCGTGAAGCTCTAGACTGTGGTGCTCTCGGCGACCGCGTCGAGCAAGCGCCAAAAGTTGGCTGTTAAGGTCGAGAAGCTCATCAGCTTGGCGGCGGACAAGGCCGGCAACGCCGGTAACATTCTCCTTATCAACTTCGCCGCGTTCGAGCTGTCCAAGATAGGTCAACATCGGTGCGACCAAGTTTTGAATATCATGCGCGGCCTGGCCAGCAGTTTGAGCCGCGAGTTCTAAGCGGCGCTGGCGATCAATCGTTGCGGCTTTTGTTTGGATGTCGAGCGCCTGGCGCGCAAGCTCTTCAGCCTGCTGGCTGTTGATTTGCGCGAGAGTTTTCTGCGCCTCACGGAGAGATAGCGTACGTTCTTCGAGAAGCTGTGTGACGTTGTCAGTATAGATCACAAGTTGATGGCGGTAGTAGAAGAAGAGCCCTGAAACGCCACCGAGCTGCATCAGCGATAGCGCCATGTAAGAAATCGGTGGCCAGTGCGGAAAGACAAGCACACTTAAAAGTATACCGACCTCACCCAGCAGTATGACGGCGCCGAAAATACTGGCGTGCGCAACTGACACTTGCACGGGAAGTCTTCCTCGAAGCTCTCGGGAGACATGAATCCACCCGAAGACGACTGCCGTACAGGACAGTAAAGCGTAGTGAATATACCCTAAGCCGATTGTATCGGGATCGCCGCTCTTCAGGAACAGATAGTAGGTTGTACAGAGCATTCCCAATGCGAAAGAATACACGGCAAGAACACAGGACCCGAATCCACGCGTCGCGCGGTACGTTTGCGCGTGAACGAGGGCACTTACATAGAACGCAACTGGAACGACGCAGCTTGTCGCTAGTGCGGGATCGATCGCCAACCAAGTAAAAATGGCACTCGCCGGAAGTAAAATGGAAACGGCAATAATGCTCCGCAGCGAATGCCTAAAGAGCCACAGCAGCGTCGCCGAATACATTGTCCAGGCGGCGATGCGAAGCTTTTCGTAGGTAAAATAGCTAAATTGTGCGTGAAAAAAATCCAGCATGGCGATCGCCAGGCAAGCCACCGCGAAAACTGCAAAGGGCGTTCTCCTATCGCGGTGTAACGCAGCCTGAATAGCCAAGAATGTGCCTAAAATAAGCGAGCCTAAGAGAGAACCCCATACCGCTGCATTTGAGACATTTTGTAGAACGCTTGCCATGCTTTATGAGACGGTTAGCCGGGTCTTAGATGGCATCGAGTTTAACCAAAGCGGCGCGCAGAAATCAATTCGAGAGATCCATTCTCGTACCTCGTCCAGAAAGTTTTTTCCTTTCTGAACGAGGTACGAGCCCCGCCACGGATGGCGGGGCATTCGCCGAAGCGAAGCGCAGGCGAATGGAGCGACGCGAAGGAAGGGCCTGCTTTCGGCCCTTCCGTAGCTTGGAGCGAGTTTTCCGGAGGGCAGGAGCCCGGAGGAGAACAGACAAACTAGTGTGCGCAATCTGGGATAACCTCGGCGCGGCATTGCAGCGCTCTGTGAATAGCTTGGCGAAGTACATTGAAGTTGACTGGCTTCGGCACGAAGCCATCAATTCCTGCATCCTGGCAGGCCGTACATATCTCTTCCCAGCGATAGGTGGTAACTAAGACGATAGGAGTATAACGTTGTGCTGCATGATCGAGCTCTCGTATTTTCTTGCTTGCGCCGAGGCCATCAAGAATCGGCATCTCGTAGTCCATCAATATGAGTGCAATATCGTGATTCTCATACAGCGCCACTGCTTCGGCGCCATTCGCAGCGCTCAACACTTCGTGTCCATCTCGCCGCAGCACTGTCTCGAGAATGCGCCGGTTAACTTCGTTGTCGTCCACAACGAGGAAGGTATGAGGCTTGTCGGCAATCTTAGGTGAGTCATCCACGATATGTGCAGAAGGCTGGGTGGCTGGCATCGCAAGCTTTATCGGAATCGATAGGCGAATTGCACTGCCTTTGTTCACTTCGCTGCGTACCGAAATAGACCCGCCGAGAAGCTGAAGCAACTCGAAAATTGGTTTGATATCCCCGCAATTCATGACCTTATTTTGTGTAAGGAAATTCTGCATGTCGTTTGAATTCTTCAACTTGGAATCCCGGTGGTCAGGAGTTCCGGTGCCGGCATTGGCTGCCGTGACGAGCAATCGAACTTCGTTTTCAGGAGAGCTCTCCGTCTCAATATGCACGAGTATTCCGCCACGGGGCGAAAATACAAGGCAGCGTTCGATGAGCCCGAGGAGTGCCCTACCGAATCGCTCGGGGTCACCGCAGACCATTGAGGGGACCTTTTCATCGATGACCATGAGGAACTCTGTCTCACTCATGCTCGCGCGAAGCGTAAGTACTGCCTCGATGCTTTGAAGTAGGCAACGTATTGAATAGGGCCTGCTATTCAATCTAACTTCGCCGTGCGCATTTTCGAAATTATCAAGCATTTCGATAATGCGATAGAGCAGCATGCCGGTGGCGTCGCGAACAATGCGAAGAGAGCGTTCATAACTTGGTTCGGCTTTAAATGTCTCCAGTGCGTCAACCGAGTCTGCGATCAATTTGACTGGGGCACGCAGGTCCGCCTTAAACCTCTCGCTCAAAAGACCTTCAAACTCAGTGAGCGAGAAGGGGTAGCTTGCGGCAAACCCTGTCTGACTCAAATTTTTAAGCTGCTCTATACCCGATGATAGCATTTCAGGGGAAAAGGTATCAGTAGCGAGTACACGCCCATGGAATTCGCGCATGATGCGACAAAAAGGCGCGATATTCGCTTCCTTCATAGCCAAGAGGCAAGTCTGCTGCATCGCCATGAAGCGCAGACTGCTTCTATCGCGCGCTGAGGGCGGATCGCCCTCTGGCCAGATAAAAAGTATAGTCTGCTTAGGCCCGCGGTGGAGCGGCAATTGTGCATCGCTTACCTGCTCGACAAGCTCAATTGCCAGCTCCACACCAGAGCGGTCTCTCCAGAAATGCAGCGCGTCCAGTATCCGGCCGCTATTTTTCAGCTCCGCTCCGCGGGGAAGAACCAAACATGCATGAAGCCTTGACAACATAAGGCTCCTGCTACTTTTCCGCGATAATAAGATAGGCATTCCCGTAATAGTGATGAGTACTTACTACTTTTACAGTAAACCCGATCTCTCGAAGCAACGCCGACATGCCTTCAGCGCTCCAATAATGGGCCCTCTCAGTAAGTAGCGAGGCGTTGGCCTGTTTGATTCCTTGAAGAATCGCCTCGTTTCCGGCTAAAAGCCTATCATTGTGAAGCTGCTCGAGAATTTTGCTCTCGGCGTCAGCAAAGCTTCGTGCATGAGTTGGTCCGCTCACAAAAAGCTTTCCTCCTGGAGTAAGCGCATCGAAGGCTCGCTCTAAAGCATGCAGCGGCTCGACTCCTTCAATGTAAATTACATTTAACAATGTAATTACATCATAAGAATTTTGCTTCAATCGAAGCGTGTTAATGTCGCCCTCGGAGAAAGAGAAGCCAGAATTTTGCAATCTTTTTTGACAGATTTGCACAAAGTCTCTCGAGAGATCGATCCCCTCGTAGCGTTGTATTCTGCCAACTAGCCGTTCGGCGAGAAGACCGATTCCGCAGCCCAGATCGAGTACTGATGCTGCGGCGGGGATTGCTTGCTCGACTTGATCAATAAGTTCGCGATGTGCGGCAATTTTTCTTACGAAATCATAAGGGTACTGATTGAACAGGCGAGAATTTACCTCGGCAACTGTCTGACGTCTTGCGGTCGTAATTTCTCCAGGACAGCGCATCAGCGACGAATCATTATCGAAAGTAATTCTGCCGTTTCGACGCATAGTGCGGGCGCGAACCTGCGCGGCTTGAAATTCCAGATCAAACTGATCGCGCTTTTTGCCCTCAAAGTAGTTGTGCGACACGATACGTGAGGCGATTGAATAATCGAACTCGGCACTCGATCTAATATCGACAAATCCAGCGCTGGAAAGAAACCCGTAGAGCTCCTCGCGAGTAAGCCAATGTCTATTTTTTACCGCGTCATTCATTCCTGCCAGGGAGTCCTTCGCTCTTCCAATCGCGCCGAGTTCGTCGCGCTCTTCGTTGTTCTCAAAGAGCATGCCCAAATTGATAAAGGTACCGCCCGGCCGTAAAAGCTCGAAAGCATTCTTATATAACGTGGGTTGCTTGCTTAGTGGAATTTCGTGATTTGAACTTTTAATAAAAACTCGATCATAGTTTTTCTCGGGCACGCGAACATTTGAATCGAGAGAGTGCATCGTCAGCACGTCGCCCCAAATTACTTCGGCAATACTTTCTGCAAGCTCCATCGCGGCAAATTCGCTCTGTACTCGGGAATACTCGAGCATCTTAACTTCTTGTGGGAAAATTTGATGAAGAGTGCAGTAGCGCATCAGCCGCGACGTGAGATTTCCATCTCCTCCCATAAGCTCAATTATTCGCGCCCCGTCAAATGGCGCAATAATTTCCAACATCCGCTCTATAAGCGAAGGGTCAAAGCCGTTTATTTGATCCTGATTGTATCGCCCTACCACGTCGAATGCTGCCTCTTGATTTTGTCGTCGCAATGCCTGTGCCATAATAATTTCCCCCTTAAAAGCACGTACGAGAATCTCTTAGGCAATTGTTGTGCCAACTTCTTGGAGAGTGGAGTTAAGCTGCAGAGGAGTAGAGCTTTAAATACTGGAAGAGGAGTGATTGGCGATCACAGTGCGTTGTGATCGGAGATCACATCAAATCACGGCGTGAATCTATTTGACGACCCCGCTGCTCGGTTACGGTATTGTCGTAAAAATCGATTAAGGGTTTCACGAGCAATCCCAAGTTTTTTTGCCGCTTTGGTCTGATTGCCATCGTATTCATTGAGCGCCGAAAATATTGTCTGAAACCGAACCGATTCTAACGAGGTCAGATCATCGGTGCTGGTCTGAGGTTCAAGGAGGTGGCTTGGAAGAGAGCAGGCACGCAGATTCGAGCTCTGTTCAAGTAATACCGCCGAGCTAATTATTCCCTCGAGTTCGCGAACGTTTCCTGGGTAGGCGTATGCCTCTAATATCGCAAAGGTTTCTTCCTCGATTTGATCGAGCAGCCGTCCATATTGCGAACAGTATTTTTTAAAAAAGTAGCGGGCAAGAATTCTAATATCGCCACCCCGCTCGCGAAGCGGCGGAAGCGTCACGATATGGCTGCTAAGCCGGAAATAAAGGTCCTCACGCATCTGACCCTGCCGCGAGAGTGCCTTTAGATCACGATTGGTCGCAAAAACGACTCGTCCGGCCATCCGCACGGGTGTGGTGTCGCCGATTTTGCAAAACTGCTTCTCTTGCAGCACACGAAGGAGCTTCTTCTGCTGCTCCTGAGTGAGCTCGCCGATTTCGTCAAGGAAAAGAGTCCCTTCGCCAGCGGCTTCGAAATAGCCAATCTTGTCGCGGATCGCCCCGGTAAAACTTCCGCGACGATGGCCAAACATTTCAGATTCGAATATCTCCTCGGGAATCGCAGCGACATTCACCGCAATAAAGGGGGCGTCACGGCGCGGGCTAGTCGCGTGAAGAAATTGCGCGACAAGCTCTTTACCGGTACCAGTTTCGCCGCATACAAGAACCGGGATATCGGCCTTGGCATATGCAACTACTTTTCGAAAAATCTCCTCAAACTGCGGCGCCTGGGTCACAAAATTGGTGAAATGAGTCGAACCAACTAGGGTGCCTTGGCGATTTTCAAAGTATGAGCGCAGAATCGCGCCTAGGCGCTCACCTGTGATAGGTTTTAGCAGGTAATTATAAGCTCCCGATTTGATTGCGCGGACCGCCTGCTCGATATCGTTAACCACGGTAGCGATAACCACGCCAACCTGCGGTGCGCGGAGGCGCAGTTCTTTTAACACTTCCGTGCCGTCTAAAAGAGGCATGCGTAGATCAAGCATTACTATTTCAATGCCGAGCTCGCGCACGAGTTTATATACTTGCCGAGAATCTTCGGTGTACTGCGCATCATAGCCCAGCTGATGAAGGAGGCTCACGTGCGCGGCGGCAACAGCCGGCTCATCGTCGACCACTAAAACGCGATGGCCTATACTTCCCATATTAATGAATTTAGAAATTTTTTGTCGGCATCCGCTTGTGCGAGAAAGAGAGGCTCGCGATGCATCGCGCCAAAAGTATCAAAGAGTTGAAAGAAACCGCCTTCCCCAGGAATAACCACGCCGCGAACAATAACTCCCTCGAGCTCATCACGAGCGAAGTCGGCAAGGCCCAGATGTGAGAGCAGGTCGAGAGGATAATCACATTCGACAAGAGTGCGTTCGCGCCATCTCTTCACTTTGACGGGAATTCGCTGACCACCTTCGCATGAAAGGAAACCCATTCGCAGACTACTCATCAGAACTGCACTCCAGAAAAATCCAATTCGCGACAATCTAACTAAGGTCTTCTGTGGTACGACTTATACAGCAATCAGCTCGTAACTCTATGCTGAAATAGAGTGTTTGTATAGATCAGTTGCTGTTTGTGCTTAAAAAAAGGGCTGATCCTTTCGGATCAGCCCTGTGAATAGTTAGATAACCTTCCTTAAGGTCGACTCGTTCGCGAAAGTGTTCCAAAGTCTGCTGAACTCGGCTCCACGCTCGCGAAGCTCTTCAACGGTTCCACGTTCAACCAAGCGCCCGTTAGCGAACACCAGCACCTCATCGAAAAGGTGCAACAGGTTGAACTTATGAATTGCTGTTACCACGCAGCGATCCGCAAATTCACGGAGCACGCCCTCGTATATCAGCCGCTCATTATAACCGTCGACGCTGCTTGTCGGCTCGTCCAGTAGCACCAGCTCGGAATTGCTCTCTCGAACGAAAAACAACCCACGAGCTACTGCAAGCCGCTGCTTTTCACCGCCACTCAGGCTTACGCCTTTTTCGGCGATGCTTGTATCGAGCCCACGAGGGAGTCGTGCAAGTACAGCCGCGAATCGGGCCAAAGTTAGCGCTTGTCGCACCTGCTCGTCCGAAGCCGCAACGCCCATACCGACGTTAAAGCGGATCGTTTCCGCAAAGATCTCTGGATCTTGCGGAATGAGTGTGGTGTGGTGCGCCACATGGTGCAAGCCGTACGGCAAGACCGTACCGTCCACGCTCACTTGCGCCGACTCTGGGCGAATCAGGCCGCGAAGTAGTTTGAGCACGGTCGATTTGCCGCTGCCGCTTTCGCCGACAAAGGCATACGACTTGCCGCGCTCGAGCGTGATGTCAACGCCTCGAACTCCGAGCGCGCGTTCGTCATCGCTGACGCCGTCGTGCACGAAGGTAAGTCCACTGACTTCGATCTGGCGCCACCCTTCAGGCAGCCTTGCCAGGTCTGAGGCGCGTACCTGCTCGTCGAACGCCTGCTCGATATGTTCGACGCTTCGCACGCGTGCGCATTTCACCACCAGATCACCGTACTTCGAAGTGAACTGGTAAAACGATTCGCCTATGGTACGAAGGTACTCGCTGAGCGCGTACATCATACCGATTTCTATCGTTCGGCCAGACTTCACCATCACGACGATGAATCCGAACAGCACTCCAGCATGAGTGAAGTCGACGAACTTATTGGTGGTAAACCACTTCAGCTCGTTGAGCACGGTGTTCCCGCGCCAGAGCGGCAGTATTCTGTCCGTCCTTTCGCGTACTTCCCGTGCTACCCGATCCTCGAGGCGCAGGCTTATCACTGTCGCCACGTTGGTCAGGTAGTCCTGAATCGATGCCGCTACCTCGTTGAAGCGCTTATTCAGCGTGGTGTACTGCACGACCAGTTTCCGGTCGAAGAGCATGATAGTCGCGGCAGCAAAGACGCCCACCGTGATTACCGCCATGCCGGCCCAAGGCATAAGCCAGGTCAACACGGCCACCGCACCGATGAAGCGCGTAGCGAGGTGAATCACCTCAAAACCGCATTCTGTGAAGTCTCCCAATGCCTGCGAGGCTTTCGCCATCTGGTCGATAGTCTCGCCGGAGTGGTGATCGCGATGCCATTTCATAGGTAGTGCCGTTATTTTGTGAAAAAGCGTCATCTGTAGCGCTCGCTTCACAATAAATGACACTACTGTCTCAATGACTCGGCTCGGGCCGTGAAGCAGCCAGAAGGCCACTCCAATCAGCACGTAGAGCGCGAGGTACTTTCCAGCCCCGGTAATCAGAGTGTCACCGCTCTGCGTTTGTACTAGCTTCATCAACTTTGCCATCACTAGTGGACTGAGCAGGCTTACCAGAATTGCAATGCACGCCATCGAGGCGTACAGAACAACCCATTTTCGGTAGCCTCGCGCATATTCCCACATGCTTTGCGCAAGGAAGATGATTACATTTTTCCTTTTCATTTTTTGCATACACGTATCCCTTCATGCCGATCCCGATTTTTTCGAGACCCACGATTTTTTTTCGTTGGAGTGCCACACCACGCGTAATCAAAGAGAGAGAAGCTCTCGCTCCGCGACAACGCCCTGACTATTATTTCCCGACTTGTTGTAAGTATTGAAAATTCGTCAGCGGTATGACTCCGCCAACGCGAGAAAGGCGGAAATCAACGTTTCGGATACGCCGAATCGACAAGGTAAATGCCATTATCGGCATTACCCGCCTGTTCAGCGTTCATAAACGAAATATATTTCTGCCTATTCTTCATAGAATGTTGAACCAGAAGTCACCCTATATTGGTAAGAATACTGTAACTCTAAAAAGTAGTCAAAGAGAAATCACGAAAAAAGCGCCATTTTTTGCGGTGATAATGAAGATCTAACGTTGCGGAAATAAAATATATACGGCGCTAGCGAAGTGATTAACAACCTACTCCAATTAAATCCACAATCGCGAGATTTCAGAGGAAGATTCGGAAAGGCAATGGGAGTAAGAGTTCTCAGAGTAAGACCGGGATTCCCGCGGACCCCTTCTGTATCGTCGCGAACTACTGCACCTTCAAGTTCTGTGGAGCGCTAGGTGCGAACGAATTTCCAGTAATCAAGCAGTTTGGCATCTTGCCCTGCTCAAAACATACTTGCGCGGGAATCTTATTTGCCATTGGCAGCAATATATCTGCATCAGTCAGGAGTTCGGTGGCCGCTTTTCTGGTTTGGTTTCCGCCACTGACGTCAGGGCCGATAGCGGGAAAGGGCAGGTTACCAAACCAAGCCGGCTTTGAAGATAGGTACATCGAGGCGGGAAGCACACGTCCATTTACCGCAGGATGCCAGACAACCGCATTGCTCACGTAATCAAAGTTTCCGTGTCGATAGGTTGTAGCAGCGACATTAAGATCGAACTGCCCATTCGAGAAATTTGCGTCCAACGTCTGATTTGAAATCGTTGTAATCGCAGTGCCATCGTCGCGGATAAGATCTTCCGGCTTTGTGACGGGAACTGGCAGATGTGGTGGATTGGTTAATCCCGTGCCCCAGTTGTTTCCGACATTGGGAAAGCCGAATTGATAGATGACTGGGAAGCTTCCGTTATACCGCGAAAGCGCCTCATACTGCCCCGCGCCATTCAAAGTTCCGACAGAATTATTGTAATTCGGAATCCCGAACACATTTCCTACAAGATTGAAGTAGTAGGTCCAGCGTTTGAGCGCCACGGCGATTCGGCCTACTGCCTGATCTGGATGTGTGCCGCTAAACCAGTTTCTAAAAAGAGTGTGGTGGCTTGCACCACCGAAATATCCATCAGATTCGGCGTACACACCTACATTACCTTCCCAAAGGTCCATGTGATTAAAAGGTCCGTGATTCAGATAATAATCTGAGTTAATTGCGCCGCCCTGTGTTGGCTTGTAGCTGTAGTTGTAGGCGAATGCGCTGCCATTTACGTCACCGAACGCCTCAATCGAGGGATACATTCGATCAAAGCTGTTGTTTTCAATCAGCGCTCCGCCACTTGAGGAGAGAATAATTCCGGCCTGATTGGGGGCGGCAACACCGGTGGTAGAATGTAGATAGGAGTCTCGAATTTCAGTAAAAAGTGAGTTCGCGACTGCAAAATGGTAAGTCGCGGCATTTTTCGACTCGACGTTTTTTATCCAACAACTTGTACAGCCATTAATCCATATTCCCGCATAGTCGCTTCCCGGATCGCCTACGTGGTCAATTGTCATGTCCTCCACGCCAGTAAGATCAGTAAAATAGTAGTAAGGAATCACTGTCGCTCGCCGCGCAGTCGTATAAGAAAGATAAAGCGGTGGCACAAAAGTGATGTTATTGCCACTTTTCCCGGTTACTCGAATCCACTGCTTTAGTCCGGCGGGCGTCTGATTGTTCCCGTTTTTAATAACAAATGAAGGATCGCCGTCCTGCTCAATCCTTAAAAGCTGTCCCACCTTAACAATCGAGGGATCGACTAAGTTAATGTTGCTGTCGCCCTTCTGCGCATCGTTCCCAAGTGCAAATGTTTGATAAGGGCTACTTCCTCCGAGTGTAAAGGAGCCGGAACCATATTGTTTTATTGTCGTCACTCCTGACCCGGCGCCACGAATCGTAATCGGTACTGGTAAAAAGTCACCCCAAGTTTTTTGTACTTCGACAGGTCCATTGAGGCGGTATGTACCTGCGGGCACACTGATCACCTGATTGTCGGCCTTGGTATCGAGGCAGTGGCGAACTGCTAACTTAAATGCAGGCGTCGCATCGGTGCTTCCAGTCTTATCAGCGTTGTAGGGAGCCGCGCTTACATCCGCGCAAATGTTTGCGCCATTCGGCGTGGGACGAGAAGGAATTCCGCGAGTGGTGTTGTCGGTTTGTAGTACGCCGACATTATTTGCCCATGTAATTCGTCGATCGGCGGGAATAAGATTATCGAGTGCGGCAGTAGAAATTCCGGAATAGCCAACAACGTAATCGAGTACCGAAGTCTTCCCCTGTCCATCTTGGCATTTGACATAATAAAATAGTCGCTCGCCATTAAGCGGACTCGCCCCGGATGTAGAATGCAGTGTCTTTGGCCCGGAGACGTCCGAGGTAAAAGGAGCCATTGCCGCAAATGTTTGATTCGCCTGGGCAGAGAAGCGGCAGCTACTCGGTTCACTCGTGCTCACCGCGAGTGTCACTTGTTGGCCCAGCGCCTGCGGCGAGTTAGGTGAGCCTCCGGAAACGGATGAAAAATCAATCGTGCTATGTGTACTTAGCTGCCCCAGCTGATTTTTACATTTTACATAGTAGGTATGCCTGGGCGTAACGGTAAAATTTGATACCACGTGGCGGTGAGATGTTTTCCATAGCGGTAGTGTGTCATACCTAATTGGGTCTGGAACACTTGGCCCGGTGCTTATTGCAAAGTCGGACTCCATCATCGACATGGAATCAAAATTTGAAAGAAGATTTGAATTTGAAGTGAATCGACATACCGCTGGCTGATCGGTGCTAAACGTTATGGGAACACCGTGCTCTATTGGCTGTGGCCCTGAATCGGGGCTGATATTTGATATAACAGGTTGTGAAGACACCGGAGCAGCGGCAAGAAGTACGAGGAATAGGAATGCTCGCGAGGGCTCGGCGCAAATACGAAAAACAGCGGGTAAAACCATATAAAATAGAATTATATCATCCTAGAGCCGCGGATGGAAATCCCGTACGTAGGCGAGTCCTCCTGCAAGGCCCGGGCCAACTAGATTCCCTAAAAAATTGGTTACGCGACCTCAGTGAGCAGATACTACCATTGTGCTGCTTCGAGGGACTTCTTTAACTTTACCTGCGATCGATGTCCTTGCGCCGAGGCCTGGTGAGAAATGCCAAGTCACAGATAAGACCGGTAATTGAGCTGCTTTAAAGTGTATCGAGCAGTTCGCGATGTGAAATCGCTGCACTGTGCAAACCAGATGGTTTGGTCGTCATCTTCTCAAGTTTAACAAGACGCTCCTCGCGTGGCTGCCAAATAAGTTTAACAGTCATTGGTCCAGCGAAATTGCGGTGCCCGGGGTCAGATTTCTGCTCCTGCCACTCTTTCCAATCGTTCCATAGCGTCCGTAGCGAAGAGACCTGCAGCGGGTCTGCTCGACCATGACTTTCCAAATAGTCCAGCGCTCGAGACATCGTAGAAGGATGAAAGCTACGATATCCGGCGGTAATAATCTGATCAAATTGATCCGAAGAAAGCTTCGCCTCGTTGATCCGACTTTGCGCTACAGTCATAACAATTGTCCCCGATTAGGTTGGAGAGCAAGGTACTATTCCGGGCTCCTGAAAGCAATGTAAAATAGGAGCACGCGGTAGGCTAACAGAATTCCCGTTACCGCCGGGCTAGGCTAATGTCTAAACCGTTAGCTCTTGTCTCGAGTGGTAATTTCCTTTGTTTGCGTGAGCTCTCCGGTATAAGCTGGATAGGGAGTTTATCCGATGCCGCCTCCATGGAAGCACGATAGTCGTAACGATTTACGTCAATCAGACAGTGGCGCAGTAAAAATTACTTTGAGCGAAGAAACCTTTCAAATTGTCCGAGAGAAGCTCGGTGAGCTCGTTTTGCGTATCCGCCCTTCAAAATCTGGCGGTTCAATAGCCTCGTTCGACCGCGAAGCGAAGAGATTGTTTCAGGCGTATGGCATTCAGGCCGAAGAGTGGAGCCGCTTTTTGGCGGAACGCGAAATCGTTCGCCAATCGACTAGGTCGGGCAAGAGTTCAGCAAGCAAGTCTTCAAAGCTATCACAAAGTTCCATACTCAGGTCGCCGGATCCAGCAGGTTTCGAATTCGTCGGGCGTGCCATCCCAACCAAGCGAATGCGGCCAGAAAATAACTTTTTAGGCAGCGTGGGAGTTGTCTATTAACGCGCCGCGTTAAGATATCTTCATGACGAGGGCGATGTGGCGGCCACGTGGTTTCTAAGAGGAAATGATACACACGGCCAGAGAGTCGATATGGAGATCGATGGCGCCGTATGGCGGGGAGAAGCGCTTATCGGAATTTTTGAAATCAAGACAAGTGCGGCACCTTCGAGAGCCGCGAGTGTAGCGAGAAGGCAGCTTAGAGCTCGGATCGCCTTCGCGGAACCAGGGTTCGGAGTGCTGAACGGCTGTGCGATTATTATTGATTCCGAAAGATTTAGAAATGACGGCGCGCAGCAGCGCGCTCACGCCTCGCTCGCGCAGGTAAAGGAATTCCTCCACGGCATTGAAAAAAGTCCAAGTATTAACACATTTTTTGTCGATATTACTGAAGTTGAACGTTTTGTTGATTTGCCTGATTTCAAGGGTGCCGAGTTCTTTGTGCGGCTGGCACGGGCGCTTCAGAATCCGAGTCATTCTCGCGACTAAGCATACATTTTGCAGCGTCGATAAAGTTTGTTTCGCCTTCGTTTGGGCTAGTTTGTTGGCAGAACGATAATAGCGTTAAAAAAAAAACTCAGAATGGAAAATTTACATACTTATGAGTCTTAAATCGTGCGAGTACCTTCATCGAATTTATTGAATCGGCGAATTTCTCACCTAATTCCTCGCGGAAGCTGGTGAGCTGTTCGTAATTCTGTACTTCGATGCCTAGCTCGTAGTCCCAAGCGCCGAAACATTCGATAAAATGTGTGCAGTGCGGATGTGCGCGGGCAAAGCGGTAAATAGCTTCGCTTAACTTGCAATCGAATCCTCTTGAATAAAGCGCGAGAATATATGACTGCGCTCCATAGTGAACGTTGTTCACGGCAAAGACTGCACCAAGGAGCACCTTCCTCTCGCGAAGTTTTCGAATTCGATAATCAACAGAAGAGCTTGCTGCTCCTAGCTTTTGGGCAATCTCGCGATTCGATAGATTGCCATCGTGCGCCATCAGCCGAAGAATGGCCTCGTCATGCGGATCTATCTCAACGCTTTCCGAAGTCTGACACATGTCGATCTCTGCCTTGAGAGGCTTCCCCGGGGCCAAATATTTCCTTGGAAAGAGGGCGATTCGTGAACGCGAGGTCACACTCTTATTCAAGAATACCGGACCGAATGTGCGGCTTACATTATGTAAGTACTCGAGAGCGTCTGAACTACCACGGCCGAGAATCGAAAGCTCGTAATCGAAATCGCCGCCATTCTCTGTGAGATAGAGGCATTGTTTGCTCGCGCAAAGTGTACGGAGGAGTTTTTGTTTAATACTCTTGGTCTGAAGACCAATTGAAAAGAGAATGTTGTATCGTGACCAGCCCAAACGAAAGAGGTCGATAACCCAGAGCTTTTTCGCAATATTACGTTCTTCGAGATTACGAAGTCCATAGCGAACACTGTGGGCGGCGAGGTCTAGGCCACGCGACAGTTCGGGCACTGTCGCGTCCGCGCAAAGTGCCGCCTGTGCGAGTAAGCGCCGGCTGGGCCTAGAAAGTGTTCGAATGCCCGAATGTAATGCCATAACCTGCGCAATATAACACTGATTATCCAATTTAGCTATATATTGCGCAAACTCAATCTACTACAGGAGCACGTATGAATTTCGCAATGAAAGAAGCAAAACAAATAATCGGAGCCACGAATGATCTAAATAACTTACGAACAATGGCACTTCCAATTCCGAAGTTGCGTCTCGATCCCCGAGAGCTTAGTGTTTCACCGGAAGCTTTCCTCGAGCGTATCGGCAGAATGCCGATTCCGGATAAGGTTGGATTGCTTGCGGCTGGAATTGCGCCATTTAATGTTGCTGACTTTGACGGGACTTTTATTCGAGATTCGAGTGGAGTCACTGTCGTAAGGGAGTTCCTACGCCGAGGACTGGCCCGTCCCGTCATTCGTCAGAAATTGGATGCGCTCTTGGAGCTTTTTGGCCTTACTTCAGGAGATCAGGCGCTTCCAGATCGCGCTGTCAATGGCGACGCGCAGCGGGTACTTGCTGCATACGAGCGGTGGGCGGCTGACCACGCTACTTATGATCCCAAGACACTCGAGACTATCGAGCAAGTATATGCCTTCTATTCGTGGGTCTTTGCCGGTCATTCTGTCCGTGAGCTGCAAGATCTGGCCGACGAAGTTTTTCGCGACAAAAAGATATATTCGAGCATATTTGAGGGCTCGCGGGAAATAATAAGAACTCTCGAAGGGAAGGGGATTCGTACGATTATAATTTCGGCGACGGCCGATTTCTTGGTGAAATTATTTGCTGAGCCCCTAGGATTGGATCGTGCTCTCATCCAAGGCATGCCCATTTTTGTGGATTCGTCTGGAATCGTCGGGATGGAACTTGCTGCGCCGGCGACGTTTCGCGAAGGCAAGGTCGTTGCAGCTCGGCGAATTATGGCAGCGCAATTGGGGTTGCCACAAGAAGTGGTTGAAACATTAAATCCGCTTATGGCAATGGGCGACTCTCCGGCCAAGACCGACCAGCAGCTCCTTATGATGGCGAAAGTGTCTGTAATTACCGAACCACAAACTCCGGCTGATGTAAGAGAAGCTATCTTGTGGGAGCTAGGGCGGCGAAAAGTAGTCCTGCTCGACTATCAGCGAACAGTCGATGGACGACCTGCAGATCGATTCCGCGCTGCGGACCCGTGGGCTCGAGATGTGAAATACGAAGTAATCTAAGGGAACCAACTCTCATTCCCTCGGAGACCGCGCGATAAATAAGCGGCAACTTTTGGGCAATTTCGACG
>CAZEAC010000019.1:62062-67897 GCA_964510065.1 uncultured Bdellovibrionales bacterium | reverse complement strand
GATTAATGAAGGTCGACTCGCACATGGCGGTCTTCAAAATGGGTCAGTCGTCGATTTTAGAAGCGTGGCCAAAGATGTTCCGGTCTATGTCGTAGGAGATCTTCACGCCAGACTTGACCATCTTAAGCTACTCAAGCGTGCGCTCGTTCCGCGAGTAACTAAAGAGCGGGCATGCATTCTCTTCCTAGGAGACGTAGTTCACTCGCAAGAGAGTGACAAGCTTATTCAGTCGCCGCTTTCTTATCGCGCACAGAGAGAGATAATGGACCTTAAAATTAGGTTTCCGCGTAACGTATATCAGGTCGTGGGGAATCATGATCCGTTATTAGGTGGGGCGACGAAAGAGGGAGTCAATCAGAGCGCTCACTACTATTCTGGACTTTATAGTCTCTTCGGGTCATCGTTTGTTAAATTATATTCGAATTGCATTGAGGCGCTCCCACTAGTTGGTTTGGGAAAAGGCGCGGTTTTTAGCCATGCTGGACCGATTCCGGGTGTTTCTCTCGACGAGATTGTTGCCACTAAGACCAGTGATGGGCCAATGGTCGAGATATCTAACATTCAGGGGTGGGCGACGTGGGCACTTCCAAAAAGCATTGAACACCCTCGAGGTAGTTTTCGATATGACGATAGCGATATTCAATCGTTTCTGAGGACTTGCGGTGAAGAAAATGGGTATCTCGTCACTGGACACCTACTTGGCCACAGGGACTCGTGGCGTCGGAGATTCAGCCCCTTGCACTTTGTGCTTAACGCTTCAGGTCAGGAGCTTGGAGTAGGACGATTGTTAAATGGCGAATTAACCTTTCACGAAATTTCCGAATTGTAATTCTATTTTCGCGCCCTTTTGTCTCTCGAATGTTGTTATGGTGCATCGCAACGGTAGTTGTCGTTAAACGATAATCTACGGAGCGCGGTGTCGATCGAAAACTTTGGCCGAAAGCCAAATCCAGTAAAGCGGGGAACTCTTCTGCTTCGCGGCGAAACGAAGCTTCGTTTGCAGCAACGCGGAACGCTCTCTACGAAATATCGCGAAAAATGGGTTTTTCCCATTGAGCAGCCGTTAAGGAGTGATGTGTGCAGGCGAAAGCCCGCCGCGACTAAAAAAGCTAATTTTGAAAAGGAGGAAAGAAGAATTCAGATACTGATCATTAACTCGAGCGAAGAGATTGCTGCCTGCATGACTGAGGAGCTCGAGCGAGAGTTCGGCTTGTCTACCATTCTCTATGCTCCAACTCTCACCCTCGCACGTTGGCTTCTCAAAAAGCGTCGCTTTGATCTTGTCGTGACAAGTCCGATGCTCCCTGATGGTTCGGTTGCTAGCCTTAGAAGCTCGCTTCACTCTTTCGATAACCCGCCGGATCTCTTAGTGGTCGGGGAGCACGAAAAATACACTCGCGATATCTTGAAAAATTCAGTGTATCAATTGCGCGCCTCCAAGAGCATGCAGCAACAATCGCGAGACCAGAGTATCAAGAGCCTGGGAGCTGATCTTCGGAACGATTTTAACAATCCGTTACAAGAGATTGTGGCGATGGTATTTGTGGCCAAAGTGACTGACTGTTTGCCCGCGCAGTCTATTCAAGCATTAAACGCAATCGAACGTGCCGCAAAAAACATGTCGGATCTGGTCTGGAAGATTGAAGAGAAAATAATGGTAACAATTCAGGGGCAAGATTAATAATTACGGTGTCGGCCTCTTCACACAAAACGCAACCGCCGCATTATCTCCAATAGAATTTCTAAATTGAAGGTCTAGTTTGACTTCCTCTCCGGCGTCTAATGTGGAGCCATTCTTTGCCAGGCATTCTGTCAATTCGAAACGGAAGCTAAGTGTATTTGCTACACTCGCATCCTTGTCGCCCGCGGAATCCTGCAAACCCTCTGCGGACGCGCTTAAGTTTGTATCGGAAGTAGTGTAGGTAGCAGCTGGACAAAGTCCAGGCCCCGCACCAGGAATCGAACTAGAGATAGCTGGTGCATTGGGGATATCGACAGAGATGATTGAGTTTCCAAGATCCACGAAGTCAGCCTCTCCAAGAAATGCTATTCCCTTTCGCTGTGGCCGCCATGCGGTAACATCAAAAAAGATTTTTCCGTCAGAATTCGGTGTTACTGATATGCAATTGCTCGGTGTTCCTGCGGATCCAGCGGCTATTGGATAGCTAAAATTGTAAGTGCTTGGAGTGCCTGTAGGATCGATGATCAGTGACTTTAGCGCTGGGGTAGCACGGTATGCAAACTGTAACGAAGCAACATACAGTGAAGATAAGGTGCCTGATGAATTGGATACAGTTTGAACATATCCATCACCGGCATTGAGCTCATTGAATGCGCTAAGGTTAGTATCTAACTGAAAATCTCCGGTGGAACCTGCGGTAATAGTGCCATTCCCATCACTATCTGAGTCGAATGTTCCTCCCGCAGTTCCCGGAAAGGAATTGGTTGTCCCCAAAACTTGCCCAGTACCACCTGCGCTACAATACCCTAAACTTTTGCAATTAAGCTCACTCACATCAGTTCCCGTAGCTTTAACTTCTATGGCCAATGTAGTTCCGTTAGTTAAGGTATCAACCTCAGCTCGAGTTGGCTCCCTTCCGAACGCGTTTACATTTAAAGTATTTTCAATGCCAACTTTTAAGTTTGAGAAAACTCGAAATGAGCCAGAAACGATAGTGAATCCCGAGTCGAAATTATTTAAGACGCCGTCTCCGTCAATGTCCGAGTCGAATCCGTCAAACAGACCGTCGCCATCCTGATCTATGCTTAGTTTTGCAGCTCGGGTTGCGACTGTAGTTGCTGAGCCAAGTCCTTCGCTCAATCCATTGCCAGCCGGCAAGCAGCTGTCATCGACACTTACCAAATTTGTAAGCGCATTCGTACTTAGTGACGTTGTGCTCGATGTATTCAGGGTACCGGTATAATATGCGACATCACCTTCGGACCTAGTCGTTAAACGTACATTCGCAGAGCTAGCTTTGAGCGCCGAATAAGCCTTTGCCTTTCCTCCAACGCAGTATTTGCTTGGACTCTTTAATACAGTTTTCGGTGCCAGAATTTCACTGCCAATTTTATAGGCATAAATAACGCTGAGTGGTCCCGTGCTTGATAAGACTGTAAGTTGGGCTGTCCTCCCATTGACCTTAAGTACTCCACTTTTGTCTTCAAGAACGTCTCGCGTGCTTGTTCCGGCCGCAACGACCGTATTTGCTGAGCCTCTTTGACTTATCTTTATCCTTATCGCATGCACGTAGGATGGAAGAATTAAAATTGCGAGGCTCAGGCAGCGTGTGAAGTGTTTCATAAGGCGATCTTAAAGTGCTAAAAACATGACAAAGACCGATTAGCAAATTTGTGAGAAGCTGGCCAGTTGGTAGTTCTGAGTTTCAATCCGCATATTTATGACCTACAAAGAACGCGCGGAAAGAGCGTGGCATCTCCCTTGCGACGGGAGCTTACAGTCACGCTTTCATGTAAGAGGCAAAATGCCCCGTTCTACTTATCAAAGTAATTTTTTGCTCGAACGGCAAACCGAGCGCACTTTAGCCAGCTTTCGGCGGTAGAATCCCCAACCGAGAGGTTTAGAAGCTTTGTCTTGGCAATCTTAATGATACAATCAAGAAGCTTTAGGCAATAGTCTCGGTCGGCAGCGTGCACCACTTCGCGGCGCGGTGCCCCATCGCTTCCAGGCCTATCAATAAAATTGTACATGGCGAAAAATGTCATCACGTCTGGAAAACCAGCCTTGGCTCGGGAGTGTAGTAAGCCAAGGCAACGTTCGAACCCACTGGCAAGCTGTCTCACCTGCAGCTTCTCGTAGACCTCTAATCCTGATTCGAACAGTAGATCCTCGACATTTCGGCTCAAGTCACTTCGCACATGCGGGTTGGAAGTGTCTCGGCGAAAAGCTTCCATGAACTCCTCCGCGCTCACTTGACGTGAGGAGTTACGTAGCATTTCAAGCGCACTGGGCTCAACCTGACGGCGAGTGGAGTCACGGCGCGAAGCGAAACAGAGTGGCTCCGAAAAGATAGCCCCGGAAAGAGTCCGACGTCCATCAATCGAGGACACAGTTTCAGATGGTTCAATTCGTGTGAGATGAAATGCTCGGTTCATGCTTTCATTTTACAGCTGAAAGAAAGTTAGTCAAAAGGAGCCGAGAGCGTCGGAGTGTTTCACCACAAGGGACGCAAAGGACACCAAGGAAAGACCATATAAATCCTGGCTTTCCCACGTTTTCTTTGTGTCCTTGGCGTCCTTAGTGGTCAAAAAATTAAATTGAGTCGCCAGAGCACGTTAGTGCCAACACTCCGACGCCCTAAAAGGAGCCTGGCAGTGTGCCGGTTGATAATGCCGTAGCTGTTATCGCCCGCGACGGAAAAACAGATGAAACTTTAAGAGGCTGTCTCGGCCGCCTGTATAATTGCCTGAAGCTCAGACAACCCATTGAAATTATTGTAGTCGGGTCTGCATGCGATGTTGATCGTTTCGCCACGCTTAATGGCGGGGTGTGTGTTATGGCGCCATAGAAGCCCAGTAATAAATTTGGTCCCGTCACTCAGAGTCGCCTTGAGGTGTGTTCCCTTCAATTCGCGAACGTCCACTACCTTGAGCCCTTTCACGAGGAGAACTGGTTGTGGATTGCCCATGCCGAAGGGGGCAAGTTTTTTCAGTTCGTCAACAAGCGGCACCGAGATCTCCTCTAAAGTTGATTGCGTATCCGCTTCTGTGATCGGGGAGCTATCGATTTCCGAAAGTTGAGCGGCGCACTCCTCGACGAAGGCCTCTGTAAACTGACGGAGCTTCGAACGCTCAAGAGAGAAGCCGCCGGCACCTTCGTGGCCGCCAAACTTCACAAGATATTTTGAGACCTTTGAAAGTGCTTCAACTACGCTGAATCCCTTTATCCCGCGGACTGAGCCTTTGAAGATACCCTCTTCATCCATTCCCATGATCGCGGTCGGCCGATAATAGAGCTCAACCATGCGCTGCGCTACGATGCCGATGACCCCAGTATGAAAGGACTTATCTCCAATGACGATGGCAGCGGGAAGCTCTCCCCTCTTTCGTAGGATCTCAATCGCAAGGTCTTTGACCCTTGACTCGGTTTCTTGACGTTCGAGGTTCAGCGCATTTAAGGCATTTGCAAGCTCGAGCGCGCGAGATTCATCTGCAGTTGTAAGAAGCTCGATCACCATCGATCCATGTTCGAGCCTTCCCGCGGCGTTAAGGCGTGGCCCGATACCAAAAGAGATGTCAGTACAGCTGACCTTTTTTTTAACTCCTGCAACCTGTTTAAGTGCGCGAAGTCCGGCACGAGTGGTCGACTCAAGTAGCTCCATGCCCTTTTTGGCGATGACTCGATTTGGACCAACAAGCGGCACCATGTCACACACTGTGCCCAGGCAGGAGAGATCAAGATAGTAGCGCGGATCCAGGTCACGTGCTTCTTTTAATGCCGCGCGAAGCCCGACTATCAGATACCAAGCCAGACCGGAAGCGGAAAGTATGCCGCCGGCAAATCCGCAGCCATGCTGCTGCGGATTAATAAAAACATCAGCAGGCGAATCATTGTTTGCGACGTGGTGGTGATCGATAACAATAGTCTTGAGCCCAAGATCCTTGGCGAGGGTCAACTCTTTAAAATTGGTGGTGCCGTAATCGATAGTAATAAGAAGGCTGCATCCCCCCTCTTTCGCTTCGCGCACCATTTTCTGAATCTGGGCATCAATTCTTCGCGTCTCGGCCTGCATTTTTTTGATTTCCGCCGTATATTTTTTCTTGTCTTTCTGAACGACTTTGGCTAATTTCTGTTGCTCGGCACGGTCTTTCTCA
>CAZEAC010000019.1:0-62052 GCA_964510065.1 uncultured Bdellovibrionales bacterium | reverse complement strand
CATAGCCATCTTCGAATCGATCGGGAACTTTGACGCAGGAGTTCACGCCGATAGCGTTAAAGAAATGGTGTACCTGAGCTCCACCGGAGAGGCCATCGACGTCGAAATCACAGCATATGGCGATCTTGCCTCTCGCATTGACCACGCTGGCGATAAGCGCGCAGGCTTTATCGAGGTTCTTGAGCTTGTCAGGTGTTGGTATGCCCTCGCGGAGCGTTGGATTTATAAAATTTTTTAAGGCCTCGTCGGCGTCAAAACCGCGCGCCGCAAGAATACGCGCGGTAACTGGATTTAAATCGAATTTTTCCTGAATTTCCTGCGCTTGAGTCTTATGTTGGCGCCTAAGCTTAATCTGCTTATGTGCCGTTTCGAGTTTCTCGGAGAGTACTTTCTTAGGTGCTTTGGAGGCAGACATACTAGATCTGGATAGCTTAGCGATTTTGAGTTTTTGTGTCACAGTTTAACCAATTTAAAGTTTGGCTGCATAATTATGTTGTTGTTCGATTGACATTCGGTTCTCACCAGAAAGCTAATAGTCTCAATTGGTTAGCAGGCTAATCGGCGAACAAGACTTAGGCCGCTGAAATTTACTATACTGTGGGGCCCTCCGTGGTCCTTGCCAAATTGAGCGTGTGTAGAAGTCTTTCGCGATTCCGGATGATGCAGTTGGAACTGCACAATCCGGGACAGGGATTGCAAGGTAGGTTCTCTCGAATTGACTCGGCAGTACATGCCGGCTGTCTGTCATTTCACAAATATAAGAAATACATATGAAAGGCGTTTCGCGTAGCGCAGTTATGGCTGGCTGGATCGTTTTCGCGATGATCCTGTTTGTGATTGGAAACTGGATAATATTTTTCCCATTGAAGATATTTGCGGTGTTTCTACATGAAATGAGTCATGCCGTCGCGACTCTTCTCACTGGTGGAAAGGTACTGGAGATCGCGCTCAATCCGCAGGAAGGAGGCCATGCGCTTACTCAGGGTGGCTGGCGCTTTCTTACGCTTAGCGCCGGGTACCTAGGTAATCTGGTACTTGGCAGCTTGATAATGCTCGCTGCGTGCCGTTCGCGCTGGGACAAAGAGATAGCAACAAGTATTGGTGTCGTCATGTTCGTCTTGACGATATCGTACGTGCGCGGCTTCTTTGCCCTAAGCTTTGCCATGGCATTCTCCTTGGCGTTAATTGCCATGGGTGTCTGGGGACATCGAATTCTCTGCGATATGGCACTTCGATTGATCGGCTTCTACTCGGCATTCTATGCAGTGCTTGATATAAGAAGCGATGTCTTGCAGCGTAGCGAGCTGCATTCGGACGCGCGCATGCTCGCCGAACTGAGCGGAATTCCCACGATTGTATGGGGAATCGTTTGGTTCGCGATATCGATTGTCGTGTTATGCGTGGCGGTCTGGTTCTCGAGCGGCTCGGATACGGCGAGCAAAACTGACGCGACAGCCCCTGCGGCAACGTAGGAAGCTTCAGTCGCGGTTTCAAAGCCGGAGCTAGTTGTGATAACTAGCTCCGGCCTTTTTGGTTTCTTGCAACCCGTCCCTCTCTTTTATCTCCGGTTGCGCCTTGATTTTTACTACGTTGACGATTAAATCTGAATGATGTCTGCCCGGCAGGGATATATTTTTGGAACTCTCTCCTATCTTCTCTGGGGAGTTCTGCCTGTCTATTGGAAACTATTACAAACGCTCCCTGCGATTGAGATTCTCTCTCATCGAATTATTTGGTCCTGTGCGTTTCTTTGTGGCGCGGTCTTTTACCTTGGCAACTGGAAAAAGGTTCGTGACGTTTTTAAAGACAGGCGAAGTGCGTTGTATGCGCTGCTGTGCGCAGTGCTCATTGCGAGTAATTGGTTAGTGTATATTTGGGGTGTTAATCATGGCTTCGCGCTTGAGTGTAGTTTGGGCTATTTTGTTACCCCGCTCCTCAATGTCGCACTTGGCTACCTGCTTTTAAGTGAGAAACTGCGAAGAGGGCAATGGATTGCGGTGATCTTTGGTGCTGCCGCGGTCGTTTATCTAGGGTCGCACTCGCAAGGTTTTCCGTGGATTGCGTTAGCACTCGCCCTTTCGTTCACGTTTTATGGATTCGTAAGAAAAATTGCCGCATACGGATCGCTTGAAGGTCTTACTATTGAAACCATTTTTTTGACGCCGATAGCGCTGGCGTTTGTGCTCTTCGCGGGTGGAGGCGAGATTATTTATGGCGACTTTCTCACCAAGATCTTGCTTGTCGGTGCCGGCGTAGTTACTTCGGCTCCTTTACTTCTTTTCGCGAGTGCTGCTCGACGCTTGCCATTACAGACGATCGGTTTTTTGCAGTATCTTTCCCCTACTTTACAGTTCATGGTGGCAGTTTTTGTATTTGGTGAAGCTTTTACCTATCAGAGTGCAGTCGGTTTCGGATTAGTATGGGTTGCGACTGCGATCTATCTCGGAGAGCTTTGGTGGAATGGTCGACTTAAGCAGCAAGCGAGGACTGTTTAGAGATCTGGTCCTCAAAAAGTTCACGACGACTGTCATTGAGAACCTGGCGCACTGTGTCGGAAGTAATTGCGACAATCGCATGCTCTAGTTTCTCCATTGATCGGACTAGGTCTTCCATCTTCTTTCGTGCTGCGTCATCCTCGCGCAAGTTCGGTTCGAGCTCGGCAAGTCGAGCAAGGATCTTCCCTTCAGTGTCGATGATTAAGTCACTTGTTTGAGCAGCAACGGTTGGCGGGAGGCGATTTGCCAAATTGTCGAGAATTGAATCATAGTGCCGGATCATCTGCTCGCGCCGGCTTGCAGTAAGCCCCTCAATTTTTTTAAGGATGCCATACATCTCTTTGTAAAGCTCGCGGCGCTCACGCTGGCCGCTTCTAAGACTAAGTAAGGTGATAAGACAGAGTATTGCGCAGCCAATCGCTGCGACTCCGCCCGCAAGCCCTATGATCAGTAATGTATTCTGGTCCATGTTCGCGCCACCCTTTGCCTTAACCCGGACTTCTCAGTGCGCCGTTACCGGCGCACCTGTGAGAAGTCCGAGTTAATATCTTTAGATGCATGCAGAGGGGCGCGAGTAGGCGAAAAGTAATCTACTCTCCGTGTAATTACTCATTATGTGTGGGTAGCTATTTCCGCTGCTCTGTGACCTCTGTGTCTCTGTGGTCTAAATGCATTAAAAACCACAGAGAGCACAGAGGCTATCGAGAGGAGAAGAAGCTACCCACATTTTAATCTACTCGTCGTTGCTTAACGTACTGAAACGACAGAGAAATTACTGCTTGATATCTAATACTGTGGCCTTAATGTAGAATCCGAGGCCGTTTACTGCGACAAGAGCGGCATTACCTCCGGCCGCGCAGACATGCTCGGCAATCTTCCCTTTAAATACATTGAGCTTGGTCGTGGCATTAATACCGTAGGCTCCAGGGCTCACGTCAATTACTCCAAGCTCCTCGTACTGACCAGATGGCGCAGTGGTAAGAACTCGAAAATCACAACCGGTCTGACGCGGAGCGAGCTTCGGTCCGGTTGCAGTGAACACCTGTCCTCCGCATCCGCTTAGCATAGAAATAATTCCTATCGCGACCGCTTTCGTTGCCTGATTCATATGCACTCCTTATTGCTGAGTCGGCTAATTCCACATTAACCGGCACAGTACATTTGTTGTTACTGATTACTTACGAGCACGCCCGCGTTTTACGACTTTCTTAATTGCGAATTTTGCTGGCGCGCTGTACTGCGACACCTCATTGCTCCCTTTCCTTTCTAGTCGGTAGTCGAGCGTAAGGGCGACCGCCTTTTTAGTTTTTGACACTATGACAAAGGTCGGCGCTGAAGAAACCAACTCACGAATCGAAAGCTGTTTTCCCTTCCTGTCAAGATAAGCATAGCGTACCCTAAAGCTTGTCAATTCAAGCACGGTCGGCAGCTGTACTAAAGCGCCGCCCTTTGCCTTGGTGAGAATCGCCGGGGCCGGAATCTTGTTCGTGAGGGTGTCAACAGTTCCTCCTGGAACTGGCGTTGGTGTTGGCGTTGGAACAGGATCGGAGATCGTTTCCAAACAGTCCGGCTGTCCGTTGAAATCGCGATCGCCGTCGGATATGCCACAACCACAGATGCCAGCAACAATTTTCAACGGATCATAGGGGCAAGCATCTTGGCAGTTCGGAGTGCGATCACCATCACTGTCGGCCTCTGAGATTCCGCAGCCACACGCTCCCGGAAGAGTCTTATTGGCGTCATTAATGCAGAGATCTAAACAGTCGGCTGTGGAATCCCTGTCCGTGTCAGTGTCTGCCACATAGCAACCACAAATTCCCGGAAGCTGCTTCCCTGAGTTATCGGGGCAGGTATCCTGGCAGTCGAGCGTGCCGTCACTATCTGAATCAAAATCAGGAATGGCGCAGCCGCACACTCCTGCTGAAGTCTTCAAGCCGTTTAAGGGGCAGCCATCCACGCAATCGGGAGTACCATCGCGATCGGTATCAGTTTCGGAAACGCCGCAGCCGCAGGCCCCAGATACAGTTTTTGCCGCGCTATTTGGGCATTCGTCGCGACAGTTGGGTATGCCATCGCTGTCTGAATCTGTATCCGCGGTACCGCAGTTACAAATTCCGGGCAATATTTTGGCCGGATCGTTTGGACAGAGGTCCTTACAGTTATAGCTTCCGTCGCTGTCGCTATCGAGGTCGACAGTTCCGCAGCCGCAAATACCTGGAGTGGTCTTGAGCGGATCGTTTGGACAACCATCTGTGCAGTTTGCAGTGCCATCGCTGTCCGAGTCAGTGTCCGGCGTCCCACAATTACATTTTCCTGGAGCAATCTTTAACGGATCGAGCGGACAGGTTTCGATACAGTCGGCACTACCATCGAGATCGGTGTCAACATCAGGCACATTGCAGCCGCAAATGCCGCCTGCAGTCTTGTTGAGATCGTCTGGACAGCCATCATGGCAGTTTGGAACACCATCGCTGTCCGAATCCGTATCGGCTGTGGCACATCCACAAGCTCCCGGCTCGTATTTATCTGGGTTAGCGGGACATTCGTCCTCCTTGAATCTCCAAAGCTCTTCTCCGGTCTCGGGAGTCCAGCCAAGATAGATAAAGTACTCATTAAGGTACGCGAAACTGTCGACGTTGTTTTGTTGTGTAGTTATCCTCTCCGTAGTTGAACGGGTACCTCGAGATCTCCAAATACTAAAATCGCCCTGTGAGCCTCGGCCTCGAAAGTATACGGCATTCCCAACCGGGAAAAATTTGTCGCAGCTTACAAGCGAGCTTCCAGGAAACGGAAGAGTCGACAAGTATTCCCCTTTCGCGGTCGCCAGATCATACACAAACGGTCGGCCCTGGAGGCCTCCAAAATAAAATTTACCCTGATACAGAAGAAGCTCAGAATAATAAGCATCGTCGATTGGACTAAGGGTCTCAAAGCTATTGGTTTGTGGAGTGTAGCGAACGAATAGACGACTGCTAAGGTTTGGCAGAGGATAATAGGCGTAATAAAGGTCATTTCCTGCGGATTGTAAGAGCGCAGGATACGAGCTCTCGCTCCCAGGAACCATGTCTTTCACCAAAGTAGTTTGAACTCCATCCGACACCCATAGCTCGCGCCCGACATCGGGTCGAGTCGCCACAAAAAACAGCTGATTCGCCACTGCTCTAAACTCATAGAAAGAGGTCGATGCCGATCCGATATTTATATCAGCGACCAGGCGGGTGCCGGCCGCGCTACCGTCGGTTACCCATAGCTCCTCGCCGGTTGCGGGTGTAGTGGCGACGAAGTAGAGGTCTGTGCCGACAATTGTTAACTTTCTCGGATTCGAGCCTGATGTTCCCGGATTAATATCGGCGACCCGACGAGTACCGGCTTCTGTGCCGTCGGTGGCCCAGAGCTCACGTCCAGCCGGGAGATCGTTCGCGGTGAAATAGAGTAGGCCGTTTGGCCCCTGAGTTAACTCCAAAGGCGAAGAGTTCCCGCGCCAGGTCAGAAAATTTATGTCCTTGATGATGTGAGTTCCTTGCTGAGTTCCATCGGTAACCCAGAGCTCAGATCCGAGATCTTGATCATGGCTTGCAAAGTATATTTTGTTTCCAACGGTAAGTTTTGAATCAAGAATACCGCACGTTCCCGGAGGCGGATTTCCAGGAACATAAGGATGCATCTGAAACAGAAGCTTTGTGCCCAAAGCCGTTCCATCACTCTCCCAAAGCTCACAACCAATGCCAGTTTCAGGGACAAAGTAGACTCGATTATTAATGATACCGAGCTGATGTTGATAGATCGAGCTACTGTCCGGAGTGAATTGACTAATTAGCTCGGGCGTTACGGCATGACCGTGGAACGGATTGATGAGAATGCAGCAGCAAGCAAGGACGACTCTGGAGATTAACTTCTTATAATTTTCGAACATACTTTTTCCTACTTCAGTTCGAAGCGGAGCCGTCCTCATCATCATGCTTGACTGATATAGATCAGTCTTTCGGATTAGGTTGCTCCAGCTTCTTTATTTTAGCAGCGTGCCAACGCAGCCACAAAATATGTGCGTAACGCACATATAAAGAATATCAGATCGAGTAGGCTAGTCAATAAGTAGACTAATATTTTATTTTACCAATAGTTTGCGCTATGTTATATTGATAAATGAGTGTTCGATGGAAGGTAAGGTAATGTTCGTTTCACACATAGGACGTTTTTGAGTCTCGGAATTGCAGCGCTAAAAGTTCTCCGCTTACTGCTTCGCCCAGTGGCTCGATTTTGCGTGAAGCACTCAATAAAGATTCAGGATCTAGTGGAGTGCCTAAAAGTAGAGCTCGTGTCTGCGGCGGAAGGGGAGTTAGCCGCGAACTCTACGAAAACTACGCAGAGTAAGCTTAGTGTTCTTACCGGACTTCGGCGGCGCGAAATTACCCGTCTTCTAGAGGGCGGGGCCCGGCTAGAAGAGTCGCGAAGTCTAGTAAGCAAAGTTGTTGGGCGGTGGCAGGATGATCCGGCGTTTTGCACGCAGGAGAAATTGCCAAGAGTGTTGGTTGTGAGTGAAGACTTTTCAAATTTGGTGCGTTCGGTAAGCCAGGATCTTAATCCCGCAACTGTTCTCTTTGAGCTTAAGAGAGTAGGCGCTGTCACAGAGACGGCAAAAGGTGTCAAATTAAAATTCGAAAACTATATTCCGAAAGGTGACAGCTTTGAGAGCTATCAGATACTCTCGCGTGATCTACACGATCTGATCTGCGCCGTCAACGCAAACGTTTCTCAATCGCCGGCGTTGCCCAATCATCATCTGCGTACCGAATACGATCGCGTCCGTCCCGAAGGGATCAAAGTTCTTCAACAGTGGCTGCTCCGCGAGGGACATGCCTTTCATCTGCGGGCGCGAGAAGAATTTGCCAAATTTGATCAAGACATAAACCCCGATCCGAACTATCGAGGCCCCACCTGTCGCGCGGTATTAGGGAGTTTCGGTTTAGTACAGGAGAAGTCTGTGCCGGGGAAAAAGGAATAACTTTATGGAAATGTCTCTTACGCAGATCAAGAGCTGGGCACAGCTTTTTATTATTAGTGCCTTGTTAATGTTTTTTGCGCAAGGCTGCGGGGGCGGCACCACAGGTACTGGTGATACCACCAACGCGCACATCCGAGGGTATATCGCATCGAGCAGTGGCCAAGCGCAGTATAATCTCGAAGTTATTCACGCTGAGACGGGCAATTCAACGAGTACCGATAGTGCGGGAAATTTCGATATTGCGACGACTATTGATAGCGCAGATCCATCGCTTATTGTGCGCGGCCCAGGAATTGATTCGATGGTTACTCTGAATAATGTTCCGGCGGGAACTTCCGAAATAATCGCAACGTTGCAGGTAGATGTACGAGGTATTGTCAGTGTTGTAGAGATCGAAATTGGCGCACCGCAGGTGGCCCCGACTCCGACGACAACTCCCGAAAACACTGAGCCAGGTGGCGGCTCTTCTAAGCCGACACCAACAGCAACTCCAAATTCTGGTGTTGGCGGGGAGGTGCCGAATCAAACCTCGGGTAAGTGGGTGTTCGATGGAACAATTGTTGGAAGTAACGGCGCTCCATATTCAGGAGCTCGCGTAAGTATCTCGCCAGGCGCCGCGAGCGCGACAACTGGTTCGAGCGGTACATTCTCTTTGACGGTACCGGCACAAGGTACAACTGCACAGCTGAGTGTCACAGCGAACTCGCTCGCCGGTCAGGCGACGATAAGAAATCTTCCAAAAGATGGCGCGAGAATTCGGCTTAAGATGACGCTGAGCATCGAGCCGGCAGCTATCGATCCGACGAATCCAAATGCGCCGACTGAAAAGCTTGTTGTTCGAGTGAATTCGGTGGCAATTAATTGATGAGGCTGCTTTCGACAATCGATGTATGAGAATTGTAATCTATAAACGAAGTTTTCTGACTCTTCTCGTCTCTGTGCTCTTCGTGCCTCTGTGGTTTTTTGAAAGTAAAATATACCACAGAGGCACAGGGAACACCGAGTTAGAACGGAGAGGAAAGATAAGTTATCTTTTTTACAGTGTACTAGGCTTTAGAAATAGATTGCTGCTGACGGTCGCACTTCTTTTCCTTCTTGTTTGTGGAAATTCCTTTGCATTACGTGGAACACTGCTCGCGGAAGTACAGACCCAAATAGACGGAACAATTTCGAAACAGTACCTTCTGAAGGTTAGCCGGCGTAGTCTGGTTAGGCTGAGAATGACTTCTGACTTTGAGAAGATTCTTGAAGAGTTTACGGGAGGTGAGGTCGATATTAAACTTGGTACTGATGGTTCAGTTCTGGCGGTCAGGCTGCTTTCAAAGGCCTTGTCGCGGGCACCGCTGGCACAGGTGGCAAGGACAGGCTCCGATGATCCGGCTCCAGAAAACGCTGACGTACGACATCGAGTTGCGTTCGTGTTAGTTGAGTTTCCGGGCGTGCCGAGTAGTGCTGACATCAACAAGCTTTACGAACTAGCTAGGCAAAATGGTGCTTTTAACAGCGGAGGTGTCTGGCACGGTGCGCCATGGAGCATAAATGATATTTATCTTCTCAGCTCACAGGGAAAGTTTGGCTTTGACTTCAGCATGCCTCGCAAGCCAACTCGGACAGCAGGGCGTCCGGCGTTTTTTGGGCCTGTACTAGTTCAACGCGGAGTTAACGAGACCTGTGAGAGTGATTATCATGCCTGGAGCGATCGAGCGCTTGACGAAGCGGCTAATCTTGGGCTTGTCGCCGCGCGCTTTGATCACATTGTTTTTATCTTCCCAAGCTTCGGCGATATAAACTGCTCAGTAGTCGGCCGCGCGGAGCTTTTAGGAAAGCTTGTATGGATTTATCGTCCAACAGTAAGCACGATTGCGCATGAGCTTGGACATAACCTGGGGCTTCACCATGCTGGGCTCGCGCAGCCTGAAGCTGTTCATGCTGAGTACGCAGATCTCTCCTGTCCGATGGGAGGACTTAACCCAGTCCCGGTGCTATTTAATGCTCCGCATCGGATCCAGCTTGGCTGGACCGACCGCCTCCCCGGTGGTTTTAAAGATATACTAGAGCACGGAAGTTACGCGCTTGAGATTGGTTCGCTCGAGAATCAGGCCAGTCCAAGTGGCTATCAGATAGTGCGAATTGCTACTGGGGATGGCGCCCCGCCTTATGTTCTTTCGTATCGAATGGAGGGATCAATTTCTGATCCCGAGTATCGAACCGGCATTAGCATTCATCGGGATTTTGGCCTTGGTAAGCCGACGGCGCTTCTCGGCACGTTGAGTAATGGCGCAACGCTTTACGATTCCAAAGCTGGACTTCGTATTACACAGGTTGGGCGCACGCAGTATTCAGCGAAAGTTCAGATTGATTTCGATTCTTCGCTTCGGCAGGAACAGCGTGGCGAAGAGAGCTGCCTCTTTTATGATCCATGTGCGGAGGGCTTGGGCGGCGCCGACGTTGGCAGCTCAGCACACTTCTGTTCCGGGGCAAATGTGCAGGGACAGCTTAACCCGCTGACATTGGCGATGCTTCCTTTGCAATGTCCAGATACAATCACCGATCTCAGCAAAGATAGTAATGGAAATGGTATAGTTGATGCTTGGGACTACGTGCTTGATGCTGATCAAGATGGAACCCCAAACGCGAGTGATTGCGCCCGACTTGATCCTAACCGTTGGAGCAATGGTGTATATCGAGATACTGATGGCGATGGATTTGCAGACCCCGGCGCGCAGTACCAGAATGTGTGCGCAGGCAAGAGCGTGCCGCCCGGCTACAGCACTATTACTGTTGGGCATTCTCTGGATAATTGTCCATTTATTGCTAACCCCGATCAGCAAGATAGAGATCTTGATAAGATCGGTGATGCATGTGACCCTTCAGTTGGCGACGATGACTTTCTAAAGCGTAATCGTTATTTAATAATCCAAGTTGAAAGGCTTGTTCGCCAAGTTGCTGAAGACTCCTCTTCGCGGAAGACTTTGCGTAAGCTGCATACCATTCGAAAGATTGTAGACTCAGTTTCGGTGCTCGCGCTGCTTTCAAACGGCGAAGCTTTCCCCGATCCAAAACAGCTGAAAGTCGCTAGTAGTCAGGTCTCTGATATGATGAAGCTCAAAGGGAGGGCTTTCTTCTCTAAACGGAGGCGACTGAGGATTATGCTGGCTCGCCAGCTTGCGCGAGTTCCGCAACAGTAGCCGTCAGAAATCTCGGTTCATTTTGCCACTGCTCTTGTTCCGAGATTCTCCGCAAAGCGGAGTAAATAGCCGTCGGGGTCTTGTACCAAAAAGTTGCGTTGTCCATGAAGGATGTCATTGTCTCGATACCAATGTTCCTCGACTGGTTTACGAAGAGTGATGTTAGCTTTTTGTAAGCGGTTAACGAGCTCCTCTGCGTTCGGACAATCGATTGAAATGTTGAGTCCTCGTCCGCGCGGATAATCGAGGGGCTCGACCACCCAGCACGCAGATATGCCTTCCCGCGGGCGATCCTCTTCAATCATTAATTCGCTGCCAAAGAAGGAGAGATAGGCAAATCGATTCTCGGGTCGATCGAATTCGACCTTGAAACCGATAATATCTCGATAAAACCAAAGGCTCTTTTCAAAATTTGAAACGCCAAGCTCAGGGACGAGGCTACATGTAGGCATAAATCTTTATCACGTCACTAAGAAAGTGTGCTCCCAGTGTACAGAAAAGTCAGGTCTTCGAATATCCCGAGAGTTCAAAAAGGGAGTCAGAGTTGCGAAGCTGCAATGTATCAGAACGGATATGGGCGATATGATAGTCCGCGAAAACGTTGAATAAGCCGACTGCCGATAATCTCTTCCGAGAGCCTTTCGGTAAACTCTGAGGTTACGCGGACTATCTCTTCGGCGTGTGGCACCTCTATTCCCACTTCAAAGTTCCACTCCCCTTTGTGGTGATACTTGGACATCTCGCACCAAAGCTTGAAGTAAAGCCCGGAGATATATTGCCCGAAGATGGGGCAACGATCGGCGTTATCGGTGATCCTACGGTAAATGGCGGCTGCGATCCACATCTCCATTTACAGATTATGACGCGCGAACGCTACGATCAGCTTGTAGATATCGACCTCGATGGCTATGGCCGAGAAAATGAGCTCGAAGCTTTGAAAAGAGGGTACCTTGATCCGCTCGCAGCAATGCTTTGGCTTACTGCGAATCAGAAATAGTGATATCCGGGTTAGCGCAACGAATTATTCGAAAAATTGGATCTCGATGTGTAGGAGAGCTTACCTGATCTAGGATCTTACAATGTTGCGGTATCTCGTGTGGCTTAGGCCCGGTCACATAGAGCCCGGGGACCTGGAAGTCTATGCTCTGAAGCGGGTAAGCAGCAGTAATTATTCCCCAGGGCAGCGTTTTTTCGCGTTGCCAGATTTCCGGGTCAAGCTGTGTGCTATAAAGCGCAAAAATGTAGGGCTGATAGTAGAAGCTTGATGGAGCAAGCACTATCAGTCTTGAGCCTTCTCTCAAGTCAGCGAGTTTTTTAAAAAGCTCGAGATAGCCATACTGCCGGTAGACTAGGCTTTTTGGGTTGAGATCGTTACGGAACGCCGAACCGAAATCTCTAAACTGCATTATCTGAGCTCCAATTCCGAAAACAAGCAGGGATCCGATCGTTAGTCTCCGAATGCCTTTGGTAAACGTAAGCCTTGTAATCAAGGTCTGTATCCCTTGCGTGGCGATGAAATCGAGCGCAAGAAGCGACGAGACTGCGCGACCGGAGTGCGGAACGTCTTCCCATGTAAGCGCACCAGGAAGCCCAAGTAGCAGAAACCAAAGCAGCAGCACCTTATCAAAGCGATTCCGTCGAACAATGAGAGTGTAAAGACCAACTACGAGCCACAAGCCTACAGAGGGAAGAAATGGACCCCATCCTGGTACTGTGAACCGATAATTTGTCTCCCCTTCCCAGAATAGATAGAGTGGGTCGTAGTAAGAGAAATATTGAAGTAAGGCGACAAGCGCGGTCTTTAGTGGCGCAGGTTCGATATATGGCTTCAGCCATTCACTTGAAGAAAGAAGCTTCCAGGCCCACGTTTGTTCAACGTACTCCGTGGTAAAAATGCTGAGATAGGCTGAGCGGCTTAGGAACTGCGGCCCGGCTCGATTAATTGCAAAAGTTATTGGGAGAAGAAGCGCGAAAAAAAGCAGCGCGAGTGATAAAATTTCGCGTTTTGAAAAGTTCTCGATGGCTCGATTTAACTCCGACCGTGAAATAAGCATCCATCCAACCACGAGAAGTGGCATCATGACTCTGGTCGGCATGTAATTATAACAGGCAAGAGCGCTTAAGAAGATTGCGGCGGCTGCATAGCGCAACGGTTGGTGAGGGTTTCGGATGAGCGATTCAAGCGCGAGTATCGTGGCAACCACGAACAATGGAGAGAGTGTAAGCTCGAAGGCAACGTGCGAAAATTGCCTGACCCACGGCTCACCAAGCAACAAAAATAGTAGAATGATAACGCAGCGCGGACCCCAATGCTGATACATGAGCAGACAGCTCACTATAATCGCCAGCATTATTCCCGCTAATGCTGGGATGCGCGAGCTCCACTGGTTCATGCCGACAAAGAACTGAACTACGCTTAGTGAATAGATATATGGTGCCGATTTATACTCGCCGAAAGCCTGAAAAAAGCTCGGCCAACTCACGCCGTGTTCATCCTTGCCGGTACGGAGGATCGAATATGCATTATAAGCAATCGAAGCTTCGTCGCAAAAGAAGCCGCGAGTAGCTTGGTCCAGGTCGTCGCAACATAAGGCCAGGTAGGCGCTCATTACGACTATGATCCACGCAGGCAGGAAGACTGTTGATTGGCTTATCCGCCATTTCACGCGCTAGCCGCGCTCCTTCGAAAGAAATTCTTCGTACTCCTTGAGCGGCGCTTCGTAGCCAGGGACTCTTTTGGGCTCAGCAAGCTTCCGAACCTCCTCAGCGCTGCACCAGCGATAGATGTTGAACTCAGGGGTGTGTAATGAAAAGTTGATTTCGCTGTCGCTCCCGATAAACTGAACAAGCCAAAACGTTTGAGTTTGTCCCCGCCAGACTCCTACCGCATAATCAGGCACAACGCTAAAGTCATACTGATGTGTTGCCTTAAGTTGCTTAACTATTTGGAAGTGTGCGGAGGACGCACCAAGCTCTTCATTAAGCTCCTTGATGACATTTTCTTCGAGCGAAAGGTTCGGCTCGACGCCTCCCTGCGGAAACTGCCATTTCCCTTTCTCATTGAAGCGTTCACCAAGGAATAATTTGCGCTCTCGGTTCATCACCAGCATGCACACATTTGGTCTATAGGGCAGCTCTTTAATCATTAATGGTTGGCTCGCACTCTTCGATAATGCCACTTTTCTCGGCGCGCGCAAGCTCGCGTCGCGTGTCGCAATAATTACTTTCGCTACAATAGGAGAGCAGCCGCTCTTTATCCGCGAATCCCGGCGAAAGTATCTTCCGCAACTCAGCGTTTACTCTGAGCGATTCACAGACTAACAATTTCCCAGCGAATCCAGTGTAGTCGCATAACGTACAGCCTATCTTTCGAAACACGCTGAATCCGCGGATATTGCTGCGTGCCAGGTCGATAACCTTACATTTTTCGCAAAGTCTTGGAACAAGACGCTGGCAGAGGATCAATTCGCTGCCTTGCGCGACCGTGAGCGGGTCAAGACCTAGATGTTGAAGTCTAAGAAAGACATCGAATACTGACCGTGCATGCACAGTCGAAATGATTAAGTGTCCGGTCAGTGCTGCTTGGTAGGCGATCGCCGCGCTCTCGGCGTCGCGTATCTCGCCGATGAGTATTGCGTCAGGATCTTGCCGTAAAAGCGCGCGAAGTGAAACGGCATAACTCAGTCCGATTTTTTCGTCGACAGCACTCTGAGTAATTCCGGGAATCGGAAGCTCTATCGGATCTTCAACGGATACTACATTTAAGTTTTTCGAAGCAAGCTCGTGGACAACCGCATACATGGTTGTAGTTTTTCCCGAACCTGTGGGGCCAGCCAGAAGGAGGGCACCCTCTTTTTTTCGAAGAAAATCATCGAGCATACTTTGAGTACTCGTGGAGAGCTGAAGAGCATCAATGGTATGAATACCACGAGCGCCAACACAGCGTAAAACTGCCTTCTCCCCATGCAGTGTCGGCATGGTATTTATTCTTATGCGGCATTCGCCATGAGGAAGCCTGATTGGGAAAGATCCATCCTGTGGAAGGTGATGTTGGCTCGTATCGAGAGATGAGAGAATTTTTAATCTATTAATAATCTGCGAGTGATAGACCGCACCGAAAAGCGATGGAGAAGAGAGCAGCTCTCCTTTTATACGAAGGCGCACAGTAGTGCCGTCGACTCGAGGAATGATGTGTATATCACTTGCGTCTTTTGAGAGTGCGTAATCAATTAACGCGTCGAGAAACTGGGCAGCTTCGCCGGTCGCTTGCGGGATCTCAAGCGGGTCACTAGCGCGGGGAACGTCACGCTCACGTACGGCGCTCAAGCTCTCGTTTAGCCGTTGCTCGTCGCCGCGATAGGCATGAAAGATAGCCTCGAGCACCACGCCTTCCGGGAGTGGTACGAGCTTTAATTCCCTTCCCGTGGCGAAACGAAGAGAGCTTTTTAGCTCGACAAGTCGCTCTTGATCAACTGCGACCGAGAGCACTTCCCTTCCACGATGTGAGATGCTGCCAAGCGGCAAAGCACGGAGTGCTATCGCCTGTTCGAAGGGTAATAGCGCACGAGCCTCACGCGAGGAGCAACGAGCGAGAGCTCGAGGTGCTACGCCATCCTCGGCAAGCCGAGTGGTAGGTCCTTGTGTAGGGGATCCTTGTGCGTCAGTGCCGGGCCGCGGCGCTTTGAAAATGGAGAGATTGTTCTCACTCATCGGTACCTGTATGTTCGTGGAACCGGACGAGAAGTTGTGTCGAATCTATCCGAAAGACCTCTCTTTCCAATCTTTAACTTATAGGCGTGTATGTATTTGGACGGGGCGATTGGAGCTAAGAAAGTGCGCCATAAGAGAAGCTTAAGTCTCTATATATCCTTCGCTGAAACCGAGCTTTTCAAGAACATGGTTCATCACCAGAGCATCGTCATCGAGGCCAATTCTCGCCTCGTCATCGGGAAGCGAATCTATATGGCAAATGTAATAGCGCACGGCTCCGATAATTAAGCTTTGCTGCTCCTCGTTGTAGTTTGTGTAGTGAGAAATTAGGTGTAGCGATTTTTCAGTCAGTGCCCGCGCCAGCTTTACATCAAGCGCGGCGAAGCTCTTTTCTCTTTCTAGAATTTTAGAGAGGGCTGAATTAACATGTTCGATAAGCACTTGAGCTTGAGTGTATGGGCGCCATTCGCAAAGCTGTTGGAAAGCCTCCTGAATTTTTGCTGCTTTTGGGGGAAGTGTGTGCTTACTCATAGTCTTTCCGCGTTCTATTGTGCAATTTTGATCCGTTCTTAGAAAGGCGTTATTATTGAGGGGCGATTTTGCAGTTAGTCGCTTTATGCCCTCCGGGCGAGAGGGGGAAGCATTCTGTGGACTGCTTTTACTAGGGAACCTCTGAAAAACTATGTATTTCGTCTTCGCTGGCCTTTCGGCGATCTTTGCGAGAAATCAGGTCGGGAAAATACTCGAAATAGCCCTGCTATTCCTGCGTTTTTCCCGACCTGATTTCTCGCAAATCTCATCCGAAATTCCAGCAAATCCAAAACACCTAGTTTTTCAGAGGTTCCCTAGAGCAAATCGCCGCGCCCTGCATTCAGGGAATACTTTCGAATGCTGAGCAGGTATACTTGAAACATGTTGTCTTGCAAGAGATGACTCGACTCAAAGCGGGCTTTACGGGAAGCTGCTTGAAAGCTCAATGTAATTATTTCGATAATGATGTTTAAGAAAACGCTCTTATTCACCCTGTTCGCTGTAGTTGTGGTTTTGTCTGCTCGTGCTCAGGAGAAGACCATTCGTTTCGGTGCGACCCTTGCGCTGACCGGTGGAGCTGCGCCGATGGCGCAGGCCTGTCAGCGTGGCGCGGAACTCGCGATTCAAGATATCAACTCCGAAGGTGGGATTAGTGGCGCGAAAGTTGAACTAATCGTCGAAGATTTCCAGGAAACTAATTTGACACTTGCGGCTTCGGCAGCGCAGAAGCTCGCGGGTGTCGACAAGGTCGCCGTGCTTTTTACAAATTGGTCGGAGGATGCGGAAGTAGTGGCGCCAATTGCCGAAGCGCATGGCATCATTTCGATGACTCTCGGTGCAGGAGGCCCTCGGGCGGCACGATTCTCAGACTTCTCGTTTCGGGCAACAACGTCAGATGGCGAGCTTGCGCGACTGAGCGTCCAAGCCGAGCATAAGGCTCAGGCCACTCGCGGTTGCATATTTACCTCTGATACTGGTTACTATGTTGATATAACAAAGGAGATAATCGCAGAGCTCGAAAGGCAGAAGGGAACTGTCGCTTATAAAGATTCGCTTCCATACGGAACCACCGATGTTAAGGCTACAGTGACCAGAGCCAGAAACGCAGGGTGCGAATCACTGTATGTGTGGACCGCGCCGGAAACAATGCAGGCGCTCATCTCTGAGCTGATTCGTCAAAAGAATAAGACACGGCGAGTGCTTCCATGGTTTGGCGATGTACCCGAAGTCTTGGAGCTTACTCGTCATGATGCCGCGATATACACGCTGTACAAATGGCAGTTCAAAGATCGAAATTTCATTAAACGTTACGAAGAAATGTTTAAGAGTGCTTTTATGCGTCCCGCTGGTAACTGCTACGATGGCGTGAGGTTGATTGCTCGAATAATCAATGAAGTTGGAACGGATCAATCGAAGATTCGTAAGGCACTACTTGGTACAAAAGACTACGTAGGGGTCACGGGACCGTTTCATATTCTGGCGGATCGAGAGCGAACTGGGGAGACGGCAGCTGCCTATTCAATTGTAGAGGGGAAACTACTCAGAACTTCGACCGATGAGTAAAAGTACCTTTATTATTTGAGTACCAGCACTATTTTAGCTAATCTTGACTCGCTCACTATCGGATCAGTTTGTTAGCTGGACCGAACCGGGTAGCATAGCGGTAATTAGTATGGCGCCTGAAACCAGTATAGAGCTTCATGTCGCGAATAAAGCGCACCAATCCCCTAGCGCGAGTGAAAAGCTTCCATCAGAAAGCGAGATTGCTGCAAATAAAGGGCAGCTTGGCACAGGTGCCCACCTTTTCGAGCTTTATCTACGCGAAGGAGCACTTGGGCGTAAGCCGCTTACTCACGATGAGCATTCTTTAATTGCGGAAAGATTAAGTGAGGCGAGGAATGCTTTTACCATGGCGCTGTTCTCGCACCCGGCTAGCTTAGCTTACCTGAATCGGCTGTATGACGACTTAATAAACGGAAAAGTTACCAGGGAAGAGTTCTCATTCTCATCTTCTGGTGAAGATGATTCTGAAACTACACAGAACATGCAGGTAGTGCGAGTAGCGTGCTTTCTCGAAGAGCGAGGCGAGTTTAGAGAGCTTTATAAGGAGTTAAAAGTTGCTGCAAGATCGCTTATTCGTGCCCGAGCCGCAAATGCCGAAGCTCTTGCTAAGTGTCAGCAAGATTATGAAGAGATTCTTAATCGAGGAGTAAGCTTCATAAGAGGTCAGGGGCTACCACGAGGGCACCACGAGGCTATGCTAAGCGTTATCTCTGCGCATTTGAAAGGCGCTCGTAAAGGCGAGAATATTCTGCTCCGTGATCCAATCACACGTGAAGATCTTCGTTTCGGACTTACCCAGGAAGAGCTCGAGAGTCGTTTTGCAATTATAGATTCCACCTCAAAAAGAATCGCGAGATATCGTCAAGAGCTTACAGAGAGTGGACTACGCTTTGTAATCAGTATTGCGACTAAGTATCAAGGCCGCGGCCTTGATATTTTAGACCTCATACAGGAGGGCAATATTGGCCTGATGAAAGCTGTTGAATATTTTGATCACCGCCGCGGGGTGAAGTTCATGAGCTATGCCGGAGTGGTAATTTCTAATACAATGAAGATAGCGCTTTATGAAAAGTCGCGGACAATTCGAATTCCTCAGAGCAAGTTGGAGCTCATATCTCGACTAAAAAGAGCCTCCGCAGAACTTGCACAAGAGCTTGAGCGTGAACCGGAGCCCGAGGAGTTAGCCGAAGTACTTGAGCTGCCGGTAAAACATGTAAGGCTGCTTCTTGCATTTGGTATTATGCAGATCTCTCTTGATGCGCCACTTTCTCATGATGAGTCAGATTCGAACACCATAGCCGATCTCATTCCCGATTATGGGGCAGAGGCCCCCGATGTCGTTGTCGACAGGAAGTATCTACGCGAGGTTTTAATTGATATGTTGCTCTCTCTTCCACCCGATCTTCGGCGTACGCTTGAGTTGCGCTTCGGTATAAGGGGTGGCGTGGAATTAGAGCTCGAGCAGATTGGTAAGATTATGGGCGTTACCAAGCAGGCGATTCAGGTTCGCCAAGAGAAGGCACTGAGATTGCTCCGTAATGGGGGCAAACTTAACTTTCTACGATCGCTTGATATGCCTTTGTAGGGCTTGCGCCTTTATTCAAGCTGGACCTGCGAGCCTCGGCTACGCGCAGCGACGTCCCCAGAGCTTTAGGGAGTCATACTTAGCATACGCCCCGAAATCTTTGTCTCTAGTTATCAATTCTATGCCGCTATCGATACAGCACTGCGCAATCAAGGAATCTCCGAGTCGAGCTTTTAGACCGCGGCGTAGAATTCGCGACCGTAACATGCCGGCCCTCACCCAGAATCCGGATTTAATTGGAAGAGTAGGAATACTCTTGATAAGCTGCACTACAGTGGGCGAAAGCTTTGAATCGCTCAGAAGTTCCGTCACGACAATTGGCGACAATACTGCGCACTTAAGCTCAAATGCTTGATCGACACCCTCAACATCGATTCCCTCGGAGTCGTGAAAAAACGCTACTAACGAACTCGTATCAATGGAGATCACTCGTCGCTCCTAAGCGTCTCTAGATCCAGTGAGAACTTAACTTTTCCACGTAGCGCACGAAGTTTTTCGTAAGCCACGCGAGCGCGCAAGAGTTCCAATCCCTGTCGTACCGTACTCGCCAGACTATCGCCGGTGCTTTCCAAGGCGCCTTTGAGCAAATCATCAGGGAGCACCATGGTAACTTTTCTGAGCTTCTTACGGGGCTTCATAATAACAATATACCATATAGAATGCCAGCATTCAATATGGTATTAGGGTATCGGAATGTTTCACCACAAAGGACGCAAAGGACACGAAGAAGAACTCATATAAATCAGGGCTTTTTGAAGTTTTCTTTGTGTCCTTTGCGTCTTGTGGTGAAACATTCCATCGAGTCGTCACAATACGTTAGCGAGAACACTCCGATGCCCTGATATGGTATAAGGTTCAGATTACGAGCTCTGTTGGATGCACCAATTGTAGAGAAGCTCAATATCTTCACGTGCAATGGGAGAAAGTCCCAAAGGCATGCCAATTATCTGATTATCGCTCCTTCCGGCCATTTCGTCATGTCTGGCTATGAGCACTTTTACTATGAGTGGTAATCCATCTTCTCCTGGGGCAATTACCGAACGGTATTGCTTTGTCCCGCGAATGAACACACCGCGACGAAGCCCGCGCTCGCCACTTAGATCTAATCCCCTCGCTAAGTAGCCAAATCCTCCGGTATTTCCGGCTCCTGCTGGCCCACCAGTCTTAGCCTCATTGGCATGGCAGTGTCGGCAAACGCGATCGAAGATGCGCGAATTTATCTGTTCAAATGTAATCTTTTCAGAAACAACTTTAAGAGTTCGATCAAATGATGGTAGCTGTTCGAGATGCCTTTGTGTCGAGTGCAGCGCGGCGATAATGTCTTCAATCTCCGCTGTGAGAAGTTGCGGTTTCGGCATAAGGGAAGATTTGGAGACTTTTTGAGGATCGGTAAGCCAGCTCGAGAGCATCTCATCCGTCATTCGATCTGTTGCAAATCGAAGGTCAGGGGCCAGTCTCACTGATTCTGAGGATAAATTCGATACCGGGCCCTCTTTAAGAACTCCAGAAAAATAATGGCAGCTTAGGCAGCCTCTTTCCTTGATAAGCTTTAGCCCACTCTCGCGATTGCCGAGTCTTATCTTTTTTGAAGGTTGCTTACTTGCGTAGAAGGCTTCGGCAATCTGCGCGGCTTCATCTTCGGAGAGCGACATTCTTGGCATATACGATCCAAGCGCAGGGCGAATTGAGTGAGGCTTGAGGAGAAAACTTCTGACCCATTCGGGCTTTAATCTTGCTCCTTGGTGCATGATCCAGGGCACCGCAGTAAAACTTACAAGTCGCCTCTTCCAGTGGTTAATCTCATCGACGCTAAAGCTGTTGTCGTACTCGCCACTCAGAATCCCTTGATGGCATCCGACACAGCTTTCGCGTTTAGAAAAAGGCGGAACACTTCTTGGGAGAAAGTGGCACTTGCCGCATTCAAATCGTTTCAAAATTGTGGAGAGCTCTTCGGCTTGAGTCCACTGAGAGACAATGAATGATAGAAAAAAAGTGATACAGAGTAGCGCGGGTGATTGTTGCAACTATCGATTGCGCTCCTGCTGCTCGTCCTGAACCCACGGAGCATCCGAGAACCCAGCTTTCCCCTCGAGGATCGTTGCTGTACCAAGCACACCGGTCAAGACGAATGCAGCTGAATAGTATACAACCGGAATTGCGACACTGATTCCTGCAATGACGTTTGCTCGCGATTTCTTCATTGCACCAAATTTGAAGGCAACGAAAACTGCGATTACAAGTGCGACATAGTAGAAAAATGGTTCCATGGAAAAGGGGACCGTGGCTGGAATTACAATTTCTTTTTCAAAAGTTACCTTCCACCGCTTTACAACGAGAAGAAGTAGAGAGGCCAGCACAATCAACGAAAAGGCGAGTGTCTTAACGAGGCGAGTTTGAAGCGGCGGATTCTTATCATAAAAGAAGACGCTCGCAGAGGCGAGGAGTATCCAAGAAGTAGAAGTGAGCAGGTGTAAGAGCTTGACTCGCGGATCGATCCCATATTCCGGCCAAATACAAGCAAACGCAGGTGCTGCGGGGAGCGTTATGCTAGCAAGAGCAAGCCAGAAACGTGGAGACATAAAGCTGAAATATCATGGATTGGGGTTCGCGGACAGTACTCCTTTCATCGATCGGAGCTTAGAAGCTAGAGAATATTTTTTTGTGCAACTAGTTTCTGTAGTTTGGGCACAGACCGACTACAGATCAACTCTTTCTTATGACTTCGTTGCTCCTCGCCCCAACCGCGTCATCGCAGTATTCGCAACTTCCGACACTTGAGCAAAAAGATGCAATAAGCAAAAGGGGCGACCAAGATCGGGTACAACGCCTAGTGTATCCTCTACCGGCCAAACTCGATTAGCCAATGGTTTTCTCGGGAATTTGCGTAAGATCAGACGCCGGTCTACGAAATACTCCGATGCGTACACCTGATCTCTTTTCGCCATAAGTAAAAATCTTAACTCAGCACTACTTTAATGGCTCTGAACGACCATTCACAGAAGTGAAAAACTTGTCAGGTGCAAATTAAAAAGAGCGCTAGATCGTTTGCAACACTACATTTTTCACCGATTTTATGTGTGCCGGGAAAGGATTTCCCGACGTGTACTTTTTCCACGGAGTGGATTTGGCAATTACGCTTACTCGCAGCACTGCCTCGCTCATTGCGGGAAGGAATCTCGACCAGAGCTCATCGCTCGCGTCGAAGTCTTTCGAACGGCTGTCGTCCGGCTTGCGCATCAATCGCGCCGGTGACGACGCGGCAGGTCTTGCTCTCTCCTCGAGTCTCGCCACCGACTCGCGAGTTTTCACCCAGGGAATTAGAAACATCAACGACGCGGTAAGCTTAATCAATATCGCGGGCGGCGCACTCGATCAGCTTAGCTCTATCACCATTCGTCAGCGCGAGCTCGCGACACAATCTGCGAACGGATCGTTTTCGGGCGCACAGCGACACGCGCTATTCCTTGAATCAAAGGCTCTCACCGACGAATTCAATCGAATCATCGGGAGCGTGGAATTTAATGATTTGAGGCTTCTCGATCCGAACTTTACGTCACTTCTCGTTCAAACCGGATATGGCTTGAATGGATCCATCGGGCTCGGTTTCAACGAGAGCTTGGGTCATAACGTCGGCACTGGCACGTTCGCGCCGGTCTCAGCGATCGCAAATTCCGGTTCTGCGTGGGGAATATCTGCAGGTGACGTGGACCACAATGGAACCACAGATGTTGTTATTGGCGGCTCGGGCGCGGGCTTTTTTCAATACTATTCCGGAAATGGAGACGGAACCTTTCTTGCTCCCACATCGTGGACAGGCAACTCGAATCCGCGACAGGCCGACCTCGTCGATGTGAATAACGATGGCAATCTTGACGTTATAACGGGCGGAAACGGCGGACAGTATCACGTGTCGTTGGGGTTTGGTAACGGAACCTTTTCTACGTCGATAAGCTATACGTTGCCGCAAACCGCCAGCGACCTTAAAGTTATCGATGTGACTAACGATGGCAAAGTCGACTTGGTTTACGTGAACAATTCCGCCTCGGTTCCGTACCTAGCAGTCGGAAATGGCGATGGCACATTTTCAGTTTCAAACGCGCTCGATGCCATTGTCGGAAGCACTGTTGACGTCGGCGATCTCAACGGGGATGGATACTTTGACATTGTGACATCGAGTGTGCTCGGACTTGGGACATCGGTTCTTTTGGGGCAACGCTCGGGAGGATTTACACGTACAGATTACGCGAACGATGGGCGCGTCCAAGTCGGCGACTTTAACCGTGACGGATATTCCGATGTAGCGCTTTCCAGCTCTCCCACCGGCACAATTTCAATTCGCCTCGCAAATAGCGACGGCACGCTCCGTCAGCAATCTGATTACACTGACACCGTGAGTGGATCTTCGAACTATCTCCGAACTGTAGACCTGAACGGCGATGGCGTATTGGACCTTTTTAATGGGCATTCTGCGGGAAATATTGTCAGTACCCTGATTGGCAATTCCGATGGAACATTTGCAGCGGCAGTCTCGTCTTCGGCTGCGAATCTGGCTCGTGAGTTTGCGTTTGGAGATTTCAACAGCGACGGAGCGGTGGATTTCGCTACCGGCACGAGCGGAGCCACATTCACAGTTGGTTTCGGCGTTGGGCAGCGCCGCACTATAATGCCCTACTTTGACATAACGACCCGCCAGGGTGCACTCGATGCCATTGAAGCGGTGACAGAGGTGCAAGACCGTGTGCTTGGTGAAATCGGAAAGCTTGGATCCAGTGAAAGCCGTTTGTCGATCGCACTTAACAATCTCGAGGCTACTCGTGAAAGCTATACAAGCGCAAATCAGCGCATTGTCTCGGCCGATGTTGCCGAAGAGGCCGCTAAGCTCGTGCGTTCACAAATCCTACAACAAGTCGGCGTGGCCATTCTCGCGCAGGCCAATAGCACACCGCAGCTTGCGCTCAAGCTCATCAACGATCTTCCTGACCGGAGGCGCGCATAAAAAGTCGAAATTAATTACAGATCAATTCTATCCGCTAAAACTGTAAGCGTATCCGCCGCAAAATGAGTAAGCCCACCATGAATGGTAAGCTTCTTGGTCTCTCCTGAGGGAATTGTCACCAGCTCAAGAATCCCCTCCCCTAGCACTGCCGAGTACTTGGTATGCTGCGGGAGGACTCCAATCTCGCCATCGGCCGTCGGCACTTTCGCCGATGATGCGCGCTCTTCAAGCGCGAGCCCCGCGGGGGTGAGAACTCTTACTCTAAAGCCTTCTGAAGCTGCCATTGCTTATTCCCTTACGCTGCCTGCTGCTGTGCAAACTCACGTGCCAATTTTTCGGCCTTAGCACGTGCATCCTCAATTGTGCCGACCATGTAAAAGGCCTGCTCGGGAAGATCGTCGTGCTTGCCATCAACGAGCTCACCGAATCCACGAATGTTATCCTCTAGCTTAACATACACACCGGGCGTTCCAGTGAAAGTTTCTGCGACATGGAAAGGTTGCGAGAGAAAGCGCTCAATCTTACGGGCTCGCGCCACGGTAAGCTTATCGCCTTCTGAAAGCTCGTCCATTCCGAGAATTGCAATAATGTCTTGAAGCTCTTTGTAGCGCTGCAAAGTCTGCTGCACTTTTCGGGCAACTTGGTAGTGCTCTTCTCCAACAATCGCCGGCTCAAGAATTGTTGAGGTTGAGGTCAACGGATTTACCGCAGGATAGATACCCTTCTCGGCGATTGCGCGCGAAAGCTCGGTTGTCGCGTCTAGGTGCGCAAACGTCGTGGCTGGAGCAGGATCGGTATAATCGTCCGCCGGTACGTATACGGCCTGTACCGAGGTGATCGAGCCCTTCTTCGTCGACGTGATGCGCTCTTGGAGCTGGCCCATGTCAGTAGCAAGTGTTGGCTGATAGCCTACGGCACTTGGCAAACGGCCAAGCAGCGAGGACACTTCTGAGCCAGCTTGCAAGAATCGGAAAATATTATCGATAAAGAGAAGCACGTCCCTGCCCTCTTCGTCGCGGAAATATTCCGCGGTGGTAAGCGCGGTAAGACCTACTCGAAAGCGCGCGCCTGGCGGTTCGTTCATCTGTCCATACACAAGACAGGCTTTATCCAAAACAGTTTGATTGCCAACTTTGGCATCCATCATTTCATGCCAAAGATCGTTTCCTTCGCGGGTACGCTCGCCTACGCCACCGAATACTGAGTACCCACCGTGTGCCTTGGCGATATTGTTAATGAGCTCCATGATAATAACGGTTTTGCCGACTCCGGCGCCGCCGAAGAGACCTATCTTTCCACCTTTTACATAGGGCGCGAGAAGATCGATAACCTTGATGCCCGTCTCCAAAATCTCTTTCTGAGTCGCCTGATCTTCGAAGCTTGGCGAGGGGCGGTGAATCGGCCAGCGAGTGTCAGTTGCAATTGGGCCCTTCTCATCGACGGGGCGCCCAACAACGTCCATGATTCGGCCCAATGTTTTTGGTCCAACCGGAACCGAGATCGGCGATCCCGTGCTCACTACCTCTTGTCCACGGACAAGACCTTCCGCCGAATCCATTGCAACACAACGCACCAAGTTATCACCGAGATGCTGTGCGACTTCGAGCGTCAAATTGTTTGGTTTATCATCGATTGAGGGATTGGTAGTAAGAAGAGCGTCATAGATATTCGGAATGCCCGCGCCCTTTGGAAACTCAACATCCATAACGGCGCCTAATACTTGCGCTACTTTGCCCTTAAGGCCCACTGTGTTCTGCTTATTGCTCATATCCTTCTCCTTAAATCGAAAACTTAATTCAACGCTTCAGCGCCACCGATAATATCTAGAAGTTCGGCGGTAATTCTGCCCTGACGTACTTTGTTGAATTTAAGCTGCAAAGCCTGAATTAGATCGCCTGCATTTTTTGTCGCATTGTCCATCGCGGTCATGCGGCTTCCCTGTTCGGAGGCTTTGGCATCAAGGAATGCCTGGCGAATCTGCGAGCGCATGATACGCGGAAGAATTCCTCCCCAAACCTCTTTCACGCTAGGCTCAAAAAGTGTCACGCCGGTGACCAGGGCGGGCGCGCTCTCGGAGGTTTCGGTTTTTGCGTCGGCCTCAAGTGGCAGAAGCTGTTCAGTAGTGACCGACATTGAAAGTGCCGAGCGGAAGCGCGTAGAGATGAGAATCACTTCGTCGGTCGCGCCACTTGTATAGGCTTCGACGAGCTGCTTACAGATCTCCTCGTCTGGCCACAGATTTGCATCTTCAGGCAGCTCTTCGTATGACTTTGAGTAGCTTTTTTTGACTCGACGAAAGTACTCAGCAGGCTTCTTGCCAACTAGTATTGCGTCGATTATGGCATTTGGATAACGCTGTGCGATCTCTCGGTAGGTGCTCTCAACTTTCTTATTTACGTTCGTGTTGTATCCACCGCATAGCCCACGGCTTCCACCAGCAACTACGACAGTCACCTTCTTCACCTCAGAGTGCCTCTCGAGGAGGGGATGGGAGAAGCTTGCGCCACCCATTTCCGCCAAAAGTTCGGCGAGCATCTTTTTTAATGCGTCGTTATACACTCTGGCGTTTAGCACCGATTCCTGCGCTTTCCTAAGCTTGGCAGCAGAGACAAGCTTCATTGCGTAGGTAATCTTCTTGGTGTTTTTTACCGAGTTAAGACGAATCCTGATTTCCTTTACGCCGGCCATCTTGTTTTACCTTAGGCTGCCGCGTGCGCGGTATGAGAGCTCGCTTTTGGCGCAGCACCCTTGTGTCCATTACTACCAGCGTCTGTCCCGAGCGAACCGGCAAGGAATCCCTCAAGGAAGCTAGCCATAATCTGCGAGATTTTCTTTTCGAGCTCCTTGTCGATCTCGCGTTTTGTGCGAATCGTCTCGACAATGTCCTTATGCGAACTCAATAAGTGCTCATGGAGCGCCGCTTCAAACGGTCGAACCTGCGCAATTTGAAGCTTGTCGGTGAAGCCTAAGTTGACGGCAAGAATTGAAAGCACCTGCATTTCGACTGGCATCGGCTTGTACTGTTCCTGCTTCAAAATTTCAACGAGCCTCTCACCGCGGGCCAACTGCGCGCGGGTTGCAGCATCGAGATCCGATCCGAACTGTGCAAATGCCTGCTTTTCGCGGTACTGCGCTAAGTCCAAGCGCAGCGTTCCAGCGACTTTCTTCATCGCTTTAATCTGCGCCGCACCTCCGACTCGAGACACCGAAAGTCCGACGTTTACCGCCGGACGTATGCCGGAATTAAAGAGGTCCGCTTCTAGATATATTTGACCGTCTGTGATCGAGATAACGTTGGTCGGAATGTAAGCCGACACGTCGCCTTCAAGCGTTTCAATGACCGGAAGCGCAGTTAATGAGCCGGCCCCAAGGGGGTCGTCAAGTTTGGCTGCGCGCTCAAGGAGTCGCGAGTGTAGATAAAATACATCACCTGGATAAGCTTCGCGGCCCGGCGGGCGGCGCAAAAGCAGGGAGACACTACGGTAGGCGGTCGCATGCTTGCTCAGATCATCATAAACGATCAATGCATGCTTGCCTTTCCACATGAAATATTCGCCCATCGCACAACCAGTAAAGGGTGCGAGGTACGCTAGCGGGGCGGGTTCAGAGGCAGTGGCGGCTACTACAATGGTGTGGCCCATGGCGCCATTCTCTTTCAACTTTTCTACGACCTGAGCGACCGAGGATCGCTTTTGCCCGATTGCGACGTAGATACAGATAACTCCATTCCCCTTTTGATTTATGATCGTATCGATGGCTACTGCAGTTTTGCCAGTCTTCTTATCGCCAATGATGAGTTCGCGTTGGCCGCGCCCGACCGGTGTCATGGAATCAATTGCCTTGAGTCCGGTCTGCATTGGCTCGTGCACCGATTTTCTCTTAACGATACCTGGAGCCTTAATTTCAAGACGGCGACTTTCTGTGGTTTTGATCTCACCAAGGCCATCGATGGGGTTACCAAGTGCGTCGACAACCCTGCCGATAAGCGCTTCACCGACCGGAACTTCGGCGATACGACCGGTTCGCTTCACGCTGTCGCCTTCGTGCACTAAGGTCGATTCACCCATTAACACGATACCGACATTGTCCTCTTCGAGATTAAGCGCAATGCCGGCGACCCCGCTCTGAAACTCAACGAGCTCTCCCTGTGCTACCCGCGCAAGGCCATGTGCGCGCGCCACGCCGTCTCCAACCGAGAGCACTGTACCGGTTTCACTTAGCTCCTGTGCGGTCCCCGCCTGTGTGATACGCTGCTTTAGAATCTGACTTATTTCATCTGCATTGATAGCCATGACTAATCTCTCAATTACCTATTAAAAATCTTTACTATGCTCCAAGTACCTGCTGACGAATTTTTTCGAGGGTGCTTCGCACTGAGCTATCAAGCTCGCAGTCACCAGCCTTTACTAAAAGTCCACCAAGCAAATCGGGATCTACTTTCCAGGAAAATGTCGCTGAGTTTCCGCATTGTATTTGGCTCAACTGCCCTTGATTCAACTGAGCACGGATCTTTGCTTCAAGTGCTTCTTTTTCAGAGGCCGGGAGGTCAAAGGCCGAATAAATCTCGAGCGCAAGGAGCTTTTTCGCCGAGTCTACGAGCGCCGAATAAAGCTTTGCAACCTGAGGAAGACAGGGAAGCCTTCCACCGGAAAGTAAAATTGATAGAAAATTTGCAAACTCGGAATCCCCAGGGATAAGTTTCGCGCCTATGTCACGAAGGGCTGCCTCACGCTGTGCTAGCGGGATTCCCGGGTTATTGAGCGTGTTACGCAGCGAAGAGTTTTCAAGCCATACTTTCGAAAGTCCATCAAGCGCATCGCGACGCGCGTCAAAGCGAGCGGGCTGGGTAAGCTCAAATAGCGCTCTGGCATAACGCCTTGCAACCTTTCCTTCTATCTTAGCCATGAGTTAGCTCCCAATCCCTCTTTATCCCTGCAGTGCACCTTTCTCCAACGCTTCCTGCGCTAATGCTGGCATTCCCGCTACTGAAGCTTCGCGTCTCGCACGGTCGTTTTCAAGTGTAGTGTCTTTTTGAATTTTATCTCGCGCGCGCGAAAGAACTTCCTCGGCAACCTCGCGACGGAGCTGCGCTTCTCGCGAGCGCCGCTCGGACTCAAGCATCATTTTTGATTGTGTGGCAATTCCCTCGGCCTGGTCACGAGCTTCTTCAAGCACCCTTAGTACTTCATTTTCAGTTTCTTGTGCGACCTTTGCGCTGAGACTTTCAATCTGCTCTCCGAGCGAAGCGTGCCGAGCCTCTACCTTTCGAAGCTCAGCTTTGGCCGTGGTAAGTTCGCCAGTCGATCGTGCTACCGCCTCGCGTATTGATCGCACGCGAGACGCCCAGAATTTTATTGACTGCGGCCTTAAGACGAAAATGAACAGTACGACGCAGTAGGCAGAGAAATTTACTATAAATGGAATAAGCGAAGAGAATCCTGATGCTTCATGGCCTGTACCATGATCTTCAGCTGCAATCGAAAGTGCAGGAGCCAAAAATTGGAGGAATGTAACGCCGCAAAAGAGCGCAACTTGAAGCACTTTATGAGTTGCCGCAGGACGGAGTGGCTGGGCAGCACGCTGCACGACTTCTGTGGTGAGCGCTTCAACTTTTTGTAAAAGTTCGGAGCGCACCTGCTTAATGTTCTGTTCCTGCTCGAGCCGAGCTTTATGCAGAAGTTCATCGGCTGCTGCTTGTGCGCGCTCGACTATCTTCGCTGATTCCTGTTTGGCTTTGTTGAGAGCGGAGATTTTCTTTTGCATTGCGGTAACGCGCGCTTCATTTAAACGTGAATCAATTTCTTGATTAAGCGTCGCGCACCTTGTCCGTATGTCGCGAACCGTATCGACAGCGCCTGTGGTTTTTGCTTCACGCGATTCGACGACCTCGAGATATGGTACGAAGAGAACTCTGGCGAGATATCTCCAAAGTAGCACAAAGAGTACTGCGCAAATTGCGATCATGGGCACATCGATCGGTTTTAGATCGACGAACTGAAGAATTTTCTCGTAGGTGCTCGGCATAATAGTTTAGTAAATATAGATCTCTTGAGCGCGTCTATTCTCAGACACTTTATTTATCCCCTATCTCTCTAAGGAAGTAAAAATTCTTATGCCAACAAATACCTAGGCAACTAATAACTAAGCAACCTTTTCGGAGATCGACACTAATGTCGCACCGCGCTGCTCGCTACCTTTGCTCAATCCGGATCCGCTCTGCCCAGTAATGTTCATTGAACATTTCCCCTCGAAGCTTACCCCCTCCTCCACGCTCAACATTGCGCTGGCAATATTTCCATTGATTCGAGCTGGGCGCTTTAGCGAAAGCTTCTTCGAGGCGACGATGTCACCATGCACCTCGCCTTTGACGGTGATCTCACTGCCAGATACCTTTCCTTTGATTGAAGCCGTCTCGCCGATCGTAAGTCTGTCTTGAGCGATGATCTCGCCTTCGATAGTGCCTTCAATTTCAACAGGCCCGGCGAAAGTCAAAGTGCCTACAACTTTACATCCCTTTCCAAGAAAAGCTTCGGGTTTAGTTGATGGCGCTAATACAGAACTTGTAGAGCCATTTGGGATAGTGCTGGTCTCGTCCTTTGATGATTTTCCGAAAGACATTCTTGCTCCTTCTTAATTCGAGTTTGTTCGCCCAGCCGCGCGCAAAGTGGGGCAGCCAAAAGGAGGCAGCTGGGTGCTTCTGCGAGTGCGGTTTAGCGACAGCTTGATTTAGCCTGTTTGGGCTCTGGAAGTCAATTGTAACGAGGCAATAAAAGTAAATAATGCTGGATGCTTAGCGACAAATCTGCTCGACAATTCGGTCGAGCTCAGATTCTGAAAAATACTCGATTTCGATTCGACCGCGGCCGGAGGCGTGGTGTTTGATTAGTACCTTGGTGCCGAGCATGTTCCTGATTTTGTCGACGACTGCAGGGAATGCTAGTTCCGCAGTTTTATCAGAGGTTTCGGTGCTTTGCTGAGTTGCGGGGCGCTTTCCCGCATCGAGCACGACGACGCGTGCAACGATTGCCTCGAGAGCACGTACAGACAGCGATTCTTTTATTGTTTTTCGTGCAAGGCTTGTTTGTGCACTCGGCTCCTTGATTCCCAAGAGAACCTTGGCGTGGCCCATTGAAAGCGAGCCGGCTTTAATGAGTTCGATAACCTCATTCGGGAGCTTTAGAAGCCTTAGAAAGTTTGCCACTGTGGCACGCTCTTTTCCGACCCGTTCGGCGACCTCGACCTGACTTAAGCCAAATTCGCTTATTAAACGTTGATATGCCTGGGCTTCTTCGATCGGCGAGAGTTGTGCGCGTTGGATGTTTTCTACTATCGCAATCTCTAATGTCTCACGATCGGTAAGCTCCTTTATCAGTGCTGGAATTGTCCTGAGGCCGGCAAGTTTTGATGCGCGCCATCGGCGCTCTCCGGCGACTACTTCGAAGCTTTGTCCGGAGTCGGTCTTTTTTATAGGGCGAACGAGAATCGGCTGGAGTACGCCTTTGGTGCGTATTGATTCGGAAAGTTCGGCGAGTTCGGCCTGGTTGAATTCCTGCCTTGGTTGAGTGGGGTTTGTCCGTATGCTTTCTATCTCTATTTGGTTGACGCTGTTGGCGGCGTCGGCGGGGCCCTTGGAATGTTCCACGGCGTTCCACGGAACCTCTGTTTTATTTATTTGAGGGGCTGCTGATACGAGTGCGCTTAGTCCCCTTCCTAGTGCCTGTCTTGGTTTCTTTGCTTCCATATTCTCAAGTTGTTAAGTTTGTTTAATTTGTTTAAACCTCGCTGTCTCTAGAAATGTTCCACGTGGAACATTTCTAGGTTTAAATAATTAGGCCTATCCATTCGCGACCGCTGTCTCCGTTTTGAGTTCGGTGTTGCAACGAACGTCAAGCTCCATCGCTATTGCTCTAAATGCTTTAGCTCCTGGCGACCCAGGATCGTATACCGAGAGTGGTTTTCCATGGCTAGGACTCTCAGCGATTTTGACGCTTCTTGGTACTCTCACTCCTATAAAAATGTCACCGAAGAAGCTTCGCGCTTCCTGTTCGACCTGCATTGAAAGATTTGTTCTAGCTATGTACATGGTAACGAAGACCCCCAGAACTGAAAGCTCTGGGTTGAATGTCTGCTTTACAAAGTCAATTGTTCTTGTGAGCGCTGAGATGCCCTCGAGAGCGTAATACTCTGCCTGAAGTGGTATGAGGACTCCGTTGGCAGCGCCGAGTGCGTTTAGAGTAAGTAGGCCAGAGGATGGTGGGCAATCGATGATTACGTAGTCGAACTTCTCCTTGATGAGGGCAATCTCAGAGCGAAGGATAAGTTCCCTACCCGGCTTCTTGCCAAGCTCGATCTCTATCCCCACCAGATCCGATGACGCTGGTGCAACGTATAGCCGTTCAATCTGACTCTCTCTTATTACTGATTCGAGTTGGATCTTGCCGAAGAATACATCGTAAAGGTCGGCTCCCTCCTCTGCAAATGGGATAGATAAGCCACTCGTTGCGTTGCCCTGCGGATCTAGGTCGATAAGCAATACTCTACGTCCGAGCAGCGCAAGTTCAGTGCTAATATTGATGGCTGAGGTTGTCTTCCCTACTCCACCTTTCTGATTTGCTATGGCAATTGTATGCATTGTGCATATTGGTACCACGGCCTCTTAATTTTCAACAGTATCGAAAATGTTCCACGTGGAACATTTTCGATGCGGCCATATGTCTGCCATGACAAATAGATTTAAAGTGTTCCACGTGGAACACTTTAAAGGCTTGCGACTAGCAATGCTCTTACTAAGTTACATCGCAATCTAACGTGCGCCAAAATTGTTCGAGCTCTGTAGTTGCTACCGAAGTTAGACTAGAACGATGACCTATAGTATTAATGACTCTCGAGTTTCTAACATATTTTGCGGTAAAGATGGAAAAAAAGATGTTAAGGGCGCTTTCTGTTGCATTTTATATAGTAATATTAGCTGGTTGTACGGATAGTGGCGCACGCGGGGGAGGGGACGAAGGGAGCCTTGGAGATCTTGATCTTCAGATTGAATCGTTTGAAGTCGACTCAAATTCTGCAGGGGTTGCTAGCTTTAACTTGTCCGTGAAACCCGGAGTTTCTTCCTTTCAAATAGTTGCCCACTCCGCCACTGGTCTTCTTAGCCTTTCGTCAGTTACTGAGCCAAGCGGGAATACAATAGTTGAACCAACAAGTAGCAAGCTTCTTACAGGAGCCTTAACGCCGCAGGTGTCACCGCTCACTTTTGCAGCCCCGCTTCTCGGTGTGCCGCTTTCCGCAGGAGACTATACTATTACGCTCCGGACAAATGCCTCAAATGGGGCAATCCTTGGCAACCAGAGAATTACAATTGATTTTGTGACTAGAGCGGGAGGTGGCGGTTCCTCTGGCGTGCTCCGCGTAAACATGATTTTAGTCGGTCCAGTAGGCGACTCCGAGCCGCTTCGTGACGGCCTCGAAAGCGCAGTTGGAATTTGGAAACAGATTTACGCCCGCGCAAATCTTGAGCTCGATGTAAAATGGTATAGCGTTAGTGGACCGGCGCAAGTTCCAGATCCAAGAAGCGCCAATGCCTATTACGCTGACTTGATAAGCGGGCGGCGAAGTGGGGCACTTAATGTCGTTGTGGCAAGTGATGTTGCTGCGGATAGTAGAAGTGAAGATCTTTTCGGCATTGCCGGCGCAACGCCGGGTCCGGCAACTTCAACTGCCAAGAGCGTAGTCGCGCTATCGATCCTGAGCGTAACCGGCCGAGATGGACGTTTTGATTTCGGCGGAATAGGGGCGACCGTGCAGCATAATGATGAAGTGAGGCTTGCCGCAGAGGAATTCTCGCAGCTCGCGGCGCATTATTTGGGTCTAACTCATATCGTTGAGCTTAATAGCGGTAACACTGTCACTTCTTCGGACCTTTTATCCGACACAAATAGCTGTGTGACTGTTACAGATTGCCGTGAAGAGAGAGATGTGGCCGAAAATATCATGTTTCCTGCGCCGCTCCGTAAGAACCGTGACTCCGACGAATTTAATCAGCCACGTGAGTACTTTCCTCGTGATCGTATTACGCGTCAGCAGCAAGCGGTGCTGCACTCGAACATCTTGATTGATTAATTCGCCTGAGTAGAACTTTGCTGACAATTGCGCGCGTATGCCTGTCTTTTTCGTAACTACTCATTAAGTGTGGGTGGCTTTTTTCGCACTCTGTGACCTCTGTGTCTCTGTGGTTTAAATATTTTAAAACCACAGAGACACAGAGGTCACAGAGTGCGGGAAAGAATACCCGGGGTTAATGAGTAATTACTCTTTTTCAATTGCTGCGAGGACCTCGATAAGCGCACGACCGAGCTCTTCTACTTCTTTATCGCTGTGTTGCGAGGTAAGGAGGATTCGTACTAGCGAGCTCTCCTGAAGGTGTTGACCGCCGGCGAGTAGCTCGACAAGAAAACCTTTAGAAAAAAGGGCATTGCAGAGTTCGCTACCAATTCTGATGTTTTTGAGGCTGAGTACGACCACCGGGCTTTGCGATTCAAGCTTCGTGAGTAAGCTGCGCCGGGGCAGCATCTTTTTCAGACGATGTGCCTTTGCACAAACCATCTCTCTTTCGAGAAATGCAAGTTCAATCATGTCGAGAGCTTTTTCCGTTGCGACTGCGAAAGGGGAGGGGAGCGGAATTTCCTGCTTTGAAACCCGCGAGTATTGCAAGAGGTAGGTAACGAGAATCGCTGATCCGAAAACAGCCGCTCCAAAACTACCCGCGCAGCGTGAAAAGTCCACGACTCCGGCGAAAACATTCAGCGATGCGGGCTTCTTGGTAAGATCACTCAAGATCTCCGTTCCGCCGGCGCCACGTGCGCCAAGCACTCCCAATGAGGCGCTCTCATCAATAATCAGTTGCAAGCCGTATCGCGCAACTTTGTCGCCTAGCTGCTGAAAATCGAGCGGATCGCCTGAAAATGAAGAGACAGCCTCAAGTACAAGATAGCGATTGCCAGCAAGCGTGCTTCGTTCGATCGTCTTTTCAAGAGATGAAAAATCTCGGAAAGGCTCTACCTGGGCGTTTACAAGATAGGCAGCGTCAGGCACTACACTTTGTGAATTTTCATGAACAAAGAACGTATCACGTTCCGATCCTATCGACGTTACTAGGGAAAGCAGCGCCTGATTCCTCGATGAAAAAAGTAAGGCTGACTCAGCGCCGAAAAAGCGACTGATCCGCTTCTCACAATTAATATGCGCCTCTGTGGTTCCGCTACTAAAGCGCGAGGAGGGCAGGGCAATCTCATTGTGCTCAATAAATTGCTGTACAGCTCGCCGAAGCGGTGCTGAATGTCCAGTGCCTAAGAAATCCCAGCTCGTAAAATCAATAACTCTTTTTCCGCGATTTTCTACCTCAGTCGCGGATCGGCGCGTTGAGACAAAAAGCTCGCGGAGCTTTCCCTCTACGGTCAATCGCTCAAGATCTTTCCTAAGTTCGTCGGTTTTCATTGAGGAATGAGAGTACTAAGCTCGGACTTCTCACAAGTATACCAAGAATAGCATCGGCAGGAAGAATCTTATTTTGAGCCGGCGAGGCCTCCTGTCCCTTGCATCAAATAGGCCTCAATAAAGGGATCAATAGCGCCGTTCATGACCGCATCTACATCCGAGGTTTCACAATCGGTGCGCAGATCTTTGACTAGCTTATAGGGCTGCATTACGTAGGACCGAATCTGGCTTCCGAAATCTATCTGTTTTCTTTCGCCTTGAATCTGCTTCATTTGTGCATCCTGCTCGGCGCGCTTCAGCTCATAGAGCTTTGCCTTAAGGATCTTCATCGCGCGGTCACGGTTCTTATGCTGCGAGCGTTCATTTTGGCAGGCAACAACAATTCCAGTTGGAATATGGGTGAGCCTTACCGCTGAGTCCGTTTTATTAACATGCTGACCGCCGGCGCCGGAAGAGCGATAGGTGTCTATGCGTAAGTCCTTCTCTTCAACATCAATTTTTATATCTTCTTCGATATCTGGAGTCACCGCGATAGACGCAAAGGAGGTGTGGCGCCTTGCATTCGAATCAAAGGGCGAGATCCTCACAAGCCGGTGCACTCCCTGCTCGGAGCGGAGATGTCCGTATACGAAAGGGCCCTGAACAAGGAGCGTCGCCTTCTTAATTCCCGCGCCCTCGCCAGCTTGATAATCAAGCTCCTCTAAGGTGAAGCCTTTGCGCTCGGCCCATCTTATATACATACGCAACAGCATTTCAGCCCAGTCCTGTGCTTCGGTCCCTCCCGAGCCGCTGTTTACCTCGAGGATCGCATTGTTCTTATCAAACTCCTCGCACATCTTTAGCTTAAATTCGTCGATGCCGATCTCTCGCTCTAGGTCCCCGATTGCAGAGATCGCTTCATGCTGAAGTTCCTGGTCGCCGGACTCCTTACCGAGCTCAAGAGTTGCTTCAGCATCGTTGTACTTTTTGTCGAGAAGGGTAAGTCGAGACACGACTAGCTCCAGGTCAGATCGTTCCTTCATAACGACCTTCGCCTTATCAGCATCGTTCCAGAGTTCCGTGGATTGTGAAAGGGAGGCGATCTCCTTTAGACGTTCCTGCTTTCCCTCGAGGTCAAAGTAACCCCCTCAGCGCTTTGATGCGCTCATGTAGCTCGGTAAGTTTGTTTGCCAACGACGATGGCTCAAAAAAGTGCGGCATCCCTTAATATTAACGGAATTCTAATCCTACTTGCAACATAAGTGACACTGAATGGCGAAACCCGCTTCGCTGTAAAGTGTAGATACGATATCATAGCAATAGTTGTTGCCTAAAATTTGAATTGGGAAGAGCGAAAGACCCCTGGCTTTTCGGTAGCTTTGCCAAGAAGGTAGAGATGCTGAAGAGCCGCATGAGTCGGAAAGGATTTTAGAATTTCGGTAATTATTTATTTTCACCCCCAGGCCCCCTGAGGGGGCGATTTTCACCCCCAGGTTCCCTGAGTGGACGATCTTCACACCCAGGCTCCCTTGTGGAAACGAATTTCGTTCCCAGGGAGTGGCACTAGGGTGCAAGCGGTTTTATTGCTACCTTCTCGAGTAAAAGGACGGAGCATCGGTAGACACCTGCTCGATTCAATGGACTCCTGAGCACGTGCACACTTCTTCCAAATGGACATTGTCTACCGGCGTTCCGTGCTCCCCATGACAGCCCACCACCGTGTGCACAAATTGGCATAAGGCCCGCCCTGTTCCCCACTTTGAACAGGGCGGGCTCACAAAAGTAGCAGAAAATTTTTTCCGGTTTTGACTCTGCGGCGCTTCTACTTTCGCTTCGCCATTATTTCCCGAGCGGTCTATCCCGCGATGTTCCATTAAGTGCGATCTTTCCAACAACAACTGTTGCAAATGCCGAGGCCACCCCGGCAAGGACATGCCCGACCCCACCCTGGACGAAATGATAAATCGCAGTGCTCGCAAGGGTGAGGCACGCTGCCGCGTTAACATACACGGTCGCGGCAAAGCCCGCGCAGTCTTGTCGAAAGGTTGAACCTTCACGTGCGGGGCCGCGCGCAGTTGATATTTTGCGTTCAGGATCTAATGACTGATTTAGTGATACTACTTGAGATGGCGGGACAGGCGCCAAACCGCATACTTGAGCAGCTTCATTTCGTCGAGATTTGGCCAAAGTAATTTGCATTGTAGTCTTCTCCTAAAAATTTGAAATCTAATTGCGTTTAGGCCGAAGCTTGAGAATCTGTCGGATCGGTGAGGCAAACTGTTCTAATTGGTGGATAGGGGTATGGCAGAACAGGTGTAAGCGTATTTGTGGCTGAATTTAGCAAGACAAAACAACAGGTTGCGACTTCGCAAAACGACCCGATAGTAAAGTCGGGGAGCGCGCCAGGCTTTTCACCCGCGGCCCATTCTTTCATTGATGAAGGCCAGAGAGGCAATGCCCCCGCCGCTTCTAAGGGCGCAGTCTATCAGGTGAAGCCCGGTGACACGCTCTACTCAATCGCTAGAAAAGCCAATGTTCCACTCGATGTCTTGCTTAGAGCGAATCCGGAACTACAACCTGAGAAACCGCTGAAGATCGACTCCCCAATCCATCTTCCCGGGGCGGTGCAGCACAGCCACAAGATTGTGCCAGGAGATTCTCTCTTTAAAATTGCAGAGCGCTACAAAATTTCTCTGGCACTACTTCGCCAGGCAAATCCGCAAGTTGATCCAAGGAAATTAAGAATCGGCGACGAACTTCTCCTCCCATCGCGTCGCGAGTCTGAGTCCGCGCCGCCACAGAAATTTGAGCCGCAGCTTCACAAGGTTTCTCGTGGTGAGACTCTTTACGCAATCGCCGCACGCTATCGAGTAAAGCTTGAAGATCTTCTTTCTGCTAATCCAAGCCTCAGTCCGAAAAATGTCCGTATTGGAGAACGAATTTCAATTCCGGGAGACAATCCCGCTCGGCATCAGGTGGCAAAGGGTGAGACTCTAGAGAGCATCGCCAAAGCTTACCATCTCCGAACTTCTTCGATGCTTGAAGCCAACCCAGCCGACAAGCCAGCGAGCTTACAGATCGGGCAGGAGCTCGCAGTTCCGCAGCTTTCCGCGCGAGAGCGCCGCGATCTTGAAAAGATGCGCTCGTATGTCGGTCAGCCGTATGGGGTCAAACGCGATTGCATGAGTATGGTGATGGACTTCGCCCGTTCGAATTACGGCTTGAAGCTCCCAGGTGGGCGGTCAGATCTTTGGGTGCCCTATCTTGAACCGGTTACTACTATCACTAAAGATAGGAAAGACATAAGTGCCTTGAAGACCGGAAATATCTGCTGCATCGGGCACCCTTATCGCGGAAGTATCTCAGTCTATCACAACGTGCTTGTCGCGGAGCCGATCCACGACAAGCAGGGCAGGGTTATTGATTTCACCGCAATTGATGCGCATGGCAATTATATAAATGGCGATCGCAGTCGCCCTTTTGGAAAGGTTCGCGAGATCCCAAGCCTATTAGGCTACCTAAGTAATCTCGAAAACTCACGTCAACGAAGCCATGCTTTTGTGATGAGAATACCGCTTCAAAGTGAAGCAGATGGCTTCTAGATTCCTTGGCTTTTGGAATTAGCACCAAATGAGTTGCATTCTGGAGCCAAGGAATCTAGCCGGCCAGGAGGGCCGGACAGGCGCGGCAGCGCCTGGAGCGACGCGGAGTTTCGCGCCTTTCCAGCGCGAAACGTAGCTTGGAGCGGGTTCGACGGAGGGCAGGAGCCCGCAGTCGAACCAAACACCACAGACTAGCGAGGATTCGCGGCACTGCTGCTAGAACTTGGCTCGATGGTCTGAGGCGAAGCCTCGCTAGTACTCTGTGAACGAAATACTCTTACTTTCCTACCTCTGTGCCCTCTGTGACTCTGTGGTTTTTCTTAGAAAAATAAACCACAGAGTCACAGAGGGAGGACCGAGCGGAAGGACAAGTTATTTCGTTTACAGAGTACTAGGTTTGGCGATTAGCCGATCGCTGGAAGAGGCTCTTTGATTATTCAATCAGCCCGTTCTTTTTGGCCTGCTCAATAAGCGCTTTTTTGTGTTTGCAATTATTGCTTGAGGAATCTTGAGAACACTGGCGATCGTAATCTGTTTGAATCTGCCTTATAATCTGCAGATCTTTTTCTCGCGTTATCGCCGTTACCTCAGATGCGTGCTGCGCCTGAAAATTCTGCAGCGCTCGCTGCGCATTTTGGCAAGCCGGTCCGCGATTTGGCGTTTGTCCGGAATTCAAGCCACAGGCTTCATTTACCGCCTCGAATCGGCTCTTCCACTCGGTTTGAACTGCTGAAGAGTCCGCATGTGAAAGAAGCGAGCAATTAAATAAGGCGAAGAGAAATAATGTCAAAATTTTTTGTGTCTTCATTGTATCTCCCCGAATACAGTATTCATTATAACCATTTAGCAGGGCGCCGATAGCGTGCTTCGCGCGCGCGGCTATCTACCGTTGCCGCCGACTGGGCTTGGTAAATCTGAAAAGCGACACATCGACTAAGCGTATAGGTGTAGCGTCAGACTTCAAAACTATCTGCCTAAGCCTCCTCCCGCATGATAGAATCTGTTTAGTGTAATTACCGCAGCAGGCATTTAGGAGAAGTTTTATGAGCGAGCTCAAGACTGAATCTCATAATAATCAACTTAGTCTTCGAAGGATGTTAAGTAGAAGAAATGCGATACGTGATCGGCGGTTCCATCCCACCAAGTGTGCCCTTAATAAGTCCACGCTTCCGCGCCATGAGGAAGCAGCACCTCCGCGCAGGGATTGGGTCGAAGTGGGAAGCGGGCGTGGCTATACAATATACGAATTCAAGTAAGTTATAGAGACTCGTCACGGTTTTGAGTGGGTAAAAAGGCCCGAAAAACATACTGTGCACGCGCAGAAGCACGGAAAATACAAAGAATCGCTATATGTATGGCTCTTTATCTCAAATGGCACTCAGTCCAGGTTAGCTTCGTGGGTAGTTCTTTACTGCGATGATTTTCCATTCGCCGTCAATTTTTTCAAAGCTTAATGTAAGCTGCTCGCCTGCCGTGAAGTCTTCTGTATCCCCCTGCTCGCGCCACGTCGCTGCGAAGAATAGGTCAGCCTTGGCGCTGTTGCCGGATTCAATTCTAATTTCTAACCTGCTTACTCCGCTCTCGGCATGTTCAATTCGAGCGCAGGCCATTGTTGCAAAATCGGTAATCTGTGACTGCTGAACGTTTCGATTATATCTTTCATCTTTATATTGATATTGAAAATCGATAGTTTCGGCGAAGAGAGCAGCGAGATCTTTTGCTTTTACTCTACATTTAATCGGTGTCGCAGCAGCATTAAACTGCGTAAGTCTAATTGCCTCATCCAGGAGCGCACGAATCCGTTTCTCATTACTTGAAGGCCAAAGAAAGACAGCTAATCCGAAAAGTAGCGCGAGAAGAGCGAATATGTAGCGTTTACGCATCTCAATCCTCTCTTAATGCTCCAATCACGTTCGGAATCGGCCACTGCGCACTATTGCTGTCATCTTCGAAGAAACCGCTTTCATAGCTTCCGCTAAGATCGAGATCAATGCCCGCACCATGCACAGAAAGGCTTGCCTCAGGTCCACCTTCGACATGCATTGCTCGAACAATATCTAGGTCGAGTTGTGTTATCATTTGGTTAAATTTCCACATAGTAAATGGCGACCGTGAGAACAAAAAAAGTATCTTACCTTTTTGGTCCGCCGCTATCGCCGCCTCGCTCCATGCTTTACGCTGCTTCGTCCATACATTTTGCGCATCCGACTTCAGCAGACGAAGGTTCTGGACTATTGCGTCATAATGCGTAAGCTTTTCCTCGGCGCGGGGCTGATCGCGATCAATAAGCTCAGCAAACGGGTACCCCTTTGTTATCGGCTTAAAAAGTAATACCGATTGATAGTCGCTCCAGCGTCGATTATGGACCATTGTCGAGGACTTCATGTAGCCAACGTTGTTCAGTCCATCGGATTGAAACATTCCTGCGTTGATTGCAACGGCGAGAGATTTCCTTTTGCACCACTCGCCCGCAGTGCGGCGCTTGCCGTCGTCCTCTTTCGCGAGAACCAGCTGGAGCGATTTCGCTTCGGAACCGATTCGCACGACATGGAGCAGATTGTCGCCATACTCAGATTCGGATTGCACCGAGATTTTTCGATACTCTACGCCGGCCTGTATCGTGTGCCAGGTCGATGGCTCAGAAGCGACGACGGGCACGATAGTGAATGCCAGAAGGAATATTACGAACCTTATTTGGCCCTTAAATTGGGAATCGAGCGCTCTTGTGTCCAATGCTGATCGAAATCTAACTCTTATTCAGCTGCGTGAGCAGCGTTTCCGAAATTTCCCTTCACAGTCGGCAAAATTCTTTCCATCTTATCAATTGATTCATTAAAGGCGTCACTCTTGAGTTTCATGTCGCTCATTGCCTCTCGAACCAATTCAAAGTGCTCTGGCGCAATTTGAGTCACAGTGAATTGACGGATACCTTGTGGAATGCCGCCACCCTGCTCGCCGACATGGGTCAATGTAATGTCGCCACAAATCACTCCTTCCAAAAACTCGACAAACTGCTCCACGCCGACACACCCTCTGGGCATTTGTGAAAGCAGCTCGGCCTGTTTAATTTGCGCTGTTACATCAACTGCGACTCGAGTTTTTCGATCGAAAAGCACAAAATGGTCAATAAATCCTATATTCCCAAGATCGTACATCTCAGCCTGTGAATAATGGATCGCCACTATCGCTTCTTTTCCCAAATTAGGTGGTAGTGACAGAATGGTTTCGCTCGCCGTAGGCTCAAAACTTGGAAGTAATCCCTCAATCTTAGGGGCGGGCTTCTTAAAGGGTCCTAATAGTTTCTCAAACATCGGGCCTCCAAAATATTGCGATTCATCTTCCATCGGGCGTGCAGTAATTAGCAACGAAAAAATGAGACCGCTTCTAGTCGGAATACTGGAACAGAAGTCGATCCTCAATCGATTGCATTCTCCGACGAGTTCGCGATGAAACCCGTTCATGCTCGAATCCATGAAGATGAAGAATTCCATGAATAAGTAGCCGAAGTAATTCAGTATCAAAACTTACCCGATATGCGCGAGCTTGCTTTCTCGCGGTAGCGATGGATATTACAATGTCGCCAAGGTACTCTGAATTTGTCACGCCGAAGGAAAGTACATCGGTTGCGTAATCTTTCCCTCGATAGTGCCGATTAAGCGCGCGAATTTCGACATCATTTGTGTAAAGAACGCTAATTATTGAAGCCGCGGTCGGCGCGCGTTCATGCGGCGGAAGATTACAGTCCAAGTCGCTTAAGATCTTCTTTATTTTTCTCGTTATCTTCGCTCTCTTCGCCATCCTTATCTTTGGTCTTAGAAGTGTCTCGACCTTCCACGTCCTTGGACGACTCGGCGTTTTCATCGACCGTTCTCTCGTTTGTTTTCTCGGCAGGTTCGGCATACTCGATACGCTGATGATAGATTCCACCTAATACCCGTGTAAAGGACTTGGCAATAGCATGGAGGTCTTTCAGGGTAAGCTCGCATTCATCAAGCTCTCCGCTTGCGAATACCTTATTAATCATCTTCTGCACGAGCCCCTGGATTCTATCAATGCTTGGTTCACTAAGTGTTCGTGCTGCAGCCTCGATACCATCAGCAAGCATGAGAATGCCGGCCTCTTTGGTTTGTGGTTTAGGCCCCGGGTAGCTGTACAGAGTCACATCAACCGAATCTGGATCGTCACCAGCTTCCTCGGTTTCATTTCGCGCCTTTTCGTAAAAAAACTCTATGCGCGAAGTGCCGTGGTGTTGCGGGATCATATCTTCAATGTTTTGCGGAACGGCATGTTTGTGCGCTAATTCGATCCCGTCCTTTACATGAGAGCGGATGATTAATGCGGACATCGAAGTGCTAAGTTTATCATGGCGATTTTCACCGCCTATCTGATTCTCTACGAAATAGAGCGGCTTCTTCATTTTGCCAATATCGTGAAAATAAGCGCCTACCCGCGCTACAATCGGATTTGCGCCGATTGAATCAGCAGCCGCTTCAACCATCATCCCCATTACCATCGAATGGTTCCAGGTGCCTGGACACTGTACGCTTAGCTCCTTGAGAAGCGGATGATCGAAAGTTGCCATCTCAATTAATCGCAGGTCTGTGACATAACCCCCAAAATGCTCAAGCATTGGCGTGAGCCCCGCAGCGATAAAGGCGCAAAGAATTCCATTGGTAACTGCGGCAATAATACGAACCAGGGCCTCGGCACCAGGAATTCCAGGATTGAGAAGCAATGTCGCAAGAACGAAAACCACAGCGACTACAGATACATTCAGGCCGGCTTTCAAATACGCAGTGCGCGTGCGAAAACGCGAAAGGCTTAAGCAGCCGATGCAATTGGACACTAAGACATACGGAATGAGAAGTAGCAGCTCTGAAGGTGAGTAAACGCCAACAACAATCGTTAAACATAGTCCGTATACCAGGCCGTACTGCATTCCCAAAATGACTTGAAGCATGAAGCCACCGGTGGCGAGGGGGATCGAAAACTCAAATGCTTCTGGTGTCACCGACGCGAGAAATTTACTGCTATTAAAGTATCCTTCAAGGCTAAGGCCCATGACGCGCCCCATGCCAAGGAGTACAATGCCGACAACCACAACAAGAAGCAGCGTAGTGAGGTCTTTGGTGCCGGGTCGGTAGCTTCTGAATCCAACCAGCGCGAATCGATGGATAACGTAGAGCGAAAGCGAAACAAGGACGACTCTCCCAATTGAAGCAAGGAACGAGAGCTCAAGTGGCAGAAAGCTCTTAAGTATCAATTCGGCCACGATCGCCGAGAGAATTGCAAAACCAGCGCCCTGAACCAGGCGTGCTCTATCGGTAAGACCGTTTTTCGATCCCATAATGAGAAACCGGCTCTATTCCTGTTCCTTCCGCTTTTCGTATGCGGACACAATTCGTGCTACAAGCGGATGGCGGATTACGTCTTCGTCGGAAAAATACACGAATGCCAGACCATCTACACTTCGAAGCCTACTTACCGCATCATTAAGACCGGAAATTGTGCCACGCGGAAGATCGATCTGCGTGTCGTCACCAGTAATCACGCATTTAGAATGATGACCGAGCCGGGTAAGAAACATTTTCATCTGCACCGGCGTGGTGTTCTGTGCTTCGTCAAGTATTACGAACGCATTTGAAAGCGTGCGACCCCGCATAAAGGCAAGTGGAGCTACCTCCACCACTCCCCTTTCGACCATCTCTTTGGCGCGATCGAATTCAACCATGTCGTGCAGCGCATCGTAGAGTGGGCGAAGGTACGGGTTTACCTTTTCTGCCATGTCTCCCGGCAGAAATCCCAATTTCTCCCCGGCCTCGACCGCGGGGCGGCAAAGTACAATTCTCTTTACCTCTTTGTTAAGGAGCGCAGTAACTGCCATAGCCATGGCGAGATAGGTTTTGCCAGTTCCGGCCGGGCCGATGCCGAAAACCATGTCATGGCTGCGGATTGATTCGAGATACTGCTTTTGCTTAAAAGTTTTTGGGACGATGCTCTGCTTTCGCCCGGCGATCCGAAGCTGATCCCGAAAAAGTTCTTCAAGCTTTGTGTGCCGATCCTTTGAGAGCATTTTGATTGCGCGCTGAACATCACCTTGAAAAAGTGGCTCACCTCTCTCAATGAGAGCTCGAAGTTGCTGTAGTAGATCGAAAGCGAGGTCAACCTCTGCGTCGGAACCACTGATTACTAGTCCCTGTGCGTCTCGGCCGATCTGTAGGTCGAGTTCACGCTCAATGATCTTTAGGTTGCAGTCGCGCTCGCCGAGAAGAGTCTGCAACACGGCAGAGTCCACAATTGGCAGAATGAGCTCTTTGTTAACGGCGCGGGGATAGCTGTTTCGCTTCGCCTTCAATGATTTTCTCCCTAGTTGTGATCGTTCGCTTCATCGCGTGCATGCTCCCGCGCCTTTCGGCAGGACAATAATACCTTTCTCGCCCTAATTAGATGCAATAGCGAGTCGCGATTATCCAAGTTGTAGCGAGCTTTATTGAGACAGCGGTTTGCCAATGATAAATCTATTGTTTACAGCAAGTTAGGGCAATGTAGAGCAAAATAAAGGCATAGCTGTGAAAGCCTTTCATCAGCATCCAAGGAGAGTGTCTAATGCCGGAAACGCATAGAACGGTAATTTGAAGAGGTCGATAAGCTTCAATTTAGAAAGCTAAGTTGAAAGTCGTAGATTCTTGGAAAGGGTGCTTCAGCGTAACTGGGGGAAGCAAAAGTGCTGAGAAAACGGGGTAATAACCTATTTTGTTGACCTTTCTCTCCTGGTGCTTTACCTTGATAACCACAATTTGATGAGCTCTTATCCAGAGAGGCAGAGGGACCGGCCCGATGAAGCCTCGGCAGCCTGCGGTGAAAATTAATTTTTCCGCTGTAAGGTGCCAACTCCGGCAGAGCAAAAGAGATAACGCGGTGTTTCGCACCTAATCCTCTTTTGGAACTGGAAGATGAGAGTGAGGTATATCCGTGCGTCTTGCCTCTTCCTCCCATTTTTCAACGTAACTGCATACATCTGGATTCTGCTCGTCTGTGATGAGACAGCTTGGATGTTGCAGCAAGAGAAAATAAAAATCGCGGCCACAACCGCTCCCGCGCTCGGCAAGCGGGTACCCAATGATCGTCACGCGGTATCTGTGAGCATGCCGCGGTGGGCTGATGTTGTTGGGTACGAAAGGGGCGATCTCTCAGTACACAGTGCCCTTGAGTGCGGTTACCCGCGCTTTGTGTATCACCCGTTTGTACGAAAGCTTTTTGAGTTGTGCGAACGTAAGTTCGCTAAACCGGGGGAGCGAGCGATTGCGCTGCCTTCGCTGCAAGTGGCCCGCGAGTGTGTGAGATTTTTGAAACGCAATGAACAATCCACCGCGAGAATTCACGCTTTAAGCTTGTATGATATTCACGCTGTTGTTTTTCCAGAGAGTGCCGCATCAATTGCCAAGACTTTTTGGCAGCACTGTGGCTGGATAGTCTCATCAAGACTTGCTGAAGAAGTATCGCGGCCGAGATCTAGCGCGGAGTGCAATGCTACCGTGCAGAAGGATCTCGCAGATGCTGTCGGTAAGCTTGCGCGAGTTCCAGGGAGAGATGTGTATCTTTTTCCAAGTGGCATGGCCGCGATCGATCTGGCGCGCTCTTTAGTTTGTCCAACTCGTGACAAGGAAACGACTGGCGCGCAATTTGGATTCCCCTATCTTGATACCTATAAACTTCAGTTGAAGTTTGGAAACGGAGCTATTCTATTTGGAGAGGGCGGTACTGCGGACCTTGACGCGCTTGGGACTCGGCTCGCTAAGGGGCGTATTTCACACGTATTCACCGAGTTTCCCTGTAATCCTCTGCTCCAGAGCCCACCGCTGCCAGAGCTCTCAAAGTTATTGCGGGCACATGCGGTACCGCTGGTTGTCGATGAGACAATTGGTAGCTACTACAATATCGACTGTAGGCCCTACGCCGATATTATCGTTACAAGCCTTACAAAATTTGTTTCGGGCAGGGGCAATGTTGCCGCGGGAGCGCTTATTCTCAACAGCGAGTCGCCATTCTATGATCAGTTTCATGCGCGTATTATGCGCGATCCGCGAAGGGGATTGCTCTGGCGCGAAGACGCGCGGGTGCTTCTCTCAAACCTTGGAGATTTTCCTCGGCGTATGGCGATCATCAATAAGAATGCTGAGCAGCTCGCGGAGTTTCTAAAGAATCATCCGAAAGTCTCAAATGTATATTATCCCAAATTTGTTACCCCAGAAAATTACCTCGCCGCGCGTACCGCGGAGGGCGGATATGGGGGGCTACTGTCGTTGGTCTTGAAGGGAGGACTTGCCTCCGCGGCGAGATTTTACAACGCACTTTCCATCGCGAAATGTCCGGGACTTGGTACAGATTTTACAACAGCCTGCCCATACACTCTTTTGGCTCACTTCAATGAGCAGCGCTGGGCGGCGAGTTACGGAGTATCGCCTGATTTAGTGCGAGTTTCGGTAGGTCTCGAAGATGTTTTAACAACGATTGAAGTGTTTAAGCGAGCCTTAAGAAAGGCATAGGAGGTTGATATGGTTAATGTGGAAAGTAAGTTTTTTACCTTTGCGAAAACCGAACGTGATCCATTTGTGCTTAAGTGTGGCCAGCACTTCGGACCGGTAACCATTGCCTACGAAACCTATGGCACATTAAATGCCCAAAAGGATAATGCAATTTTTCTCTTTCACGCATTGAGTGGAAGTCAGCATGCGGCCGGTATCAATACATCAGTAGCGCCCGCCGGCGAGTACTGGAAAGAGGAGTGTCATAAGGGATGGTGGGATGGATTTATCGGGCCTAAACGCTTTCTCGATACTCGACGATTCTTTGTAATATGCGCGAATAATCTTGGTGGCTGCTACGGGTCCACCGGCCCTGCTTCAATTAATCCCGCAACCGGCGCACCTTATGGAAGCTCGTTTCCCCACATCAGTGCGAACGATATCGTGGATGCACATGTGCGTTTACTTGAGCATCTTGGCATCGAGAAGCTCCATGCCACCATTGGCGCTTCCCTTGGCGGGCTTTTGGAACTTAATCTTGCTGCGCGCTATCCGGAAAGAGTTGAAAGAGTAATCTCTATCGCTTCGGGAATGAGAGTCCCCGTCCTGCAACGAATTCAGAATTTTGAGCAGATTTGTGCAATTGAGTCCGACCATAATTTTAGGGGCGGAGACTATTATGAAAATGAAAGGCCAGATCGTGGATTGGCGCTGGCTCGTATGCTTGCGCATAAAAACTACATTTCTTTGGACCTTATTTCGGACCGCGCCAAAGCTGCTCTCGTGCAGCCTGAGATACAGGGACGTTCTTACCAGCTTGCCTATCAGGTGGAGTCGTACATGTATCACCAGGGTGAGAAATTTGTGCGCCGTTTTGACGCCAATACCTATCTTCGCTACATCGAGGCCTGGCAGCATTTTGATCTGCGGAGCGACCTTGCGCTAGAAGAAGGGGAGGAACTTCTTTCTCGATGCAGAGGGCAGCGCCATCTAATATTTAGCATCGAATCGGATGTTTGTTTCTGGCCCGAACAGCAGGTCGAGCTTGCGCTCTGTTTGAAGCAAGCTGGAGTTTTCTATCAGCATATCACTGTTCATTCGGATAAAGGTCATGATGCCTTTCTGCTCGAACCAAATCTTTTTGGCCCGCACCTCAGGCATTTTGTTGAGGAGTCTTTGGAGCAGGAAGAGTCCAATCTTCACTATCAAACAGATTTGCATGTAACATAAGAAGTAAGAGGTAAGCAGTATGAATGCAGAAGCAGTGACCTTTGATAAGAGTGCCGATCGTTTTCCACGTACGAAAGGTATTCCGCTTGCGAATTGTGGAAAATCGCAGCTTTCACGTGGGGCGCGCGACCAAGCGATTATCGATCTTGAGCACGAACACCTTTTCGGCGATTCGATGTATCGAGAAAACTTTATAAGGGAGTGTAATGACCGGTTGCGGAAAGCTGGCGCAAAGCTCTTCAATTCGGGTCCAGAGAATATTGCCTACATCGATAATGTGGCACACGGACTAAATCTCATCGCATTAGGAATGAGCTGGAAAAAGGGCGATACTATCCTTGTGTATGACAAAGAGTACCCCTCGAATCTTTTCCCGTGGACTCGCCCGGATCACGAAGAGTGGCCGCTCAGGGCAAAGTTTGTCCAGGGAAGTCTTTTCGAAGGGCGCGCGCACAAGGTTACTGTTGAAGATTTCGAACGAGCGATCGACTCAACGACGCGAGCAATCGCGGTAAGTCAGGTGCAATACACGAGCGGGTATTCCATTGATCTTGTAGCACTTGGAGTGCTCTGTAAAAAACATGGCTTACTTTTTGTGGTGGATGCAGCGCAGAGCGCGGGTTGTCTACCCATTCACCCAAGAAAATGCGGTGCTGATATAGTCGTAACCTCCGGCTGGAAATGGCTTCGTGGTCTCAATGGGTCGGGGCTTATGTACATAAGCTCGGAGTACCTGGAAGTATTACGTCCTGGCCTTTATGGCCCAGACCATCGAGTACAGTCAGCGTATGAAGATTTGAACTACACGGTCAAGCGAGATGCTTCAAAAGAGGAGTATAGCTCGCTTCCTAAAATTTGCGTGGCAGCGCTTGCCGGAGCTATTGAGGAGGACGGCGTGGGACGATACCCGATCGAATCAATTTGGACGGAAAATAAGAGGCTTCAGGATCTGTTTCTCTCTCGGCTTGATGCGACGCTATTTCGACGGGTGCCGCTCGAGGAGCATGAGCGTTCGGGAATTCTCTCCTTTGTAACGGCGAAAGAGCCGGCGACTATCCGCAAGATCCTTTATAGCGATCAGTCGATTCCGGCGGAGAAGCGTTTGAATCTTCCGACGCCACGAGGCGACTACCTTCGTGTGGGGATTCACTTCGATATTTCGGATGAAGAGGCGCTCTGGGCGGCAGCTCGGCTCAATAAGGCTGCGCGCTAGTACTCTGTAACCGAACTTTTCTCACTACTCCCTATCTCGGTGTTCTCTGTGTCTCTGTGGTCTTTTTAAGAAAAATAAACCACAGAGACTCGGAGGGCACCGAGTGAGGACCGAGACTAAAGATAAGTTATTTTGGTTACAGCGTACTAGTTAGCTGTTTTCCCGCAAACACTCTATAGTCGCGGCTTTGAGCCGGTCTTTGACCGCATAATAAAGATTATTATGTCCGGCGCTCTCGGAAATGATAATCCTTGGTTGGTATTTGGAAGATATGCTTGACTCGAGCTTCGCCAGATGGCTAAACGGAATTGTGGCATCGCGCATCCCGTGTGCGAGAACCGTGCATGTATCGGATAAATCTTGCAGATACTCAGAGGTAGGGAAGCGGTAGCGCAGGAGAAATCGAAATGGTGCGTGCAACGGCATTGTTTCGACAACCGATGGTATATCTGAGTAGCCGGCGAGAAGAATCAGCGCTTTGGGCCTTAGTTTCTTTGCGAGGTACGCCGCGGGACCGCTACCAATCGAGTTTCCAAGGATTATTAGCTGCTTTTCATTACTACCAGTCATTGTAGAAACCGCTCGCCACACTGAATCTGCATCGAGATATATTCCCTCCTCGCTGGGCCAGCCGCTCGATTTGCCAAAGCCGCGGTAGTCAAAAGTGAACGCGCCGACGCCCAGCTCCTCGAAAAAGCCGAGAAAGTTCTTATCGGCTACAGTCTCGCCATTCCCGTGGAAGATTAATGCTACAAAATTTGTTGGCTTCTCTCTCTTCCAATTGGTCCAGACCTCAAGCGTCTCTCCGTCGGCAGTGTTTGCCGTAAATCTATCGATGCCGGGAGGTGGCAGAGGAAAGGGAGTGCCCTTGTCGAAAGCAATCGCCGGAAAGAGAAGATAGTCCTGGACGAAATAGAGCGCGGCAGCAGTGAGGAGGTATGATACCAGAGCAACAACGACAAATCCTCCAAGGAGGCGTTTCAGCAATGTAGTCATCAAGGAACATTATCAGGCAAAGACTTTGTTTGGCTATCTGTACGTTGAATCGCTACATTGCCACTCGCTCGGCCGGCTCATAACGGACAAGCGCCGCTTCGACAACTTCAAGAATATTTCGGCTCTCCAGGGGGTGCGAAACTGCGCCAAAGACTCCAAGTTTTTTAATCGCTTCAAGCGTACTTTGGTCAAGGTGCTTGCTCATTGCAACTATTGGAAGCTTAGGGTTCTGATCAACTAATCGCCAAAGAGTATCCATGCCGGTAAGTAGCGAGCCGGCCTTTTTATGTGGCTTTTCGCGAAGACAGAGGTCACAAAGAATAACGTCGAAATTGATGTCCGAGCACAGCTCGAGCGCACGTGCAGGCTCTATGGTAAGCACGACGTTGTAGCCGGCCTTATCAAGAATATCCGAAATTATACTACCGCTATCGAGACTCTCATCGATAAGTAGAACTGTTGCCATGCAACTTTTGTCGTCAGAACTTGGCCAAGCTTTATCTCTTGGCTCACGAAGGCCGAAAAATCAGATGTTTTACGCAGGTTCTAAGAATTTGGCGTAGCACCGAGTCCGTGTAATAGCGTAATGGTTTCGACATGATGAGTTTGTGAAAACATATCTAATACCTTGACGCTTTGTACTACAAAGCCGCGTGCAGAAAGGCTCATAAGATCGCGAGTAAGGGTCGGAAGATTACAGCTAACATACACGATACGCGGAATCTTTAGCGGATCGAATGCCTTGGCCAGCTCTTTGGCTCCGGCGCGAGGCGGATCGAGCAATACACAGCCAGCGACGGAATTGTTTTTAATGTACTTCTCGGCGCTTGATTGAAAAAAACTCAAGTGAGCTTCAATGCCAGATGCCGAAGCAAATTTTCTCCCTTGCTCGACAAGAATCGGATCGACTTCGATCGCGTGAACTCGAACACCCGCTTTTGCGAGATTCAGCGACAGATTTCCGCTTCCGGCGTAAAATTCAGTCAACGTAGAAGCTGATCGAAGCTCTTCAAAAATTTCGTTCCGGAGAATATCGTTGCCAGATTCATTTACCTGAGCAAAGTGGCCTAGCCCGTAAATCTCACCAGAGTCCTGCTCCGACGAGCGATCTACCTGTAACTCCTGCGGAATCCTTGTCGCGAGTGCTCGATAGCCTTTTAGGCTGCCTCCGCCCTCGCTCCGGCAGATTCCTTCGGATTTACAGGCATCTCGCTCGCCTCGCGACGAACCCTGGTGAGATTTGCGGGCTGGATGCTCAAGCTCATCGTGAGCTTCGCGAAGCACGCGGCCAGTTTTTTCAATCCTAAGCGCGGAGAATACTAGCGCTAGCTCCTCTCTAATTGAGTTGGGCAAATCTGCCTGTTCGCGCATTTTGAGTGTTGCGACGACCGTGTCGCCGTGCTCCTCAAATGCTATCGCAGCAACGTATCGCGATAATCTCTGCGCGAAGGGACGAAATTGAGCTAATGCTCTATTGATTCTCTCCGATGCAATAAGACAGTGCTCAATTGGAACCACTGTTCCGCTTTTGACGCGATAGAATCCAAGCGCTCCTGCAGTATCGAGATGGAGTGCGATTCGATTTCGGTAGCCCAGGCCGGGAAGTTCCGCACCAATTAGCGACACGCCTTTCTGCGGTAGTATTTTTCCTTGGCGAAGAAGAGTTCCACGTACCATTTCGAGCTTTGCATCACGCTGCGCGGATAGCGTCATGTGTTGAAGGTCACACCCTCCGCAGCTTCCAAAATAGGGGCAGGGTGCGCTCACTCGTGATTGGCTGACTGAAACAAGTTCTTGAATCACCCCTTCGGCGAAGTTCTGTTTCTGACTAGTTATTTGAACCTCTACTGTTTCGCCAGGGATAGCTTCGCGAACGAAACACTTCATGCCTGCATGCTCGCCTTCAAGTATCTTCGTGACAAAACTTCCGCCATAGGCGAGATCCAGTACCTGCGCTTTCATCTCGATTATCTTTCCAAAGCCTGAGATTGTCGAATTGGCAGCTTCAAAAGAGTGCGGCGAAGGACGTCGAGTGCCATATGTGCTTCGTATATGCGAGTGCGCCAGCGCTCTCCGGGAAAATAAAAACGGTAGCTCGAAAGTTCATCTGCGGTGGCGACTCCGACAAAGAAAGTTCCAACTGGCTTCTCTTCGCTTCCGCCCCCAGGACCAGAGATACCGGTAATTGAAATGGCATAGCTCGATCCGAATTGATCCTTCGCTGCTTGCGCGAGCGACCTGGCGACCTCATGACTTACCGCTCCATGAGTTTGAAGAGTCTCATGCGGCACTCTAAGGACAGAGCTCTTTGCTTTGTTGCTGTAAAGCAATTCGCCGCCAAGAAAATAATTTGAAGAGCCTGCGCACGAAGTAAGCAGTGTACTTATCATACCGGCGGTGCACGACTCTGCGGTAGCGATAGTTGCACATCTTTCAAGAAGAAGATCGTGAACTTCCTGCTCGAGGGACCGTCCGGGATCTCGTGAAAAAATAAAATCGGAACCGAGCGCTTGCTCTATGCGCGGCAGCCACTCTTGAAGCAACGTCTGATTAGTTGATTTGAATAATAGCTGAATCTCAGGAAAATGGGCCCGGTAAGATACCTGTATTTCTGCCGGGACGCCCGTGCCTTTGACGCGCTCGCCAACCGTTGATTCGGGAAGTCCGAATACCCTCAGAAAAGTATGATGCGTAGGAGGCTTGTTGACCTGTGTTTCACGCAGCTTTGCGAGCAGCGAATCGGTGAAGATTCGTTCAAATTCATGCGGCACGCCAGGCAGCGCAAAGATTACACGTGGAGTTCCTTGGTGCTGTACGCCGAGCTCGAACGCCGCAGCGGTTCCCACTGGATTCGAGATTACCTGCGCGCCCCTTGGAAAAGTCGCTTGCTTCATGTTGCTCTGATCCATTCGACGTCGCCGAGCTCGATAGAGCTCTTCTAGAGCATTGAGCGCATCCTTGTCTTCTTCGAGTGGGCAGCAAAAGAGATCGGCAATCGCCTCGCGAGTACAATCGTCAGATGTCGGACCAAGCCCTCCTGAGACGATAAGTATGGTCGAATGCTCAAGGAGAAAAGTTATCGAGCGCTTAATTGACTCGAAAGAATCATCGCATGCGAGAAAATGATCGAACTTTATGCCCAAGTCAAATGCGTGGCGCGCAATGAGATTTGCGTTGGTATCGACGACTCGGCCGTCGGTGATCTCCGAGCCGGTGATAAGAACAGAGATGGTCGAACTTTTCGACATATTCGAACTCCTAAGAATGCGGCCGGCGAAAACTGCAAGAGCCAGTAGATGTTCCCGCGGAAAATCGACTATTTATGTTCAATGTTGCTCTGGGCCTCTTCAATTCTCACGAACAGATCACAAAGAGATAAAAATCGCAAACGTCTCGGTAACAAAATTGGTTGCTTTTAAAAATTTCGACTCTCCGTGAATGGCATGGTACCTGCTTCGAATTCTAGCATGAAAATGTCATTGCGTGTCTTCATATTGACGATATTTCTCTTGAGTGCTTTGGGAGCGCTCTTGATAGATGGTTTTCGGCCGCAGGTGTTGGAGCCGATCCACCCCCGGCCTGAGCAAATGGTCTGGAGCGGGGAGATGCCGCTTATGGTGGATTCTCTCGCTACAATTGTTGGCAACTCAAAGACTGAAGCCGAGGCGCTGGCTCGATTGGGACGTTATTTCGACAAAAACGCTCGGCGCCTTGCTTTAGTTTTTTCGGAGAATGACCCGCAACGTCTTAAGGCGCTGTTTGTTATGTATCTTGTTCACACCGCAGTGCCTTACAATAAAGTCGACGACTACCCGAACACACTTCTTAAGTATGTTAAGGCACCTGCTTCTCATTGTGGAGTATATTCGGAAATCCAGCTGTATATTAATGATGCGCTTGGCCTCGAATCGCGTATGATCGGCCTCGATGATGGCTGGCATGGGCTTATCGAAGTAAAAGTTGGCGGCGATTGGGAGATTTTTGATTCAACACTGAATGAGTGGATTGATACTGATGTTGAGGCACTCCTCGCGAAAAAGCCAAGAAAGTATAGAACTTTTTATACGCCAATGACTGATCCGCGTGCATCAAGAGCGTTCCGTGAGTCTGGGCTGAATTCACCGGTGCTACGCTGGCGAGCGCATATGCCTTTTTGGGGGATAGTAAAGAAGCCGCGGAAAGTCATTGTTTTGCAGCTCGGAAAAACTCTGATTAAGAAAGCCTGATTGTTACCCGTTCGCGAGGCGAGGAAGGTGCGTGCCAAGCAGCGAAGCGAGAACCACAGACTGATGTGCAATGCGAATTGATTCAAGTTCCGCGGCGAGAATTTGAGATGGAATTTTTTCACCTTGCGGGGCGATCATTGGAAGTGGAGCGGACAGGGGGTCTATATACTTACCACGATCATAAAGACTGAAATGAAGATGTGGCCCAGTCGCAAGACCGGTCATGCCAACCGCGCCGATTACCTGTCCACGCTGTACCCGAGAGCCCGGTATAACGGATATTTTTGAAAGATGAAGGTACGCGGTAGTGTATCTTTCGCCGTGGTCGATCTGGATCATTCGTCCTGAACCGCCACGAAACCCGGCGATTTTTACGACCCCATCGCCGACAGCGCGAACTGGCGTACCAATTGGTGCCGCGAAATCGACGCCGTAATGCGGGCGAATTCTCTGCAGAACCGGGTGAAATCGTGCTTCGTTAAATGCCGAGGAAATTCGTGAGTACTGCAAAGGATAGCGCATGAAATAATTACCGACGAGATTTCCGCTCTCGTCATAGTAGCGCGCTTTGCCGTCCGCACCGACATGGCGAACGGCCGCATAGAGATTTCCTGAGTTATATAGTGATGAAGAGATAATCGACTGAAAGCCCTGTTCCGTTCCGGTTTCAGCGCAGCGCCTCTGGGTGTAGGTTATTGAAAAGGAGTCGCCTGGCTGCAGATCCTTTCGAAACTCGACCCGATTGCCAAGAAGATCAACTACCTCGTCAATAGCAGAGTAGGGAACTCCGGCCTTAAGAGCCGCGGAAACAAAAGAAGTAGTAATTACTCCATGTACGGTTTTCCTTACTTCGCTGAAGCGCGCCTCGTTTACCACAGCTTTGTAGCCGTTTTTCGAATCGCCCTCGATCGTAAGCTTGTCACCATTTGAGAGCTTCCGAGTCACCTGCTGAATATCACCATCGACAATACTCAGATGAAGCTCGTCTCCGCGGAACGCCGACATCCTCCCAGGCCTTCGCTGCAAGCATTCCGCCATACTGTGGAGCACCATGAAGTTTCCAGATTTTCGCTAAGGTATCACCTGGTTGAACGCGGTAATTGACCTTGCCTGATTCAACATGGGCGGGTTTCGAGGTATCACTGTCTTCGCTTTGAGAAGCGGAAGCCGGCGCGCGCTGTGTGCTAAAACTCTGTGCGTTAATATCTGAGGCATTAGTTTCGATGATTTCGGGCTGAATTTCAGTTGTTTCGTCAGAGCCCCCAGACAAAATGGAAACCGGCGGACCAAAAAAGAGGAACAGTACGCCAAGAAGCGCGAGCAGCCCTAAGAAAATAGCTGACGCCGAGAGAGAAGAGCGCTCTTCCTCCTGACCTTCGCGAGCGTCGTCCGGGCGAACGATGCTATTTATTTCAAATCCAACAAATCCCATGAGTAACAGCGACTGGCACTCTAACGAGAGCACTATTTTTTCACAAGATGCACTCGTCGAGTAGATACTAAGTGCGCGCCTGAACTACTCTTATTTGTAGTTCATTGCGCCGTAGCCCGTGACGCGTAACCGTGGGACGAAAAACGCAATACGTTACAGCATACGTATCTCGTTTGCGGTAGAAGACGCGGCAGGACGCTTAAGTCTCTCTCCCTATATTCAATAATCGGTATCTGGTACCATTAACTCATGGTCTTTCTTTTAGGGCTGGATGTAGGAGATAAACGGGTAGGCATAGCGCTTGGTGATAGCACGGTGCGTATTGCTTTCCCCGAAGGCTGCTATAACCGTGCAAAGGGCCAGGCCGAGGCTAGGATATTGGAATTAATAGAAGAAAAGAGCGTCAAAGAGCTCGTCGTTGGAATTCCACTGAGTGATTCTGGTGAAGAAACGGCCCAAGCGACGAAAATAAGAAGTTTTTGTAGGCGATTAGAGAGAAGAACGGGCATTACACCGCGCTTTGTGGATGAGAATTCGACAAGCTTTGAGGCAGAACAAAGGTTGAATTTGCGTGGCGAGCCGCCGTCCAAGAAAGGGGGGATGATCGATGCCGTGGCAGCCTCTATAATTCTCCAGAATTTTTTCGATTCGAGTGCGGTTCTTAATTCCAATGGTGACAATAATTCTGGCAGTGGGTCGCGATCGCTATGAATAGGTTTCTTTTCCGTCTGACTTTGTTTCTCCTTGCGCCTCTCCTTGCTGGACTGCTTACCTTTCTGTTTCTCTACAAAGCATTCCTTTCGCCTCTCGATATTTCAAACGTACAGCCGACTCTTGTTGAAGTTGCGCCAGGTCGCCAATTTAAAGAGCTCTGCCACGAGCTTCAGGAGAAGGGGATCTTGCGCTACTGGTGGTCGCTGCATATGCTCGCGCGGTTTTCTAACAAGGACACGCTTATCAAAGCTGGTGAGTATGAACTCGCCCCTGCGATGACCCCGCGTGAGGTCCTTGCAAAGATTCTTTCTGGTGATGTCTTCAAACGTGCGGTTCTGATGCGCGAGGGGACATCTGTGTGGGAAATTGGCAAGGCGCTTGAGCAGGCCGGGCTCATGAAAGAAGAGGACTTTAATCGTGCAGTGGTCGATCCTGCGCTGCTCGCGACTGCGGGAATCAAAGCGCAAAGCTTTGAAGGGTACCTGTTTCCAGAGACCTATTATTTTTCGCGGCCGGTAGTCGGTCGAGATATTATCTGGCGGATGCTCGAAGAGGGTGACAAGCACTGGGATTCTAGCTACAGCGAACAGGCGAGCAAACTAAAGCTTTCGCGCTACGAAGTACTTACCCTTGCTTCGGTAATCGAGAAGGAGTCTGGAAACGCAGAAGAACAGCCAATGATTTCGTCTGTATTTCATAATCGATTGAATCGAGGCATGAAACTACAATCCGATCCAACAGTGATTTATGGAATTAAAGATTTCGATGGCAATCTTACTAAGGAACATCTTCAATCCCCGCACCCTTACAATACGTATGTGAACTACGGTCTCCCACCCGGACCAATCTGCAATGCGGGGGAGAGTGCGATAAAAGCTGCGCTTTTCCCAAAGGAGTCGAATAACCTCTTTTTTGTCGCAGATGGTCGAGGTGGGCATGTTTTCTCTGAGACATTGCAGCAGCATAATGAGGCGGTGGCGAAATATCAGCTCAACCGTCAGGGAGGAGCCCCGTCACCAGCCGCAACGGAAACAACTGCAGGGGCAAGGTGAATGTTCAAGAGCTCCTGATTGTAGTTCGCCGGAAGTTATATTTAAGAAAAATACGTGAGGCAGCCTCGTACTCGATTGCCGTGCTTGGCGGCGCATGTCTGATTGCTGGAGTTGTCGCCTTTCTTTGGTTTCGGCTATGGCCTGTGGTGCTTGCACTATTAGTTGTTTGCGCGCTTGCCTTTGCGATTTGGCGACGCTATTTCGCTGCCCCTTCAATTTCTGATGCAGCAATTTTACTCGATGAAAGGCTATCGCTTAAAGATCGCCTAAGCAGCCTTATTTCACTTGAAGCCGAAGTGAAGCAGGGGCGCAAAGAGGCTAAAGCAAAATATGAATTTATTGCGGCGCAGCTTGCGCCAGCCTTTCAAAACTTTAATCCGGCAACGCTCAATTTCACACTGACGAAGATGGAGCGGCGCATGTTCGTTTCGGGTGCTGCGACGCTGCTTTGTGGTATACTCTGTATTTTTGTTGCGCACCCGAGCTATTCAAATCCCCAGGCACAGGCGCTTGAGAGCTTAATCGAAGATCAGCCTGCCCTTCCCGAGAAAGTTAAAGAAGCGCTTCACGATCTCGCGCAAAAAATCGAAGAGAGGTCGTTGCAAGATTCCGAAGCGATTGAAGCGTTCGAGCGTGCCCAGTCGGAGATTGAAGAGGCTAAAGAAAGTCTCGTCCAATCGGAACAGCAGCAGACCGTTGATACTCAGCCTGAGACCTTTCCTACGCCGGAGCAAGGCGTTTCTTCTTCCGAGTCGCCATCGCCGACTCCCACTCCTACCCCGACCAGCGACCAGCAAAAGGACCAGGAGAAAAAGGAACAGCAACAGCAAGAGAAGCAGCAGGACAAGACAAAGCAGCAAGAACAGCAACAGAACCGGTCTGAAAGCGGCAAAGATAATGAAGGCAAAGAGAAAGACCAGGGTCAAGAGCAGCAGGGCGATAATAAGAAAAAGGGCGAGCAATCGAAGGGTGAATCAAAAGATAAGAAGAAGGGCGAAGGCGAAGGTGAGGGAGAAGGCGACGGAAAGGGGCAGGGCCAGGGGCAGCAAAGTTCAGAGAAAGAGGGCGAAGGCAAACAGGCCGGAAAGCAGGATAGCGCCGGCAAATCTGGTGAAAGCAAAGGCGATACGTCAAAGTCCGATCAGCAACAACAGCAATCGAAAGGAGATCAAAAATCAAAGGGTGAGGGGCAGGAGTCTAAATCAAAATCTGAACAGGAAGGGCAGCAGGGCCAGGGATCGAAGCAGGGCTCTCAGAGTCAGCAGTCACAAGCATTAGACAAGGCCCAGCAAAAGCTTGACGAGATCAAGAAAGCGCAGAGCCCAGAGCAGCAGAAGGGCTCACCTCAGGAGCAGAACTCAAAACAGGGAAAAGACGGCAACAAGCCGGAACAGGCGCAGCAGCCAGGAGAAAAAGGCGCCAAACCTTCGGATGATAAAAAGACTTCTAAAGATGACAAATCCAAAGGTTCGGAGCAAAGCCCATCAAGTAAAAAGGACGATAAATCTGAGCAATCGGAAGTCTCCGAGCAGAGTTCGAAGGCAACGAAATCGGGTGAAGCGAAGGAATGGAATGATCAAATGGGCGAAGAAGGCAAAGGCTTAGGCGATCGTGCCGGATTCAAAGAAGCGCAGGTCGAAGCCAAAGATGAGAAATATGATACCCGCTTTACTGAGAAAAAAGGTGAGCGTGCAATTCATAAGGGTGAGGCAAAGCCGAAGACCGAGCTTGGTGATTTGAAACTTGCGAAGCCTGAAATTGAATCGCAAGATGAGAATCAGCCGATTCCGTTAGAGTATAAGGATTTATTGCAGTAGGCGGGTTAACCGTCCCGGAAACTACCATTAGGCGGATCCATTTGATAAGGTGCGGCTATGAAATTTCAGCTCGTGCTGACCCTTATTGTTATTTGTTATAGCTCGCAAATCGCTGGAGCTGTTGAGGTCTCATGCGACCAAAATGCGGTGCAATCAGCGATAGGTGCCGCGGAAAGCGGAGAAACGATTGCCATCAAAGAAGGTGATTGTGTCTGGGATAGCGCGAAAACGGTTTTGGTCGATCTTGGCGATACGCCCGAGAGAAAAATAACCATCAAGGGCGCTGGAAAAGACAAGACAATAATCCGCCATAGTAAGACCGCATTTAGTCTTAATGCTCGAGAGGGGCAGGGCTTCTCTCTTTCCAATCTCAGGATTGTCGCTGGCGACAGCACTGGTTATTGGCAAGGAATGATCAATGTTAATGGTGGCAGTAAGGCTTGGCGTATTCATGATATCCAGCTCGATTCTGGCCCTGGAAACTCCGCGTATATTTTGGTGTCTGGGAATACCTACGGTTTGATTGACAACAGCGTGTTCGCCGGTTCGCGCTCGGCTCCGATTAAAATCGACGGCGATGATTTTCCAGCTTGGAAAAGGCCTCAAAATTGGGGCGATTTGAATGCGGTGTATATTGAGCACAATACCTTTCACACGACACCGCTCAATCCTGTGGTGGCACACGGCGTAACGGATTGCGAGCGTGGCGGTCGCTACGTCTTCCGCTACAACACTCACTATAACACTGTCATACAGGGGCATGGGTTCGATTCGGGAGGCGCGTCGAGCTGTATGAGTGCAGAAGTGTATGGCAATAAAGGTTTTGTATACACCCAGGATGCCACCAAAGCTCTGGCTTGGTCTTGGCTTGGACAGATTCTTGGCGGCGCGACCATGTGGTTCGACAATACGTGGGAATTAACACCCTACTCCTCGATTTCAACCAATCCTTCAGTCAATAAGGGGGTCTGGTTGACTTCGAAGCTCGCGCTGAAAATCTCCCGAGCGGAGGGAACGCCCTCTAGTTGGGGGGCCTGTGATAACACGACGAACTATAAGATCTGTTCAAATGTAGATAGGAACTGGAATAGGCTGTACGGATCAGACAGGCCAAAATCATGCACCTCTGATTCTATGTGCACCAGAGCAAACCATGGAGGCACACAAGATACCCAATGTGTCTGGCAGTTTTGTAGCAATAACCGGATGCTCTTATGTAATCCACTGAACGGAAATGCTAACTGCAGGGTGAATGGCGTGGATTGGGGAACTTGTACGGCATATATGGATACGCCAACCGAATGCTTCCAGCAGCCGACTCGCTCCACCCATAATCTTCCGAAGCCGGCATATGAGTGGAATAACTCCTGCGTTGGCGCGCAGAGCGCCGCATGCTCTGGCGGTCTCGGCGCATCTAATGTCCACTTCGTGGGAAATTCTCTTCTGATTGAAAATCGAGATTTCTACAACATGACCACGAACTTTACTGGGGAAGCCGGCGTGGGGCGCGGGTTGCTCGCCAATCGTCCAGCAACCTGTACGCCGGCTACGGCGTACTGGGCAACTGACACAAAGATTCTGTATCAGTGCAGCGCGCCGAATACATGGACTGAATACTACCGACCCCTTGTCGATCCGCATCCGCTGGCACAGGGTGGCTAGCCCGCAAGTCTCACCGGAGCAGAACCCTGGTGAGAATTGCG
>CAZEAC010000018.1:0-69451 GCA_964510065.1 uncultured Bdellovibrionales bacterium | reverse complement strand
ATTAATCGCGCTTTCGAATCTATTAAGGCGAGCGAATTCTACATCTCGCGTGAAGCGAAAAAAGCTCGTCTTACTATTTAAAGTCGCGCGAGGCGCAGCTTTCCGACGATCTTCTTTCTGTGGTGTATTTGAAAGTGACATACGGGCCGGCTCAAATTCCTATTTCTTCAATTCTACTCTTCACTTTATTAAGAACTTCATACAGCTCGACGGCGCGCTGGAAGGAGTCACACGCATAGAACTCAAGCCTATCGATGGTCTCACCTTGCATAAAACGCGCCGGAACATTCGAAAAGGGAATTTTAAATCCGTCTTCGCCTAAAACCAAGCAGGCCTCGAGAAATAGCTCGACATCAGGATCAATAGTCGGAATAGCCGTGTCAAAATCCGCCACTATCTCCTCGAGGAACCTAGGATTCTGAGAATAAATCTCGCTATCAAAATACTCGCCAAACTTACTATTGTGCGCCAGTCCAAAGTCGACTGCGCGAGTAAGTCCTGTATCCTGTTCGAGAATTGCGTTGTCAAAATGATTTACGATTGAGCGATCGATGTCTCCAATGACATAGTCGAACGCTCTTAAAACTCGAGGAAATCGCTGTCGTTCCGAATTCAGCTCGGAGAGCTTGTGACCCGGTATGTATTCCTGAAGGACGCCTTGAACACGTAACAGTCCGTCTTTGAAAGGAGTTCCGGACACATCACAGGCAACAAACTTTGCACACAGAGATCCGAACTCGGAGTAAGGCACCAACTCGGGGATATCTGTCAGTCTTGCAAATCGCGACACCGCAACTTCGCGGAGCGGATCGGATAAATGTCTACGTTCTGGATCTATGCTGCGCACCTTAAATACTATCGGATGATCGCTAAGGCGAAGACTGTTTGGCAGCATTTCAGGCTTGATAAGAAAGACCGAGCGCGAGAGGCCTTCCGCCATTGGAATGAGATTTCCTCTTATCGTTACGCCTTCATCTCCCAACCTCTTAAAGGCATGGCTTAGCAATTGCTCCCTCCCATTACATCTGTCGAGTGTAACCTGACGGCGCTTCATGGAGTCGTTCATGCTCAGCGCAAGTTCATGCGCCAGATCTATGGGAGCATTGCGAGGAGCAAAGTTTCGTTCGTTCGGTAAGGTCGTAGCCGGGCGATCCGCGTCCGCTTTTGATCCAGTTAGAATCTTAACCGCCATGAACTCACCGCAAGAAGACTTCTCTTCTAACTGTTATGCGCGTTTTAGACTGGTTTAAGCGATTTTACGAAAATTATAAGCTAATATTATCAGCCTGTTAGCAGAAGAGCGCGAAATTACTCATTCCCCCTAGGCAATCCCCCCCCCACTCTGTGACCTCTGTGTCTCTGTGGTTTATGTACTTATAAAACCACAGAGACACAGAGGTCGCAGAGTGGGGGGAAGAGCTACCCACACTAAAGGCGAGATTGCCCCTGTTTCTGCGTACAGGGGACTTGAGTGCTGACGCAAGGCTTGCTAAGCTAAAATATTGCAATTTTTCGAGAAGTTAGACTTCTGCGGGCGCTTCGCCCACAATAGTAGCTCGCTCTCGAGCAGGCATTTATAAAAGTATTTAGGGATCGATAAAAATGGCTCGTATTACCGTGGAAGATTGCCTTCAAAAGGAAAATAACCGATTCGCATTGGTGCTTCTTGCTTCGCGCCGAACCAAGCAGCTTTTGAATGGTGCAAAGGTATTGATTAGTGATGCGCGTGGAAACAAGGCGTTGGTAACTTCACTCCGTGAAATTGCAGCCGGAGAAGTTCGATTCATGACTCCAGAAGAGAAAGTCGAGCATGAACGTAAAATGGCCGAGATCGCCGAGCAGGAGGCGCAGAACGCCGCCGTTGCTCCAGCTGCGCCGCAGTCGTTGGCTGATGTCGGTGCGTCGCTTTTCCGCACTGAGAGTGCGCCGCCGCAGGCCGACGCAAATGGCAGCAGTCATCAAGACGAAGATGACGATGATGATGATGACATCGAAGACGAAGATGAAGGCGATGATGAAGATGATGATGACGATGAGGATTCCGAAGAAAAGTCCCCTAAAACAGAAGAGCCCAAGGGTGAGTAGCATCGGGCTATAGTGATGAACGGCTGCCATGTCTTTCGATCAGATCGCTGCCGCTGTTCGTAAATATTATCCGAATCCAGATCTCAAGCTCCTTAATGATGCCTACGATTATGCTGAGCAGCAGCATCGTGGGCAGGTGCGTGCCTCGGGTGAGCCTTATTTTATCCACCTCGTTGAAACTGCGCTGCTTGCCTGTGAATTGAAGCTTGATATTCCCTCGGTGGCTGGCGCGCTCCTTCACGACAGCATTGAAGATTGCCTTGTAAGCCGTGACGATCTGCAAAGTAGGTTCGGCGCAGAAATTGCGGATATTGTAGACGGTGTAACCAAACTTACCCGTATTGAATTCGAATCCCGCGAAGAGAAGCAGGCTGAAAGCTTTCGCAAAATGCTCATCGCGATGGCGAAAGATATTCGTGTCATCTTAGTGAAGCTATGCGATCGGCTTCACAATATGCGCACGCTTGGCTTCCTCCCTGACGAAAAGCGTCGATCAATGGCGCAAGAAACCAAAGATATTTACGCACCGCTTGCGAATAGGCTCGGTATTCACTGGCTCAAATCCGAGCTCGAGGATCTGTGCCTCCAGCACCTTCGCCCGGAAATCTACGCGCTTATTAAGGATAATGTGCAGGGGCGGTCTTCAGAGAGAGATAACTATATTGAGACGACGACCAAAGATATCGCGAAGAAACTCGAGGAGGCTGGAATTTCGGCATCGGTCAAAGGTCGTTCAAAACATTTCTTTTCAATTTGGCAGAAAATGGAGCGTCATAACCTGCCCTTCGATGAAGTTCATGATCTCATGGGGTTCCGGGTTATAGTTCCGACGATGCGAGCCTGCTACGAGACGCTTGGGGTAATTCATTCCGCATACAAACCAGTTCCGGGCCGTTTTAAAGATTACATCGCAATGCCGAAACCAAATATGTACCAGTCGTTACATACCACGGTAATCGGGCCCGAAGGGCAGCGCATTGAAGTTCAGGTGCGTACCCCCGAGATGAATTCGATTGCCGAGGAGGGAATTGCGGCGCATTGGCGCTACAAAGAGGGCGGCGCCGCGCCGGCATTTGATTTGCAGTGGGTGCGGGAACTGGTTGAAACGCAGCAATATCTGAAGAATCCGGATGAGTTCATTCAGTCGGTCAAGAGCGAGCTCTTCCCCGAAGAGGTCTTTGTCTTCACGCCCAAAGGCGATCTGTTTCGACTTCCATTCAATTCCACACCGGTGGATTTTGCGTATGCCGTGCATACTGATGTCGGACACCGCGCAACCGGTGCCCGAGTTAATCAGATGATCGTGCCGTTAGATTATCGATTGAAAAACGGTGATACCATCGAGATCCTTACTCAGAAAAACCATGTGCCGAGCAAAGATTGGCTGCGCTTTGTGCAGTCGTCGAAGGCAAAACAGCGCATCCGCGCTTTCTTAAAATCCGAAGAGCACGCGCGCTCGCTTGCCCTTGGCGCCGAGATTCTTAGCAAAGACCTTAGAAAGGTAAAGCTCAGTCTTAAAAAAATAGAAAGCAATGGAAAGCTATTCGAAGTCGCACAGTCGATGGGCTTAAAGAGCGAGGGAGATCTGTATGCAGAGATCGGATACGGCAAGGTAAGTTCAACAAAAGTACTGGCGAAGCTCTTACCCGAAGGGACCGATGTGGAAGATAAGCTTAATCGCGCGCCGTCGCCCTTAGAGCGCATCTTCCAGCGAGCAGCTAAGGCATCCAGGCAGAAAGTTGGTGTTACTGTCAGTGGATTTGATGACATTCTTGTGCGGTTCGCTAAATGTTGTGAGCCGCTTCCGGGAGATAGAATCGTCGGGTTTATCACCCGCGGACGTGGCGTTACTGTGCATTTCGCCGATTGTCCTCAGGTATTGCAGATGGATCCGTTGCGCCGGGTCGATGTCACCTGGGATAGCGAACTTAAGCCGGTTCGTCGGATTAAGCTGGTGGTGCATTCGCAAGATCAGATGGGGCTTCTCGCCAACATGTGCCAGGCCATAACGGGCTGTGGCGCAAATATTAGTAGTGCCCATGCCAAGACTTCCGATCTTAAGAAGGCGGTGAATACTTTTGAAATCGCCGTGCTTGATGCGCGCCAGCTTGATAAAGTAAAGCGCTCACTTGAAATGGTCCCGGGAGTGATAAAAGTTGAGCGCGTAGGCTTGTCCGCGCAAGCCGACTCGGAGGAGGATGAGTCAGAGCCAGAACTCGAAGGAGAGCTGCAATGAAAATCGCTAGCGTCGCACGTATAATGCTTTTGTTGCTCGTGATCGGGACATTCCCATGTTACTCAGATCCGCTCATTGCGTCACGAACCGAGGAAGAGAACCGCACGATTGACGTGTATAAGCGTACAAATGAAGCGGTGGTCTTCATACTCACCAAAAGTCTCAGTGTCGATCCTTTTGATGTGTTTCCTGAGGTGCGCGCGAACGAAGGGTCGGGTTCGGGTACGGTGGTAGATGCCGAGCGGCGCATTATCTTGACCAATCTCCATGTGATTCAGGATGCCGCCAAGATCGAGATAGTACTTGCCGATGGTAAGAGCTATTCGGCACGGCTTGTTGGTTTTGATAAGGAGTCCGATGTCGCGGTATTGCAGCTTCGTGATCCAACGGTGACGTTGGTCGGACTGGAATTTGGAGATTCCTCGAAGCTGGAGGTAGGGCAGCGCGTACTGGCCATCGGAAATCCCTTTGGCCTAAATCGCACGCTGACCACAGGAATTATTTCAAGTTTAAATCGCGTCGTGCGCTCCGGGCAGAGTGGCGTCATGCGCGGATTAATTCAGACCGATGCGGCCATAAATCCTGGAAATTCGGGCGGGCCGCTTCTCGACTCGGATGGAAGACTCATCGGAATTAATACGGCCATACTCAGCTCTTCGGGAGATTCCGCAGGCATTGGATTCTCGGTCCCGATTAATCAGATAAAACGAGTTCTCCCCGAGTTGATTGCCACGGGAAAGGTGCTTCGACCGACCCTTGGCTGGATTATCGATGATACCAATCAGGGGCCTATGGTACGCTGGACCGCCAAAGATGGTCCTGCCGATCGTGTCGGCGTTCAGGGAGCTTATCGGATTGTAAGTGAGGCGTTTCTTCGCGGGTACGTGTTGGATTTCTCTCGTGCCGATCTGATTTACGCGATAAACGGGCGACGAATTGCTTCGCGGGATGAAGTTGAGGAGATTGTCGGACAGAGTGAAGCGGGAAAGCCGCTTGCCTTTGTGCTACGCCGCGGTGGTCTAGGAGGGAAAGAGCGCTTGACCAGGATTACTCCCGAGCTGCGTTAGGAGACACCACCGGTGAAAATCAAGATCCTTGCCGATAATGTAATAAATAAAATCGCTGCGGGAGAGGTCGTCGAGCGTCCAGCTTCGGTGGTTCGCGAGCTGGTCGAGAATTCGATTGATGCCGGTGCGAGTGAGATCTCTGTATTTCTTGAACAGGGTGGGCAGTCACTCCTCCGCGTACTTGATAATGGTTGCGGCATGGAGAAAGCTGACGCGCTTCTCGCGCTCGAGCGCCACGCCACGTCAAAAATCGAAAGTGGTGAGGATCTCTTCAATATCAGGACACTTGGTTTTCGTGGTGAAGCGCTCCCGTCGATAGCGGCGGTCTCGCGCCTGCGGCTTAGTTCTCGTCCTCCGGATAGAGAGGCTGGCACGGAGATTGTGGTGAATGGAGGAACTATCGTTTCGGTGTCGCCTTGTAGTCTACCAGTGGGTACGCAGATTGAAGTCCGTTCGCTCTTTTTCAATATGCCGGCGCGAAGAAAGTTTTTGCGTTCGGTAAAGTATGAAGAGCTTCGCACGAAAGAGTGGCTTGTCGCGACCGCGCTCTCGAAGCCGGGCATCCGTTTTCGACTTTTTTCCGACGGCAGAGAGATCGTTAGCCTCGCGCCGCGGGAAAGTATCGGTGAAAGAGCCAAGGAGATTGTCCGTGGAACAACCATGCCAATCGCGGCGGACGTTGGTGCCGGCGCACACCGTGTTAAGGTCGAAGGTCTCGTCGCGCATCCGTCGGAAGCGCGAGCGGATACTGGTGGCTTTCATCTGCTCGTCAATGGGCGAGTCATTCATGATAGAATGCTACTTCGCGCGGTGCGCGAGGGGTTTCTTACGACGTTGAAAGATCGTGAGTTCCCGGTTGGATTTCTCGCACTGACGGTCGATCCAGAGGTGGTCGATGTAAATGTGCATCCGCAAAAAAGCGAGGTGCGATTTCGTGAGGGGCGCGCGCTGTTTATGGTGACCAAAGAGTGTGTCGCTCGGGCTGTGCGTGAATTTAAGGCACCGTTACTTACTGGGCAGACGACAGCGAACTCTTACCAGCCTCTCAAATACGGGGCAGGAGCCTTGGCGGGCGATTCGAGCTCCGTGATATCAGGCGCAGCATTATCAAGCGCAGAGACATGGCCAATTGGCTACCATCAGCCGATGTTTTCGGCGCAGCCGCAGCCTTTGGCGCTTCGTGATCGCGGCGAAGTACCATTTGTATTTTCCGAGCTGCGCTATTTATGTCAAGCGCTTGATTGTTTTCTTGTCTGTCAGCATGAGGATGCTCTCGTTCTCGTAGACATGCATGCGGCGCATGAGCGGGTCAATTACAACTTGATTCGTCAAGCACTTCTTGCCCGCGAAATGCCTTCTCAGACGCTACTGCTCCCTGAGCGAATATCGTTAAGTGAATCTGGACTCCGACGAATAGATGAAGAGCGCGAGATAATCGAACGCTGCGGCATCGCCTTCGATTTTGATGGTCAGGAGACTCTGTTGCTTCGTTCGGTTCCGACAGGATTTCGACTTGATGCGCGCCAACTTATTCGCGAGATTGCGGCGAGCCTCCCCGAGGAAGGCGCTTCGGGTAGACTTGAGGAAACGTATGACCATATAGCTGCTCGATTGGCCTGTCACGCCAGCATCCGTTCGGGTGAGAGCCTTACACGAGAAGAAGTGTATGAGCTTTTCTCGGCGCTCGATGAAGCAGAATTGAGCGGGGCCTGTCCGCACGGGAGGCCGGTAGTGGCCAGGTTTGAAAGAGCCAGTGTTGAATCATGGTTCGGCCGTGACCGCTGAGAGTGACGAAGCATCTCGTCGTACAAACGTTCTCGTTGTAAGTGGCCCCACCGCGAGCGGGAAAAGTAGTCTCGCAGTTGAGATTGCAAGGGTCCTTGAGGCTGAAATCTTCAATCTTGATTCGGTGCAGGTGTATCGCGGGCTTGATATTGGGTCGGCGAAGCTTGAGTTCGCTGAGCGTGGCGCGGTCCCGCACCACATGATCGACCAGTGTGAGCCGACTGAGCCTTATGATATTGGAAATTATCTCAGAACGGTGATGCCTCTTGTTAAAGATTGCGTGAACCGCGGGAAGCTTCCGATTTTTGTCGGTGGTAGCACGATGTATCTTACTGCGCTTCTCCACGGATTGGCTGAACTCCCAAAGGGAGATCCCGTGCTTAGAGCAAAACTTGAGCAAAGATCCGACGAGGCCCTTTACAAAGAACTGACCGAGCGTGATCCTTCGCGTGCGGTTGAGTTACATGCACATGATCGGCAGCGCGTGCTACGTGCGCTCGAAAGCAGTATCCTTGCAGGTCGTCCCGCTTCAGAGCTACGCGCGGAGCATAGTTATCAAGGGACAAATGTTCGCGCGTTATTGCTTGTGTTGTGCTTGCCCAGAAAGGAGCTCTACGCCCGAATTGAAAGGAGAACTGAGGAGATGCTGCGGCGCGGGCTGCTCGAAGAGGTGCGAGGACTACTTTCGCGTTATGACGAGAAGTCTCTTAAGCCTTCACTTCGCACGATTGGTTATGCACAGGCACTTGAATACCTCTCGGGGACACTTCCAGAAGCGGCGCTTCACTCGGCAATTTCGATGGCGACAAGGCGATTTGCAAAGCGCCAGCTTACTTACTTTCGTAATGAGCCGCAAAAAAGAGGTTGGCAAGTCCGGCCCGCGCAGCCGTTTAATCAACGATCCTCTCGGAAGCAAGCCGATGAATTTACGACTATTACTATTCCGAAGAAAGAAATGGCAGCATTTGTGCAACGCGAGCTTGCGAGCTTGGATGATGTGCACCGACTTTTTTACCTGAACTGTTTATAAAGTCCTCCCCTATAAAGGAGACCACTTCGCTGTCATACAGCCTTTTTTAAAAGAGGTTGTCGTGATTTGTGAATATTACAAAAGTCATGGTATATCCGCGCAAATTCATAGAGTGAACTATTACTAGTGATGCCTAGGTATTCCGCGAAGGTAATAAAGTGATCCTGGCAATCTTCGATCTTAATCTCATGAGGAAGCGCACTAAAGAAGCGCATGTTCGCCCGCCAAATCGCAGCGGACAGCTCCATTTCCGATTTCATTGGCATGCTCATTCGCTCATTGAGCACCACAAAAGGCGCGGCATAGGGAATTCGGACGATCTGGTTATTTGGTAACCTTGAAACCAAACCACCATCGCATGCGCCAATTAGAAAATCTCGGATGTCACCGAGGTCAATTATTGTATTGTTGTCTGTTGAATCTTCGGGATTCAGCTCTCTGCCAATATCGTGACGCGCGCAGCAGAAAACACCTTCAACTTCACGAGTATCGCCGAGCAGCTTTTTTACCTGTTGCATTGTCCCTCCCGTGGCTATGTCATCATCCAGCAGATGATATTGCCCAGGAGGTATCTGCAGCAGCTGTAATTCGAGGCTGGGTGCGCCAGGTCTTGCGACTAGTTCTTTTTCTCGTCTTGAATCGACTATTGAAAAGACTCGAGAAACCGCCAATGAGTAGCGGCCAGGGAGTGCTGGTTCTAAGCTAATACTTTGCGCATGGTAATCCTCGAATTGGCGAGCATGCACACTCTTGATGATACGCACAGAGCCTTTTGCTAAGTGACTTGTGAATGCCTTTCTAAGATCGTTTTGAAAAATTTGTATGGCGCTGTAAAGAGCTTTGGCCGGTACTTTTCTGTTCCAGTGCGAGAGGCTCCTTGTCGCATCTTCTCTAAGGAAAATTAACCGATTTTGTGAGCTACGGTTACTTCGAGCTTGTGAGCGTAGCTGGGTCGAGGATAGTTCAGGAAGATTTCCTGAGACAACTAAGGTTCTCGCGGCTCCAGGACGAACAGCTAGCGCACCTTTCCTGTTGACCACAACGATCTCACCGCGCCTTCTAAATGCTGAAATAAAGCCGCGATTATCACTACCGCATACATAGCTTATTCGTAGTGGACGCATTGTCCTAATATGTTTACCCAGATATTGCTCAGTTCTTACGAGGATATCTGTGTAGTTCAATGCACGGTCGCAGTAAAGCGCGGGCCAAGGATCGACCATCAACCAACTGCTCTCTTTAGTCACTTTGCGACAGAGCCCAATTCTCTCCTCAGCGCAGAGCGCCGCTGCGCCGCACTTCGATGCAACATATTGCTGATGATCGGGAGATATGTATCCGCCAACGACCACTCTTCCCGTCCTTAAGAGGGCATCCCTTGCGTGCTCCATCATTTCTAAGTGTCCTGCATGCACTGGATTCATTCCGCCAGTAGCAACAAGCACTGTCGGCCAATCTGAGCTACTGTGTTCGAAGCGACGATGCTCTGTGATAGCATGCATGATCTTTTGCACCGGAGTCGTGAGTTCATGTGAGGAAACTTCGCGCTGCTGAGAGATAGCGGACTCTAGGCCATCATCGAAAAAGCCCGCAGCAATAGCTGCGGGAAGCGGCGCTTTTTCGCGAAGCATCGTTTTGTAGAATCGATCTTGTTGTATGCGATTGGCCATTTCAAATGCGTGTTGCCAATCGTCTGCCTTACTTGGAACATCAGTGTCGCTCTTGTCACATCTTTTAAAGACAATATCGGTCCTTATTATTATTCGCGGGCCTTTGCCTCGCCATGGCTCAGCATCATGCAGAATACGATGGTCAAACAATACCGCCCGCCCCGTGACCGGGACAATTGAGGTGAGCACTTCATCTGGTCTTGCGAGCCGATTCCAATCGCTATAATCCCTCTCGTTCGCCGGATGGTTCCTCTGTATATCCAGTAGAAACCGAGTGCTTCCTCCGGCATCAGGTTCTCCTGGCGTAAGATACAGGATCATACTCATTAAAGTATGATGGTTATTATCTTTGAAATCATACCCAGCATCGTAGTGCGGAATGAGAGAGCCGCCATGTTCATACCAGATATATCGAAAAGCCGGATTTACTCCGACTGCACGCCATACCGAGCAATTTGCTGAATCAGTGAGCGTAAGATCGTCAAACGCACGTACTGTGGATATTTTATCTCTAATTCTCTCCCACAAGATCTCGGCCAGGGCAGGCGAAAAAGCCGTGGCTCTCAAGGAGCCTATAGGGTCGCCAACCTGATAATCTTTGCGATATCCATTTATGCCGACAGGGAGTTTTGAAGCTTTGCTTACTTCGTTGATGAGGGCGGCACATTCTTCAGTTGAAAGAAGATTGTTAATGATGATTCCTTCATCGTGTAAGTCTCCTAGCTGCTCGCTCGTCGATTGCGGAATTTGCTTTTTAAATAAGTCTATTGTTGTCTGTGCTAAAGAAAATTCACCTACAAGCTTTCGCTCACCACTATTTCGAAGAGGTGTATCTATATTTTGCCACCCGCCGGGGACTGCTCTTGGGTAGATGTCGAGATGGACAGAAGGGCTACCACCAAGATATTTATGGGAATTGTAGTCGTGCATCTTCTCTATGCGAGAAGCGTACTGCTTAAATCGATTGACTTCTTCGGCTGGAAGCGCAGCTTGAAAAGCAGCGCACGCGCCGTTCTCTAATAGTCCGGTATAAAGTTCTATAAAATCATAAGAACAGCCAATCATTGTGGTATGGTTTGCTCCGTCAAACACATCTCCGCTCGGGCACGCTTTAATAATTCTTTCAGGAACTGCAAGGAGCGCCGCTAACGAGTAGACTTCGCTCTTGTGAAGATCTGAGAGGAGCTGCAGGTCGACCATGCCATCAGAAGCTTTCCCAAAAAATCCTATGTAGGCACCTTCATCCCTATTTGTTGTGCCACATACGAGTGCGGGAGTGCCGCTCTCCGTAAGCAGCGAAGCGACATAATATAGACACGGGGTTCTGAGTATTGGAATCAATTGGCCATCTGTCCAGCTATTATTAGATAGCTTGGTTGTCGAAAGAATACTCCCTTGTAGGGCATCGAAGGCGCTGTTCAGCTCAATTGGGTACCACTCTACATCGAAGTGTTCGGCAAGCTCTTTTGCTTTCTCGGTGGCAGCTTTCTGCTCAGTAACCCCCAATCTGTTGCTGCACGGTAGTGAAACCGCAAGGATGCGCGTGATTGGTGAACCGGGTTGTTTTGCGGCTTCTGCGAGAAGACCAAGGACGACACTTGAGTCAACTCCGCCGCTTATTCCTACTACTGCAGCGCATAATTGTGCCTTCCTGAAATAGTTATTAATAAGCGTTATCTTTCCTTTGAGGCATTGGTGCGGACGAAAGGCGCGCGACTTCCTGTAGCTTGCAAGCCTTGCTTGTAAGGACTCGCTGAGCTGATACTCTTCTTCTGCATAGCGCGAAGTTCTCATGTGGTTCCTTACACAAAATATTTATAGGAAAGTCTGCTTAGCGCAGAGGAAAATTTAGTAACACTAAGTATTGCATGGCACCTTCGTTCCAAGGTCTTATAGCGCGTCGGGAGGATTGTAAGTGCATGTTCCGCTTCAAGAGAAACGCTTTGCCTCTGCGTAAGCTTGGCTTCCTGCGGGACAGCAAGTTCACCTAATCGACACAACAGCCACGCGGCAGAAAGAAGCGCGCATGAAAATTGAATGCTGTGTATAGACTGTCTCCATAGTCTGGCTTTATTACGGCTTGTCTTGAGATAGGCTTCGCAGGAATCTTGTCCGTACCTATACCAAATTTGCTGACCTGGTATCGCGGCGAGCAACTCTTTAGCGGGCTCAATTAATTTGCTCTCGCGAACTATAAAGTCAGGCTTTCGATCATTGACGGACAACTCTTTATTGACAAGGGTCAATAAGTGCTCCTTCTGATCGGAATCATTGTTTGCCTTATCGTCAATGAGGATGAGAAGAGTGTTCCTTACATTTATCTGTTGTAACACTTGCGATGCTTCATGAAGGCCGCGCCTTTGCTCGGCGCCTATGCCGTCGCTTATATAAAAGTGTGAGTATTCTATGTTTAGTTGTGCTTTAGGCATTTTTCCTCCCGCAAACGATGTGAGCTTGCTTTACGACAAGGCGCTCGCGTGTGAGCGACCCCTTTTTAATAGGATTAAAGATGTTCATTCCTCTCAATCGTAATTCGTCCCTTAAATTATTCCGCCGTGCGGAAACGTAATTGATTAATCCCTGTAGGTGTAATGCTCGGTGTGAGAAACTTGGATAGTCGACAAACACTACTATGCCGCCCGGCGCCAAGAGTCTCATGATCATGTCAGCAAGCTCTTGCATGATTTTAATGCCGAAGGCGTCATTGGCGATTATCTGTTCCCACATTTTCATGAAGAGCGCCTCAGAGGTGTATGTCTCACTCAGACGTATGGCGTGCAGACGCGAAAACCGTTCCAAGAGTACGTCGTCGATTAAGTGATTTCCAACAATGAGTTGATATTGTTTCGAAGGGAGTTTCCATATTGAGCACGACATGCGCTTAATCGAGAAAGGTACGGAGAAAAAGTTCAAGAATTTTTCAGCTTGCAGAAGCGCAGCGTGGTCAATGTCGACTAATGTGACGTTGCCTTTGAAACCATAATAAAGCAATCCGAGCTCGACTTTAGGAAAGAAACCGCACGCGAGATCCAATATCTTTGCGTGTCTGTCTATTTTTAGCTTCGAGAATAGTTCTGACCAAATAGCTCCTACCGACCAAAAAAAGTTTAGATCTTTAAATAGCTCATCGGTTCTATCGAGGATATTGAGCAGCGCTCTCTCTTTGAAATTCGACTGGAGGTATTCACCCGATTGTAGTCTTGCTGCTATGACGGCGAGCTCACGACGACAGCGCTCTTTTTCGAGCGAAGTTGTTTTTTTCGAGCGTAGCCGCGCCTTAATTTCACTCACTACGTCAGTTGCGATAGCTGTCTCCAGCGACATACTTCCCTCGTTTCCGCCTCTTTCTTGTAGTATGATAAAAACAAGAGACATAAAAGAAAAAGTGTATAAATCAGCAGAATACAATCGCTAAAGTAATAATAACGAGAATCTTTAAGCTGCGTATTTCTCTCGGGGTAGATCGTAAGTAGGTACTAAATAGAGGGGAGGGTCGTTATGTCGCAAGTCCAAAGTAGTTCGACGCCAGGTGCAAATGCAGAGTTTTCGGATATGGCGTACGCTACGGTGCAGCTACAGAAAAGTAATGCGAAGGTCCTGGATACAATCTTGCCTGAACTGCCAATTTTGCTGCCAGATGATGGTGAATATTATCTTGAATTGGTAGGCAGGACACTCACTGTTTCCGAAGCCAAAGTTGGAATTAGTAAGTATAAGATTAGAAGTGGCGCAGACTTTGACTCAGTTGAAAGCGGCGATGGCGGAGTAATCATAAAATGCTCACGACCCGCGTACGCTTCTATCGTTTTGCTTTCTGATCCACGCACAATTCCTCCAAACGCGGTAAGCGCGCATGAAGTTTCAGCGCCACTGTCTTTGCTAAAAGAATTCTCGCGCCTCGAGAATAAAGGAGTGCTCACTCGTGATGAGTTACGGAGAAAAAGAGAGCTTATTGGGCAGGTGGGCAAAGCATTTGTCGATCGGCATGCAGAGATTGAAAGACGCGAGGCCGCGGTTCGCAGTACCCCAGCGGCAGTTGGTGAAAGTCGGAGTAGTGGTACCCGGTTTTGTGGTTGAAGGATATTTATGATTACAGAAGCGGAAATTAAACTGCTGAGAGCAAATCAACGGTTTTTGGCTTCTGAGATGAAGCGCAGGGCAATTGAAATTGACGTTTTTGATTGGAACAATGAGGTGCTGTTGGCGCGACTGGGCAGGCATGTCGAGTTGTTTTTGGATATTGATAGCTCATGTATGCCATTTGCGGCCTCATCAATTTCGGGGAGCAAGTCTCTCACTAAAAAAATCTTGACTGCTGCGGGAGTACGTGTGCCAGCAGGCGAGGCTTGTTCTAGCAATGAGATAGATCGAGCAATAGCGGTTGCGCGACAGTTAGATTTTCCGGTCGTCATAAAGCCATCATTTGGAACGCAAGGAGAGTGTGTTTTTACCTGTATCGAGGGGGTTTTTGAGGCGAGGTTAGCACTGCAAAGTATCGCAGAAATAAGGGGCGATGTTGAGATCTTAGTCGAGGAGCAGTTTGTAGGAGAAGAATACAGAGTGTTTGTCACTCGCTCAGGGGAGTATGCGGTAATTCACAGGGATCCTGCCTTTGTTGTTGGCGATGGTCGGCACACGATTCATCAGCTCGCAGTTATGGAGAGTTACAGACGCATGAATCCACGATGCAATTGCTTGTGTGAGATAGTTCTCGACGACGAGGTGAGAAGATTTCTAAAAAAGCGTGGGCGCTCCCTTGATGCTGTCCCGTCAGCAGACGAGAAGGTATACTTACGAGGAAGCTCAAATCTAAAAATGGGGGGATTTGCTGAGGATGTCACAGATTTTGTCCATCCATCGGTGATCGAAATCTGCCGGCGAGCTGTCTCGGCAATTCCCGGGCTGCCCTATGGTGGAGTAGATTTTATGTGTAAAGATATTAGAGCGATGCAAGACAATCAAAGTTACCGCGTTCTTGAGATTAATTCGCTTCCCGGTATCGGCATGCATATGGCGCCCGGAAAAGGCGAGCCGCGGAACGTCGCTGCCATGATACTAGATATAGTTTTTCCGGAGTCAAAATATTGAAATGTACGACAAGTAGCTGCTCTTCGTGCCCTGTGGTTTTTTTTTTTTTTTTTTGAATGCAAAATAAACCACAGAGAGCACCGAGTTAGAACCGAGAGGAAGGATAAGTAATTTTGTTTGCAATGTAGTAGTACTCTGTTAACGAAATAACTTATCATTAGTCTCGGTCCTCACTCGGTGCGCTCTGTGTCTCTGTGGTTTATTTTTCTTTACAAAAACCACAGAGGCTCAGAGGACACCGAGGCAGGGAGAAGTGAGAAGATTTCGTTAACAGAGTAGTAGTTACAAGTTACGTTAATCAGCTAACCTCTCGGTAAAACCGTGCTCGCGGCAGGTAATTGCCTTTATTCGGCAATCTGCGCTAATGTCTTGGACTCTAAAGCATGGGAACGATTCAACATCCACTAGAATTCGAGAAGCCGCTCATCGAACTTGAGCACGAGCTCGATAGTCTGCGTAATCAGCTTGCAAGCGGTGACTCGTCTCGACGCGCGGAGTTCGAGAAAATTGAAGCGCGTGTAAGCAAGCTGCGCACGGAAATTTACGGCAAGCTTACCCCTTATCAGCGAGTCCAGCTTTCGCGGCACTTTGATAGACCGTTTACGCTCGATTTCATTCGGCACATGTTGACTGATTTTGTAGAGCTTCATGGCGATAGGCTTTTTCGTGACGACCCGGCGATTGTCGGTGGTACTGGTAAGCTTGGCGAGCTCCCGATAATGATAGTTGGCCATCAGCGCGGGCGCACTACTGCTGAGCGAGTTCAGAGAAATTTCGGGATGCCGCAGCCCGAAGGCTACCGCAAGGCGCTTCGGCTCTTTCGCCTCGCCGAAAAATTTGGCTTGCCGCTGATTATGTTGGTGGATACTCAGGGCGCGTACCCTGGGATTGAGGCCGAAGAACGCGGCCAGGCTGAAGCGATTGCAAGAAATCTTTCTGAGCTTTCTGAGCTTACTGTTCCCGTTATTTGCGTGGTCATTGGCGAAGGCGGGAGCGGGGGAGCGCTTGCGCTGGGAGTGGCCGATAGAATCCTAATGTTGGAAAATGCCTGCTACTCGGTGATAACTCCGGAGGGGTGTGCATCGATCCTCTGGCGCCATGAAAAGGAGGAGCCGCCGCTCGAGCAGGCAGCCGCAGCAGCAGAGATATTGAGGCTCACCGCGAAAGATCTTAAGGAATTCAAGGTTGTTGACGAGGTGGTACCGGAACCATTGGGTGGTGCCCATGTGAACCACAAAGAGGCAGCGGAAATTTTGCGCACCTGCTTGGTAAAAAATTTGTCAGAACTTTCGAAGCTTAATGTGAGCGATCTAGTCGATCAGCGATACCGAAAATTCCGCGCTATCGGAGTATTTACAGGCGACGCTTAGCGCGCTAAAGTGCTGCCTCACGGCTACGGTTGACACGATTATTCAAAGTATAATTGCAAGGGACTTCGAAAGGAGTGAGTTTTAAGAGAGGCTATGGGAAAAGACGCCATTGAAATGAATGGGGTAGTTAAAGAGTGTTTCCCCAACACCACCTTTCGAGTAGTTTGCGACAATGGACACGAGCTTCTTGCCTATCTTGCGGGGAAAATGCGGCGTTTTTATATCCGCGTGCTTCCAGGGGATCGAGTAGTAGTCGAGATTTCGCCGTATGACCTTAGTAAAGGGCGAATCGTAAAACGTATAGTTGAGAAGCCTGGCGCGCCGTCCTCTTCACCGGACGGAAATTCTAAGTAGCTTCTTCCGCTACTCTGTGACCTCTGAGTCTCTGTGGTTTTTAACGTATTTAAACCACAGAGACTCTGAGGTCACAGAGTAAGGGAACGAATATCTGGGGTTAATGAGTAGTTACCAAAAATTAAAGAGGCTATCCGCCCTAGCTCGCGTAACTACTCGAGAATGCTGACATGCCGCGCGATGGCGAATCTAAGAAGGTGGCATTGTGCGACAGAAACCTAGTAGCCTGGCGAGATTGCCTTCTTAAGATTGTTGCCCGGCAACCTGCTTGGAAAGATTGAGCAGGTAGTCATACGTGTAGATCCCACTATCATGACCATCTTCCCAGCGCAGACCGAGCGCGTAATTCCCTACGCCCCATATCGCTTGGATGTGTAGCTGCTCTTTTATCGAGCTCTCGATTATCTTTAGAGATGCGGGTTTTCCGCTAAGGGGCTTCGCATGTGAACTATCGCCGCGACGTTCGCGGCACTCTGCGCAGGGGCACTCGGTGCGGAGAATCTTCGCAGGAAGAACAGAAGTTTCACCGTCGTTCCAAATAATCTTGACCGCGCTGCTTTCAATCTTTTTTATCGCTCGAGGGGGCTTCTGCATAATTTGAGAGTGTACGTTGCTTCAAACGATTGGTAAATATCACCTGCAGTTATGAGGGGATAACGTAACTACTACATTAAATGTAGGTCGCTTTTTCCGCTACTCTGTGACCTCTGAGCCTCTGTGGTTTAAACCACAGAGGCTCAGAGTTAAGGAAAAAATCCCCAGGGTTAATGAGTAATTCCAGGCCTTATTTACGATTGTGCCGTCGCAGCGTTGTTTTCGTTTTGTTAGCACAGATCCGCTGGTTATACTTAATGAGATAAAGGTTTTTCGAAAGGGGCAGGGAATGCGCGGTGAATTTCATTCAAACCAAGATCCTAATCGTCACACAATCACATCAAAACTCGAAGTAATGCTTCGCAAGATCGGTCGAAAGCCAGCATACAGTTGGGGCCGAGAGATGCGCCGTCCGGGGGAGTATTGGGATTCTCACTCGGATTCATTGTCGATGCGTGTTTCTTTTCCGCGCGATCGCTTCGTGCGCAGGTTGACGTTTTTTACGATCCTTTTGTCTATAACGACTGTGCTCACCATGGCATTATTCATTGTCGTGGTGCCGGCGATAAGGCGGACTCATGGCCTGGTGACGAAAAGTGATTCGGCGGCGGGAGCGAGCGCAGCGCCGACCAGACGCGAGGTATCGAAGACTCCGGTTCGCGAACTTGGTGTTGACGCCTTGATAAGCGAGCTTACAAAGAGCGATGTAGATGAAATATATGCACTTGAGTTAGTAGGACAAGCTCGTACGAGGAGAATTCCAGACATCGACACGCTCGTAATGGCGCAGCTCAACCATGAATCTTACGCCGTCCGACTCGAAGTAATTAAAATAATAGTCGCTTCGCGAAAGTTTGAGCACGCCCGGCACATTGTTGGGCATTTGATTGATCCAGACCCTTTTGTACGTGCAACAGTAGCGCAGGGCTTGGCGCTGCTCGGCGATCCCGAATCAGCAATCGCGCTTCGGTCCCGACTCTTGATCGAGGAATCGCCTGAAGTGCGCCGCGCGATTTCCGGTGCGCTGCAAAGTCTTGAAAAGTGAGACGAGTGTTGCAGCGAAGGTACTCACTTCTGTGCAAGGACTTTTCTTAGATGCGCTGCAAACTCAGGAGCTGGAAGAAATCCCGTAACTCGCGAATTGGCGATCTCGTCTCCGTTCTCATGTAAAAAAAGGATTGTCGGTAAACCAACAATTGAGTAGCGCGCGGTCAGCTCCTCGTAGAGCGGCGTCTCTTCGGTAAAATCAACTTCGGCAAGCACAAACTCCTTAAGAAGTTGCGACACCTGTGAATCGGGAAAGGTATCACGACGGAGCTCTTTGCAAGCCGTACACCATTCTGCGAAAAGATCCAGCATGACGGGCCGTCCACTTTTCGTGGCACGATGCAGCGCCTCGGGAAGCGAGTTCAGCCACTTGGCCGCGCCAGCCTGCGAGACGGATGTACCTTCCGAATTGCGGGTGGTCTCCTTGGCGGCGCCCCCTACGAGCAAGAAAAGTACAAGGCTTGCGAGAAACGCACTCGCGCCAAGTGAGCCTCGCGAACCACTTAGAAACGCATTGCCCCCAAGAAGTGCGGAAGAGAGTATGCAAAAAAGCAGCGTGTAGGGCGTCTGCAACGGCGTATGCTCAAGCCCAATGAAGGGCGCAAGCAACGTGCACACTACAAATAATAATCCGACAGCAATTGCATATTTGACCGCTTTAAGCCACGGGCCGCTCTTCGGCAGCTTTGAAAGAAGTGTAGAAAAAGTTCCAAGGATGAGAAAAGGCAACCCAAGACCGAGTGAGAAGGTGAAAAGGAGCAGGGCGCCCTGAGTTGGATCTTGCGATTTAGCGGCTAAATAGAGAATTCCGGCAACCACCGGTCCGACGCAGGGCGCCGCGACAATTCCACTTACCATGCCCATGATAAGAGCGCCGCGCCAGCCCTTGCCGCCAAGTTTAGCGGCCCAGCACTGCAGTGTGCAAAAAAAACCGATCTGCAGAAGGTCAAGCGAAGAAAGTGCAAAGACCGTAAAGAGCGCGGCGATTGGAAACACTATCCACGGATTTCCAAGAGTAGAGCCTAAGATTTCGCCGCTTAGCGCGGTAATAATGCCGAGCGCTGTGTAGCTCATCGCCAGCCCTAGCACGTAGAGAGATGACAGTCCAAGCGCGGCCCACCGTGAGGTCACGTCGCGCGCGCCGAGCACAGCAATGGTGACAGGGATTAGCGGATACACACAGGGTGTCGCCGACGCGAGCAAACCTGCAAGAAAAGAAGAAGCGAATTGCCCGGTCATCCTCGATGTTGAGCCTGTGCAGATCTAAGCTCCAGCCCCTCTTCCTTCTTGAGCGGGGTATTGCCGCCCACGCGAAGCCGTGCCTCTTCGTTCAGCGCCTCTAACTGCCGCTCTAAGTCACAAAGTGAGGCCTGCGCTTGAGTCGAGACGGAGCCTTCGGACCAACATTGCGCAACAAGCTTTTTTAGTTCGCTAAGCCGCGAAACTATCTGGTTTTTGAGCGCCGCGTCGGGTACTCCGGCTTCCAAAAAAGTTGACCAATCAATAATTCGCTTCTGGTAACGCGCGAGTGCAGAAAGTTCCATAGATGATATGCCCCTATACAAAGGCTCCCTAAGATCCGCGCACTATGCTACCCTTGTGGTTGCTAAAGGACAACGGATAATGACCACACAATCGGCGCGTAAAAAATTGACTGGCACAGTATTGACTGGCAAGGTGGCGGCGAGAGTCGAAAGTCGGGCGATATTCCCAGGAAGCTTTGATCCGCTTACCTGTGGCCATTCTGATATTGTTCGTCGCTCGGCCTCGCTCTTTGGGCATATCGTGGTCGCGGTGCTTTCTAATCCAGAAAAAAAGCTTCTTTTTAGTGAAGAGGAGCGAGTTCGGCTTATACAGGAAGAGCTTAAAGACCTTGGTCAAAGAGTAAGTGTCAAAAGCTTTAGCGGACTGCTGGTTGACTTTGCGAGGAGCGAGAGCTGTTCGGTAATCGTTCGTGGTTTGCGGGCAGTGAGCGACTATGATTACGAAGCCCAAATGGCACTTATGAATAAAAGGCTTTGCGATGATATCGAAACAGTATTTTTGGTCACTCGTGAAGAGAACTCCTATGTAAGCTCAAGCCTGGTAAAGCAGGTCGCGTTGATGGGAGGCGATGTAAGCCAGTTTGTGTCGCCAAATGTGCTGAAAGCGCTTCGGCGGAGGCTTAGGGGCTAGGGTGTAATAGTGATGCCCTTATCCTTTATTGATCGAATGTTTTCAATGCGTTAGCTTGATATTGGGTAATTACTCATTAACTCTGGGTATTAATTCCTTAACTCAGCGGCCTCTGTGTCTCTGTGGTTTTTAAAGTATTTAAACCACAGAGACACAGAGGGCACAGGGTGTGGGAAAAGCTACCCACACTTGAAAGCAGGAGCTATACTGGGCACCTGTTCACTTAGTCCTGGCGAGAGCTCCGCTCAAGATTGCATATAACGCGTTATATTTGATCTGAGGCCCCACAAGCATGTTCGCTTAACCCGGTGCTCCTGTCCCTCTAAGCCTAGTTTCGGCTCGGCCATGCCCTCCTGGTTAGTTGTCTTGGGAGAGGGAACATAGTAAAATCTCAGCCTTACTTTTGCTTACTAATTCGTATGTTTTTAAAGGTTTGAGGTATATGGGGATTGAACGAACGTTATCAATAATTAAACCTGACGCAGTAAAGAAAAATGTCATCGGTAAAATCTTGACCCGCTTTGAAGATGCTGGGCTTAGGATAATCGGCACAAGGCTTTTGCGCTTGAGTAGCGAGCAGGCAGGTAAGTTTTATGAGGTGCACAAGGCGCGTCCTTTTTACAACGATCTTATTTCTTTCATGACGAGCGGGCCTGTGGTGGTGTCGGTGCTTGAAGGCGGCGATGCCGTTGCACTTAACCGAAAACTTATGGGCGCAACAGATCCGAAGAAAGCTGAAAAGGGGACAATCCGTGCTGACTTCGCCGACAGCATTGACGCAAATGCTGTGCATGGCTCGGACTCTGCTGAAAATGCAGCCAAAGAGATCGCCTTCTTCTTTCCGGAGCTGCAGCGTTAGAAGCGCGCGCAACTTTCCCGCCCGTGCCGGAGTGGCGCATGCTGCCGCTTTCAGTCGCGGATATGCCGCGATGGGCGAAGTAGTGGTTTATGGTACAGGGCTTGATGTCACACAGTGATTCTTCTCGCGGTAACTTTTTTGACTTCTCGCGTGACGAGCTGGCGGTATTTCTTGCCGAAAGACTGAACCTGCCGGCGTATCGCGCGCGGCAGCTGTTCGAGTGGGTCTATAAAAAGCAGGTCACTGATTTTCAACTGATGACTGATCTGCCACAGAGCTTGCGCCCGCAGCTTGCCGAATTGTTCGATTTTCCAGTGGCGGTGATATGCGATCGCCAGATTAGTCGCGATGGTACTCGAAAATACCTTTTCGAACTGCATGGCGGGCATAAAGTCGAAAGCGTCATGATTAAGCAGCCCAATCGGATGACCCTGTGCGTTTCGTCGCAGGTAGGGTGTGGCATGGGGTGTTCATTCTGTCGCACAGCCACCATGGGATTTCGCCGCAACTTGTCGACTTCTGAAATTTTGCAGCAAGTTCGAGGCGTGATCGCCGACGCGAAGAACTTCGGCGACATGTTTCACAATATTGTTTTTATGGGCATGGGTGAGCCGCTGCATAATTATAAGGGAGTTACGACTGCGCTCCGCGTTTTGCGCGATCAGCATGCTTTTGATTTTTCCGGAAGAAAAATTACGGTTTCGAGTGTCGGTCTTGTTCCTGCGATTAAGAAATTTGGTGAATCTGGAATAGACGTAAATTTAGCAATCTCCCTCAATGCGACGACTGATGAAGTACGTTCGACTATAATGCCGATAAATAAGGCCTATAACGTGGAGACACTTTTGCAGTGTTTGCGAGAGTATCCTCTGAAGCGGCGCAGAAAGATTACGATTGAATATGTAATGCTTGCCGGAATCAACGACACAGACGGAGATCTTGCGCGCCTTCCAAGACTTTTGCGAGGTATTCCCGCGAAGGTAAATCTTATTCCTTATAATGAAAATGCAGGACTCGGATTTCGCGCGCCATCAAAGCTTGTGATTGATCACTGGCACGATGCACTAATGCAGCAGGGGCTCGATACGACAATTCGGTGGTCAAAAGGCCAGGATATTAAGGCGGCATGTGGGCAGTTGGCGGTCGAGGCGCAGAAAACTGTGCATGCGAGCGCATTGACTGCGTCTGCATAGAGTAAATGCGCTAAGGAAAGCGCCTTCGCGTTATAAATAATATAGTTAATTATAATTAATATTGAGTAGTACTCTGGAACATAAGTTTTCCGACTCTTCTCCCCTCTGTGCTCTCCGTGACTCTGTGGTTTTTTTTAGAAGTAAAATAAACCACAGAGTCACGGAGAGCACAGAGGGAGAGCTGAAGGAAGGAAAAGTTACTTTTGTTCCAGAGTAGTAGGGTGCCGGGGGAAGTAAGCCAACATCGAAGATGAGTAGGGTCTTGAAGACAAAAAACCTTTCGCGCACTATATGCGCGAAACTCGTAGAATAGACCAAAAACTCAAGCTCCGGAACTCAGTAGGCCAAGCTCATCAGTAGGCCAAGCTCAGTAGAGCAAACTCTGCAAGACAACTTTCCGAGCACATTGCTGAAAAGTAAGGTGTTGCTAAAGCTACTCCGCCGATTTGGCAATCGCTTCAGACTGAGAAGCTTCAATTGCTTCAGCTCTTCCGGACTCCTCGCCTTCGGCTGATTCGCTATCAGATGAATCGCTCGCGTTATCATCTGACGCTGGTGCCGACGAAGGCGGAGGGGCGGTACGAAGTACTTTTACCGCATGGAACCCCTTTGGTCCTTCCTGAATTTCGTATTCGACTTCCTCTCCGTCCTTGAGGGTCTTAAACCCTTCGGACTGAATCACGGAATAGTGAACAAAGACATCTTTGCCGCTTGTATGCTCGATGAAGCCAAATCCTTTAGCATCATTGAACCACTTTACTATCCCCTTAAGAATGTCTGACATACTGCAAACTCCTATTCGAAATACGCCGAGCCTCCTCACGTACGCGAGCAAGCTCTGCGAAACTTAACCTTACGACTGACCAGCACTTGGTCTGTAGTCGCCATGGAAAACCATCCGATATACCCGTCAGAGAATTCCACACAATTAAGTGCACACCAAGCAGATGTGCACAGTTCAGTGTGTTCAGATTCCTCCAGCCGTATCAGGGATCCAAAAAAGTCGATTTGCGTTGTACAGCAAGCATTCTCTATCGCCTAAATCCACGACCTGAGCGTAAACACTCACAAAGTGAGCATTCTCATAAATGCTGAATAAGCAAATCCCGCTGCAATTTACGATGATTAGAGCCTTAAAGTCTAGTAAGATTTATTACTTGGGCCATCTCAGGTCGTGCTTAGCAGGCTCATGTCGAATTGAGGTGAGCTTGGATCTTAGGCTGAAGGCCTCCTGGGATGGGCTATCTTGGTAGAACACCCCCGCTGTGTTACTCTTAACCCCTTTTTATAGTGAAAAAAGTGTTCGTAGCGTCCCATGCGTCTATAATAATGTTTGTTTGCATTTTCGTGCTTCATGAGTTCTAACCAAATTCTATTCGAAAGGGCCTTTAACGCGCTCCGTGAGCCGCTCTTTGTGCTTGGATCGCGTGGTGAGATTGTCGCGCTAAATTTGGCTTTTCGAGAATTCTTTGGTGCGGAGGAGTCGAAGCAGCTGGAGTATTTCCGCGCCGGAAGTTTTTGGCCTCAGCGTGCCGAATTTGCGCGAGGGATTGATGAAATTACTTCTGAATTTATTTCTCCGAGTGGCGTTCAGTACAGCGTCAAACTTGGCATCATAGATGTCGGCGACCGTCAGTTTCTAGTTCGCGTGCTCGCTGCAATCTCTAAGCGCGACACCTTTAATAAGTATCACTCGCAGCGGCTTGAGACTTTGGGAATGCTTGCCGGTGGAGTTGCCCATGATTTTAACAATATTTTGGCCGGAGTGCTTGGCCATGTCACCTATTTGAAGACGATACTTCCTGCCAAAGGGTCACACATTGAATCGCTAAACGCCATTGAAGAGGGCGGCAAAAAAGCTTCAATTATGACGCAACAGATCCTTAACTTCTCGCGGCTCGAAACGGCCGAGAAGCCGCTAAAGCTTTCGCTTAGTGATCTGGCAACTCGCACCTGCGTGTTATTAAAAGGCGCTATCTCGCCGGTGTACTCCCTAAAATGCGAAGCTGAACCTGGAATGTATGTGCTTGGCGTCGAAGGTGGCCTTGCCCAGGTAATTGTAAATCTTGTAATCAATGCGCGCGATGCGCTCTCGACGCAGGACGGCAAGATTACGGTCAAAGTGTTCCGCGAAAATAATCGCGATACGATCTTGCATGCCATCGGTAAGGGAGAAGTACTTCCCAAGAGCTATGTTTGTTTGCAAGTGCACGATAACGGGGCGGGGATGCCGCCAGAGATTATCTCTCGAATTTTCGAACCGTACTTTTCAACTAAAAAGGATAAAGGCACGGGCCTTGGACTTGCTACCGTCGATGCGATTGTGAAGGCCCTGGGCGGTGCGGTCAGCGTTAGTTCGCGCGAGGGACATGGCACGATCGTGTCAGTATACTTCCCCGAGGCGAGCGAGGGGCTTTCCGCCGAAGCGCTTGGCAAGATGCAGGCGAAATCGTTGACGATGCGTGGCGGCAAGGAGCGGATTTTAATAGTCGACGATGAGTTTCCAGTTCGAAATGTACTGTGCGTCAGTCTCGAGCATCTCGGCTACACGGTCAAAGTCGCGGCTTCCGGTACTGAAGCGCTCGAGCGTTTTGAGCAGGCAGAGGAGCCTTTTGATTTAGTTATTCTTGATATGCTGATGCCGCAGCTTTCAGGGGAGAAAGTCTTTTTGAGACTTCGTGAGTTGGATCCGAATATTCGAGTGTTAATTATTAGTGGCTACACGTCCGAGGAGCCGGTGCGCCGAATACTTGAGGCGGGAAAATCGGCATTCATGCAGAAGCCTTTCACTATCGAAGAACTTTCCAAGAAAGTTCGTGAATGTATGGAGGCTTAAGCGGTGTTTCTGCCTTACAAGATAAGGACTCTCGAAGTTTCGCCTCCGCTGGTGCTTTCACCAATGAGCGGAGTCACCACATCAGCGTTCCGCCGTCTAATTTGCGAACTTAATCCGCGCGCGCTTGGGCTGCTTGTTTCTGAATTTATCTCCGTCGAGGCAATGACCCGTCGAGTACCTCGAACACTTGCAATGATGCGTTTTGATCCTTCCGAGCGGCCGTTCGCGATTCAGATTTTCGGATACGATCCGATTCGCATGCGCGATGCAGCGCTGATGTGCCAAGACGCTGGCGTTGATCTTGTCGATATTAATTGCGGATGTCCGGCGCCGAAAGTTGTGCGAAAAGGGGGAGGTTGCGAGTTAATGCGTCAGCCGCAACATTTGGCCAAAATCATACGTGAGGTGCGGGCGGTGCTTCAAGTGCCATTGACCATAAAGATTCGGGCCGGATGGGACGATACTTCGCGCAACGCCCTGGAAATCGCGACGCTTGCCCAAAGCGAAGGGGTTGATGCTATCGCAGTTCATGGTCGCACACGCGCGCAGCTCTATCGAGGCGATGCTGATTGGAATCTGGTAGCTGAAGTCGCTGGCGCGGTAAAGATTCCGGTACTAGGGAGTGGCGATGTAGTTGACGCAGCGAGTGCCGCTGCCAGAATGAAATTGGGAGTAGCCGGGCTTTTTATTGGACGCGGCGCGCTTCAAAACCCGTTTATCTTTTCAGAGATTTTTGAAGGGACCCGCCGAGACTTGAAGAAAGAGCCAATGCTACTTATTTCGATACTTGAGCGTTATCGCGAACTCTTGGAAATGCAGTTTCCGCCGCACGCCACCATTGGCAAGCTAAAGCAGCTTGTCTCGCAGATGTGCCGTGGGCATGCCTGGCGCCGTGAGCTATGTCGGGTGCCCTCTATGGGCCAGTTTGGCGAGGTGCTAGGTCGCATTAAGGACCAAGGAGGGAACTGGCCCAGTCCAGTCGAAATATGCGACGATGATTTGGCGCAGAAGTCGGTAGTGAGCTGTAGTGTCGAGGAGGTATCGAGCTAGTGCTTCGGGTCCAAGATATTTGCCGATCGTTCGGGCGAAAGCAGGTGTTGCAAGGTGTGAGCTTTGCACTCGAGTCGCAAACGCTCGCCGGTCTGATTGGTCCAAGCGGTGGCGGAAAGAGCGTGCTGCTGAAAATAATTGGTGGTGTAGGACGCGCCGGCTCTGGGACGATCAGTCATGGCCTTAGCTCGGATCACGAAAGAAGTTTGATGTTTCAAGAGGGCGCACTATTCGACTCAATGACAGTATTTGACAATGTCGCCTTTTCACTTGTTGGCGGTCGACTTGCTTCCAATCTAATCGCGGGATCGCTGCGCGACGAAGTAGTGGAAAGAGTCAGTGCAGTTTTGGCTCGTGTTGGACTTACTCGAGCCGCGTTTAAGTTTCCCGCGCAGATTAGTGGCGGTATGCGCCGACGCGCATCACTCGCGCGAGCGGTGGTAGCACGCCCTAAATTACTTCTTCTTGATGATCCGACCAGCGGCCTCGACCCCGTGGCAAGTAGTGTGATAATGGAGCTGATCGTCGAAATGCATAAAGAATATAAACCAACGACGCTCATAGTGAGCCATGACTTGCGTCGACTGCTGCCGGTGGTGCAGCAGATTGTGGCACTTTTTCAGGGAGTAGTGGCATTTTCGGGTTCCGTAGCGCAGATTGGGCAAGATGCGCCGCAATCAGTTCGTGAATTTGTTTCGTGTCGTTACGACCTCGTTCCTGTGCCGCCAGCTGAGATTTCACCATGAGTAAGAGACATTTTCTTGATGATGAGCGACAACGGTTCCTTTCGGGAATTGGCGTTCCGCCGCAGGGCGTTTTCGAAATAGACCAATTTCAAAAGGAAGCAATTGCGAATGTCGTCGATGGCAAAGATACCTTGGTGGTCGCGCCGACTGGGTCGGGCAAGACGTATATTGCCTTGGAGGCAATTCGCGCCACGCTTCTTCTTGGTAAAAAGGCCGTGTACACCACGCCACTAAAAGCACTGTCGAACACAAAGTACAGCGAACTCAAGCAAAAATTCGAACCCGAGTTTAACGTTGGTATTCTTACCGGCGATAGAAAAATAGAGGGGAATGCGGATGTTGTGGTGGCAACTACGGAAATTTATCGAAATGAATTGTACCGGTCTTCTGAACGTTATTCGGTGGTAGTTTTGGATGAAGTTCATTTCATCGCCGATCCGCAGCGTGGACCGGTATGGGAAGAAAGCATCATTCTGACTCCGCGCTCAACAGCGTTGCTAATGCTTTCGGCTTCGATTTCCAATGCTAGCGAAATCGCGGCGTGGATTGAAGAAGTTCGCGGGCAGCCTTGCCAGGTGGTAACCAAGAAGGATCGCCCTGTCGAGCTGCGCTATGGATTCCTTCATCCCGAGCTTGGTGTCATGCCGCTTGCCGATGAGCGTGGCGGAGTGTTTCGAGAAGTGCTGCGCTTCTACGGCAATATGGGCCTTGATTCCTCGGGGATGAGGCTTCGAGGGCGGCGTTTTGAGGGGGCACCGCGCATGCGCCGTAGACGTGGGGGCAGGGGGCGCCGATGATTTTTGGCGAATTTCCAGTTCACAAAGTCTTGAGCGAGCTTGGACAAAACAATCTCCTGCCGGCAATACTTTTTCGAACTTCGCGGCGACAATGCGATAACGATATTGAAAAATTGGCACAAGCTCGCGGTGGCAAGCTCGCGCCCGAGGCGCAGCAGCGCCTCATTGCCGAAATTGAAACGGCGATGACTAAGTATCAGATGGAGCGCGACGTCGTGCTTCAGCACCCGCATTATCAGGCGCTCATTAGTAGCGCAGTCGGAGCGCATCATGCGGGACAGCTGCTCATGTGGCGTTTGCTCTTGGAAGAGCTTATGACTCGTGGAGTGCTGCGCCTTTTAATCGCTACAGGCACGGTGGCAGCCGGTGTTGATTTTCCTGCACGCACGGTTGTTATCACGGCGCATAGTAAACGCGGGTCCGAAGGCTTTAACGTTTTAACTTCCTCTGAATTCCAGCAGATGTCCGGGCGAGCAGGGCGCCGGGGCAAGGATGCGGTGGGTATCTGTTTAATCGCGCCAAGTGTCTATTCTGATGCGCGGGTGCTCTTTGAAGTGACGAGGCGTCCCCCTGAGCCACTTCGTTCGGCGTATTTTGCCGCGCCCTCGACTGTGCTGAATCTTTTGAAACATCGAAATGTTGACGATCTGCGCTATACTGTCGGGAAGAGCCTTGCCGCATTTCTTGATCGAAAAATGGCCAAGGAACTGCGTGCGGAAGCCGATAAAGAGCAACACCGTGGAGAAGGCCATGAACAACGAGACGAGCAACGTAAGAAGCATGACAAGAGAATTCGTCGAAAGCTTCGTGATGCCGATGAAGTCGAAAATCGGCAGCTTAGTCTGCTTGAACAGTCTTTTCGCGGTTTGCAAGCGTTAGGGTATGTCGAGGAGCGCGGATTAACTCAGAAGGGGCTTTGGGCTGCGAATCTCTGCACAAGCCTTGTGCTCGAGCTTGGCGAAGCAATTGATACCCATCTTTTGACCGATCTCGGCGAGGAAGAGCTTGCCGCGCTTGTAGGTTGTTTGGCCGGCGATCCGCATCGCGCCTACCTCTCTATTCGAAAAAACCCCCTTAAGAAAGAGTACTTTGCCTCATTGCAGAGAATCCTGGAGCGAGTTCGAACGGCCTATCAAAATCCCGCCACTCAGGAAATCGCGGTGGTCCCTGACGCTGCCGTAACTATTCTTACCTGGCTGGAATCAGAGAGCTGGGCTGAGTTTTCAGGATTACTTCGTCTCGGTGGCGTCGCCGAAGGGGACGTGGCGCGCTTGGTCACCCAAACTGCTGATCATTTGAATCAGATTGCACGGCTCTATGAGACGCATACAGAGCTTGCTGCCAAGGCGCAGTCTGTCCGAACAAAGCTGCTCAAGCCACCGCTTTCTGAAAATGTAATCGTGGCGTAGCATTTCGTGTTGGTGCTCCTGAGAATCAGGACGCGGAGCGTTTCGCGCTCCGCGTGCACCTAAAAGTCGAAAAAGATGTGAAGCAAGGTGAAAGAATACGAATGCGCAGAAGCCACAAGTGTAAAAGCTGAAATTGCTCTTTGATACAATTCTCCATCTCTCCCCGTTTGCAGTAGCATTGCTCATAGAGTTCCAGGGCGTGGCATGCAGCGCGTTCGAGCGAAGTGACGACAAAGCGAGGATTTGTCCCTTTCAACAGATGCTCTGCCTTGCCGATTACGCTCTGTCGTAGCCAGTCGACTTGAATTCCGTAAAAGTTTTTCTCGCAATCAATTTCTACAGTATTCGACGGTGTCTGGCTGCCTTGTATTTACGCCTCTTTCATCTTTTTCTGCTTAAGGTGCACGCGCTGCGCCGTTCGCAGCGCGCCGAATTTCGAACGCGGAGCGTGAGAAATGAGGGTTAACTAACAAGAGTAAAGAAAACCCACGATCCCAGGTCGCCGCGTTTCTTTAGGTGAGCTGATTCTTCCGTGCCGATCCTGAATAGATCGCTCCTTTTTACTGCAAGAACTTCGAATTTCTCCGCGAGAGCTTTGTCAACGCTCAATGCTGATGCAATGGAGATAGAGCTGAATTCGGGAACGTCCTTGTAGAAGTGAATCGAGTGCGGACTTTGACGATATATTCCGATTCGACTGATTCCACCTTCGCGGGCATATTCCAATACCGTTCGTGCTGATCGTCGGGCGCTGATTTCCGGAGCAGTGAGCATGAGCATTGCCCCATAGGTCATGCAAAACATTGCCGCCGCAGGTACGAGTTTTTTAAATCGCTCCGCTGACCAGATTCTTCGGAGTATGACCGCGAGGGCGAGCGCGCTTGGCGCGATAGCAGGGAAGCAGTACGTTGCTATAATTTGCCGTGCGAAGGTGAAGAAAATAAGCGGCGAAAGCGCAAACGCGAGCAGGGAAATAAACGTGGCATCCTTCTTGAGTTCAACGCGCGCAAGTGGATCTCTATAAAGGGATTTTGAGACACTTGGAAGGAGCAGAGTCCATGGGCACAGTACACCGAGATACATAAGCCAGATCATTCCACGGGTATGCACGTGAGAAGTTCCATACTGATTTCCGAAATCTTCAACGAGGTAGCGCAAAAAGTTCTCGTGGAAAAAATAGTATTCAAGAAATCCAGGGTTCTCGCGCTCGGCCACTAAGTACCAAGGGGTCCAAAGTAAAAGAAATATCACCAGGCCGCTCACCCAAGGGAGTGTCCCAAGAGGCCTTAGCGAGCGTTTAAGTAAGCAGTCAATGAGCATCGCAATGCCGACGAGCACGATAACGACTGGACCTTTTGCAAGCATGCCGAGCCCGAGGGCTGCAAAGGTGAGATGTCCCCATGTCTTGCTCTCGCGCGATAATAGATAGCCAAGCATTGCAGCGGTATAGCAACCCAAAACAAGCGGATCGGTAAGTGATGAAAAAGCAAAGAGGAAAATTCCGCCTGTACTAAGAAATATAAGAGGAGCGACCACCGCTTCCGATTTGCCGAAAAACTTCAAGGCGCAAAGCGCGAGACAGCCCACGACTAAGAGATTTGCAAGAAAAGAAGGAAGTCGAAGCGCAAATTCGCTTGGTCCCAGGATGCTCACCGCGAAGGCGGCCGACCAGGGAGCGAGTGGCGGCTTTGCAAGGTACGGTTGAGAATCGTCCGAGTTAATGAAAATTTTCGGCGTAATGTAATCACCACTTTCGAACATTTGCATTGCTGCAACGGCGAAGCGAGACTCGCTCGGGTCGATAAGCGCGGGGGAACCGAGCGTCAATAATCGCGCGAGCAAACAGCCCGCAATAAGCAGAGCTCCAAATCCACCAAATACCGCACGTCCAGACATAGCGGCGGATAATACCGCGACTTGCGCTTCTAAGGAAGAGCGCGGTAATCCCCTGGCATGGCTACGCGAAGCCATTACTCCTCATTGTCCTGCATACTCACCTTCCCATCTCCTACTTTGTGAGTATTCGAGATTGAGCGTTGGATCGCCCCGAAATAAGCTCAGCAGGGTGAGCGGCACTCGAAGAGAGCTTCGCACGGTAATCAGCGCATCATCATTTTGTTCAACATTAAAGGTTTGACAGTGCGTCGCGCTGTTATCCGCACATATATGGGCAAAGGGATAGATCGACTTGGATCTTGAGCTTCCACGTGTAACGGCTTTCTGAATTTCAATATCCTGGCGTTCATTGGGGTGAGAGTCCGGCACGAATCTTTGAAATCCACGGAAGAGTGCTTCGCAGCTGCTGCCTGTGCTACGACATTGACCCGGCAAAGTGCCTTCGGGAAATGGGCCGCCGGGAATTATCTCTGTGGCCGCGACGTCGGAGACGATCATACGGTAGGATTCATTCTGCGGAGCACTTTCGACGAGCGTGGTAATTTTTTCGCTATCGACTGAGAACGAAGCCACGCCTGGCATGCCACAAAGAAGCGCCTGGAACCGAAGCTGGTCCGCCGGATTGGATAGCGCCGGAATAAATTCACCGAATAGGGTGCCTAGTGGATTACCTCGCGAATCCCGGCAATCTTCTGAAAAGGACATTTCTCGAAAGGAGAAGCCGGCACAGCTGAAATGAGTTTGCGGGTCTGCCGCAACAGCACGGCTTCCAATTATTTCAATCGCCGAAACATTGAGTGCAGAATAACTTTTCCAGTCGTCAGGATCAGGCGGCGAAGGCTCGTCGCAAGAATTGGGAGCCCAGCGTTTTGAAGCAAGCTGCTTTTTGGAAAGCCGCCAACGCTCACTCCCGGCGATGGCGCCGGATTCCGCGGGGCAGATCCCGCGCAGTGCGTTTCGGTCGGCAGGGTTGGACACGCCGAAATTTGTCGGGCAGCTTTTTTCCGGAGAGCTTCGAATGCAGTCGCCGATTTTGAGCAATGTGGGCTCGCAGCGTGAGGAAGTAGTGAATGTATGCTGATCGACTTGAGGAGCGCTGGCCTGACAGCCATAATCGTAATTTGAGCTACTGTCGAGTTTCGAGCGGATCAGAGTCGCAACGACATCCGCAGGAAGTACTGTGTTTTGAGGGGCGCACTGCTCCATGCAGGGATCGCCGCAATTTATTGACAATGAGCTATCACTGTAGCGTGGCCGAAAGATCAGCAGTTCTGATCCCTGCCAACCAATCTCAGGAGTAGTTCCGCCAGGCGACTCCAGTTCAAATCTAACTCGATAGCGCCTGTCATAGAGTAAGCGAATCGCCTGATAATAGCGAAACTCGTTTGGGCTCGTGTCCTCGAGCCCTTTGACCCATTCGGCGGCGGCGCCACGCGGGTAAAAATTTCTTTGCTCGGAAGTGTTTTCAATTTGTTGACCGCCCAAAGAGTAGGCATGTCGCCAACTGTTACTATTGGGTCTGGTCTCCTCAAAAATTTGAATGCTTACTGTCGCGGATCTGTCCGAGCCGTTCCCGCGTGACCGGCCGTTAATCTGAAGCACCACGAAGGTGCCATTAGAAAGCTCTTCACCAATGGGCACCTCTGATGTTTGCCACGTTGCGCCTTCCGGACTGCCGAAGCTGTGGCCATTGGTCCAATTGTTAGGCCAGCTTTCTTCGCAATGCCGAGCGATTTGCGGACTGCCAGCATCTGGAAAAATTAGACAGGGCAGGTTTGGATCCAGGTTTGGTTTGGTAAGACTAAAGGAAGGACTGTCGACAGAGCGATTCGAAAGAGAAAGGTTGATACTTGAAAGCGAGATCGTTTTACGCTCAGCGCCATTAGGCACGCTTCCATCTTCATAGCGATAGCTCGCTTCCTTGGAATTTGTGCCGATTAGTCTGAGGTCTCGCCGCGAGACGTAGCGTAATGGCGCGTCGCCGAAGTCATTGGCTACCTGTACATAATGCTCGCCCGGAAGATCGTAGCTCACAGAATCAAGCACGGTTGCGTTTGCCTGCTGACTAAATTCTGGTGCTTCTACCCAGCTTCCCAGTGCGGTATAGCGAAACCTTTCGACCTCATAGAGATACTTTGGCGTGACCCGCTGATAATCAAATACCCGCCGATCTCGCGGCGGCTCATCCGCGGGATTGACACGACAGTCGCCATCAGCCGTGTACAAGCAGCGAATCGTGCTTGCAACCCCTTCACGTACCGCAACGTAGCCTTGAATTATTTTGCTGATATCAAAGAGACCTACCAGCAGTGCCGCAACACCAAAAAGTACCACTGTTTGTTCAATAAGGGAGGATCCGGTTTGCCTTCGCATCTGAGCCACTCCACGTTAATTTTTGATCGGCCCAAACCACGATTGGGTATTGCGCTGAGCAAAAAGCTAGCACCTAGCTGTTCGTTGATATTCAGAGAAAGTTTCCGGAATTTATTTGTAAGGCAAAAATGAGGGGATCTCTACAAAAAAACCAAGCAGATCTGGAACCTTATATCCAAAACCGACTATTTCAAACAGCACACGTTTGAGACTTCTACCTTGCGAGGATGCCTGCTACTTTTGTAACGTACCAGGCACATTAAGGATTTATTGACATGAAAATACTGGTTCCAATTAAACGGGTGCCCGACTACGAAGCGAAGATCAAGGTCAAAGCCGATGGTTCGGGGATAGAGACCGAAGGTGTTAAATGGATTGTAAATCCTTTCGATGAGATTGCGGTCGAAGAGGCTCTAAAGTTAAAGGAGGCAGGTAAAGCCCAAGAAGTCGTAGTAGCTACAATCGGTCACGCCGACGCGCAGACGCAGCTTCGCTACACAATGGCGATGGGAGCCGATTCGGGAATCTTGGTAAAGCATGATGGTCCGATTGATTCGGATCTGGCCTCGCGGGCGATTTGTGAAATCTACAAGAGGGGCGGGTTTGGATTGGTGATCCTTGGAAAGCAAGCGATAGATTCTGATGCCAGTCAAACTGCGCAGCTTGTTGCGGCGCGGCTTGGACTTCCGCAAGCCTGTTTTGCATCAAAGGTCGAACTTGACTCTGCACATGCCACTGTCACTCGTGAAGTCGATGGCGGGCTTGAAACCGTAAAAGTCCCAATTCCATGCGTGATCAGTACTGATTTGCGACTGAATACGCCGCGCTATGCGCCGCTTCCTGGAATTATGAAGGCGAAGAAGAAGCCATTAGAGGAGATCACTCTCGATGCTATTGGTGTAAAGGCGGAGCTGCGAGTGAAAGTTTTGAAGATGAATGCGCCCGGAAAGCGTCAGGGTGGCAAGAAGCTCGACTCTGTCGATGCCCTCTACAAGGCGCTTAAAGAGGAGGCCAAGGTACTCTAATGGGAAATATTTTACTTTTTATCCAACATACGAGCGGCAAACTTCCCAAGGCGTCGCTCGCAGCGCTCAGTGTTGCCCTTGAGCTAAAGGGCAAATGGGGCAAGGGTGATATTGTTGGCGTTGCCCTCGGTGGTGGGTCGCGATCTGCCGCAGAAGAGATCTTACATTTCGGCATTTCAAAGGTTTATTTCAGCGAGGATTCACGCTTTGAAAAATATATTGCACCTGTATATGCGCAGGCCCTAAAAAAGTCTTTCGAAGATTGCGGCGCCGATACCGTTGTCGCCGCAGCGACCAGTACAGGAAAGGATCTTGCCCCGTTTCTTGCAGGCCTTCTTGATGCCGCGCAGGCGTCGGATATTGTTGCAATAAACGCCGATGGTTCTCTTCGCCGTCCGATGTACGCCGGTAACGTATTTGCCGATGTTGCGCTCGAAGGCGCGAAGAAGATTGTCACCGTTCGTAGCACCGCGTTTGCTCCGGCGCCACGGGGATCGAAGAATGGATCTGTGGTCGAGCTTTCAGGAATTCCCGAACCGGCTCAAAAAGGAGAGGTGGTGGCATATGCGCTTGCTTCGGGAAGTCGCCCCGAGCTTGGTGATGCGGCAATTGTCGTTAGCGGCGGGCGCGCGATGGCTTCATCTGAAAACTTTCAGAAATATATCTACCCATTAGCCGATGCACTCGGCGCTGCGGTTGGTGCGTCTCGCGCCGCGGTGGACTCAGGGTACGCTCCCAATGATTGGCAGGTCGGCCAGACCGGGAAGGTCGTGGCCCCGCAGCTTTACATAGCCGTCGGCATATCAGGAGCGATTCAGCATCTTGCGGGAATGAAAGATTCCAAAGTAATTGCGGCAATTAACAAGGATTCGGAAGCACCCATTTTTGAAATTGCCGATTATGGATTGGTAGCTGACCTGTTTGATGCCGTGCCGAAACTTACCGAGGCCGTGCAAAAGGGGAAGGGGTAAGCAGCATGGGCAGTAACGAACGAAGACGCCGCTCGAACCTTCGTGAAATCTGTTTTCTTGTCGGTCTTATCGGTGTCCTAGTTATCGCAGGCGTCGCTTTTAGTCGGCACGTTGCTTCGCGAACGCTTGCCACGGTGCGCTTTGAAGTCGCAGGAAAGTTAAGTACTGCGTTCAAACTGGAGGTTGCGGATAGCGAGCCCAAGCGGCAGCTCGGACTGATGTACCGTAAATCACTCGATGCTAATCGCGGAATGATCTTTGTGTTCCCGGCGGAGTCGGTACAACGTTTTTGGATGAAAGATACCTACCTGACGCTGGATATGATCTTTGTAAATAATGCGATGGACGTCGTCGGAGTGCTCGAGAATGTCCCTCCGCTTACCCTCGAGGGACGATCCGTAGACGCGCCGAGCCGCTATGTCATAGAGCTGCGAGGTGGTACGGCGCAATTGGTAGGAATTAAGAAAGGTGCCAAGTTGCGGATAGAGGGAGAGATCCCGCACTCATGAAGCGAGCTCTTTTTGGCTTTTTGTTCGTGGTCGCATGCCTTGTGCCGCGAGCATGGGCAGAAAACTGGAAAAGAGGGCCGATAGAGCTTGAGAACCAGTACTTTTTTGATCAATTTCACCTCTCCTCAAGCGCGCTTTCTCCTGAAATTATTGAGGCCTATGAGTTTCGCTTTTCGGCGGCATGGTCGTCGACCTCGATCCTTGAAGATAGTTATGTAGTTGATCTTGAAACAGTGACCGTGCCGCTTCAGTTCAATCTCGCGGTAAGTTCGGAGACGCAAGTCGGTGTCAAAGCGCCGATCGTTTCACGGGCTGGTGGCGCGCTCGATAATTTGATTGAGTCGTGGCACCGCATCTTTTCGCTCCCCAAAGGTGATCGCGATAGCCTTGACGACGACAGCTACCAAATCGCTGGCACCAATGATGATGGCTCGAGCTTTAATTTTGAAGATGAAGGTGTTTCGCTTGGGATTGTTTCGTTTGGCGTGAAGCACCAGGTAAGCGCGGGGTCTGAGCATGCTCCCGCGTGGGCGTTTCGCGCTGAGCTTGGACTCCCTAGCGCAAAGGACGAATATGGCAACGAGGGAGTTGATTTACTAATTGGCGGGCTCGGTTCTAAGCGTTGGGGCAAGATGCTTGGTTACTGGGGATTATCTGGAATCTATTTTACCGATACTGAAACCGCAAATGTCGAATTTCGACCCTTTCACCTCGAGGGATTCGCCACGGTTGAGTATGAATTATTGGAGTCGACATCGGCGCTACTTGGAATCTATTCGGGATCGGGGTCCGCTCGAAACATTGAGACGCATCCGGACTATTTTATGTACCTCGATGCCGGCATGAAGGTTGATGTAAGCGCGGCCACAGTGCTGGAGCTTTGTCTTCGTGAGAATCCCGTGCCCGGCGACGGCACGGTTGATGTCAGCTTCTATCTTGGAGTGAGCTCACGATTTAGTTAGTTGTTCGTAAGGGGGGCGCGACTTGTGATTGTGTAACTACTTTACATGCGCGTTATTCGGTGAACGTTAGAATGCTCAAGATAAAATTTTTTTTCTTAGATTGACGATGACCGTGCGTCCACTGTCTTTAAGCTTGAATCGAGGGCTGGCTCCTGATATCATCTGCCACTCCAAAAACTTTCCGCGTTGGTCATATATGAACAAAAAATTAAACTTTCTGCTGGCTCTTTTTTTAACCTTTGCCTCAGGTGCATCTGCGGCACCTGGTGTTGCAGTAGATCCCGGGACGGTGCTCACTATCAATAAAGCCAGGTGCGCTAATATTAATGGCGTTTGGACAGCGGGAACACTTCGTAAAAATGGGATATTCATTCCGACTTCAAGTGAGGTCGCGTCGACTGCATTGCAACTTAAAAAGAAAGGACTCTCCTCGGAAAAGAAGAATCGGCTTAAAGCAAAGCTCAAGAAATTGCGCCGAGCACTAAAAGCCAATTCGAAGATCTGCGCCGGGATTGGTGCAAGTCCTAAGCCAAGCGCGACGCCTAGTCCAGTTGCAACACCAGCGGTTCCGCTTCCGAATGCGGTAACAGTGGCTTGGAATCAGAATGCGACAAGTATCGCAGCTAATTTTGGTGGCGAGTATCTTTACTTCTGCCCGGCGAATCCAAGTGGGAGTTTCGGCTCTATATATGGTCATGACATCTATACGACTGACTCTCCGCTCTGTGTTGCGGCTGTTCATCTTGGTCTGTTCCAGCGTGGTGTTGGCGGTAACGTAAAAATTAAGATCCTTGGAGCTCAGGGAAGGTACACTGGGTCATATAGAAATAACGTACAGAGCTTCTTTTACGGGTCGTATCCGACCAGTTATGTGTTTCTCGATATTGATTCAGGCGCGCAGCTAATTACCAATACGGTTCCCGAGATTCGCCATACCCAAGATGCTGGTCCGCTTTATACCTACCTTGATCAGACCTTTACTTTTTATTGCGGTAATGGCGTTGGTCAAACGGACTCCATTTGGGGTACCGACTTGTACACCTATGACAGCTCAATTTGCACCGCGGCGGTTCATGCGGGGCGAATCGCCCTCGCGACTGGCGGCGCGGTAACAATTCAGATTAAACCAGGCGCAGCGAGCTACATGGGTAGCACGCGAAACGGAATTGCGAGTCAATCATACGGGGTGTGGGGAGGAAGCTTTATATTCGTCCCTTAGAGCATGTTATGAACTTTTCTCCTGCTACGAGCCCCAATTCGCATTAGACTGCGTCGTTGGCCTAGTCGCGAGTACTCGCAAGCCTGATAGGCTTGCTCCGCGCTCGCTCCGGCGGCCGTCTCGCATTCTAATGCGACTTGGGTCTCTCGCGACGGAAAAAAGTTCATAACATGCTCTCGCGTACGGTTCGGTTACCGGTTACGCTCTTTTTCTCGGTCGCGCTTTATCTGTTCAATTACTTTGGTGAGGCCCATCTCTTCAAGATTTGAAACGGTACTCAGCATTTGAGGGGGAATACCGGCCTCGAAATTTTTTACTTTTGTGGCGATATGCTTGGCGATATCTTCTCGACCGTTTTTTGAGAATTCTGTGGCGAGCCGTTCAATAAGAAAAGCTTCGCGATTTCCACCCCATAGGTGATATTCATCGCGAAGGGCGAAGCAGGTCCTGACGATTTCTTGCGCGGAGTCCCAATCTTTTGCTTCGATGTAAGCTTTTGCCAGGTCGACGAGCAGTGGGTAGTCCATGATAATAGTCGCGAAGCGGTCATTTGGGTCGCGGATCCCTTTGGCCAGCTCAAGGGCGCTCTTTATGTCGCGAATCTTCGAGGCCTCGCGATGGAATAGTTTGGCGAGAAGCTTTTTAAGCAAAGTAATGTATGTTCCTCAAATTTTGAAAGTCGGCTGCCTCGATAGTTTCCTTGAGCCGAATAAGCTGCTTTATAAGACGCCAGCTCTCACTCTGAATCCTTGCTGTGGCCGCTCCTCATTCGTGCTTCTTTCTTGCGGTCACGCTCCTTTTTCCGACACGCTCGGCATCTGTTCGCAGTTGAGTCAATATTCCCCTTCGCTACTTCGTACCACCATTTTTGTTGACGGGCAGTCCAGGCCTCTTCACTGCCGCAATCTTTGCAGGTAAATGCGACATCGACGTAATATCCTCGTCGAACAAATTCAGGTACTCCATAACTATTAGATGACGACAGGAGGGTGACATTGACACGGACAGCTTCAGGCATGCTCATCACTCGAGCGTGCTCTTGCTTGAGCCTTTGCTGCGATCGTTTTGCCTCTATTTGAGCACGACGAGCTTTGTTACTAACCATCGAGTCAATCTCTTGCCGCGGTAGCTTCAACATTAGCCGACCAAGTATCTAAGCCACGATAGTTCGAAAATGTGCTGTCGTCGACAAGTATCACGAGCTTTTCTCGGAACTCCGGAGGTAGCTCATTGCGAAACTCTTGCCGGGCTTGAGTACGAGGCTGACGAAAACTGAGTCTGGTAAAATACAATATAGTAGCGTTCGGTTTTAGCGGCGGTGAAAACCAAGTCTCCGGAGCCCGAACGGCCGTCACGCCTGCTGCCACTCGAGTCGAAGATATCGAGGGAAGCGCCACTGCCGGGGCCGTTAAGACGAAGAGTGCTGCCGAGTTGCAGATCGATAGCAAACTTGCGGTAATCATTGTGCAGCTCTGAAATCTGAGCAGAGAGTAAGTCGCCCGCACGGAGAACGGTTAAGTTTTGAGCATTGCAGTTCTTGAACTTAATATTAAATGTCGCGCTTGTTGAGTTGCGAGGTGCCAGCCTAAATGAGTAGATCCCGTCTTCAAACGCTTCGATTGAGCTATGGTAAAAATTGGAAAGCTGGGGGACCACATACTGCTGTCGTATTGCTCCACGTGCGTTAAATGCGGTTAGATTCAATTCGTCGCTATTGTTGTAGGTGGTAAACCCGAACACTTGGCCGGCTTTTAAGGTAACGGTAAATACCTGTCCAGTAGTGGTAATTGAGTGAACGATATTTTCATTTAGAACTGCTGCGCCGTTAGTTAAGGTAAGTGCGCCAGGAGAGTCTTTGATGAAAAAGCGAATCCCTGGAGTTGTGACTATACCAAGGTTTTTGTAGGCGACAAGATTAGAAGGGACAAGTCCCTGAGTCTTAGGATCAAATGAATACGTTAATGTAAGGTAGTCATCAAAAGTAAAATCTCTGCTATTTACGCGGACACCACTTACCCTGATGGCGCTCTCGTCAAATAAGATAGAAGCTGTTTTAAGGGAGATTTCGTTAAGACCCACGATATATTGAGAGAGGTCGGGACCGTGTTCCAGTACTTTGAAGAAGCGAGATGGTTCTCCCTGGGTAGTCACTACAAACATATCGTTGCTGCTGTCACTCCGGCGAATTTCGCTTCTTGCGCTCCAGGTAGTGAGATCCGGTGATGAATAGAGTTGGTACCTATTACCCGGAATGCTTGGATAGGACATCTTAAGCGCGGGCTCCGGAGTAACCGTGAATTCAGCGGCACGAGAGTTCGAGCCGGTCCCAGAGAAAATGCAGGTAGCAAGTGAAAGCGCCCCAGCTTTTGCGAGGGTATTTGAAAAGGCAATATTCATAAAATGTAACAATCGGCGTAAAAGTTGGGATATGAAGTACCACGGGGCAAGTATTCTCAACAGAGGAATTTACAGAGGCTCTCTGCCTCCGGCGGCGCCGCGAATAGCTTGATTTGATCCGGCCCGCGCCGTGCTTTGCGAAGGGCAAAGCTTCATTAGGTAGGTACCTATTTTCCTCGTTTGCATTATAGCCCAAGGAAAGCTACTATTCTGTACCTTTTATGGGTGAAACAAGGCCAATGTCAGCACAGATCTCGCGCACGCAGAGCGGCAGCGCCGCGGACGGAAACGCTGCGCGCAAAGTAGAGCAGGAGATCGGCGCGAAGCCGGATGTCCGACAGCTCATGGAGCAGATTCGCGCGAGGATCTCTCAGGATGCCGAAAAGTTTCGCGACAGACGCCGTGTGTTTAAGGCTGCCGATGCGCAAATTGATCCGCAGAACGCGCGTAAGTCAGGTGAGCTGCTTAACTCTGAAGAGCTGCGCTACCTCAATACTCATTACAGCTACAGTACCGAGCTTGAATTGGAGAAGATTGTTTCGCATCGCCCGGGCCTGATCGGCAAGCTTGTGGTCACGGTAAAACGGAAGCTGCTTTCATTTCTCTGGAACCGAGTATTGCGACAGTATTTTGAACGTGAGCGTGAGTATCAAGCCCATGTTGTTCGTTTTCTTAACGACAGTGCCAAGTATATCGATGCCCGTGACGGCGCAAATTTCTGGGAACTGATCCGGAAAATTGACTATGACGTTACCAAGGCGCTCGAGCGTATTGAGCGCATCAATGATGAACAGACTGCTTCGATGCGGATGATCGAGCGGCGATTCGGCGAGGCGGTGCAGCGATCTATTGGTACCGTGCAGGAGCAGACGGCTGTGCATGCTGCGCAGCTTAAGACATTGGATTCAGTGGTTCGTGGCATCGAGGCGATTCTCGCGGGATTGCCAAAGAGCTTGGCGCATGACGCAGTAGGTTTTGCTCAGACCAAATCAGTTTCGCACGAGACCTCGCCGGATTTTTCGTACTTACTGCTTGAGAATCGATACCGCGGGAGTGAGCAGGAAATCTCTAAGCGTCTCGAAATCTATCCGCAATTTTTTAATGCCGTGGATAAGCCGGTACTCGAAATCGGAGGTGGTCGCGGCGAGTTGCAGCTGCTTTTCTCAAAAGCTGGAATCACCTCCTACTGCGTGGACCTTGATCAAGCGATGGTGCAGCGCGCGAAGGTTCAGGGCGTTGACGCGCGATTAGGTGATGGTTTGGAGCACCTTCGCGGACTCCCGGATAAAAGTCTCGCCGGTGTTATTGCTGTGCAAGTTGTGGAACATCTGACTCGCGATCAGCTCCGTGATCTTTTTGCGAGCTGCATGAAAAAGGTGGTATCTGGTGGTCGGATAATTTTCGAAACGATTAACCCGCAATCGCTCTTGGCGCTTTCGTCGAATTATTTCCGCGATCCCACGCATGTTTGGCCGTTGCATCCGGATACTCTTGAGTACGCGATGAATCTTGCGGGGCTTCGCACCGTGGAAATTCGAAAGCTTTCGCCTGTGGCTGAAGGTGGCCAGCTCCAGCGCATTCCCCTTGAAGAATTTATGTCGCCGCGCTGGCGCGATTCAATAAGCGCGCTTAACAAAAATATCGAGCAGCTCAATTCATTAGTATATGGATACCAGGATTATTGCATTGTCGCGGAAGTGCCGTGACCTGCATTCGGTAGGTACGGTTCTTGGTAGATTTTTATGGCAGTAATTTTAATTCTCGGTGTTAAAATTCCTTTCACCCGTGGTGGTCAAGACGTACTTGTCGAAACGCTACGCCGTGAGCTGCAAAAGCGCGGTCATCTAGTTGATCTGATCGAGTTGCCGCTTTCAGTGTTGCCGAAGGAGAGCATTCTTAACCAGGCGGCAATGTGGCGCGCGCTCAATCTACAGGAGATTAACGGCCAAAAGATTGACTTGGTAATTCCAACAAAATTTCCGAGCTATTATGTGCGCCATCCGCGGAAAAGTCTCTGGCTAGTGCATCAGCATCGGGCAATTTATGACCTCTACGGAACTCGATTTTCTGATATTTCGGACGATCCACGTGACGAAGCTCTGCGACAAATGCTCATTGCGGGCGATAAGGTTGCAATTGAGGAATGCGCATATATTTCTGGAATCTCAAAGAATGTTGTCGCGCGGCTGGAGGCGTATAATCGCATACAGGGCGAAGCGTTATATCCGCCGCTTCCTCTCGCTGGGCGTTATTATAGCGCTCCTGCTGAAAACTATATTCTGTCTGTTGGCCGGCTCTGTGCGATTAAAAGAGTTGATCTGATGTTGAAGGCGATGCCCACAGTTCATGCACCGATGAAGCTTAAGATAGTGGGAACACCTGATGAGCCTGGCGTAATGCAATACTATCAAAATGAGATCGCGAAACATCACATAGCCGATAGAGTTGAGTTTTTGGGACGAGTCGATGACGCAGCGCTGCTCGATCTCTACGCCAAAGCCTTTGCGGTGTATTATGCGCCGTTTAACGAGGACTACGGTTACGTCACACTCGAGGCGATGGCGTCGGGAAAGCCGGTGGTAACCGCGCACGATAGCGGCGGGGTACTTGAGTTTATTAGTCATAACGAGAATGGTTTAATTTCCGAGCCGACGACTGATGCACTTAGTCGCGCGGTAAATTCGCTAATTGAAGATCGAGCATTCGCTGCGCGGCTCGGTCAGGCCGGCCGTGAGTACATTGATCGTAATGGGCTTGCCGCGCAGGGGTGGGATAGGGTGATAGATAGCCTACTTTCACCGCTTAGTCGTCCCGCGAGTGATGTCGCTTCTCCCGACGTTTGCGAGCAGCAGCATGCACACTAAACTGAGAGTCGCATGGTTTTCGTCTCTGAATCTTGATTCGTCGCCGGGCGCTTCGGTTTCGGCATATGTCTCCGACGAGCTGCTGCCGCTTCTTCGTGAGCAATTCGAAATCGAACTGTTTCACAGTCAGACCGGCAGTTACCTGGATTTTACCACGCATCACTACCTTACCGCGTTGCGTCGTCATCGCGAAGCGCCATTTGATCTGTTTTTTTATCAACTGGAAGATCTTAAGTCTTCCTATTTTAGTCGCATGCACCTGGGGCTCTATCCCGGTATAGTGCTTTTTCATGACTTCCTACTTACTGACGATGGACCTGAGCCGATTCTAAATAGTTCTTGGTCGAAGATGGTTCAAAAGTTTCACGATCAGGGGTGTCCGTGGCCCTCAAGGCGCTTAGAGTATAAGAAACGTGGGCCGCATGCTTTTCGTGAGGCCGGCCTTGCGGCCCTGGCTCTTTTTTCGCATGAGCGCCACCTTGCCGAATATCGAAGCCTTATTGAATGCACGATTTCCGACAAAAGCCGGGCCTCGTTTCTTCCTTTTCCAGTAAATATTAATGCCAATAGCATACGACCTGGCGGTGAGGTTCGAGTGCTCGGCTACTGCGGAACTCCACGCATAGAACATCGCGCGCACAAAGCTTTCCAAGCTTTGGCAGAGCGCGCTCATGGCCTGAGACTTGTATGGTTGGTCGCCGATGACGAGGAATCGCAGGCGCGTGAGTTGCTTCGCGAGTTTGAGATAACCAATTTCGAATTATTACGTTCGCGAAGTCCTTCACGTTGGGCCGAGGTTGTTTCACGCTGTGATGTTGCATTGCATACCCTGTTTAGTGTGTACGGGCAGCCCGGCCCCTATTTACCGATAACACTGGCGCGCGGTATTCCATCGCTTGTTACTGACTTTGCATGCGCCGATTACATGCCGGATACTGTAGCTTTCAAGATTGAACCCGGTGCGAGCGAGGCGCGGCAAATAGGCCTAATTCTGGATGCGCTTATGTCGGGGCAGGTCGATTTCTCAGCGCGGTCGGTGCATGAATACGCTGCTGGACTTCATCGTCGAGAAGTAGTTGCGGCGGAGCTTGCAAAAGTTTTTACCGCGAACGCCTCGTATCTTGGCGATGTCATGCGGCGTTGGGAAATTATGCAAGATTCGGGAAGGCGTGCGTTAGTGGCGGAAGCTCCAACCTTGCTTCCTTGCTCTGAAGTTGGAGCTGTGGCTGAAGTGCACGCTACCTGGCAGCAGCTGTATGCACCTATTTTTAACGAGCTTGGCTGGTCTCGGTAGTCGCTGTGTTTGTTTGTTTTGTGTTTGTTTGTTCGTTTGTTTAGTTTGGCGTCGAGACGCTCTGGGCAAGCGCAATCGCACCAAGTACTCCAGCATTGTCTCCAAGCTGAGGGGCTACGATATAGCTATCAATCATATCTTTAAGCTGCATCGAATCTATATAGCCATTCAGGATCTGCTTGGCATGTGCGCGCACTTTTTCGTAAAGACACGTCCGGTGCATAACCCCACCGCCGATGACAATCCTTTGTGGCGAGAGAACACAGGCGTAGGTTGAAACAGCTTGGGCTAAATAAAAAGCCTCGATCTCCCAGGCGGGGTGATCGTCGGGAAACTGCTGTGGATCGGCCCGCCATCGTGCAGCGAGTGCTGGCCCACTTGCAAGCCCTTCAAGGCAGTCTCCATGGTAGCTGCAGACTCCCGCAAATGAGTCTTTCGGATGGCGGCAGGGCTTAATGTGCCCCATTTCAGGATGGATCAGGCCGTGGAGCGGTTTGCAAGCGACCAGCGCGCCGCCGCCGATTCCCGTGCCGACAGTAAGGTAGAGTACCTGATCAAGGCCTTGGCACGCCCCCCAGCGCTGTTCGGCAAGCGCAGCGCCATTCACATCCGTGTCTATCGCTACTGGAAGGGCAAGGCCCTCGGCAATTGCGCGCCGAAGCGGAGTGCAGGTCCATCCCGGTTTTGGCGTTGTAGTAATATTGCCAAAGTTTCTTGACTGCGGATTAAGGTCAAGCGGGCCGAAGCTGGCGATTCCAATCGCACGAATTTTATGCTCGCGGCTTTTGTCTTTGAAGAAGTTGAGGCAGGCGCGAATCGTTTCCTCGGGAGTTGTTGTTGCGATGCGCTCAACCGGCGAAAGATTCGCGGCAGAGCTGCCAATTGCGCAGTTAAACTTAGTGCCGCCAGCTTCGATTGCGCCGTAAATCTCCACCGTATTTCCCCGTTGTAATTTCAGCCACTCAAGATAATTTGAACGGTTTTCGAGAGCATTTCAATGTATCCCAAGATCTGCTAGATTTCCAGGCCTTTGTTCTTTAGGAGTAGTCAATGTTAAACGCAACGTTTGTAAGTCGTAAAACTCTCGCAGAAAATCTTTTCGTTGCAACAGTGAAGCCGGATGAGACGGTGCGCAACTTTCGACCTGGGCAGTTCGCCATGCTTGGCCTGCCCAAATCATTTCCTCGTCCTGATGATTTTCCGCAGCAGAGAAAACCCGAGAGCGCGAGGCCGCTCATTCAGCGGGCTTATTCAATCGCTTCAAGTCCTGATTGTCGAGACCTCCTAGAGTTCTGCATTGCGGTCGTGCCCGATGGCGAGTTGACTCCGCGACTTACCCTACTTAAACCGGACGACCGGGTATATACCGGGAATAAAATAACTGGAAATTTTACCCTCGCGGGAGTTCCGGAAGAAGCGAATCTGGTGCTTGTTGCGACCGGCACTGGAATTGCGCCCTTTATGTCTATGATTCGGACGGCGTCCACCTGGACATCCGGCCGTCGCGTGCAGCTTCTCCATGGGGTGCGCTTTGCAGAAGATTTGGCGTATCGCGATGAGATTGAGTCGCTCTGTGAAAATCGCCCACTCTCCTATATCCCGGTAGTAAGTCGTGGCGGTGACGCATGGTGCGGTGAAAAAGGCCACGTCCAGAGACTTTTTAGCTCTGAGGTCGTTCGGCTAGATCCGGCGCGCGATCACGTTTTTCTCTGTGGAAACCCGAGCATGATTGACCAGACTGAGGAGCTCCTGCACCGAGGTGGCTTCGCCACGCACGGCGCGGGGAGACACGGAAACTTGCACATCGAGCGTTATTGGAATCAGGATACTAAGTCGGCACGAGCGGCATCTGAGCCGCTTGCCAGCGCTTCAACCGAGCAACGAATCTAATGATCGGAAAGCCTTCGAGCCAATCTCTTTTCTCCTGCTTGCCACTTAGCGAATGGAACGCGCTTGTCAGCAAGGCAGAGATCCTACGATTCTCGCCTGGACAGACAATCTTTTCAATGGGAGATCCGGGAGACTCTCTTTTTGTTGTCGATAGTGGCGAGGTCGAGATCTCGGTGCGTGATACGCTCGGTGAGGAGATAGTATTCGATGTGCTTAAGAAGGGTGAGGTCTTTGGCGAGCTCGCTGTGCTCGACCATGGCGCGCGAACTGCGACCGCGCGCGCGGTCTCGAGCGTCGAAGTGCTCGCGATTAAGCGCGCAGTAGTGCGAGAATTTCTTGTCGCTCATCCTGACCTTGGATATCTCATGATGGAAGTATTGGCTGCTCGCTTGCGCAATGCTGATACGATATTGCGCCGCCGTGCGGCACGAAACGCGAACGAACAGATCGGACTCGCGCTGCGATGGGATCAGAAGCTCGCCAACTTTATCGCGGAATATAGCGGCACGATGAGCTTCCTTTTTATAAATGCCATCTTTTTCTTCCTCTGGATTATCATGAATCTGGATTGGGTACCCGGCGTCGATCCGTTTGATCCCTTCCCGTTTGGGCTGTTGACGATGGCGGTGTCACTCGAGGCGATTTTTTTGAGTATCTTCGTGTTGCTTGCGCAAAATGTGCAGTCGGCAAAAGACCGGATCCGCGGCGATATCGAATATGAGGTCAATCTTAAAGCTGAATTAGAGGTTGCCGAGTTGCATCAGAAGCTCGAGATAATAAATGAGAACGTGCTTGAGCGGCTGTCGCGAATTGAGAAGCTTGTGAAGCAGGGGTAGCCGCGCTATTCTTTTATTGAGTAGCACTTTTGGTACCAGGAGCTTTATATGAAAAAGATCGCCATTGCTTTGCTTGCTACGATGCAAATACTCCCATTGGCTGCTGTTTCTGGGTACGCTGACAGCTTCCCGACTCGCAAGGCTGGTCAGTGGGAAATCACGGTGCAGAGCTCACGTTCGGGAACGCCGCCGCAAACAATCAAGCAGTGCATCGATGCCAAGACTGACGAAAAAATGATGCAGATGGGAAACGGTATGGCGTCGCAAATGGGTGCGCAGTGTAGCAAGATGGAGATAAAAAGGCAGGGTGATACCTATATCACTGACTCTGAATGTCAGATGATGGGAGTCAAGATGGTTTCGCGGGGAACGGTCCAAGGTGATTTTGAAAGTGCTTATACTGGAAAGAGCGAGGTTACATACACGCCGCCGCTCATGGGGATTAATCAAGCGACAACGACTATTTCCGCGAAATGGCTAGGCGCTTGTGCCGCCGATCAGCGTCCTGGTGACATGGTCCTAGGCAATGGCATGAAGGTGAATATAGAAATGCTGGCTGCTGCGGGAAAATCGGCGATGCCACGGCCTCCGGTAAAATAGCGCGCCCCCTTGGCCTTGAAATCCCTAGCGGGAAGCTGATTTTACTCAGTTATTGACGCTACGAAATTCTCTGATTGTAGCATACGAGCTCCTCGTTGTTCTGCTGCGAGGAGTTTCGATCACAAAATCCGAAAAGATCAGAAATCTACTCTTATCGACCGCTCAGGTAAAATTAACGATCGTGTATGTAAAGTTCGCCGCTGGATGTTCGATATGATCCGGGACGCGAGCAACAGCGGAGAGTTAATTATGAGTCGAATCATTTGCGCGGTACTACTATTGATCGGCATGGCTGCAACTTCTGGTATAGCAGAGTCCAGAAAACTCGATAGAGATCAAAAGGCCGTAAACGCGAGAAGCAATGCTCAGTCTGTTTTTCTTGTCCGCGTTAACGAGCTTCGTACTGAGGAAAGTGAGTCTTCAAAGATTATTTACAACCTTGCTGACAGAATTCAAGGCGACGCCGCTGTTGTGCTTGAGCACACCCGCCCGGAAGAGCGTGAAAAAAAAGGTACTAACGTAATGCTTAGAGTGATGCAGCTTAGCTTCTAGCCTCATTTATTTCTCCCATCTATTTTCTCGGAGACCGCGCGCGACGAGATTTGGGATTGAGTCGGGGAATAATGAGAGAGGGAGAAGCTTCCGAGGTATTCCTGTTCAGGGTAGATCCTTGTTTTGCCAAGTCGAACCAAGTAGACTGAAATCGGCTTAAGGCATGAATCTCACGGCGAAAGCTAGCGCCGTAGAATTGCGAAACCTAGGGAATTACTCCATGTCGAAGATGCTAGCCACCGTCATCCTATCTTGCCTGACCTGTATCGGACATGCGCAAGATATCAGAAGCGTTCTCGACCAGGCATCACGCACTATTGACTGGGGGAAAAATGCCGGAGTGCCCGACGGCATCCCGCATAGAACGAACAATTGTAAAACACTCAATGCCGGAGTATCCGCCGCGCAGATTAACGCCGAGATAATCGCCTGTTCTAATTTAGGCGGTGGAGTCGTGTTTCTTAGCGCCGGCACCTATAATCTTTCCAGTGCAATCGATTTTACCGGAGCGCAAAACGTAACGCTCCGAGGCGCCGGTGCGATGGCGACAAAACTTATTTTCACCGGGAGCGGAATCGGGTGTGGGCAAGGCAGCGCTGCCATTGCGATCGCTAACTGCAACGCCCGTTACTTCGCCTACAATGGTGTCGGACATACCAACTGGACCGGAGGATATGGACGAGGGGAAACTAAGATAACGGTTGCAAATGCCGACAATATTTCCGAAGAGCAAATAATTGTCCTCGACCAGATGCAGGATGTCACTGATAACGGCGGCGCAGTCGTCACTTCGTGCAAAGCTGGTTCGGCGAGACTCTGCGGAACATGGCAGACGAGCAATGACGATCCTGATACCGGGGATTGGGCAGCGTGGGGTCGCGGCCCGTGCACGACAACCTGTAATTCCAGCGAACTTGGCGATCGAATCCAGATGCAAGTGGTAAAGGTGAAGGCGAAAAGCGGAAATACGCTTACGATTTCGCCCGGCCTTTACATGACTAACTGGCGGGCTGAAGCTTCGCCCCAGGTTTGGTACTACGGCAATCTCTCGACGCTCTCGTATATGAATGGTCTCGAAGCTCTAACCGTGGACACGCGCGGCGGGAGTATGAATGCAAGCGTGACACTTTATGCTGCGTATGGGTCATGGGTGAAAGGAATTCGCACGATCGGCGCGTCGACACAATCCGAACATCTTTACGCCGTGCAGACTAGCAGATGCGAATTCCGAGACAATTATCTCTACGGTACGAGCACGGGGAGCGTCGTCAATTACGCGATAGTTCCGCTGCAATCAAGCGATCTTCTTGTGATCAACAACATTACCCAACGCATGGCAGGCGCTTTTGCGACCTCGACTCACTCAGGGACCGTGTTTGCATATAACTACTCGGTCGACTCAACAAGCAGTTCGGCGAGTTGGATGCAACACAGCTACCAAAATCACGGGCCCGATAATTACGTCCTCGCCGAGGGCAACGATTTTAATGGGCATCTCGCCGATAATCTTCACGGGAGTGCCCCTTATCTTACCGATGTGCGCAATTACTACTCTGGGTGGGAGCCCGGAAAATCAAGCGATACCACCGCCGCGCAGCCGACAGCGTATCGTCGCGGTACCAATTGGATTGGTAATGTCATCGGTACGCTCGGCTACCAGGATCATTACGAAGATTGTGCCTCTCCTCCACCATGCAATACTCCGATCGGCACCGGTGATCCGAATAAAGCTATTTTTATCGTCGGTTACGCTAACACCGGCACTACGGCTGGCGTTGTTGCGTACGATCCGCTTGCCTATACCACCATGGTGCGATGGGGAAATTACGATACCGTGCATCGTGCGGCTCGATATCTTTCAAGTGAAGTTTCGCCTGGGGGAGCGAAAGCTTTTATGCCTGCGGTCGCGGTTCCTTCGACACAAACAATTCCCAACACTTTTTTTCTAAGTGAGACAGATCGTGTTACGTGGTGGAACACCCCGTGGGGCACGCCGCCTTGGCCACCAATTGGTCCCGATGTTACCGCTGGTAACATCCCCGAAAGCGATGGTCGTGCGAACAAGATTCCGGCGCGACTTTGCTTCGAGAAAAGCGCTGTGGATCCGCTGTATTCACTTACTCCCGCGATCAAGAGTTTTGAAGCAAGTGCCTGCTACAGATCGCTTCCTGCGAGCGCAGCGCCCGCTGCGCCCGCGAATTTACAAGTAAGTCCCTAGGAGCCTGGATCTAATTGGGGGCTGCGCTCACGCTTTTAACGCCGCGAGCTAATTCGAGGCGTTCAGCTCGAAGCTCCGTAAGACACCACGGTGACTTTTTATGCGTTGAAACAAGAAGCTCAAATCCCCGAGACGAGTCTTTCGCTGCTTGAGTGCTCGGCTGTGTTCAATGTTATCTGCCATCTCGTCGGGAGCCACTAAATCTTCAACGGCGTGCACTTCTCGCTTTGATGCGAACTTTATTCGTTACCGGCTTGCCCGGGCGATTGAGAATCGGCGTCACTATCGCTGAAAGTTTGAGTTCAAAGGCTTTACCTTTCGCCAAAGCTTTATCTACAGCACTTGGCAATACGAGTGAATAGGTGTGCGTGGCACTGCTCGAAAAGCTGAGCGTACCGGCGTATACCGGCTTGCCTTTGCCAATGGCCATTGCGAGATCGAGTGACCCTGGTCCGGGAGGCGTTCCCGTTGAGGTAATAGTTAACGTGCGAGTGGTTTTATCGTAAGTGAAATCGGGCTGACCCTGCGCGGTGCGCGCACGCGGCGAACGGGAGCCGGTGAGTGAATTCCAGATTGTTTGAAGAGCGTTGAGAGCTCCCGCCAGATCCTTGATAATCGGGTCGCGTATCCAGCGGCTAAAGCCGCCGGGAAGCTGGATAATTGGGCCGGGTGGTGGCTCGGGAGGAGCCTCGTACTCTCGTGGTGGAATGTAGCCGGTCATTTTTTCGAGATCCGGAGCGCCGGGAAGCTGTGACGGAGGATTTTCCTCAACGGTAACAACTCCAAACCAGACACCTTTGTAACTTTCGCCCGAAAACATTGCCGTCTGCGAATATGAAAAGTAAACACTCGACTCCGGTCTGCGGATATCGATCTCGAGCGCGGCGGTCCCCGCCCGATCAACCAGGGTGGTAGAACCGGGCTCGGGAGGAAGATTCTCATAATAGACGCCGGGAGTCGTTGTCACGCCATCTCCTTGGGTATAGACCGGGAACGCTGGCCCGCTACAGAGCGCGACGCCATCTTTTCGAATCATCTTCGCCGCGTGCGGTGCTGGAATTTGAATCGCTACTGTTTTGTTGTCTCGAAAATAGATACTTGCTCCGGGCTGAAGGCCGGGCTCAGTGCTATAGGTAAGTTCCGCATCGCAATCATCGGTGCCGCCGCGTGAGCGCTGTTGAACTTTTCCCGAAGCCCTCTGCACTACGACCTTAGGAAAGCCGGTAGGGAATTGGTCGGCCGAGGTAGTCGCGTCCCACACCGCATCGTATGAGGCTTTGGAGGCGCCTGAGAAGAATTTATGGTTCTCGTTTGAATCGTCGCCGCTCCAGTAACTTACACCAAAAAAATGGATGCGGATTTTGCGTTTCTTTTCTGCGCGAACCTCAGTCGGGAAAAGGCAGATCGTTACCAGTGCACAGAAAGTTACAGTCGAGATCCAGTTGCGCATACGTCACCCGTTTGTGTAGGCGAATTAGTTTTTTAAACAGTTGTTTTTTACGTAATTGAATATACCAAAGTCAATTATTCACTTTCCATTAATGATTGCGAATAGTTACTTTCTATCGATCTGAAATCTGCAGTAGGCAGCCTTACCTAGAACGATTAAGAAATCGTCGACAGTGAAGTCAAGGCGATATCCGCATTGCAAGTTCATGCCTCTATATCAAAGTGGCGGGTCTCTCTAAACAGGGCTGGTCGCACATACCGAACAATTACTATCAATACAAAGTATTCGATTTCGCAGTACTGTTCGTGGAAATTTCCGAAAAGTTGCTTCCCCTGTTGCCGCGCGGTCTCCGAGGGAAGGGAGTGTCCGCTAGCCCTATTTAATGTAAAGAAGCTCTTGTCCGGCTCGCACTTCTTCACCAAGGCTTGTCTGAACTCGCGAGACCACACCATCGCGTGGCGCAGTAATTGAGTTCTCCATTTTCATTGCCTCGATAACAACCACGGTAGTGCCCTTGGTTACGCGCTGGCCTTCTTTTGCTGGGAGCGAGATGACTACCCCTGGCATCGGTGCAATTACAGTATCAGACTCTGCGCGCGACTGCGTCGTCAGTTCGGTGGCGGAAGTACCAATCACTGCTGTACTTTGTATCTCAACGGTGTAAGGCGTGCCCTCAATCAAGAAGCAGATTCGCGATCCATCGCGCCGAGGATTGTGGACATTAAAGCTCTTTCCGTTTACCGAAAGTAAGAGATTTTTCATATCCTTTGCTCAAGGCTCTGTGCGCGCGCCTGCTCTTCCCACGAACGTGACTTTGTATCTCCCGGAGGAAGTATCTGATCGAGTGTCGCCGCAAGTGCCGCGATCTCGGCGGAGGTCGGCAAACGTTTCTGGTGCTCGAGTAGATCGAAATCAGGAACGAACAGCGGTGCAGTTAAAGATGACGGGAGAGACTGCTTAACGCGGTTGCCAGTTTTCTTTTTTTTCATAGCGGAATGTTCCCATGTTTTCTTCGCGGATTGACCAACCGTTTCCCGCGAAGGCGCGCGAAGCTCTGTATCAAAATTTGGCGAGTTTCCTTCGGATCTATCACTGCGTCGACAAATCCGAGCTCGGCGGCCTCCCAAGGGTTCGAAAACTTGGCACGGTACTCGGCAATGAGGCGCGCGCGCTGCTCCGCGTTACTACCGTCGAGCTCTTTTCTGTACACTATATTAACTGCGCCCTCCGGGCCCATAACCGCAATTTCAGCGGTCGGATAGGCAAAGTTAAAATCACCGCGGAGATGTTTCGAACTCATAACGTCGTATGCGCCACCGTACGCTTTACGGGTGATCAGAGTAACTTTAGGCACCGTCGCTTCAGCGAACGCGTACAGTAATTTCGCGCCATGGCGGATAATACCTCCATGCTCCTGGGCTACACCAGGAAGAAAACCAGGAACGTCAACCAGCGTCAGAAGAGGAATATTAAACGCATCGCAGAATCGGACAAATCGCGCGGCCTTTACGCTGGCGTTAATATCAAGACATCCGGCCAGTACAGAGGGCTGATTTGCAACAACCGCTGTTGAATACCCATTGAGACGGATAAAGCCAATCAGGATATTTGCGGCAAAGTGTGGTTGAATTTCAAAGAACTCACCATTATCGGCAATCCGTGAGATAATGCCGTGCATATCATAGGGTTTATTCGGCGAGTCGGGAACGATATGCGCCAGCGCTTCATCCATTCCGGCTGCAATGTCGGTGAAATCTGAATGAGGCGGAGCATCAAGATTATTTGATGGGATAAATCCGAGGAGCTTTCGAGTAAACGCAAAACATTCATCTTCGCTTTTTGTTTGGATATGCGAAACGCCACTCCGGGTCATGTGTGCCTCTGCGCCCCCAAGATCTTCTTTGCTTACCTCCTCTTTAGTGACCGCACGAATGACTTCGGGGCCGGTAATAAACATATGACTGAGGCCCTCGACCATAAAAATAAAATCGGTAATTGCCGGCGAATACACCGCGCCGCCGGCGCACGGACCAAGAATTAACGAGAGCTGAGGAATAACGCCCGAGCATTGTACATTCCTAAGAAAGATATCGGCGTAACCGGCAAGGCTTTCGACTCCCTCTTGTATACGCGCGCCGCCTGAGTCATTGAGTCCGATAACTGGCGCGCCTGTCTCTAACGCGCGATCCATTACCTTACATATCTTTTTTGCGTGAGCCGATGAGAGTGATCCGCCGAACACAGTGAAGTCCTGCGCAAATACAAAAACGGTGCGACCGTCGATGCTTCCTGAGCCTGTGACCACGCCATCGCCGAGAGGTTTTTCCATTTCTGCGGGGAGCGCAGCTGAACGATTGCGTACAAATTTATCAATTTCAAAAAACGAACCGGGATCGAGAAGCTTTTCGATACGTTCACGTGCGGTCAGCTTTCCCGCGGCATGCTGGCGCTTAATTCTTTCAGCTCCTCCAGCTTGAAGTGCCTCGGTTTCCTTCTCTCGCAATGTATCAGTGCTGCCCATGAGAGCTAGTATTACCTAGCAAGAGTGAGTGTCGCAATTGATAATTAGCCCAGACGCGAAGGGGCTTTAGAGTAAAGCAGGCTATTTTGTATAATCCGAATAGTGATCATACTTACGATTCGGTTCGGGCTTTTTCGCGAATAGTCGCTCGATCCGATAGCGAACGCTTAACGCGGCATCTCGTAAAACTCCAAGTGGACCTGATTTTAAAGTGGTGATTGCAGCGAGCGCAAGCAAAACGGCGGTCAAGCTAATAGCAACAACATTAGTGTGATTAATTGTGACCGGATGCGTCGGCGTAGGTTTCTCCGGGGCGCTGGCGATTCGGCGCCGGTAAACACCGGACGGTAGCGCCGATTCAAGAAGTGGTGAAAGCGCGTCATGCATCTCTTTGACGCTCTGAAATCGATCTTCGGGGTTGAGCGCGACCGCTCGGTCAATTGCTCTAACAAGAAGCGTTGGTAGAGTTGGACAAAGAGTCTCAAGTGAAGGTGCGCTGCGCGAAGTCTTCGCGTGGAAAAGCTCGGCGAGCTCTAAGTCATGAAATGGAGCAGTACCAGTTAGAAGTTCGTACCCGATAATCCCCACACCGTAAATATCCGTTAACGCGTCGCATCTGCCGTCGCGCACATATTCCGGCGAAAGATAGAGCGGCGTTCCGGCCATTTGTCCGTCGAGCGTGGCGCGGGTTCGCGCAAAAGGCGAAACTTTGGCGACCGACTCGGCGTGCCCCTGCTGAAAATTGATCGGATCTCGCACCAGTCCGAGATCTGTTATTTTTATATTTCCCTGCGGACTGACAATAATATTGTTCGAAGTGATGTCGCGGTGCACCAGACCTCTAGCGTGAATTGCCTGTAGGCCGTTACAGATCTGACAAAGTATCCAGGTCGCCTCTGAAGTAGCAATTGGTCCGCGCTTCAGGAGCATGCCGTGTAGAGTATCGCCAGGAGCATAGTCCATGGCGAAGGCGAACACATCGCCTTGCCAAAAGGCTTCGTGCGTGCGGGTAATGTTGTGATGCTCGATACTTGCCGAGGCCAGAAGCTCACGTTGAATTCGGGTACGTGAGGCAGGGTCATCCATTACTGAAGGGTGGAATGCTTTGACCGCGACCTTCGATGAACCAATGAGTATGTCTTGGCACAGGTATACAGCGCCCGAGCCGCCACACCCTAAAATGCGCTCGACTTTGTAGCGGTCATTAAGTAGCTCACCGGTTTTGAACAGAAACCCCATGATTGTACCATCGGAATAATAGGCAAATATCTCAAGGCCTGCGTCGAGGTTAAAAGGGCTTCAGAAAACCAGTAAGAATTACAGTTTTGTTGCCTCAAAATAGATGCTTTCGTCGGGAATGCGCGCGCCGAAGCGATGCGCGATGAGCTTGGCAACGGCAACGACCTTTGCCAAGCCGCTGCGCGCGCGCCAGGTAATAAACTTCTTGCGCTGGCAGCGTGGATTTGGGAAACGGGTCTTCAATAGCGTGGCCAAAGACTCAGTGGTAAAGCGTTGTTGATGGCCCCAGCGATGAAATGTTTTGTGACAATGCGGACATGCGACGTTGCTTGCCTCAAGGTCCTCGTCAAAAGGCACAGTGCCAATAAACGAGCCACCGGGCTTTAATACTCTCCAAATTTCATTAATACTGGCGCTGAGATGTGCTGTGCCGAGATGTTCCAAGACCTCTGACATTATCACCACGTCGAAAAAAGAGTCTTGGAACGGAATTGCTTGAGAATGTCCGACTTTGGCCCGCTCTCCAAGCCCGAGATCTAACGTGGCTTTTTCAATTGAAGCAGCTGAAGGGTCGAGGGCATACATCTCAACTTCTCTAGCCTGCGCGAGCCTTTCTAAAATCAAGACGCCGACGCCAATATTCAGTACCCTAATCCCGCGCCGCAGCTTTTTCGCAAGAAAGGCATTGCGCCCGTAACTTTCGGTAAAAGTCGTTGTCGCAACATTTTGATAGTGATCCCAGATTTGATCTTGATCCATTGTGCGTATGCTAGCCAAAAAACTCGAGCAGGGCTACCGGTGATTGAGCTGCGCAAGAGCCGCTATGCCGCTTGTTTTGGTGGGCATACCGGCATAGCCGCGAGTTCAAAATCTCCTCGTGTCGAAGGTATCTCGATAAAAGAAAGCCACTCTCGCCCCTTTTCGTCGTCAGTCGGCGGGGTGTCTTGGCCATACCAAATTCTCGAGAGCCACTGCTCTTCTTTCGCGGTGAGCTTCGGATTAGGGCGCGGGCGAGTCGGATCAATGTATGCCTCCAAGTACTCCAGTGATTGCTCTGGAAATAGGATGAGCAGCTTTTTCATATCTTGGGCGGTCTTCTGGACTTTCTCCCACAATTCAGGATGATTTCGACAATAGCCTTCGACCAGATCGGGGCGGCGGAGCACAATCGAGGTCGCAATCTCAATATGCCGAGTAAGCCGGCGTCTCGTTGCGCTACGAGTTTTCTCGTCTTTGATTCGATTGCACGCCTCAGTCCAGCTCGGCAAGTCGCCGAGAAGGCTTATCACGTCATCAGCGGGAAGCCATACGACGCGAGTCCGAACAGCGTCGTAACGTTCAAAGGTATACAGCAAAAATACCCGCTGCATTGGAACCTGGCGCTCAATACCTGGACGTATTGAACCGTTGGAAGCAAGGCTAGCCAACCTTTTCGTGGCGTTGTTCATCGACACGAGCGCGCTATCGGTGCCGCAAATCAAACTCGACATATGTTTGTTGAGATTGGTGAATACCTCGGCGCTGCTACCCCTTGGAAAGAAGAGAATTGGCAGTTCGGGATGCCGCGCGGCAGATCTTTGCGCGCGACGCACAAGTCTGAGCGCTTTCGGATCGTTCTTATATACCTCATCGAGCTCTAAGCGCGAAATTGTCCGGGTACTGGCGCGGATGCCACCATGGCTTCCGATCATTGGCTCGATCAGGTACACGCTAATTTGATCGGGGAAAAAACGGCGATATGCGGAGAGATGGATTCTAATCGCCGCGCGCGCGAGCGCCCAGACGGTAATTCCGGCGATGGTGAGGTCGACAACACTTTGTCCCGCAATATCATAGAGCCTTTCCCGCACTTCAGTGAGCTTTCCCCCAATTCGGTCAAGCAGTTTGCTGAACGAGCTTTCGGTGGTACTGAGGGTTGGTGCCTGTGCCGCAAGAAGCGGAGCGGCGACCGGATTTTTTGGGGCAGGTGCCGCTCTACGAAAATCGGGAAAATTTACCCGCACAAGTGTTGAATCCACGTTGGTGGCCCTTAGAGTCACTGGAATGGGGGCGGGGATCTCGGGAATTTGAGCGGCGTTTAAAGTGTCCTTTATTAGAGCGGGCGAGAAGCAGGCTGCGGCGAGCAGTCCATACACACCTTTTCTCAGCCGGCCTCGAACGAGGTCAGCGCGTAACATAACTACCTCCTGAGATCTTAAGCTATTGTGAGTGGCGGTCGTAAGGAAACGAATTTGGATTGTTCTAGAATCGATATTTTGCTCATTTGCAGAGCCTATTGAAGCAGCGGGATGCGCTTTATGGGACATGGTGAAGGGGGTCGCACCGTGCTAATTTTCCCCTAATGAAACTCAAACGAAATCTAAGGAAAAGAGGAAAAGAGAACCGCGCCACTGAAGATGCTCGGTTTACGCTATCGGGAACTAAGCTTGCTCCGCACTATTCCGCGGAACGTGGTAGCGCCAAGCGCGTCAACGAAGTCCCCGGAAAATTTCCGTTTACGCGCGGAATACATCCGTCAATGTATCGAGGCAAGCTTTGGACAATGCGCCAATACGCCGGCTTTGGTACGGCCGAAGAAGCAAATTCCCGCTTCCGTTTTCTGCTTGCAAGGGGGACTACCGGTCTGAGTATTGCCTTCGATCTTCCGACACAAATGGGGCGTGATTGCGATCATCAGCTTTCAAAAGGAGAGGTGGGCCGGGTCGGTGTTTCAATATCTTCGGTCGAGGAAGCGCATCTTCTCCTTCGAGAAATTCCACTCGATCAAGTTTCGATTTCGATGACGATCAATGCGACAGCCTCGATTTTGCTGGCCTTTGTGTTAGTGGTCGCAGAAGAACGCGGCGTTGCTTGGGACAAGCTCAATGGCACCGTGCAGAATGATATCCTTAAAGAGTATATCGCGCGTGGAACGTATATTTTCCCGCCGGACCCGGCACTGCGCCTGATTACCGATCTGTGTGAGTTTTGTGGAGCGCAGGTACCAAATTGGAATACTATTAGTGTGTCTGGCTATCACATTCGCGAGGCGGGCAGCACCGCGATCGATGAAGTAGCCTTTACTCTCGCTAACGCCATAACCTATTTGGAAGCCGCGCGTGCGCGTGGACTTAAAGTTGACGACGTTGCGCCGCGAATCGCTTTTTTCTTTAACTGTCATATTGATTTTTTTGAAGAAGTGGCGAAATTCCGGGCAGCGCGGAGACTCTGGGCAAAGATTATGAAGCACCGGTTTAGGGCAAAGAATCCCCGATCGATGATGCTCCGTTTCCATACACAGACAGCGGGGAGTTCGCTCACCGCGCAACAGCCGCTCAATAACGTGGTACGCACGGCCATTGAAGCGATGGCTGCAGTTATGGGCGGGACGCAGTCGCTCCACACCAATTCGTTTGACGAGGCTTTGGGCCTTCCCACGGAAGAAAGCGCCGAGCTGGCGCTTCGTACCCAGCAGATTATCGCGTATGAAAGCGGCATTGCCGAGATAGCCGATCCGCTTGGCGGCTCGTACCTCGTAGAATCGCTCACTGATTCTATCGAAGTTGAGGCGGAGAAAAAAATTACGAGAATCGAGAAGCTCGGTGGGATGGTGCGCGCAATTGAAGCAGGAGTGCCGCAGCACGATATCGAATCGTCGGCATATGATTTCCAGAAACGTATAGAGCGGCAGGAGAGAATAATCGTCGGGGTCAATCGGTTTTCCGACAACGCAGAGCAAGTAAAGGAAGCGCTTGTGCTTAATTCTCAGACCGAACGCGAGGCTTGCTTAAGAGTTGCATCGCTTCGACAGCAACGCGAGAAGACAAAAGTCGACGAAGCGCTCAGCCAGCTCGAGCGGGCTGCTGGGCAATCGACAAATCTTATGCCCTATATCATCCAGGCGGCGCGAGTGCGGGCAACACTAGGTGAGATTGCGGATCGGTTGCGGGTAGTTTTTGGCGAATTTCGGCCGTAACAATGAATCTCTCGCTTTTCTTTCAAAAGGGCACATCGATTGAACTTGGTGAAATGGAATTCGCCGGCGCGACAGGACACCCGCGTTTATGTCGGCGCGGAAAGCTGCCCTTTGCCAATGATCAAAGTGGTAACTTTCAGTGGAGCAGCGCGGTAAAGGCGTTTGCGCTTCTCGTGGTCGGTGCGAGGCTGGGAATCGCTGACAATAAAAGAAAGAGCTATGTTCTGTCAGGCGAAGCCAATTCAGCGGCTGCCTCTTTGGATTTTGCTATAAGTAAGCCGACGCAATGGATTAGCGATCTTTTTGGCCGCGACAGTACCGGCCGCTCGCAAGCATTGCGAGTTTTCCGAAGGGAGAATACTGAGAGAAAACGCCCTGGACCGGTTAGAATCTCTCTTTCGGCGAATGTGCTTGGCGCGCGGGAGCTGAGGATATTTCTCGAGTCAAAAGAGCTTCTCGATAAAAAAGATCTGACTAGCCTGTTTGTGCTCTTAGAACGGGAGATCTCGTGCCAGTTTTCGAAATCTAATAGAAAAGCCGGATCCTTTCAGCAGTTCGAACATTCGCCCGCAGCGAGAGATGCAAAGCATTGGTCCCAAAGCACATGGTTTCGCAATGTGCTGCAACGCGAAATTGTTGATGCGCTCAGTGAGAGTTCGCTTATGGAGCAGCTCGGTGTTGAGCGCTCGCTCGCCGAAATGCGAGTGCTTCTTGGCGACACTCTTGCCAAAAAAATGGAGCGGTGTGCGACGGAGCTTCAGGCGCGAGTCGAACCGGCGGCGCGACGTTATCGGATAGGCTCGCCTGCAGGGATGCGAAAGCGAATAAAGGGAGAGATCTCCGTATGCTGCGCGCCCTTTGCCTTTGGTGCGCTTAGTATTGTGACGCTTGTGGCAAGCGCCTGGAAATTTCCACTTACGCTAGACTGGAACTTTCCAAGTACCTCCGCCATTTTGGAACAGCTTGATCGGCCAGGGGTTCCTCAAGTGCTAATTTTATCTTGGGGAGCCGCTCTGAAGCTAATCTTAAAAAATAGACGCGCACCATTTATTGCTGCAGCGCTGCTGCCGAAGACCCGTTTTGATCTGCTGCTTCCCAAAGAGGCGAATAATGCAGTCTCGAGGGTGTTTGTTGCGCGAGAATCTCACGGCTATCCACGCAGGTATTTTGAAAAGATTCGCGAATCAGATCGAGCCCTTCTTAAAAGAAGTAAGCTTGTAGGGGCGTCACTCGTCGAGGCCGTCGATCGGTTAAGGAGTGGCGATGGCGCGGCGGTTTTAGGATTCCCTCTCGGGCAAATTCTTTCTAAGTGTATTTCCAGCGAGCTGCATAAAAATAGCGACAAGCTGCCCCGTGTCAGCGACAACGTGCTCTTTATAAGTTCAAAGCTTCCGCGTGCGTGCGCCCAGGCATTACTAGAAGCATTTCGTGGAGCCTGGTTTACGCTGCTAGAAGATCCTGCATCGCGCGCTCTGGTGAGTGATTCGATAATCGCATCGCGTCAATATGTTGACTTCTTGCAGAGAGTCGGTGGGCTCTACTTTTTAACACCCGAAGAAAATACATTCTGAGTAGCTACTCGTCCCCCTACAACGTGTGCATATCACCGGAATTCATCTCTCAAGCCCCTCAGGGGCCGATTTCCGGAGGAAATCGGGGGTGACAACAACTAACTGCTCGCAAAATTCGCTGCCCCGCTCAGGGGCAGACAAGAAAAATGCGCGGCTTTTTTCGCGGAAATGCTCGACTTACTGCTACTCTGTACTCACCTCGGTTAATGGAGCGAGCAGTTACCATTCTGACTTCATTTCTGGATCGATTCCAAGGAGCGATTGCTTCTGTAAAATTCGCTGCGCGTTATACTGTCCCGTACTGGAGAGGTACGTGGAGCAAGCAATTAGAAGTAAAGTAGCACTCATAAGCGGTTCAGGCCGTGGGATAGGGCGAGCTGTGGCGCTCAATCTGGCGAAAGCGCGATTTTCGGTCGGGCTGATCGGCCGAACACGCGCAGAACTCGAAAAAGTTGCGAGCGAGTGCCGAGATTGCGGCGTTGAAGCCAGAATTTTTCCACTAGATCTTCGAAGAACTGAGCAGATCCCAGAACTGGTTCGCCAAGTGGCGGATGAGCTGGGAGGAATTACGGTGTTAATAAACAACGCCGGTGTTTGGATAGAGAAGGACATTCGGCAGGCGAGGGTAGAGGAGTGGGAAAGCAGCTTCGACATTAATCTACGTTCAGTCTTCGTGCTTACCAAGTGCGCGATTCCCTATCTTGAAAAGAGCGAGCAGGCGGCAATCATCAACATCTCATCGACAGCCGCGCATCGTGGGTATGCTGGCGGGACGATGTATGCCGCAACAAAACACGGCCTTGCCGGATTTAGTGCGTCGCTCTTTGAGGATCTGCGCGAGCTTGGAATAAAGGTGTGCGAAATCGCCCCGGGGTATGTGAATACGGCCATGCATCAGGACGACTTGGCCTTGGATCCCGCAAAAATGCTCCGGCCCGAAGATGTCGCGCACGCCGTTAATTTTGTGGTCGGCTTCCCGAGTACTGGTTGTCCGACTCAGATCACAATTGTTCCGCAAAAATCACCGAAACTGTCTAAAAAATAGGAGAATAGTTATGTGGTTCGAGGAAACATGCGTTAAAAAGCAAGAAACACTCGGGTACCGCGGCAAAAAGTTCACGCTTCCCGAACTTTCAAAGGAAGGGTTGCACCTCGTGCCGAATCCCGACGCGAAGGTACCCGAGATTCCACGCCAGTCGCCGATTATAAGCGATCTCAATAGCATCTGGGATCTTGAGAGATTCAAGGTCGCACGAGTCCCCGTATCTTTGGGCCGGCTGAGCGCAGAAGAGCTTCTCACGTTCACTACGCAGGGTGCACCGCGAGTGCTTGACCTTCCGATTAAGTTTCCTGGTTCTGATGTACGAATTCCTCGCGAGCTCGCTCAGTTTCGTGAGGTGATTCAGCGCATCATGGATTATGAGTTGGCGGTTAATTCTGAATGCTACGACGAATATTATTGTTATTTGAGTGTGGACCAGGGGATTGTCAAGCCAGGACAGCTGCAGCGTGAGGCGCCGTGTCATGTTGATGGCTTTCAGGGGGCTCGGTGGAATCCAAAAATTCGGATTAATCACACGTATACGGTGTCAGATTGCTTGCCGACAATTTTCTATCCTCAACCTTTCGACTTTAGTAAACTGAATGAAGCGAAGCATAATTTCTACTGGGAGATGAATCGGCAGGTTGCAGAGAGTAATAGCCGCCATGCGTGGCAAGGAAAGCCCGCCGAGATTCTGCTTATGGATGCGTACACGGTGCACCGAGGAGTCGAAGCTCAAGAAGAAACTCCGCGTACCTGGATTCGGCTCTCGTTTGAAGTGCGGCAGTTCGATCGCCTGGGCAACGCTCACAACCCGATGTTCAACTACCGCTGGCCGATGGTGCCGCGCGATATCGAAGGGCTCAACCTAGTGGCATTTGATCCATCCAGTGAGCCCTCATTGAGAGTATTTCCGTGGCAGTCAGTTGATGGGGCATCGTTGCCTGAGGGAGCGGCCAAATCTCAGCCAAGACTTAGGAGCGGTCCTTTGGCTGCGCTTCAGTTTTCTCCTAAAACTAGTGAGGTGGGAGCAGTACAATGAATGAGTTGATGGTGAAAGAAAGCCCGATACCGCTCGACCTGAAAAAACAAAGCTTCGGTCAGTTCAAGAACCCGATACCAGTTGTGGTGGCAATCGTTCCGGTTATTGGCCAGGATCTGCGTGACGGTGAAACCAAGACCGGAGTCTTGGCGGTTCGCCGGGCAATTCCACCGCGACAGGGGTTCCTGGCATTGCCGGGAGGATATCTGGAATACGAGGATTGGCGCTCGGCCGGCCTTCGCGAACTGTATGAGGAGACTTCGGTGGATCTGCGCGCTGATGGTGAGCTCGAGCTGCACTCAATCCAGAGCGTTGAAGGTGGAAAGCGACTATTGGTCTTTGGAATTACAAAACCGATTCGCGAGGCAGAGCTTCCAGCTTTTGTCCCCAATGCAGAGTGTTCAGAGCGAGTTGTTTTATATCATCCTACCGAGCTTGCCTTTCCTTCGCACAGCGAGGTGCTCAGTCGGGTTTTGAAGTGATTAAGCCCACCACTGCTGCGGCTTTGAATCCCCACCGCCAAATACCGGCATGCGATCTTGCATCGGCACAACTTGTCGATTGGCCGGAGCGGCTTTCCTGGTGCTACATGCAGAAAGGGAGAGAGTGAAGATAGCGATGGCTATGATCGAAATGCCGTTACGCAGAAAAGATTGCGCCCTTAATTTTGCTTTACCGTACATCGACCACCCCTAAGGAAGGTTATTGTACCTTTCGTCGCGGAGTTACTCAAAAAAATAGAACAATTCATTTCTCGATCTGACAGTTGGTTGTGCCGGGCGCTCAATATGTTGAGCGGATTAAGCTCGTTAGCCCCGGTTTTGCGTAGTGCTGCACAATCAGCTACGATAGGGGCGATTATAGGCCGGCGTGAATATGTCGGCACTGGATCGAAATGGGTCGCGTCGAAAACGATCGGCGCATTTGGGAATTCGATCAGTGGGGCCGGGTAACTGGTGACACTGTAAGGGAGGGGACATCAATGGGCATTTTGGGGGGTAAAAAGCCCAAAAAGCGGGCTATTTCGGAAGGGTCAACTGTGGCTCGACATCTGGCGCCACAGAACATTTCGCCGCTAAGAAAGGCGATGAAGAAGCAGCTTGTCACCTTGAAGCAGGCGAATTCAAGCCGCAAGAGGCTCGGGGATGAGATCTTGCCGGCGTTCGCCGCGGTGCGCCCAGTTACAGTGCGCCCAGTAACGGTCCTTCCGGTAGCTGTACCGCCGGTTGCTCGTAATTCGAACAGGTCATAATCAACGAGCCGCAGGCTCTTGAAATTCCTTGGAATTATCGCTAGCATAGGCGCCGCTCTCTTTAGGCGCGTAGCTCAGTTGGTTAGAGCGCTTGCTTGACAGGCAAGAGGTCAACAGTTCAACTCTGTTCGCGCCTACCAGATCTAGCTTTTTTGCTGCACCAATGAAGAGTGTATGCGGAAGAATGCCAGAGTGTAGCGAAAGAGATTTGCCTAATTACGATTTGAGGATGAGTGACGTATGCCAAAGATGAAGACAAACCGAATGGCACGAAAGAAGTTTCGTGTTGGAGGAACAGGCGTGGTGAAGAAAGCGCGCGCAAATACCAGCCACAATAGCGGCAAGAAGCCTTCGAAAAGAATGCGTCAGCTACGTGGGCGCAGTGTGGTTCATGGCACGAACAGCTATGACGTTACACGCATGTTAACTAATCTAAAATAATTTTTTATTGAGAAAGAAAGGGTCGTGTCATGAGAGTACGTGGAGGATTTAAATCGCGCCGTCGTCACAAGAGGATTCTTCAAAGGTCTGAGGGGTTCCGCGGTCGCAGAAGTAACTGTTACAAGCTGGCCAAACGCGCTGTACAAAAGGCGCTTAAGCAGGCCTACCGCCATCGGCGCGCGAAGAAGAGAGATTTTCGTGCGCTCTGGATCGCAAGAATTAACGCCGCTTCGAGAATGTCGGGGCTTTCGTATAGCCGTCTGATTGCTGGCCTTCGTGGCGCACAGATTGAAATTGATAGAAAAGTGCTCGCAGACCTTGCGATGAGAGATCCGCAGGCATTTGCAGCCATTGCCGAGCAGGCAAAAAGCGCGCTTCAATAATTCTAGAAAGCCTAACATGAGGGGACGAAGCGATGGCGTCCATATGCGAAAGCGTTTGGAATGATCAGGTTCGTCCAGTAATAGTTCAGCTTTCCGTGCGGGCGCTCGATGATGTTGAGATTATCGAGCGAAGCTCAAATCCCATTGCCTGGTCGCGTGAACAGCTGGCTGCTGAATTCGCTAATCCTTTGGCGCGCTTCTTTGGTGCGCGCTTCGCTGGAGAACTGGTCGCTTTTATCTTGATTCAACTTTGTTTGGATGAGGCGCATATTCTTAGCCTCGGCGTGCTACCGGAAAAGCGTGGACTTGGTATCGGTGGGAGTTTGCTCATTGAGGCGCTTCACGAGATTCATTTCGAGGGAATACGCAACGTCTATTTGGAGGTTCGGAAAAGCAATGCGATCGCTCGAAGACTTTATGGTCGACTCGGTTTCTGCGAAGTTCAGGAACGACCGCGTTACTACTACAACAACGGAGAAGATGCCGTGGTGATGAGCCTGGCTTTGGATAATTTCGCGCAAAATTTTGTGCGCTGACGTGGCAAAGGTGCAGATGATCTATCGCGCGCTTTTTCGACCATTGCTCTTTCTCAACGATCCCGAATCAGCGCATGAGTTTACGATTGGCTTGTTGTCGCGATTCGGCTCTTCGCCGCTGCTTTCGCTACTAAAACTACTCTACGGCTTCGAAGATTCGCGCCTTGTCGTTACGATGTGCGGGCTTAAGCTGCGAAATCCGTTTATGTTGGCTGCCGGGCTGGATAAGTATGGCACGGCTCTTCCGGCGCTCGCGGCACTTGGCTTTGCAGCGTTGGAAGTTGGAAGTGTCACCGCGCTGGACCAGCCTGGAAATCCGCGACCGCGAATTTTTCGACTTCCCCGCGACCACGCGCTTATCAACCGAATGGGATTTCCCTCGGCTGGGGCTGAAGCTCTTCGCCGTAATGTCGCCGCAGCGCGATCGAGAATCGCTGGGGCTCTCATCGGGATCAATATCGGAAAGAATAAAGAAACGCCGCTTGAAGGTGCACATGAAGATTATAAAAAGTCTTATCTGGCACTTTATGCTTTGGGTGATTACTTTGTCATAAATGTTTCGTCGCCAAATACAGCGAATTTACGACAGCTTCAGGACCGCGATAAGCTTGAAATTCTTGTTGATACTCTTTTGGAGCATAATCGAGATAAGAAGCCGCTTCTGATTAAGATTTCTCCCGATCTAGAAGATTCTCAGCTTCAGGAGCTTATCGAGCTCTGTATGGAGAAGAAAGTCTCCGGAGTGATTGCCACTAATACAACGATTTCTCGCGATGGATTGAAAGAACCGTCGTTGGAGCAGGGCGGGCTGAGTGGAGCGCCTTTACATGCGCGAGCCTGTCGAGTAGTGGCAAGAGTGAAGGAGATATCCCAGGGGAGTCTGCCGATAGTCGGTGTTGGTGGAATTTTCTCGCTAGAAGATGTGTTAAGAATGTTTCAGGCAGGCGCAAGTGCGGTGCAGCTCTACACCTCTCTTGTCTATGAGGGGCCAGGTCTTGTACGTCGGCTAAAGCGGGAGCTGATAAGCTACCTTTCAGGAGCGAGCGAAGAAACGTTGAGCGGTCTATTAGCGGGTAAGTTGGCGTAAAAAGCTTCGGCGTGTTCAAAAGACTGATTTCTTTTGAGCGGCTAGGGGCGGAACAGTGACGATTTGCCAAGACAATAATCTACGGCGGCAATGGTCGAATTTTGGTACTCCTTCAGGCAAACGTGCTTGCTGGGACTCAAGTCAAATATAACGCGAAGGAGTAAAAGACGCGAAGGGAGTGAGCTTCGCGCCAAAACTAATGGTGTGTGCCGAGCGCTGTGGTTAGAGCGTGTTCTGAACTTTTGTCCGTCGCGAGAGCGCCAAGTCGCGTTAAAATGCGAGGCGGCCGCCGGAGCGAGCGCGGAGCAAGCCTATCAGGCTTGCGAGCACTCGCGACTAGGCCAACGAAGCAGTTTAATGCGAATTGGGGCTCGCAGCAGGACAAAAGTTCAGAACACGCTCTAGGCTGAATACTTAGGAGATTGGCTACAGCCCTCTAAAATATATTTGCTTTTCAATAGATTATCGCTATATGGCAGCACGCTGATTTGACCAGGCGATGCAAATGAGGTATAGTGATGCCTCTGCAAGGTTCTTATTTTCTTATTATTTTTCGCGGTTTTCCCAGATGTAGTTGGCATTCACTTTCGTTCGTTGTGTGTAACTTTTAAGGGAGTCTTACCTTGAGCAACGGGAAGAATTTCAAAGCTAGTGATAAAGTTGTCTATCCGCGGCACGGGGTTGGCGTCATCAACGCTGTTCTCGAAAAGAGGATCGCCGGTAGCGTGCAGCATGTGTACGAGATCTCTATATTGGGATCGCCGATGAAAATTCTCGTGCCTGTCGATCAGGCCGAGACGGTAGGACTTCGTAAGGTAGTCGACAAGAAGGCTGTCGCGAAAGTTTACCAAATTCTTCGAAGTCGTGATTTTAAAATGGATACTCAGACCTGGAATCGTCGATTCCGTGAGTATTCCCAGAAAATTAATACCGGATCGGTTTTTGAAATCGCGGAAGTGCTTCGTGATCTTTCCGTGCTGAGCGCTGACAAAGAGCTTTCCTTTGGCGAAAAGAAGATGCTCGACATGGCGCAGAATCTTCTTGTTTCCGAGATCGCTATTGCGAAGAGCAGGACCCACGAAAAGGTAATTGGCGAGCTGCAAGAAATCTTCTCGTAGTCTGCAAGCGCGAGCTTCTCGACAATTAGTGGTTCTGTATATTTCTAGAATCCATTGTAGTGCCTTGTCGTGAGTACTGATGCAAAATTCGCGGCTATAATTCCCGCAGCAGGGAGCGGTGAGCGCATGGGGGCAGGAGTGCCCAAAGTATTGCGCGAGCTGCAGGGCGAGCCGCTTCTACTCCGAGTGTTAAATACCTTTCACAAAGTTTCTCGTATTTCACGCATCGTCATGCCCTGTCTCGAGGCCGAACGGCCTCGTTTTGAACAGTATGCGTCGCGATTTCCCAACGTCATTGTTATTGCCGGTGGAGCAACGCGACAGCAGTCTGTGGCGCTTGGCGTTGAGGCGCTATCGAGAGCTCTTCCGCCCCCTGATTACGTGGTGGTGCATGATGCGGCGCGCGCACTGGTTTCGCAGGCTCTTATCGAGCAATCGCTTAACGCCGTACAGGAATGGAAGGCACTTACATGCGCAGTTCCGGTATTTGATTCACTTTTGCGTGTCGATGCAGCGCAGCGCCGTGAATCCGAGGTGCCGCGCGAACGTGTTTGGGCAGTGCAAACGCCGCAGGCGTTTTCATTTGAGTTATTGAAGGCCGCGCATGCTCGAGGGGCCTCGGACGTCGCGACTGATGATGCGTCGCTGGTTGCGTTGCTGCACGAAGTACGAGTAATTCCAGGAGATAGGTCCAATATTAAGATTACCACCGCGCAAGATCTTGAATTCGCGGCGAGACTTCTTATTACTGCGCCTTTGCCTTAGAGCGTGTTCTGAACTTTTGTCCTGCTGCGAGCCCCAATTCGCATTAAACTGC
>CAZEAC010000017.1:44357-72323 GCA_964510065.1 uncultured Bdellovibrionales bacterium | reverse complement strand
ATTCCAGGCTGATTTGCAATCAGCCACTTGACTTCTAACACAGCCTCTTTGCGGTCCAAATTTCCAATGAATAATCGAGAAACTAGGAGTAAAGTTGCGTAATTATTTCGAAGGCTTAAACTAAAGGGAGAACAAGGCCTAGGTGGCGGACCGACCAAGCAGCGGTACTGAAATTTAAAATCGTGCCCGGCCGCACTAGGCAAACGTTCTCTATATAGTTTATGACCAATCGTCCCCAAATAAACCAAAAACCGCTGCCGCCAAAAGCTAAGACATTCTTTACAACACTCAGTCAGATTGGCGATGAACGAGGAAAAATTAATGAATTGAAAGTTGAGATGGCATTTTCGGTGCCAGAATCTAGGCCCGATTGGTTTAAAAAAATTAGGAAAGCTACTCCAGACGAGGATACTAAGGGTATAGATTTTATAATTGAAAGTGATGTTGGTAGTCTATTTTTACAAGTGAAAAGTTCTTGGGCTGGAGTGCGACAACATCTATCTGCTAATTCCAGTGCTAATATCGCAGTTGTAATTGTAAAATCTGGAGACGATCAGCAAACTGTGGTTAAGAAATGTTTAGAAGTACTTGAGTATCAAAGAAAAAAGTATCTTAAATTTAGAAACACTGAGGAATAGAAAGAATAACCAGAGTTAGATGCAGAGCGGCGCAGATTTCCCTTACGTCCGCCTTGAATATTGTCAGCCGCATGCTTACTACAAGACTGGTCTGCAATCACTAGGAATTATGGTAAAAAAGTAAGGAGGAACTGTGCAATTTGAAGGATATCACATTGCCCAAATGAACATCGCGCGCATGCGAGCGCCTTTGGAGGATCCTATGATGGTAGGATTTGTTGCCAAATTGGAAGAGATAAATAAGCTTGCCGACGATTCGCCTGGTTTCGTTTGGCGATTTCAGTCTGAAGGAGGCGACGCCACTTATTTACGTCCATACGATGATGATCGAATTCTTTTTAATATGTCTGTCTGGGCATCTGTCGATACCTTGAAAAGTTATGTTTATAAATCGGCTCACTCTGAAGTAATGCGGAATCGGCGAGAATGGTTCGAAAAAATAAGTGATGCGTATTCCGTGTTATGGTGGATAAAGGCTGGGGCTATTCCGTCAGTGCGAGAAGCAAAGTTAAGGTTGGAGTACCTTCAGAAAAATGGCCCCAGCACACATGCTTTTACGTTTAAGAGATTATACGAACCACATGACTTAGTTGAGAAATCGTTTTTAGTTCCTGCTACGTTAAAATTGTGTGCTTGATAACAGCCCCTCATCCTTCCCTCGGAGACCGCGCGGTAGTCGGATCCCCGGGCAGCAAGCGACCCTATGATGTATCCCGGAATGCATAATAGGGGCTGACTTTCGGAAGTAGCTGAAAGCGCCAAAGATTTTGCTTGATTTGGATTGAGTGGAGGGCTGGTGTAGAATTGAGGGAGTCAATTATGATCTTGTTCGCCCCTAAGGCACACTATGAAATTATTTTGCATAACTATTCTAAAGTAAAGTCACCTCGAATAGGGGCCACATCATGAATTTAACAGTTGAACGGGAGGACGGCCGGGCATCTTTACCGCAGCAGCAGGCGGAAAAAGTGGCAGGAACCGTTGGACGGTTGAAGGGAAATTGTACTTGCCGCGATAATTTTGAGGCTGTCCGTGAGTTAGCTGCTCGTTCGCTGCAGTTGACGCATGACGCACTCTGCCTTTACAAAGCTGGGGAAAATGTAGCAGGGCACGCCAATCTCGCTTTGGCTTGCCAAGCTGAAAGACGAATCGGTGACTACCTAGAATGGGAAAAACTGCAGACGATTCGTCCTGAATTGAAATTACAATTCCGAGAGCTTTCAATTGCAATAGAACACGCTGTGCTTGGAAGATTTGATGCGGCGCGGTCGACGTTACAAGTATTTTGCCAACTGGTCGATGAATGTAAGTTGTACGGGCCCGTACGTAAGTAAATTTGACTAAGGGGAGAACAACAAGCGAGGACGGGACGGGCTTGATGGTTGACGGTAAAGCTCGATTCAATTCCCCGCCCGTCTCGCAAACATCAGCCCCTATAGTTGTTGTGGAGAGAAAATGGGAACTCAAGCAGTAGTTGCAGTCATCGATCGAAGCGGAAAAGTTCTGGCCAAAGCTGTAGCCGGAATGGATGGTCAAGAGGCACCACGTTTAGCGGCCGAGATTCGACGATTACATCTGACGAAGCCCAGTTCTATTTACGAAGCTGCACTACGAGTAGGCTTCGGGCATGTAGAGTCGTTAGTGGTACAGGGACCCCAAGAAAACGTATACAGAGGGGGCGATAAACTCTCAAATTTGTACATGGACCGGGAAAAATTTCAGGATCCACGATTCAATCCCCGCTGGGAGCACGGAACTGCTGACCATGTTGAGCTGGTTCAAATTGGGGCTAGCAAAGCGCGGAAACATAGGCGAGCCCGTGAAGCGAAGTGAAAATTTGAAATTTGCGGAGGGCTCGCCGTGCTCCGCGCAACAGATCTGCCATTCGTTCATTTAGGTGCCTATGCCCTCAGCCGTGACTCGAAATCAGACTGGACCGTACACACCGACTTTGCGCGAGGCGAGCGAGGCAATTTCGTTTGTTGCGAAGTTACCAAAATATCAAAATATTCCTATGGCCTTACTGGTGGATGATAAGAGCAGAAGGCCCATCACCGCTGAGATTATAGAAGAGGCTCGAAGGGCTTGCTTGGTTACATTGCAAGTACTCAGAATAGGGGTAAGACACCTAATTAACCTTCCGAAGATTGCGGAGATGTTCGATCTATCCCCCGATGCTAAAGGCCTCCGATCATATAAACGCCTAGAGAACACTAGCCCAGCTATTCCGTTGGTCGTGCTCTCGACGGCACCAATATATGATTCTAAAGGGCGAGTATGCCTTGGAGTATCTGATGAAGACGGTAAAATAATGTTGAATATCCCGGAGATTGTTGATGAGTTCGCTGATGCAATCAAATGAGGAGATCTCACACTACCGGAGGGTGTCGGCCTAATTGCTGTTGAAGAAATGGTTCACTTTATACAGAGTACGCATTGGGCGATGAGGCGAGGATGTGGTAACAGCCAATTTGGGAGCAGGGATCTTGGCAAGAAGCACGATAAGCATCCAATGGAGAAACAAGCTGCTCCAATTCGAAAAGTTATATACAAGGCGCTTTACCCAACGCGGGAAATTAGAATCAGAGGTCTTGACGGTGAATGGTAGATCATTTTTCGGCCTCGCAGGCGCAAGCGATCGAATCTTGAAATCTTGGTGCTGGATTTAGCAAATTTAATTCGCAAACAGGGTCATCGATATCGCCCGAGCCCAGAACGGTAAGAAAGTTTTGGCAGTGTTGTAATCAAGAGGCGAGACCGGCATTTTGGAGTCGGTCTCGCCGTGAGAAGTCCAGGCTAGCCGCTACAGGCCGACTCTAAGTCCGGCGAGAAGCGCAACATCGCTTTCATCGTTGATTTCGACGGCACCAAGTACGGCAAGCCGATCGTTTAGCGCCACCAGAGTGGTAATTCCAAAATTCCAAAGCTCTGCGTCTTTTACATCGGAGTAGGTGATCGATCCATCGAGCTCCACATCATCGGCGACTTTGGCGCGGACTTCTGCGCCAATATACCAGCCGCTTTCATCTTCGGTGCTGCCCTCTTCCGGATCTACCCATTCAGTAATTCCGCCGACGCGACCCAGGAAATGTAGATCTTCATCACAACCGAAGTAAGCGCCACCACCGTAGGTGAGCATATGCGCATCGAGATTGAATGATTCCGCTTTAGTGGCAAGATACTCGTAGCCGACCTCTAAAAAGAGTGGTTCGACGGGCGAAATCCTTACTCCAAGGTCTAAGCCGTTACCATCATCGAGGCCGGATTCATCAAAGAAGGTGTGCTTGTAGGCAATATCGATATCATTATATTCCATAAGCGGCGAAGCCGAAGCCGAGGTCGCAATAGTAAGCCCTAAGAGCGCAGAAAAAGCATTTCGGATCATATCTTCCTCTAAGTTGATTTTAAAAAAAGTTGCTTTATCAGTAGCCTACACCTTGAATGCTGGCAATACGGAAATTCTCCTTAGAGCGTGTTATGAGCTTTTCTCCTGCTACGAGCGCCAATTCGCATTGGACTGCGTCCTCGGCCTAGTCGCGAGTACTCGCAAGCCTGATAGGCTGGCTCCGCGCTCGCTCCGGCGGCCGCCTCGCATTCTAATGCGACTTGACTCTCTCTCGACGGAAAAAGTTCATAACACGCGCTAGTCGAGAGCACGTACATGACGTGATGCTGCTTCGCCGCAGTTAATTTTCTTCACTTTAAGGCCGCGCTGTGTAAATCTCAGCTAAGAGTTAATTATTGAGTGAGCTAGTACTATGGAATCGCTTTTAGTAACCGGTCCCCGTGGAGGTCGTTCTATTAATGAAGCCGAATGGAAGGAGATTAAGAGGCAAGTGCTCGAAGCTAGTCGAAATGGCGAATATAGATTTTCTCAGAGTGATAGCTTAGAAAAGAATATTCTGACTGTATATCTCGCGAACCCGCATGACTTGGAGTCCCCTTCATTTAATGTTGATATTAATCTTGCAACTATGAAGATTGTGAAAATTGTTATGAATCCTGACGGCACCAATCGTGAACTAATAGGCTCGGAGGTGACAAAGCTGTACCACGAGGTACGACGATTAGCGGTGCCTGTCGAAGATGTTCCGCGGCCAGTTTTGCGAAGATGGTGAGGCACAGCAAAGCTTTTCTTATTCTTTCAACGCACGAAGCTGAAGGCTCGGCTGTAAGCCGGGAGGGGCAAGCCGGTTTCCGACTATCCAAAATATTAGCGGGGTAATGAATAGGTTGAGCAGAGTGCTGGCAATAAGCCCCGAGAAAATTACCACGGCAACCGGATGAAGAATCTCTCGGCCCGGCTCGAAGGGCGCGATCAAGATCGGAATCAGCGCTAACATCGCCGTCAGCGCTGTCATCAACACGGGCACAAGCCGTTCTGCGGTGCCCCGGTAGAGCATGCTAAGGCTGAACTCTTCGCCCTCTTCGCGCATGAGATGTATATAGTGATCTAACATCAAGATACCGTTTCGCGTTGCAATACCGCAGAGAGTAACCAAGCCTACCAATGATGCAATCGAGACAACTCCGGTGGTGCACCAGATCCCGAAAATTGCCCCTACAAAGGCAAAGGGGATCTCAACGAACATAACCTGCAAACTTAGATTAAAAGAGCCAAAGTGTATTAGCAGCACAAGAAAAATCGCGCCGAGAGAGAGAAGCGAGAGCAAAAAGATAGTGCGCGAAGCTGCCTTTTGACTTTCAAACTGCCCGCCTATCGTCCGGAAATAGCCCTGCGGCATCTTTACCTTTTCGTCGAGCGCGTTATTCAGCTCGGCAACGGTGCTGGCGAGGTTTCGTCCGGCTGTATTCGCGGAGACGACGATACGGCGCATGCCGTTCTCGCGTGCAATCTGATTCGGCCCTTCGGCTTCTTCTAGCTCCGCAAGCAGATCGAGCGCGACAAGCTTGCCGTCACCGACATCGACGGGTAGCCCACGCAGTAGCGAGCGATCGTTTCGTGCGCGATCTTCCAAGCGCAGCACCACGTCAACCGTGCGCTGTCCCTCCAACATTTCGGTAACTACTTTACCGTTAAGGGCGGTCTCGACATATTCGGCAAGCTCGCCAGCATTCACGCCGTACTGAGCAGTGCGATTGCGATTTATGCGCACATGTAGCTGCGGAACCATGGTCTGGGTTTCGATCTGAGTATCGACGATTCCGGGGATGCCTTTCATAATGGTGAGAGTCTGTTCGGCCTGTTCACGGAGCGTTGTAAGATCGGGGCCAAATATTTTGAGCGCAATCTGTGCGCGTACGCCGGAAAGGAGATGGTCAATACGGTGCGAAATCGGTTGACCGATGTTTACGACAACTCCAGGAATCGTGTTCAGCTTCTGCCGCACCACGTCAAGAATTTCATCGCGAGAGCGCTCGGACGGCAAAATCTCAGCTTCGAGTTCGTTGTAATGAACTCCTTCAGCGTGTTCGTCAAGCTCAGCACGGCCGGTGCGTCGGCCGACCAATGAGAACTCGGGAATCTCAAGAAGAAGTTTCTCCGCCAGTCTGCCGATCCTCGAGGACTCAGGCAGCGACGTCCCCGGTGGAAGTGAAAGTCCAATGGTCACGCTGCCTTCGTTAAAAGGTGGCAAAAATTCCATGCCGAGCCGGCTTGCCGTGAATGCGCCAACGCCCAAGAGAATGGCACAGGCGCCAAGCGCGAAATAAGGGCGTGCAATGACCTGACGCAACCCCACATTCTGCCACCTTTTTAGGAAGCGTACGAGCGCGGTCTCTTGCTCCACGTTTATCGCTTCCGACATCGGCAAGAGCACAGAGCAGAGCACAGGAGTAACGGTCAGCGAGACAAGTAGCGACGCCAGTATAGAAATAATGTACCCCAAGCCGAGAGGGGCAAATATTCTCCCTTCAATTCCACCCAGTGCAAATAGTGGCACGAATACTAATATCACTATCACCGTCGCGTTTACTATCGAACGCCGCACCTCTGCTGAAGCGTTAAAGATCACCTGCAGTGCAGGCAGCCGCGTGCTCAGTTTGCGATTCTCGCGAAGCCTTCTAAATACGTTTTCGACATCGACGATTGCATCATCCACAAGCTCGCCGATTGCGATCGCCAAACCCCCAAGGGTCATTGTGTTAATGGAGAGTCCAAGCAACTGGAACACAACGAAAGTGCAAAGTAACGAGAGCGGAATCGAGATGAGAGTGATTGCCGCAGTTCTTATATTCATCAGGAAAAGAAAGAGCACGATGATGACAAGAAGCGCACCTTCAAGAAGCGCCGATTTCACGCTGCCGATTGCTGCTTCGATAAAGCGGCTTTGATTAAAAATATTTTTGTGCAGAGTGACTCCATGAGGAAGTGATTTGCTAATCTCATCGAGGGTCTTTGTCACTCGAGCCGAAAGCTCGCGAGTGTCTGCACCAGGCTGTTTCTGAATGCTAAGCACGACCGCGTTAATGCCGTTCACGCCGGCGTCACCGCGCCGAAATGAAGGGCCTGAGTAGCGCAAACTCGCGACTTCCGGAAGGGTAGGGGCGATCGGCGCGCTAGGGTTTTTCTTCGGAAGAATTACCCGGTTAAGGTCGTCAATATCTCGAAGCGCGCCAAGGTTGCGGACAATTGTTTCGGTAGGTCCGTTTATCAGTACTCCACCCGACGTGTTCGCGTTCGACCCCTGTAGAGCTTCCTCGATATCATGGAATGAGAGCTGGTGATGGCGAAGTGCCGCCGGATCCACGAGTACTTGAAGCTCGCGGCGCTCTCCGCCTATCACGCTTACTTGAGATACACCTTTAGTCGAGGCGAGGCGCGGCCGAATCTCCCAATCCGCGATTTCCCGCAGATGAAGATCGGAGAGAGACCCATCCGAGCTCAAGCCGACCAGCATTATTTCACCCATCAATGATGAAGTCGGTGCCACGATTGGCTGCACTCCGCGCGGAAGCAGCCGCGCTACCTGCTGTAATCTCTCGGCGACGATCTGTCGAGCATTGAGAAGTTCTTGCTCCCAATCAAAATCGACAAATACCAATGCCAGACCAGGAATCGAAGTCGAGCGCACTCGGTACACGCCGCGCGCCCCATTAATCGCGTTCTCGATAGGGTAAGTGACCCGCGCTTCTATCTCTTCAGGCGCAAGCCCTGGGGCTTCAACAAAGATGTTCACCACTGGGCGATTAAGATCGGGGAAGACATCGACCGGTAATTGCAACCCGGCAATAATTCCGTATGCCGAAATCGCCAAAGCAAGGGCAATCACGATCAGCCGATTGCTAAGGCTTACATGGATGAGGCGTGAAAGCATGATCTCCTAATGTGAGTGCGTTGAACGATCGTGGTGAGATGTATTGTCGTGGCTATGGCTATGTGCTTTGTCTTCGTGCGTATGGGGTGTGGGCTCTTTTTCGTTCGGCACTGCCGGCGCGCCCTTTTTGGCCGGAGAATCCGAGCGCGCGAACTGGAGCTGGTAGTGGCCGGTAGTGACGACTTCTTCGCCGGGGGTTAGCCCTTTGGCAATTTCGACGTCGTTAGAACTGATTGCTCCGACTTCAACTCGGCGCCTTGTGAAAGTAGAGCCCGATCGAATAAACAAATAGTAGCTTCCAAGACTCCCGAGAAGTGCCGAGCGCGGTACCACGAGCCTGTCGCGGAGCTCTGAAACTATGACCGAGAGATCGCCATGGGTATTAATTACGAGGCGCTTCTCGGGATTTGGAAACTTCGCGAAAACTTCGAAGGTAAGACTTCCGGGCTGCAGTGAGGGATTGATTCTATCCACCACTCCCTGAAAACGGGCCTCACCTGAAAGCGGCGTAATTGCTTCAGCGCGCTGCCCGACGGCGATCTGCGAAAAATCAGGGCTCTCGTAAAGCTCACCGCGTATTAGCACTTCGCTTGTATCAATGATTTCAAGCAGCGTTGTCTCGGGGCTCACAGGTTCACCCAGGGCTTCAAATGACTGCGCGGTAATAGTCCCTGCGATCGGCGCACGGATGCTCACATCGGAGCTGCCAACCTGAAGCGGCTCAACGATAAGAAGCAGATCTTCTTTTTTAACGCTCTGTCCAACTTTGGCGAAAATTGACTTGATTCTGCCGCTAAAGCGCGTGCTTACTTTCGCGTATTTCTCAGGAAGAGCGGCGACTATTCCAAACATATTGACGGTGATGGGAAAACTTCGTGGGGTTACCCGCATTGATTCAATGCCAAGATTCTTTACCGTGCTTGTTGAAAGTGTCAGAGGCTCCGTGAGCATGGCAGAGCCCGAATCGGATGGGGCAGCATGCTCATCGCCACCATGTGCGTACGCAAAAGGTGCTGGAATAAGCGTAATGCTTAAGGCTATGAGCGCCCCTTGCAGAAATGTCAGACTCTTGAAAACCTGGCTTCGATTCATCTTCCTCCGAAAATAGAGAGTCCCGCACGCGCGAGCAACTTGTTACGAGAGGCGAATGCTTCACGCTGGCAATCTATCCACTCCTTTCGAGCCTGAGCAAGCTCAGTAGCATATTCCCAAAGCTGAAAAAGCGCCCCTTGGCCCTGCGCAAGACGCTGCTCTTCAGAGCTCACTAATTTTGAAAACGCTGGAATCACTGATTGGTCGTAGTCGTGGCACTTGGCGCTAAGATAGACGCTAGAATCAAACTCCGCACGAAGCAGGCTTTCAAAGTCGGGATGTGAAAATTGTGCAAGTCGAGCGTCAACGGCGGCCAGCGCGGCTTCGGCAGACGCGCGCTCGCTCCCGTTACCATTCCAGAGCGGAAGCGGCAGCGATAAACCGACGATCAGTTGATCTGTTCCGGCGTCGTTGTGATGGAAACCGATCTCAGGCTCTATGGCAGACACACGGTCCTGAGACGCTACACGCACCTGTTGCCCAAGTTTATTCCGTAGAATCTGCAACTGGATCTGCTCACCACGTGGATCTTCCTTAATTTTTTCCAAAAGCTCGTCAAATGTGGGAAGTTCTGAAAGTGCTGGTTCGGAAAGCACTGACTCACTGAGAAGGGCAAAGCGAAGTCCGCTGCGCCGCGCGAGAGCTGACTTTTTCTCAAGAAGCGCGGATTGGGTCATGCCGAGAAGCGCCTGTGATCGCTTCTGCTGAGCGTCGATGAGCGCCGATAGATTCTGATCTACGGTACCTAAAGTTGCGGCATGGGACAGGGTCTTTGAGATCCGTTTTGAGAATGTAAGCGCCTCGCGGTAGGAATCGCGTTGCTGTTCAAGGCCCCACGCTTCGACATACATAGCGGAGGTGTTGGCGAGTAATTCTCTAATCGCACCAGCGCTTGCCGTCTCTGCACTTTCCCGAATGAGCGTGACAAAATTCGCGCGTGCGCCAATATCCGAGGGTCTTAGAGGCTGTGTGAGTGTGGCCTCGATCTCGTTGTCGCCGCGTTCTCCGCCGCCTTGGCGCAGTCCGACTCGCACCGAAACTATTGGGTCTGCAAGGAGGCCTGCGCCCAAAGCCGTGGCAAGCTCAGCTGCTTTTGCCGCGTCAATTTGCTGAAGTTCCGGACTGCCTGCGAGTGTTGATGCCAATACCTGCTCTAGGCTTACTCGCGATGATTCGGAGAAAGCGAGCAACGAGTGCGTGAATAAAAAAAGAGCTACAATAACGGGTTTTGGCAAGTTCACCAGCCAAGCCTACCATCTCCCTGGGCGCTGGCGAAAGAGTTCGCCAGCGCTAAAAAAAAGGGACAGACCCTAATTAAACCGGCCCAACGCAGGCACTGCTGGTCGCTGGGATCTTTGCCGCCACCGAAATTGCTTCGCCATAACGCTTTCCGGCGCGTCTTTTTAGTGCGGTAACTTTATTACGAAGTTTAGAATTCTTTGAGTCTGCGACAAATTCCAAAACGCTTCCGACGATATTTCGAAGTTCAGCCGCACGGCTCCGGTAGGAGGTTAGCGTGACTGAGTTGTCAATGGTTGTGCAGAGGATCTGATTGGTGCAGCTACTGACAATTCGAGGGAGGCTCCACGTAAGCGTCCAGTTGTCGTTGTAAAGGACATTAGCGGCAACTGCCAGCTTACGCACTGTGCTGCGCACTATTTTTGATTTGCCCTCCGGGCTTCTTCGCACCTCGGCTGCTGCGCGACGGACCAGTGCCGCCTGGCGGCTGGCGTTTCCATCGAGAGCAAAAAGCTGTGAGGAGATATCGGCGTCGGCACAGCCAAGGCAGGTGGTTCCATCACCTCCGCATAAACCGCATTGATCCTTCTTTGCTGGGCCGTTCTTTACTCCATTGCAATCAAAGCAGGAGTTGTTTCCGCCGCAAACGCCGCAGTCGTCAATCTTGGCGCTGCTGCCATCAGCGTTCCTGCAATCGGTTTGGCATGCCGGAACATTTACCGGCGTGCTACAAGTGGTAAGTGTCGCTCCATTCGACACCGTCAGCGTCACCGCACATTGCGCAGCAATTCCGATTCCAGGATTTGCGAGAGAGATCGAAGTTTTTGCGCTTTCAGCATCAGAAATTAGGGCGTTTTCGCAGGTCGTTGACCAGTAGTAGCTCGATGCTGGACCAGATCCGCTGCTATCTAGGGAAAATACCGTGGACTGACCGGTGCAGTTCTTAGTGAGCGTACCCACAATTGCGCAGCTTGGCGCTGGCGCTTGAGAGCAGGCCGGTGAGTTGCTACTGGCGCTGGCACTGTTGCCATCGACGCTCCAGCTCACGCTTGGAGTTATCGCCGGGTCGAACGCAACTGAGAATGCGTTCACGATGTTGCCCGGGAGAAATAGGGTTGGCTGGGCTGCAGGCAGCGAACTCGGAGTAAGTGTATTGAGCGGCCCGACAGCGATTTTTCGCGCGTGCGCACTCGAGTTGTTATAACCAAATCGGGCAATTAAACTTCCATTGGCGAGTTTATCGATGCATGCTCCTGTCGGAGTAACGCTTCCACAGGCTGTCTGCACGCAGCATGGTAGGTCATCGCCTACAGTACCGCCATCGCCTTCAGCATCGCAGTGACAGCCCAATTGCTGGAAGGTATCGAGCACGGCGGCGCAGCCAGCCTGTGAACTTGCCGCGGCGGCACAGAAGGGGCCGATTGGATATCCGCCGCTAAGGGTAAAGCCAATTATCCAGCTTAATGTGTCACTGAAAGTTGTGGTGAAAGAACTTTCGGACGGTTGGCTATTAGTAAAGATAAAGGGATCGGAGGCCGATCCGGGCTGTCCAGGAAAATAAGGCACTGGTTGTGGCGCCGGAGTGAAGTAGTTCTTTGATTGAGCGTTGTTAGTTCCCGGTTCGATTATCGTGGCCGGTTGAAAGTCTTTGGCATAGCGCCAACGAGCGGTATAAGTCCCGTCACCATTATTATCAATACACTCGACAACCGGCTGAATATTTGCCAGTGCAGATGCACAGAAAAACAGGCTTAAAAGCAAAGTTACAGGTTTATTCAGCATAAACGGCCTCTTCGAAAGTACTTTTTGAGCCGAATTATAGGGATTCGCGACCTAGTACGCAAAAGGAAATCTTCGAAAATCAACGATTTTATCAAAAATAGTAATCAACCTTGCGGGTTTTTTCACGAACACAGTGGTGCGAGCGAGATTGGAGTGTGCTTCGCTTGCAAATAAAGTCAATTAAGTATGGATTTTACGGACAAAACGATGCGATCTTCGCCTGAAGAGAATCTGGTATTTATCGGTGTGTTTTTCGTGCCACGAACAGTTGAAGGTATCAGGCGCGGGCACTACCGTCTCTTTAAATCTTCATCCTTTGGGCCATTTCTGATGGTCTCGGGAATTCGGCTCCGAGCCGGCAGAGCGGTACTAAGAACGCTGCGGCCGGCTCAGAAAAGGGGTATCGCCTGGGATCGAGAAGAGAAGCGATTTCGCGAGTTTATGCGTAGAAAACTGGCGCTCGAGGAGATCTTGCTTGGTTAACAAATGTGAGCGCACATTTTTTTGAGGCGGCACAATAACTACCAGTGGGAAACAATCGAGCAGATGGTTCTGGAGCGGACCATCTGTAGTTTAAGCAACGGGTGCGAAAATGTACTACCGATACAGGGAATTAGTGTCGGCCAAGACATACTTGGGTAGCGATCGTCACGGCGTTCCCGCCGATACACAGCTGCAAGTTGCGATCGCCGCATTTCTTTGGGAAATGGCGAATGTTGATGGTGAGCTTAATAGGGAAGAGCTCAGCGAAATGATCTCGGCTATTGAGCATGAATTCCAAATTATGGGTGACGAAGCTTCGCAGATCTTGTCGGTCGCGGAATTTCTAATGAAAGAGCGAAAGCGCACCGACGAATTTTTGCAGCAGCTCAATGATCGCCTTGATTCAGACCAGCGTAACCACCTTTTCCAGATTTTGATGCGCGTGGCGAATGCTGATGGTTTTATTGATCAACGCGAAGAGCACTTTGCAAATGAAATGAAAGAGCGGCTCAATTTGGCCGCGTAAGGTAACCCCAATAATTCGAAATTATGCCTTAGGGGCTACTCGGCTCACGAAGGGATTTCCCGAAATATAAAAGCGCCAGGGCTTTTCGCGTGCCACTGAGATTCCAATTCGCGAAGTTCGCGTAATCCGATTCTCTGGAACGGAATCTTGCGCTTCGAGCCAAATCAGTTCTGACGTGGCGAAGTGCTCGCCTGAAAAATTCTTGGAGACACCGAATGCCTCGGTAAGCTTTCCCGGTCCACTCGTAAGATCGATTGGTCTGATTTTATTTCCGCGGCGGTACTGCATCGTTGCGATCCCGTCGAGCGGCTCAACTGCCCGAATAAGTACCGCGCTTCCTACTCCTACCGCATCACTTACGACATTCAGGCAGTAGTACATACCGTAGATAAAGTAGACGTAACAGTGGCCCGGGCTTTGAAACATTACCTGATTCCTGGGCGTTGGGCCGCGCGACGCGTGACAGGCCGGGTCGTCTACACCGAGATAGGCCTCGACTTCGACGATAGTACCGCTGGTGAGCCTCCCGCGTACCTTGGTACAGAGCTTTTGGCCCAAGAGCGCGGGAGCCAGTTCGAGCGTCGCAAGGTTGTAAAATTCGTTTGGTAGCCGCATAGGTGAACGTCTTTGTCCTCTCCATCTGAACGTACCCGGATTCCCTATCCCAGCCCTGAATCGTTGGTCTCGGACTCTGAGTCCAAATGGATAGCGGGTACAAAATTTGTAAGCGCCTGATTTTTGGTGTTGGCGAGGCGCGAAAGGTGAGTACGACCGAGACATTGCATCTGCAAGTCGCAGGGAGCACTCACCTTTCGCAACGACGCATACGCCAAAAAGCAGGCGGTTGCCCATGTCTACAGCTTTTGCCAGCATTGGTCGATACTTATGGTACGGAGCAGTTTAACGTGGTTTATAAGCGGGAAACCGACCTCTCAGATTACTGCATAGTAGACACGACGCCGGAGAGCCGACTAAGCCAGATAGAAAGGCTTACCCTTACCGGAGGCGAAGAGCTCGAGCGCGCGCTTGGCTGGATCGCACGACAGTTCCTTTCGTTCTCGCTTCAAAAGAGCTTCGGAAACATCGACCTCACGCTTGTGCAGGATGCCGCGGCTTTCTACAACTCAGGCGACTTCAGACGGTCGCCGCAACATTTTTTCCGTGTTCCGGCATTGCCCAAAGTAAACGAAGTCAAAGTGCATGGACTTGCCGATGGTGAAATTGTTGATCTGAGTTTCGAGAGCAGCTATCGGGTGCAGTACCCTGGGTTCGAAAAGGAATATGACCCACAGGGTAAAAATCGAATCGTGCATGCGCGCTACTGGCGCCATCACGCGACGCCAACAGCGCTGATGGTGGCGATCCATGGTTGGACGATGGGAGATCAACGGCTCAACTCTTTGGCGTTTCGTCCAGGCTATTTTTATCATCACGGTATGGATGTGGCGCTCATAGAGCTTCCATTCCATGGACGTCGAGCGATCGAATCCGGCGCGCTCTTTCCAAGCACTAATGTTGTGCGCACCAATGAGGCGATGGGTCAGGTGATCTCTGATCTTCGTGCGCTGCGCGGATGGCTCGAAACGTCGCGAAAAGTCCCCTTCGGCTGGGTCGGATTGAGTCTAGGCGCGTATGCGGGACTGCTTTGGTCAGCACTTGATCGCGTTGATTTTGCCGTACCAATCGTGCCGATGGTCTCGATGCCAGACATGGCCTGGGAGATGTTGCGCGGCGATGGTGAGTTCCGGCGGCTCAAGAAGGCCGGTCTGACCCTTGACCTTTTACAGGATATCTATCGTGTGCATTCGCCTCTCTGCTATTCGCCGAAAGTCGACCCAAAGCGCATGATGATCATCGGCGGTATCGGCGATCGAATGGTGCCGGCACGCCAAGTGAAGCAGCTCCACGACAGTTGGGGCAAACCCGAAATGCACTGGTTTCGTGGCGGTCATGCGGCACAGTTCAAGCGCTCAAGAGCATTCGACCAGGTGGTACGCTTCCTGGTCGAACATCGGCTGCTTATGCGCTGATCTTGTTAATAATACCCATCATGGTGCGGTGGCTGCTCTCGATTAAATTTGACATTAACGCGTAGATTCTCTCGATGAAGTTTTGAATCTGCTGAATTTTAAAAAGAACTTCCTGTTTGTCCTTTTCACTAAGATTCGCGTTATCAAGCTTATTCATCTCAGTTTGCAGGGCATCTTCAGCATGGTTGGCAGCTTTGCCGAGCTTCTTTATGTTGGGATCGGTTTCGAAAACTGGGGTGCTATTTTTTGATGATGAAGTTCCACTTACGCTTGAGGCCATGACTGTCTCCTTAATTATAGTTGGTTTGGTGGGCGCTTTATGCTTATGCGACCTAAGCTGGACTTTCGCAGCAGAAAGCTGTGAGAAGTCCGGGCTAAAGACAATTCGTGGAAATCGCCCTAAAGTTGCCTGTTCTTTTACTGCGCTTTGAGGGCATTCGTTGCGCCTGCACGAAAAGTGGTGTTGCTGGAGCCGAAACTGAAATTCTGAAAATCAAGCTTTTGGGTGCTTACCACCGCCGCCGGCGCGTTGGTAATTGAAGGAGTGAGCGGCTCAACCGGCAAAACTTGAGTTGCGGATACACTCGGGCTGACATTTTGCTGTGAGAAATTGATCACATTCGGTTGAAAGTTATTACCAAGCATCTTCGCCCAGCCGTGAATAGTACCGACTCGAATCTGCTTTCCGACAAGTCCCTGAAATTCGGAATAAAAGGAGTTTGCTGAGCGGTGCGGCGGAATAAGCAGCGCCTCATCCTTCACGAGCAGCACCATGCCGTTCTTGCCACTTGGTGGACTCTGCTTCCAGAATGGCCAGAGGATCTTCATCCAGTGATCTTTCACAGAGAGATCGGTGCCGATATTCCACGCACCGACTTCTGGGTCCGGAGCAGCGCTTTTTATTGTCACGTCGTAATTTCGGATCGTGGCCCAGTCAAGTAATGGTAAGAGCGCCGCGGCGCCCGTGGCTGTAAAAATTGCTGCGCGTTTATTTTTTAGGAGCTTGTTACCGACATACCCGACTGCGCAAGCCGCACCGGCCCACATCGCCCACGTCAGTAACCCCAATTCAATTGTCTGGACGAAGATTGCGGCGCCCACCAACATCGTAGCTTGAAACCCACGAATAATCACCTGCTTCATGAAGGGCGAGGGGTCCCAGCCTGTAAATTTCTGAATTTTTTCAAATAGTGGCTTTGCCGAAACCATCGGCACGAGAAAGGCCGCACTCAAGCCGATAGGCTTGAGCATGCCGCCAAAGAGCTGTATCGCCAGGATGGCATTCGTAGCAATGGTATTGTAGAAAACTGCGCCGACAGTTGCCGCGGCAACTGGACCTGCATACTTTACAATTGTATTCCAAGGCTTTGGCAAGAGCTCGCAGCCTTTTTGCCAGATGTGCCAGCAGCCTTTTGCGAGTCCCCATATTGAAGAGGCAAAGGATCGCTCCTTCGGCGCTTGTGTTTTCTCCGCGGGCGAGGCTGCATTGGCCTGCGGCGCGGCGCTATCACGATGATCGGGAAGGGTGGCGCTCTCCAGCGAGGCTCCTTTAAAATTTGTCCGCGCAATCTGCGCCGGAGCCTTTTCTAGCTTTGCATTAGTGCTGCCAAACCGGCGAAACGGGTTTATATTGATCATATCTCGTCCCTTTGATTAAGCGCGAAGTAGAAGAGGTAGTCAGCCCGAAGGGCTTTGGACTATAATAACCGTTCGTGGGCTTCTTCGTTTAGACGCGCCGCTCAAAGAGAAAGCGAATTACATTGGTTTCAAGTGGCATGAGCTGATCGATGGCGGTTGTTGGCTTTGGTTCTTCATTGAGAAGACTAATCATGCGACCAGGGCCTTCCCTGAGCGAACGCAAGGTGTTGATACGTTGGGGGTCGCGCGAAATCAAGGTACAAACAAGCGTGCGCCCAAGCTGCTCGCGAAAGGCAATTCCTTCATCAGTGCTTACGGCGAGTGCCGGCGCGAGAAATTCAAAGCGTGAAACCGGTTCGCTCAATTTCGGAAAATAGGCGACTACCGGTCGCAAGAATGAGCAGTTCCTGTATCGTATGGCGCGAATTCCGAAGTCGGTAGTGAACATTTCGCCATGGCCTTCGCGGCACGACTGCAGCATTTTTGCGAAAACCTGATCGGCAGTTTCAGGGCGTGGATAGGCAGCAAGCTGCGCTTGTGTGTCATTGAGCGGCAAGGGTTCTATAGGGCCGAGAATATCCGCGAGTGCCGTTGCGATGCGTTTTGCATAAGGCTTTGGAGCAATAAGCGTCGAAGCGTTAATGCAGCTTCTCCCGCCGTTTTCAATGGTGCTCTGTACGATAAGATCGAGGTAATCTTCCCAGTCAGCCGCGCAATCGGCGCCAATTATAATCTTGCTGTGTCCCGGTCCATGAATATCTACCCAAGGATCGCCGCGAAATTGTTTGGTGACTGCGGGATTGCCAAACATCATTGAGTATCTGCAGCAATGATGGAACGTGGAGACAAGTTCCACGCCAGTACCCGGATAAATGCTGAGCGCTTCAGGAGGCATCCCGGCTTTGAGCAGAGCCGCGCGGAGTCTTTCGGGTGAGAAGATTTCGCCGGAGCCTGGCTTCAACAGAATCGGAACAAACGCTAAGAAAGGAATCCAAAGCTGATGTACTCCAGCTGAATTCGAAGGTAGGTGCACACCGAGCACTGGAACTTTCTCTCCGCAATGCGAAAAGTCTGGGGAGAAGTTCTGCAACGAAGCTTGCGGCTGCCAAGCTTTGAGATGGTTCTCAAAAAGTTCGGGAAGATTTTTCATTACGCGATGGAGCTTTTGCATGTTGAGGCGGCAGTGTGTCTCGGTAGCGCCGGTGACAAGTGACTGAAGGTGGCAGTACATTGTGGGGTTGAGCGGAACTCCGCCTACTTCGAGAGTGTCGTGAAGAAAAATGTCAGCGGCTCGCCCGATGCATTCGGCCATAGCGCGCCACCCGATTTCTCGAACGGCGGCACTCGCCTGTGCAGCATGAAGTTTAATGTCGTTGCGTAACGCACCTGCATTAATTTGCGACACCAATCCGACGTTACTCCCAGAGATGTCGCTAATCGGTGCTGGATCGAGAGTGCGGTACGGTGAGTGTTGTCCAAGTCGATGTACGGGAAAAGACGGAAGTCCAGGCAGTGCCGGGCAGCTCAGGGAAAGTGTATTGGTGAATTCCAATACTTCATCGCTTCGTGACCACTCCGCGATCATTGCGGTGAGTGCCGACATTTCACTGATTCTTCTTCCGGTACGAAGAAAACTTACCACAGGAAGTGCTCCGTGCGAGAAGTGAAACGCCTCGACTCCAACTCGTGCGTAGGTTTTTGATACCAGCTCAGAGAGCGGAACTACAATTGCAGTTTCATCCGGTGAAAGTATGCGCCATTTCTCACCGCGCAGATAGAAAAGCTGTTTGGTCTCCGAGCCTTGGTAGCATACACAGTAAGAATCAAGTACAACCAATGGCGAGGTGGTATCTACGAGATACTGTGCGCAGGACTCCGATGCTTTTCTTCCTTTGTATGCGTTAACGCGAAGGGGGGCCGAAGCAGCGCTGTCGTTGTGATATGGACAAAATTCTGCACGCGGCGCATGCGCAGCCGTATTTGATGAAATGTGTCGTCCAAGCGAGCGAAGGTTAAATTCGATATCGACAAAGCCCACGGCGGAGTCCTCTGTAATAAAACTGCAGTCAGAGTAGCGTGTACCCGTGCCATTGCTCGAGCGCGGGTAGGGGGCCAGGCAGTCTAGCCGAATACGCATCCCAACGCCATAATTGCTCTTGAAATTGGGGAGAATATGTTTCGCTCTTATCGCGTTATTGCTTAAATCCCGCAATAACGTGAAAATTATATGAGAGTTACGTTAGGTCGGAGGTGACAACTATACATGAATCGGTTTGGTTTCTTTGCAGTCTTTGGGACGCTTTTCTCACTCACTGCATCATCTGGATTGTGCGAACCGGTGGAGCAAAACTTCCGGGATATCCCGGTTGCTTCTATTCCGTCGGCAGTCACAAGTAGACATATAACCTCGATGACCTGGGCTCCCGATGGATCCAATCGGCTATTCCTCACGATCAAGGATGGCCCGATTCGCGTTATTCAGAATGGCGCTCTTCTTCCGAATAACTTCTACACACTGAGCCCTTACATTCAGTCATATGAAACCGGGGTATTGTCACTTGCCTTTGACCCGAACTTCGCTGCGAATCATTACGTATATGTTTTTTATACCGATTCGATGACCACTCAGAAAATTGTGCGCATTACGGATTCGAACAACGACAGCGTCGGCGACACCGTTGTTGATATCAAAACGGGGCTGCCGTGCGGAGGGGCAAATCATGACGGTGGGGCTGTTGTGATTGGGCCAGATCATAATGGGAATGGGAATTTTATTTATTGGGCGATTGGCAATCTGGGCGGTGGATCGGGAGAAGGAGCGGACCTTTCATCTCTCGCCTCGAAAATTGGTCGCATGAATATGGATGGCACGGCTCCGAACGACAATCCCTTCTACAATAGCGCCGATGGAATTGGGCCGACTGATTTTATATGGGCGCGAGGGCTTCGAAATCCATTTACGATGGCGCTTCAGCCAAGCACAAAAAAGCTTTGGGCGAATGTAGTGGGGGATTATTATGAGCAGATCTTCATAGCGAACCGCGGGGATTACATGGGCGATCGTTTCAATGAGAATCGCCAGCCGAATACGATTCCAGGAACCTCGATAACATCAGTGCCACCAATAATTAAGTATCGTACTAACGCGGTAGACACCTGGAACGTAGCATCGGTTTTTCGTAGTTCGGATATCGCGACGTTCAACACGACTGAGCCGCACTATTTTAAGCGTGGCGAGAAAATAACTGTGGCAGGTGTAAGTAACACGTCATTCAACGGTGACTATTACGTTAAGGAGATTGTCGACGCGGATACATTTACTGTGACCCAGTCCGGAAGTGACAGCAATGCGACAGGCGGATCGGTAAGAACGCAAAATATGGGAGGATGCGTAACAGGAGGAGCGTTCTATGATGCTGGTGCTTTTCCCGCTGAGTATCAGGGCAATTTCTTCTTCGGCGATCATAATGCGGGAGCAATTTTTCGCGCAGTGCTCGATTCGAGCAATAACGTTACTAAGATTGATACCTTTGCCACGCTGGTTGGAAATGTGACCGACGTGTCGGTCGGCGCGGATGGTGCGCTTTATTACGCGAATCTTGGTGGCTCCGTTGGAAAGATTGTTTATGACTCAAATGTACAGAGCATAGTTCTTTCAACGACCAGTGTTGATTTTGTTGAAGGAGGGTCGGCGGGATTCTCGGTAAGCCTCGCGAAGCCGCCGACATCAAATGTTGATGTCTACGTACGCTTTGCCTGGGGAGACTCAGAGCTTGCCATCGTCACACCTGCGCACCTTATATTCACCCCTTCGAATTACGCTACTCCGCAGACGGTAACAATTACTGCAGCAGAGGATTCCGATGCGGTCAGAGATAATGGTTATATAGCTCTTTCAGCTCCAGGTATGGCCGACCGAAATGTGGCGGTCACGGTCGCTGATAATGATTCACAAAATCTGGTTGTTTCAGCCAGCACACTCAGCATGAATGAAGGTAGCACGGCATCCTTCAATGTTCGGCTTTCGACTGCCCCCGCAAGCAACGTGACCGTGAATGTTTATGGTGGAGGCGGCGATCCGGATATTACCGTTACCTCCGGTCCAACCTTAACCTTTACGCCGTCAAATTATTCCGTAGACCAACAGGTGAGCATCAACGCCGCAGAAGACACTGATACGAGCGCGGACCAAACAATCATAACATTATACGTGCCAGATCTTCCGGTGAGAACGGTGACGGTAAGTGTTGTGGATAATGACGCGCAGTCTCCCAACATTATATCTCCGGCAAATACTGTCGCGGTGCTGGGATCTCCCTATCAGTATGATGTCAATGCCACGGGGCTTCCGGCGCCGACCTACTCGCTTACTACTGCCCCGGCAGGTATGATGATAAATAGTGCAACGGGGCTTATAAGTTGGAACCCGACTACAACGGGCACTTTCAACGTGATTGTGAGTGCGGGGAATGGTGTTGCGCCAAACGCGGTGCAGTCGTACCAGATAATAGTTACTACCGATTCTTCGCCCTCGTGCAGTATCACCCTGCCAAAAGATGGCTCTACGGTTTCCGGTGCAGTTTCTGATTTCTTCGGCGATGCGTTCGATGATGTGGGAACGGTGAAAGCGGAATTTTATATCGATGGCACACTTGCCTATACTGACGTGAATTCGAACGAGCACTATCACATTTATGGTGGGCACGGCCTATGGAATACGACACTACTACCGAACGGAGCACATACGCTTCGAATGGTGGTGTTTGACACTGCAAACAAAACCGGCGCCTGTCAGGTGTCTATTACTATCTTAAATGGAGTTGTCGTCCCCGGTGCACCACAGCAGGTTGAGATCTCGAGATGACAGTAAGGCGGTTGGGCACTTGCCAAAGCTGGCGACTACTGCCAACTTCACTAGCGTGAAAAATCGCGATGAAAAGCTTGTGTACTCGACAGATAAAGGCGCACATTGCCCCGAGTGTGAAAAAGCACTCGCCGCGTGCATCTGCCGTGAGTTGAAAGGCAAAAATATAATAGGTAACGGCTCTGTTCGAGTGCGCAGGGAAACGGGCGGTCGGGCCGGAAAAACAGTGACTGCCATACATGGAGTTGCGCTTCCTCAGGCGAGATTAAAAGATCTGCTTCGTGAGCTCCAAAAGCGCTGTGGCACTGGTGGAACGATTAAAGACGGCATTATAGAAATTCAGGGGGATCATCTTCAGCTTATAATCGATGAGTTAAAGAAACGGGGATTCGAAGCTAAGAAATCCGGGGGATAGTCCCGCGCGATATTTTTCTTCAAAGCAACAATTTAAAATGTTACTTAGAGACCGCGGAGGGCGCTATGCAAAATAGAAGGCGACTACTTTTAGCCGGTTTTATGGCTATCTTAGCTGCGGGGTTTGGCTTCGCGATTCGCGGAGGAATCTTCTCGGATTGGGCGCGTGAATTCGGCTTTTCTGCTACCGAGCTAGGACGCATTGGCGGCGCCGGCTTTACCGGTTTTTGCTTTGGCATCATAATTGGGGGTGTTGTCGCCGATAAAATCGGCTACGGAAAGCTGGTTGTCGGAGCCTTTGCCCTGCACATTGTTTCTGCGCTCATTACCTTCGGAGCGTCCACCGAGATGTCGCGTGATTCTTCTTACCAATATTTGCTATGGGGAATGTTTACTTTTGCCTTCGCCAATGGAACTTTGGAAGCGGTGGCGAATCCTCTTGTTGCCACGCTCTTTCCTGAAAAGCGCGCGCATTACCTCAATATACTTCATGCGAGTTGGCCCGCCGGACTTGTACTCGGCGGTGCGGTAGGCGCGGTACTCGGCGGGCCCGGCGGCTGGAGTTGGAAGGCGCAACTCGCTCTTTATCTCGTGCCAACCCTTATCTACGGCATGCTTTTTTGGCGCCAGCGCTTTCCGCGCTCTGAAGCATCAAACAAAGGGCTCAGTCTCGGTGAAATGTTTTCTGATGTTGGACTGCTTGGGGGAGTTGTTGTCTGTGCACTTATCTCGCTTTTTTTACACGATCATCTGCATCTCTCTGCCCAAGTTTCATGTGCGGTCGGGGCGATGCTACTCGCTGTAATTGGAGTGATTACTCGGCTCGCGCTCGGGCATCTGCTGCTTTTTGCGCTCTTTATAGCGCACATGCTCGTCGGTTCGGTTGAACTTGGGACTGACGGATGGATTCAGAATATCACGGGAAACTTGCTTACGCCCACCACTGGCAAATGGCTTTTTGTAATGGCCTCATTGGTTATGTTCGCGCTTCGATTTTGTACTGATTTCATTGAGCGCAGACTCGGACTTTCCCCGATAGGAATTCTTCTTGCCTCGTCTCTGACTGCGGCGTTGGGTTTGAGCCTTATTAGCCACGCGCAAGGAATCGAGATGATAATGATTGCGGTAATAGTCTATGCGGTAGGCAAGACTTATTTCTGGCCAACCATGCTTGCAGTAGCAAGCGATAGATTTCCACGAACTGGCGCAATCGCGATTAGCATCATGGGCGGCATTGGAATGATGGCTGCGGGCCTTATCGGGACTCCGGGCCTTGGCTATTTTAAAGATCGCTACACTGCGCAGGAGCTGCAAACTCAGGATGCTGAGCTCTACGCGAAGGTACGCTCAAGTGAACCGAAAAGCTTTTTGTTCTTCGAAGCGACTACTCCTGTCGATGGTAAGATTCTTGCCGATGCGCTTGCGACGGCAAGTCCTAAGCGTGACCACGATCAGCGGGCTATTGCTGATGCCAGTGTTGTCGGAGACAGACGCACACTGCAAATTGACGCACTTATTCCGCTGGCGATGGCAGCAATTTTCGTGCTTCTGGCAATTTATTTTTGGGTTGTTGGCGGATATCGAAGAGTGCGGATTGATGAGTCATCCGACGAGGCTGCGCCAATGTTAAAGCCATTTAGCACATAGTGAGACTGCCGCTACGGGTTGACGTGTGGCGAGGGCGAGCCAACTTCGCGACCCACCACTTTGAACCGGAGGGCTCTACTTTACAAGAAAACTCTTTGTCTCCGCTTTATGTCCATCGAGCCGAGCAATTGCCGTGTACTCGCCAGGCGATAGATGTACCTCCTGGCTAATATTAAACGCGGTGGCCCAAGATCCATTCGGCTTTACTGTTTGACTCTTTTCATAGAGCAGCTTTCCCGCGGCGTCCTTAAGCGACAGCGTAATCTCCGCTTCAGGACCACTGCCATCGGTAATCACCATGCCGTACACTTGCGCGCCTGGCGAAAACTGCCTAAGCCGTTGGTCAACAACATTGTATTTATTTATAGCTGAGCCGAATGAAAGATCAGTGACCGCGACATCGGTTCGGGGAGGGGTCGATGGTTCGGGAGGATCTTGCGGAATCGACGGCTGCGCGCTGGAAACGGTAGCATCATTTGAAGCGCTCTTTTCACATCCAATCAAGAAAGTAATGAGGAGCGAAACGGTAATTATTCTCAGCATAGTGAAATTTTTATGTTAGCAGTTACAGTTTATCGGCAAATTTTCTCATTTGCAAATCGAGATAGTCGTGAATGTGCAATTTTAGGGCAGTAAGCATCTCGTCGGACAGAGGCTGACGCAGAGCACCCCTCGCTTGAAGGCGCATGGCAACCAATCTCTCTAAGCATATAACTTGCTCGTCGATCGACAAACCGGGGAGCTCTCGAATCTCGTCGAGTGAAATCAAATCCGCTGGATTAATGTCTTTAACCTTTGAACGTTTGGCCCATCGAGCAATCTCGCGAGAGAGCTCGGCGTGAATCGTGACCGGCAAGCGCTCCTTGTTGTTGTCCTGCACAGCCTTTGCCAAAGAAGTGAAATCAAGAACCGTTCCATCAAGCGACCAGTTTGACTGCAAAATGCGCAAGGGGCGGATTCGACTATCGGAGGTAACGTGAAACGCAAACTTTGGATTAGATGCGCGGCCTGAACCTGGCATAGAGCTGTCCGGCGCGGCTGATTCGAAGAGAAATCCCGAACGCAAACACCGATCTCCGAATGCAAATTCTTCCCAGCTGCATTCATTAATGAGCACTGCCAAGTAAGCGCCAAGCTCTTTATTCTTCGAAATGTCTTGGTGTGCATTTAGCCAAGTAGGCGCGAGAAGACTGAGCGAGATCTCCTGGGTCTGGTGAAAAGGTGGCAAAGTGCTGAGCCTGATTCTAAGTTGGAGAGCTTCTGCTGGTAATGCTTGCAGCGCAGCGACGAGTTCGGCGACTTCGGCTTTCAGGACGACATCTCGATAAGAAAGCGCCAGCCCGCGGACTTTGTCCTCGTGATTGCTCTGACTCCAAGTTCGGTCGACGAGCCGCTTTCTGAGCTCGGTGCTTGGCCATTCGCGCTTGAGTTCGGCACGGATTTTTTCTTGTAGCCGAGTTTCTGCGGTGATTACTCTTATCAGATTTGGATTCAGCGGTTGTGCGAGTTCAAGGGTGAGACCTCCAATTCCATGCGCAAATTCCGCTGCCTGCCCCAGATAGGGCACGCGAAGGGTAGTTTGCGGAGCAATAGAAGTGATGTTCAGCACATTTGTTCCCAAAAGCCATGGTGATTCAAGTGGCGCGCCAGTCCAATGGAACTTAGGGGGCACATCCGAAAGAAGACGGTACATATCCGAGCGCACGTGCAAGGTGTCTTCAAAATACGAGGCCGGAATTTTTCTTGAAGTCAGGTATTGAGGGGGAAGGAGCGGGGTGGTGCTCCATGCGCTGGTGATTGCGCTCTCTTTCTTGCCGACATCGGCACGCTCAAGGGTCTGAAATTTTCCTTGCAAGGTATAATAACCTACCCGAGAATCCAAAATGGTACTTTCTAGCGCGCGCGCTTGAGCGAAAAACCCCGGATACGGTTCAGCTTTGGCGATGTATTCCCCCTGAGAGCTGCCGTCATTAAATTCTCTGACAAATCGCTGAGCGGCGCTAATGTCGTCGAGGCCGGCTTTTAACAGCTTGGCGACGCTTGCCGGATTCGCTTCAGGCTGTCTTAGAAGCTCGACAGTTTGAGACTGCGCAAAGAGCCGCTCGAAATCTATCGACCTATTTTTTGAAGTGACCCACGCAGTGTCGAGAGTGTAGCGCGCCGCCTCACGTAGCATAGCCAGCCTCTCAAGGTGATGAAGGGTTTTTGGATCCCTGGCGAACGCCTTAAGTAATTGAGCTTCCTCCTTGGCGCAAGCGTCGGTGGCGGCAACCTTTGCTTGCTTGGCGATAAGCCGAGACTGTTCCGACTTCGAAACAAAGGTAACTTCCCTATCGAAGAAATGGGCGAGAGTATTTGTGGCGCTTGGTGCCTGATACATATTAGTCGAGCCGCCAACAACAAATGATTCTCCGTACTTTGGGGTCTGATAATAACGACCGGTGTTCCAGTGCTGAGCAAAGTCGCGTAAACTGGGCCATCCGGCAATGTCGAGAACTTGTAAGTACTCTGAATCAAAATGCTTTACGCCAGCTCGCAGCGCGGCGTGACGGTCATTCCTTTCTGCGAATGCATACCACCATGCTGCGTTGGCGCGTGTTTCGGGGTTATCGGTGTTGTAGCGCAGCAGCTCGCGAGTGCCCCAAATGTTTTGCGAGATATTGGTTGCTCCTGAAACAAGATAATCCACGAAGAGCTTCTGCTGAATCGAAAAGCTAATAGAGTTTGTGGCAAGGCGATCAACTTTGAGTTCAGAACGAACCTGTGCCCGTTTCATTCGCACCGCGAGCGCAAGATCAGGAAAAACGTGTGATTGATTTAACGGAGTACGGAGCTCCTCCTTGGAGTTCCCTTCGCTAAGAAGGTTGGTCGTCATCACAGTAGGTGGATGTTGCTTTACTTCGGCGATTCGCATCTCGTAGTAGTGTTCGTCCGGACGAGATTTCGGATTGGCATACGAGAGCAGATTGCTGCTGCTGGTGGCGCTATCGAAATAAGCATTGCGATAGACTTCAAATCTGCGCAGCTGTTCCAAGTATGCCGCTCCCCAAAGGGCTATCGAAGAGGGCGTGGAGATATGTCCATGCACGTCTTTGACACGCTGAAACTGATCATAAAGCGTTCGCGCTGTCTCAAGTTCACGAATTCCGATTCGCGCTTCTTTGGTGGAGGCAAGAAACTGCTCGGTTCGAACGGCTAACGCTCCCGCATTAATAGCGGGTGTGGGCAGAGTAACGTTGGGAAAAGCTCGATTGGTTCCGCCGTAAGTGGATGCTACACCGTGATAGAAATTGGTAAAAACTCCATAGGACATGGGCAGGGAAGGAATGCTATTCGAAAGGGGCGTCGCATTGGTAAACTGAATAGTCGAGCCAGAAAATATCTCACTTGTATAGTTTGTCGAGCTAAGCACCAAACTGCGAATGCTTCCTGGCAATTCTGGGCGCGGATTCATGTTGTCGGCTCGACCGACTTTTGAGGCTGCAAGTGCGTGCGAACCTTCGAATCCCAAGGTAAAGCAAGCGAGGCCAGTGGTGAATAGAGTTTTCGCGCTGGCTATTTTGGACGATGTCTTTGTCTGCGAAGCCTGTTGCGCCGGTTTCGATCTGTCTGACATTAAACTGTTAGCGATAACGACCATACTAGTAATCACACCTCATAAACACAAAAAGGGACGGGGCTGCAACGTTAAACAACACCTACAACCGCCGTCTTTGCCTGCATGGGAACGAAGTTCCTCTACTTGGGTTCCTCCGAAATCTTATAAAGGCGACCCTGTATCGAATTTATCCTGATACCTACTGCGTTTTCGCGCCGGGTATTAGGATCTGTCTTATTTATGCCAATTGTCCACGGAATCATTTTTTTTAAGGCCTTTTGGGCACGGTTCCGCTGTGCTGTACGTAACTGAGGTATCGATCGCCTCAGCTCCGCGATCTGTTGACGCGTCTTGGAGATGTTCTCCGAAAGTTGCGTATTGAGCGCTTCCTGTTTGCTAAGTTTTGCCTCGAGCTCTTCAAACTCAACCTCGAGCGCCTTAATCTTCGCCTCCTGCGTTCTCCAGACTTCTTGCCGGGCGGTGAGATTTGTACGAACGCCATCTCGCACCGTGCGGTACTGTTTGACATCTTGTTCAAGCTCGTCAACAGTATTAGCGAGAAGCGCCAGGATCTGAAACTTGCGCATTTCTGCCCGCTCTTGAAACATCTTAAGACGAAGCTTTTCAATCCTTAACTGCTCCTCGACCTGAAGCCTTTCGTCTCTGACCTGCTGAGTCCGATTGGTTATCAAGTTGACGAGACTTCGAAGCTCGAGCTCCGACATGGCTGCGCGATAC
>CAZEAC010000017.1:35075-44347 GCA_964510065.1 uncultured Bdellovibrionales bacterium | reverse complement strand
GCAGCTCAAATCCGTCACCGGCGAGCGCCGAAGTGCTCATCAACAATAGAAGAAGTATAGCTTTCATATGAATTAACGTCTGATATCCGGGATCCCGGGAACTGGATTATTAAGGAGGTAGTGCAGCCAAAACTTCTGTTCGGCCATCACCTTTTCGATAAAGGCAAGAAACTCGCTATCCTCCTCAACATTTCCTTTCTCCCTCTCGAGTGGAGTTAGTTCCATGTTCGCGGCGCTAAGTTCGTTCGACAAGTTGTGAGACTTAACCCACGCGGCCGCAAGCCTGTTGGTCATCTCGTCTCGTTTTGCTTCGAGCTTCGCGATTCGATTAGTTTGACCGGCGACCTTTGTTTCGAGAATAGTAACCTGATTAGTCAGGTCGTCGCGCTCGTCGCGAGCATCTAGGAAAGCCGCGACCGCGGATTTCTTGGCTTCGATTGAATAGGTAAGTAACCGTTCTGAGTCCATCTTGATCTGGACCAGGATGTTTGAGTTCTGAAGTTCGTACTGCATTACTTCAAGAAGCATGTTTTCATGACGTTGCTTCTCATCATTGAACTCCTTCAGAACGCGTAGATATTCTTGACGCAGCAGGAATTGGGCACGAGATTCGGCGCCTATTCCTGTCGCGCAGACTAACGCCAAAGCAACGCTGAATAATAATTTCTTCATGGGGTGATAGTTTATTGTGCAAGGCCAAACGCTAGAAAGAAACCTTCTTTCAAAACCGTAGCGCGCAGCCCCTAGGGCGGTTCTTGAAATGGACCGCCTCACGAACTACGCGAACTTCAACTTCCCAAGCTACACGATGTAAGAGAGCGCTATCGCTTCAATAATTCTTTGCGAAGGCCGGTGGGACCGATTATCTCCACTTTATAGTCATACTCATGTCCTTCTTGCCAAAGATTAAAACTATCATGACGAAATTGCAGCACATAGCGGTTCGGGCTGAGTGCCGTCATCGAGTTCTCGTCGGGAATAAAAAGAGTACTTTCCTTAGTAGTCTTATCGAGCACCGTAACGAGATAAAACGTCGCGTAGGGCACGCAATCCCACGTCAACAATTTTCCTACCTTTGCCTTATTTTCTATTATCGCGCTTTCGCGCACACGAGAGAGTGGGGGTGGAAGCTCGTCGGTGCGGTACTGCGCCTTCATGTCAAAAGAACGGAACCACATTTTCGCGTTACTGTTGTAGACTAAGGTGTAAGGGCTTTCAACCGGTGCCATGCATTTCGACCAAAAGAGGAAGCTTATTTCAGCGGTGCAATAAGCATCTCGGCCGATTCTCCGACGATCTTCAAGTAAGAAGTTAAGCTCTCGATTGACGGCGGCATCCAGGGAGCGATCGTCACTTCGTATCGCTTCTCCTTCCCAATGTCCGTCGCCATCACGGACATTTCCCTTGTGCGATGAAATTTCGCCCAGGTTATAAACCGGGAGATGAAAACTATCGCCATTCCCACGGTGGCTTGCGGCGGCAATATACTCCTCACGAATTCCCATGTGCGAATCGCTCTTATAATCATTTGAGACCATCCCTCTTGCTGGCCAGCCACTGGGGCCGCGCGGACCCGAAACTGGCCACGCCTCGTTCGTACGTTCCTCAAGATAAATAATAGGTTGGTTTGAGCTATTCATTTGAATTGCCCCGGGTTCAACAAAGAACTGCCTGCCATGATTGTGAAGAATCGCTGCGATCAACTTCGAAGTTTTCGGATCGCTACCCTTAACCGTTAAGTCAATACAGAGGATATCTCCTTCATGGTATCCGGCGCGAGAATCCACGGTAAGTCCACCGAGAAAGGGTAATGCGAGGTTAATATCGGGGACCCCTTGTAGTCCACGATTTTCCAAAAAGAGCACGTAGTACTGGACGCAATACACGTCTGAAGGAAAATCTTTTGGCTGGCATACTCGGCCGTAAATTGTGTTCGGATTTTTTGGAAGCGGAGTCGATTTATCTTTGATATAATAAAAGTAGTCCGTGCCGAAATAGCGTAACAGTTCTGATCTATCAAGATACTCTCCCGCGCTAAGCGGAAACTGCTGACTGTTGTCATGGCGCTTGAATTCGGGGTTCCAGCGCTCAAGCAGATCCTTTTCGATCCGGTCGGTCACGCCGTCGCGATCGAAGTCGTTCGCCTGCGGGCTCCCTGCGGTTGGGACCTCGATGTAGGCTGGAGGCTCAAGCGGTGGCGTGAGTAACATTGCCTGAATGAGTCCCTGCGAGATAGTATTTACAGTCTTTCGAATTGTGCGGTAACGCTCGACGTTCTTCGCCTGCATGTCCGCATGCTTTTCGAGCTCCTTCTTAAATTCCACGACAAAGGTTTCCAGCGCGGCGATACGTGGCGCAAGGCTCTCCTGTACCCTTTGAAGCGTTGCTAAACGCGGATTAAGCGAGTCAATTTCTTGTACTATCGAACGAAATTCTTGGCGAATCTTCGGAATTTGTGATTGCAGAATTCTTTCCGACTCAAGCCAGTTTAGTTCAGCGATAAGCTCGGTCTCGGCACGAGCGAGGCGCGCCCTATCGAGCCGCTGCATGGCTTCGGCGGCGTATGCTGATACCGGACCGCTGAAGCGAATCTCGCTCAAGAGCGGAATCATTTGTCGACCGGACGCAGTAAGGATTGAGTCGTCGAGTGACGGAATAATTCGAGAGATGCCTTGACCGAATGGAGTTCTCTCGACCGGGGCTTGACCGGTGAAGTCCGACTGCCATCCCGAGGCGATTTGTAACTTAAATCGGCTCCCGACTTCTTTTGGCGGTGCAATTCCAAATCCATCCTGCTCTTCAAACATGCCCGCAGATTGCCAAATATCAACCAGGTGCACCTTGGAAAAGCGCCGCGCTCGTTCGGCGCTGGGAAGCGGCGCCCAGTACTTTTCAAGACTACTCAGTGCCGCAGTTGAGGCCAAAGCACCGCTTCCGTAGCCGATAATATTTACTTCGGCGTCTCGTTGTAATGCGTTCTCGACTACGACTCTGAGTTTGTCGCTGATCTCAGCCAATGATCTATAGCTTGCCTGAATATTTGTTGGACTTGTGATCGGCCCGGTGTAGAGAAGGAACAGATCGCTATTCAATTTATCAGCAAGGGCGGCGGCGTCCCTACGGGCAACTTCAGGCGAGTCGCCCGAGGCATTCAAATAAATGGTAACCGGCGGAACCAGCCGCGTCCGAGTTGCCGGATTGCGTGCCTTGAACGGTCCTTCAATTGACCCGCTGGCCAGAGCCGATGTCGCGCGCGCCGCGGGTGGCGGCGGCTTCGCCGATTCGACCTCCTGAGCACGAAGTGAATTCTCCGATTGGGTAAGCAGAAGCCCAGCGAGCGAGATTGCGCTTGAACAGCGCGAAGGGCCGCGCCTCTTAGGGAGATTTTGATTATTGCTGCTTTGGTTTTGAAATATACTCATACTGTCACCTATTCAAGCCTTGTGCGCCCAGATTTTCGAAGCATCTCGGCATTAATAACTGGAACATAGCGCTCCAAGAACTTATGCGCGGCGAGTGATGGCTCATCAATATCTTCGGGCCCGAACCACTGCGCAATTCCGTCTCTTCTTCGATAAAGCTCGTGAACGCTGCCGATCCCGCTCGGCCAACCATCGGCAAAGAAATTTTGATCTTGAGAGTACACCGCCTGTCCCACTAACAAGACATGAATACGGCTTAGTCGCGCGGCGCGCTCGGTCGCAGTTAGATCTCCATAGACTTCAGCCACTTTATTGACTGCATTCATCAGTACGATAGTGCCCCCTGAATATCCGATGAGGTGAATCTCGCGACCGCCGCTCACTGCATTCTTGATTCGTGTCACAAGAGTCTCTGTCGCGGCATTGAGCGAGAAGTCGGCGTCCAAAAGTTTATCCCATCCAGCAGCGATCAGATCCGAGGGGTCAAAGGTAAGATCGTTAAAAACAAGGCGAACCGCGCAGCCCAGTTTCTTCGCGACCGCGCGAGCTTCAATTGCTGCCTCGTAAGATTCTGTGTTACGGCCGTTAATATAGAGAAGCTCGGAGAACTCTTCGCATACTAAAGCGCCAATTGGCTCGGTGATCTCGCCATCATCAAGGTCTTCGAATTTGACCAATTCGCCGGCCGCGATCATTTCTGAGAAGAAAGTTGCGGTGATTTCGACATCCTTTCGAAGTGAGCCGAATCGTATTGAGTTTTGCTCCTGCATCCGAGTGAAGTCTTTAATTTCCGAAGACAAGTTTGTTAAACTCGCGTGTAATAGCTGAATTCTTGCGTCATTGGTTCTCTGCAGCACGGCGATCTTCGATAAGGGAGAATGCAATCGCGAAATCTCTCTGCGAAAGTCAGCGAGCCCTTTGCGAAGCGGTGCGATATCCGTGCGAAGTACTCTCTCCGTTTCAAGCCAGGAAAGTTCTGACTCGAGCTGCTGCGAGGCGCGCGCATATTCAACGCGATGTAAGATCTTTTGGGCCGCGTCCGCGAACTGCGAAGTTTTGGGTGCCTCGTGAACCTCGGTCGGAGTAAACAGGAACTCGTCTCCAGAACTTTTGAGGTGTGACTCGTTAATTGAGGGGATTATTGCGGAGATATCGAATATCGGCGCGCGAAGGCGGAAAAAACCACCGAGGTGAGTAGGTGCAATAACGCCGGGCGCGTTCGCATCGGGGAAATCAGACGCCGCGCCAATCGAGAGCTCAAGAACCCGAATCCTCTTCATCGCTCGTTCGCGATCCTCAGCGCTGAGCGGTTCCAGGGTTCGCGCGAAATGTCGGATTGCGGCGCGAGTGATGACGCTCGAGGAGCCCGCGGTTACGAGAAGCACATTCTTCTTGGCTGCAGAAAGTCGGCCGAGTCCGTCGACGAGGTTGGTTCCTAATTGATTAAATGCATTCGCCTCGCGCGATAGCGCAGCCCGCACGCGGGATTTGGACGAATCATAGGGAGCCTGTTCGTTTGAGAAGGGCACCGCAGTGCTCAGCAGTAAAAAAGTCGGTTTGCCTATTCTTGTAGCGAGCTCCTGAGCGTGCTTGCTTGCCAAGTCTGGCGTCACCGAGAATGGATTCAAATAAAGTACAAGGTCGGTATCGCCTTCGAGAGAGGCCCTGTTGGTCGGAAGGTAGGGCCCAGAAAGCTGTCCGTGGCGCGAGGCGTTATCGTGGGCAGCTCTGTTTGAGCGCTGAAGTGGCGCCTCAGCTCCAAGGATATCCTTCAAATGTCGAGTATCGAGATTAGAGTCCTGCCCTAGCAATTGTCCCACGACTGCGAGAACACCGATCCATTTTGAAGATGGAAATAGCGTGGATCGGCGAAATAGGTTTGATGGTTCAAAAGGCCGAGTGCGGGAATCTTTTCGAGTAGTGAACTGCATACTCATCGGCGGAGCCTAGCAAATCTACTCTTGAAAAGTAAGTGCTCGAAAGATGAGCGTATGTAGGTGTTTAATCAGCAAAGCAGCTCATGCTGCTGCAGCTAATAAGATCCTAATAAAGATTTTGGCCGGTTCTTTTTAATGCTTTAAGGTTAAAAGATGATAACCGACGAGCGCCGACGCAGCATCGAGTTTTGTAAAAATATGCAACTTTTCAAATCCTTTATGTTCGGAAGAAGGACGTCCAGCACCTACATAGGCTTTTACATAAGGCTGTCTCTGATACCTTGACTGCCACTCGCCGCAATCGGGATCCGCGCGGAGCGAAGAGATCCGAGGAAATTTTCCTAGCGCAAGTGGATCTACAACAGAGAGCACGCGATACGCCCGGTGCAAGAAATCGTAGCGTGAGCGGTCACCGTCAAATGAGAGGCTTACATAATTCTCAGCCGGGGACCTAATACAAAAAGTGTTAATTAATTCCTTTTGTAGAGCAATTGCTTCAGACTTGGTGAGATAATGTGTGGGTACTTGCTCTCTTCTTGCATTGAGAAATTCAGTGAGCTGATCAACGGTATGAATACCGAAACGCTTCTTAAGCTCCCTCATTCGGAACCTAATTTCCCGTAAAGTGTCGTTCAGGTGAGGATCAGAACTTGAAGGGTTCGCTGTGGATTGTTGAGGCATACAAACTCCGAACTACTGAAGGTCCTTTTATAATGCCTTAGTACTTCGCCATTGCCAAATAAATTCTTGCGGCCCAAGGTGTAGAGCGAGGCGATGCCGCGTGGAGTAGGAGCGTCTATAGTGGTTCGCGGTTGGGAAGATCGAACCAAAATCGGGTTCCGGACCCAACCGTGCTTTCTACGAAAATTTGAGAGCGGTGCGTTTCCAGTACTTTCTTAGCGAGCGCAAGGCCGAGCCCCGCGCCGCCACTCAGACGTGAACGATCACCCTCGGCTCGATAAAATTCGTCAAAAATGTGTGGCAGGTCTTTGGCGCTAATCCCGCTCCCTTCGTCGCTCACCGAAAGCCGGATCGCGGAACTAAGTCTTTGCGCGCGCACTTCGATGCGTTTGTCGCCTGAAGTGTGCGCGATCGCGTTTTGCACCAAGTTGACCAAGACGCGCTCGAGCATCGCGTAGTCCCCATAAAGCAAAATTTCTGGGTCTTCTACGTCGCAGCCGTATCGTATGCCCTTGGCCCGCGCCTGATTCTCAAATCGCTCCTGCAGCACCGAGAAAAGATCGGTCGCTAAAAATGGCTTCATCGAGGGCCGACTTGTTCCGGCCTCAAGCTTGGTAAGCGCCAGCGAACTTTCAACGATGCGATCCAGTGCGGCAACGTTCCGATCTATTACATCGAGGCAGTCGGTTGCGTCGGGATTGTTTGTTGATTGCAAGCGCTCACGAAGCGTTTCGCTAAAGCCACGAATCGACGCAAGCGGACCACGAAAATCATGCGCGATGCTGGCAATCATCTTTTGATGCATCCCTTTTTTCCGTACGAGTCCGAGAAAAAGTCCGCCAAATGCCACATTAATCGCGTCGATAAGTTTGTTGTAGCGTGGCGGTGCGTTTTGTTCTAACTGCATGCTGCCGCGTTCGTCGGCTTTGAGCGCGGCGAGTTTCTCCGCGAGGGTGTCCAGTTCGCTGTCGAATTTACGAGAGGCTCGAGCTACAGCACGACGCTCTGCATTTTGTAGTATCGCTACAATGGCTGCGGCGGTAAGGAGCACTATGAGCAGCGCAACGAATGTATTCATTTCTTGGGCAACTCGCTTGCTTCGACAAAACGATAACCGACTCCGCGGACGGTAAGTAGGTACACCGGCTCGGCTGGGTTATCCTCGATCTTATTGCGAAGCCGGTTAATATGCGAAGTTACGGTATGGGCATAGTTATTTGTGGAGTAATCCCATACCCGTTCGAGGAGCACTTCGCGGGTATACGGGCGCCCCGGATTCTGCGCTAGGAAAAAAAGCAGATCGTACTCTTTACTGGTAAGTTCCAGGACTGCGCCGCGAAGGGTCACCCGGCGCTTCTCGGGTAGTATCTCGATATCACCAATAGTCATCACCACGACCTCGTCGTCCGATCCACGAGCACGCCGTAACAGCGCTTTCATTCGCGCAACAAGCTCGCGCACGCCGAATGGCTTTGTGAGATAATCATCAACGCCCAGCTCGAAAGCGGAAACTTTGTCGATCTCATCACCTCGAGCAGTCAGCATCAATATCGGAACCTTTATGCCTTGCTGCCGAATCAGCTTGCATATCTCAATGCCGCTTAAGCTCGGCAGCATGCAATCTAAAATAATCAGCGCGTAAGTGCCGCTTTGTGCGAGAGCCAGCCCCTTGGCGCCATCGGCGACTACTTCGGGCGCAAACCCGACCTCTTTGCTATGCAATGAGACAAGTTTTGCGACATCAGGATCATCTTCAATAATTAATATTTTCTCTGGCATTGTAGCTCCCTCTTTCAATTTTAGTTCCGCGGCTCTCTGCCTCCCTTCGGCTCCGGCCCGATATGGCGGTAGCTATCCGCTGGTCTATCAGTGAGCAGTTCCTGCATCTCGTCAAAGAAAGTCCCTGTCGCACGTAGATAGTGTCTCGGTAGCAACTCTAACGCAATCATTGTCGCGCTGCACAGAATAAGAAATACGGCACATACATTGAATAGTCGAGCGCGGGTAAACACGCGGCGTCGCGGCGCAGCAAGAGTGACGAGCTTTCGCGAGTCCTTCATTTGACTCTTATTTGGGGCAACCGTCGAAAGAAGCGCTGAAAGCGCGCTATGCATTTCGGCAGCGCTCTGAAAGCGCTGATCGGGACGAAGCGCGATGGCGCGATCGATTGCGGCGCATAGCGGCGGCGGCACGCTCGGCGCATGCTCTTTGAGTGGAGGTGGCGTTCGTGTGGTTTTCGCGATGAATAGTTCACGCGGCTCAAGTTCTTCAAATGGAGCACGTCCCGCGAGAAGCTCGTATCCTATAATGCCGACGCCATAAATATCAGAACGTACATCGAAAAATCCGTCGGTAATATATTCTGGAGCGAGGTAAAGTGGCGTTCCGGCGACCTCACCGTGAAGAGTCGCCGAGGTGTTTGAAAAAGTTGAGATAACTTGTGAGCGCCGAGGAGCACCGGATTCCTCAATGGCAACCGGCGCATGCACAAGTCCGAGATCGGTGATCTTTACGCTCGCATGTGGTCCAAGAATGATATTGTTACAGGTCAGATCGCGGTGAACAAGTCCGTGACGATGCAGCGCGCTGAGGCCGTTTAAGATCTGGCAAAGTATCCATACGACTTCCGAGGGCGGGAGCGAACGACGGGTGTTTAGAATTTTGCGAAGCGTTTCTCCTGGAGCATATTCCATGGTGAACGCGAATAGATCGTTGTGCCAAAATGCATCATAGGTGCGTGCGACATTATGATGCTCGATAGTGCTCGATGCGAGGAGCTCTCGGTGGATTCGCACTCGCGCCGCGGCGTTTGTACTTACTGCGGGGTGAAATACCTTGAGCGCGATGCGTGCCTGACCCAGTAATTGATCTTGGCAGAGATACACCGAGCCTGAAGCTCCAGCACCGAGCAATTTTTCGACTGCATAACGCTCATTGATAAGCGTTCCCTCAGAAAGGGGCTCTTCCATATACATACGTAAGCTCTAGGTACCTCCACATTACGCGTGGGTAGTTGTATCCCCTGTGCATCTGCACGTTCATGGAGTGCCCCCACTTAATGAGTAGTTACCGTTCCAGGCAATAGCCCGAATAGTGTAATATTCGCATTATAGTGTCGGCTACCTCTTATAATTCTTCGAGCTCGCCTTGGTGGAAAAAGATGGCGCGCGAAACCCTTGCGCCATTAAGGCGAAAAAGGTAAAAAATTCAAAGATTTGAGAGGTGTATGACT
>CAZEAC010000017.1:4969-35065 GCA_964510065.1 uncultured Bdellovibrionales bacterium | reverse complement strand
AGCTTAAAAAGCTTCGCGAACAGGGATTCGTATTTCCGAATGATGTAAAGGCTAGGACCAAGACTACTGAGTTGCTTGCATCTGAAGCGCAGCCAGCTGAAGTGTCGGGCCGTCACAACATAGCCGGGCGGATAGTGCAGATTCGACATATGGGCAAGGCCGCCTTCGCGCATGTTCTCGATGGCAGCGGCAAAATCCAAATTTACGTAAAGAAAGATATTATTGGCGATACCTCGTACGAGGCGTTTAAGGATTTTGACATTGGCGACATCATAGAGGCGCGCGGCTATCTATTCGTTACCAAGACCAATGAAAAGTCTTTATGGGTCGAATCGATCCGTTTGCTTACAAAATCTCTGGTGCCGCTTCCGGAAAAATGGCATGGCCTGACGGACGTCGAGACCCGTTACCGGCAACGCTATGTTGATTTAATTGCTAATCCCGAGGTACGGCAGATCTTTCGAGCCCGCAGCCGAATTATTCAGGAGATTCGCGCATTTTTAGACGAGCGCGATTATTTGGAAGTCGAAACCCCGGTGCTGCATTACGTCGCCGGGGGCGCCACCGCAAAACCATTTAGCACTTTTTTTAATGCGCTCGATTGCCCGATGAGTTTACGAATTGCGCTCGAGCTTCCGCTTAAGAAATTGGTCGTTGGTGGACTCGAAAGAGTGTATGAGATCGGTCGAAATTTTCGTAATGAAGGATTGTCAAAAAAACACAACCCGGAATTTACGATGTTGGAGTTCTACCAGGCTTACGCGACGTTCGAAGATCTGATGGATCTGACAGAGCAGATGTTTCAGCGTGTTGCCTCGCGAGTATGCGGATCGCTTGAAATTAAGTATGGTGAGCATACCATTGACCTGCGCGGACCCTGGAAACGGCTCAGCATGAAAGACTCGGTGTATGAAGTGGGAGGCGTTCCCCGCACTATCGATCTTTCCACGCTTGAGGGGACCAAGAAGGTTGCCGCTTCGCACAAGATCGAGCTTAGCGATCCGGATGATTGGGGCCGTTGCCTGGAAAGTCTCTGGGGCGCACTAGTAGAGCCGAAACTGTTACATCCGACTTTCATTACCCATCATCCGTTCTCGATTTCGCCGCTCGCGCGTCGATCGTCTGACGATCCCCAGGTGACTGATCGATTTGAGTTGATAATCGCCGGGATGGAATCTGCAAATGCGTTCTCCGAGCTTAATGATGCTCAGGATCAGCGCGCGCGATTCGAGGAGCAGCTCCTGCGCCGAAAGAAGGGCGACGAAGAGGTTCCCGATATTGATCAGGATTTTATCCGCGCACTGGAATACGGGCTGCCTCCCACCGCCGGAGAAGGTATCGGGATCGATCGGCTGGTAATGCTACTTACAAACTCGCCGACGATTCGCGATGTGCTACTCTTTCCTCAGTTGAAGCCTGAGCTGCATACGTCCGAGACTGCTGGAGAAAAGTAAGAGTGGGCTTCGTACGTAAAGTTGCCCTTCGGTATCTCTGGTCAAAACGGAGTGAAGCTTTTATTACCATTATTACTTTCGTTTCGGTGCTTGGCGTCGCCATCGGTGTGATGGTGCTCAATATGGTCATGGCGGTAATGACTGGATTTGAGCATGAGCTACAGCAAAAGATCGTTGGAGCGAACTCACACGTGACGATACGTTCGCTGAACGGCAAACTGAATGGTTGGAAGGATATTGCCGAAATAACCAAAAAAATCCCTGGCGTAAAAGCAGTTTCGCCATTTACTCAGCATCAGGGATTGATTCGATCCGAAACGCAGGCGACCGGGCTGATCATTCGTGGCATAGAGCAGGGTACCTCGGCAGCCAATCAACTAGGTCACTACATGGATCAGAGCAGTTCGGTGGAGCTGCTGTTTGATCCGCCCGCGCTTGAAGAGTCTGCGCAAGAGCAGGGGGCTGAGGTTAAGCTCCCAGGCATTGTCGTGGGCCGGGAGCTTGCACGGACCTTCGGTTTATTTGAAGGAATGGCCGTCTCGATTTTGTCGCCCCAGGTTAGCTCGACTCCTTTTGGATTGGTCCCTCGTTTTAAAAGGTTTGTGGTCGTAGGCATCTATCACTCCGGGCTTATCGAGTACGAAAGTGGCTTGGCCTACGTGAGTATGCCGGAGGCGCAGCGTTTTTTCCGAACTGGTGAAGCCGTGTCAGGAATTGAAGTGCAGGTTCAAGATGTTCAGAAAGCTCCGGCTGTGTCAGAAGCGATAAATGACGCACTTGCTACCCACGGCCAGGGATTTTATGCACAGGATTGGATTGCTACCAATCAGCCGCTTTGGTCGATGATAAAGCTTGAGAAGCGCGCCTACTTTATTGTGTTACTCTTGATAGTGATAATGGCGGCGTTTTCGATCGTGACCACACTAATTATGGTGGTACTCGAAAAGCGCAAGGACATTGCGGTTTTGCGCACGCTCGGTGCTTCATCGCGAACTGTAGCCAAGATCTTCATATTGCAAGGTTCGGTTATCGGCGCGCTTGGTACTATTGCCGGATTGGCTTTGGGTTATGTCGGCTGTATTGCACTCGATGCTTACGGGTTTCCCATCGACGAGCGAGTGTTTCAAATGTCGACAGTACCGGTTCGAATTGAGATGATTAACTTTGTGGTGACTGGTGCGGCTGCGTTCATGATCTCATGCCTTGCGACGATCTATCCAGCGATTCGCGCGAGCAAGCTCCGGCCTAGCAATGTGCTGAGGTACGGATGAAGATTGTTTTAGAAAACGTTTGTAAATCGTATTCGGATGCAGGCCACGAACTGCAGGTAATCGAGCATGTGCAGTTCACCTTTCCCGAGGCCGGGAGTGTGGCAATAGTAGGTCGATCTGGCGTTGGCAAATCAACGCTGCTTCATCTTTTGGCTGGGCTTGATCTTCCAGATTCGGGAAAAGTGATGCTCGATGGAATTGATCTCTCGACGCTTTCCTCCGAGGCGCTTGCCGCGTTTCGTGGAAAAAATATTGGAGTGGTATTTCAGTTTTCGCACCTCTTGCCTGAGTTTAACGCTATTGAGAATGTGGCGATGCCGCTGGTAATTGCCGGGGAGTCGGAAGCTTCTGCGACTCGTCAAGCCAAGACTCTTCTTGAGAGAGTTGAGCTTGGTAGCCGGGCGAATCACCGTCCTGGTGAACTTTCCGGCGGCGAGCAGCAGCGCGTGGCGATTGCGCGTGCACTGGTGGCTGCGCCACGCATCGTGCTTGCTGATGAGCCTACCGGAAATCTCGACATGGAAACCGCGCAGAGGGTTCAGGGGTTGCTGCTCGAGACCCAGCGCGAACTAAACAATGTCTTAATTTTGGTGACTCATAGCCATGATCTTGCCCGGAGTATGGGGAGTGTGGTTGAAATGCAGCCTGGGGGGAAGCTCGTCGCATGCCAAATATAAAAATGTACAGACTTCGGAGGCTGCTCTCTGTTCTTTTGCCTTCTTTATTGTTGGCCTCGGTACTATCGCTCCCGCTTGTTGCGCATTCGGAAGACGGCTCAGTAATTCAGTTTTCTTCGGTGGTGGTAGAAGGTACCAAGCGAATAGATCCCGCGGCCATTCGCGCGCAACTTTCGAAAAGCTCCGGTTCTCTTTCGCGACAGCAGGTGTCAGACGAAATTAAAGCAATATATAAGACCGGTTTTTTTGATGAGGTAACCGCCGCGCTTCGGAATGAAGGCGAAAAAAATGCTCTCGTATATAGCGTGACGGAAAAGCCGGTCGTCAATAAAGTCTTCATCAAAGGCAATAAAGAAATAGGTGAGAAGGATCTGGTATCGGTAATTACTCTTGATTCGCGAAGATTCTTCGATAAGGCCAAAGTGGCTGCGATTATTCGTAATACTATAACCTACTATCAGTCACGCGGATTTCTTGATGCGGGCCTAGAATACTCGGTGGTCCCCGTTGGTGATGCCATGGTCGATCTTACTTTCAATGTAAAAGAGGGTGAGAAATTCAGTATAAGCGAAATTGCCATCGAAGGGCTTAGCGAGATTGATCCGGATACGCTTCGTGACGTTATCCAGACAAAACGTTACAAGTGGTATAGCTCCTGGATTTACGGTACCGGCAGGGTCAATCAAGAAATGCTCGAAAATGACAAGCTGCTGATACGGCAATACTTCTTCGACAATGGTTACCTTGATGGAACAATTGCAGGTCCGCGCATTGAGCGTGGCCAGGGCACCGACCTGAAAGTAGTATTTGAGGCGCACGAGGGGCAGCAGTACAGAATTGGTGCAATTGATGTGCGTGGCGACCTGGTTGAAGGCTCAAGTGAGAAGACGCTTGAGGGCATTAAATCAAAACAGGGCGAGATTTTTAGTGCAAGCAAAATTCGCGCCGATGCATTCACCATAAGCGATAAATTTGGCGATAAGGGCTTTGCCTTCGCCAACGTGACGCCCGATACCTCGATCAATCGGGCCGGTCAGCGTGTCAATGTGGTGTTCGAGGCTTCAAAGGGTAAAGAGGTATCAATTAACCATATTGATATACGTGGTAATGATAAGACCTATGACAACGTGATTCGGCGCACACTTGTCATTCAGGAGCAGGAGCAATTTTCAACGAGCAAGGTAAAGCGAAGCCAGCAGCTGTTGCAGAGGCTTGGCTATTTCGAGGAAGCGACCATTACCACGGAGCCTTCTGCTGAACCGGATAAGGTTGACCTAAAGGTAAACGTTCGTGAAAGTTCGACAGGCTCGTTCAGTATCGGCGCCGGATATTCAAGCTCTGACGGCGCGATCTTTAATTCAAGACTTTCTGAAGCGAACATACTTGGAACGGGACGGCGCTTTGACTTCAACGTTGATGTAGGCACGCAGCGTAACAACATTAATATCTCTTTGGACGATCCACGATTTAACGACAGCTATTGGGCCGTCGGCGCCGATGTCATGGCAACCGAGCGTGAGTTTACTGATTTCGATAGACAGCTTGCCGGAGGTGGCGTCAGTGTGGGCTATCCACTCGAGCAGGTCTTCGGCGAGAGTTTTCAAGATGTGAATTTTTCCTTGAAGTATGAATATCTCGATATTGATATTTCGGACGTTGATGATGATGCCGCGCAGCTGGTGCAAGACTCCGAGGGAAATAGCACGGCTTCCGGCGTGACGCCGCGATTTACACGGAGCACTATCAATAACCCACTTAATCCAACCCGCGGCTCGAAGCAGGTATTTGAAGTTGAGCTTACCGGGTTGGGGGGGGACGAGAAGTTTTATCTGTTCGAGTTTAGAAATCAATTTTATCATCCCGTGTTCGAAGGGGATTGGGGCGAGCTGGTATTTTCATGGCGCACAACAGTCGGCTATGGAGAATCGTTCGATGAGGACAATCTTCCGTTGTATCGACGGTACTTCCCAGGCGGTATTAACTCGGTTCGCGGTTACAAGGCTCGAACGCTTGGTCCGAAAGATGAGAAAGGCAATGAGTACGGCGGCTCGAAGGAGCTCGTCAATAATCTTGAGATGATATTCCCCTTGGTGAACTCTGCTGGCCTTAAAGGTATATTTTTCTATGATGTTGGCGAAGCTTTCGATGACAACGAATCGCTTCGGGTTGAAGATCTTCGGCAGGCCTATGGCACCGGAATTCGTTGGAATTCACCCCTCGGTCCGATTAGGTTGGAGTTTGGTTTCCCAATTGCTCGTGAAGACGGGGAAAAATCAGTAGTGACTCTCTTCGCCTTCGGCGCGCCGTTTTAACACCCTGTAAACGAGTTTTTCCGACATTTCTCATCTCTGTGCTCTCGGTGCCTCTGTGGTTTTTCATTTTCAAAAAACCACAGAGGCACCGAGAGCACAGAGATGGAGCTGAGGGAAGGAAAAGTTACTATTGTCACAGAGCACTAGGTAGGTCGCTGTGGCTGAGCTTATCAGCTTGATTTGATATTTCCTTTTAGATCGCGTAGTGTGTTGATTTTACATGATCAATCGGTAGTTTAGTATGCGAAGATATCCGTTTGTAATCTGGCTGAGCATCGTTGTGGGATTGGCAAGCGCTTCTTTTTGCCTGGCCGACCCTATGCGTGTCGTTACCGTTGACATGAATCAAGTGCTTTCCGATTCAATTGAAGGAAAGGCGTTGTCGTCGACTCTCGAAGACGAGATGAAAAAGAAGCAGGCAAGCTTTGCAGCGCAGCGTGGTGAGATTGCAAAAATTCAGTCGGAAGTGCAGAAGCAAAGCGCGCTGCTATCTCAGGCGGCACGCGACGAAAAACGAAGTTCGCTCGAAAAGCGTGAGCGCGAATTTAATCGCGCAATGCAGGATGCTCAGGAAACATTTGCGCGGAAGAAAAATGCGGGGATTGAGGAAATAGTCAAACGTGCTCGTGATGTTATTCAGCAGTTAGCAAAGGAAGAAGGTTTCGGCTACGTCATAGAGAAAGATCCGCGAGTGGTGCTTATTGCAGACAGCAAGCTTGATGTAACAGCGAAGGTAATTGAGCGGTTGAATCAGATTAAATTAGATTCTTGAGAGGATACACATGCAAGGTAGTGAAACAATAGAGGACAGGGTGGTGTTTGATTCGGTAGAGATCCAGAAAATCATTCCGCATCGCTACCCATTTCTTCTTATCGATAGAATTGTCGAATTCGTTGATAACGAGCGCGCGGTGGGGATAAAGAATGTGACTAATAACGAGGAGTTCTTCGTTGGTCACTTCCCGAGTCGGCCGGTCATGCCGGGCGTATTAATAATCGAGGCGCTTGCGCAAACCGGCGCCATCTTAGCGCGACGCTCAAAGGACGGGGTCAGAGAAGAAAAGACAGTTTTCCTTGTGGGATTGACTGATGTGAAGTGGAAACGCCAGGTGGTGCCTGGTGATACGCTTCGACTTGAGCTCACCTCGGTAAAGAAGCGCCGCCCAATTTGGGTCATGCAGGGAATTGCAACCGTTAATGGAAAAGTCGCCTGCTCGGCGGTAATCACAGCCGCTGAAGCCGATTAGAGAACTATATGGTTTCTGATGTAGCGGAAATTCATGCTACCGCGATAATAGCTGAGGGAGCGATCCTTGGCGAAGGCACGGTCGTTGGCCCCTATACGGTAATTGGACCGCGTGTGCGTATCGGTGCGCGAAATCGCATCGGACCTCACGTGGTGCTCGAAGGCAATACCACTATTGGGGACGAGAATCAGATTTTTCAATTCGCATCGGTCGGCGCAGTGCCGCAGGATTTAAAATACCATGGCGAGGAAAGTACTTTAGAGATAGGAAATCGGAACCTCATCCGTGAATATACCACGTTACAGCCGGGTACCGAAGGCGGCGGAATGCGCACGGTTATTGGAAATGGTAATCTGTTTATGGCGTGCAGCCACGTCGGACATGACGGGCGAGTCGGTGATAATAACGTATTCGCAAACAGTGTCGCCCTTTCGGGCCATGTTACCGTCGGAAATCGCTGCATTGTAGGCGGCCTCTCGGGAATTCATCAATTTGTGCATCTTGGCGATTTATGTCTGATTGGCGCCGGGGCAATGGTCAGCAAAGATATTCCGCCGTACTGTATGGCACAGGGTGATCGTGCCCGGCTTGTCGGATTAAATACCGTGGGCCTCAAGCGCGCCAAATTTCTCGAGCAGGATATCAGGAGAATGCGTGAGCTGTATCGGCAGATTTTTTTCGGCGAAGGAACGCTGCGTGAGCGGCTGCCGGCCTTGCACGCAGGATGCGCTGACTTTGCCTCGGGCCGATCATTTCTGGATTTTATTAGCGCATCTTCGCGCGGAGTAGCGACGCCTAGGCAAGGAGCAAGTGAGGAAAACGAAGCCGAGGATTGAGACTGCCGATGGCCACGGAGACTATAGGCATTATCGCAGGCAATGGAGTATTGCCTCTTATTTGTGCGCGTGAAGCTCGCGCTCGTGGCCTCCGCGTGGTGGCCCTCGCGCATCGTGGCGAGACCGATAGCGAAATTGAAAAAGTGGTTGATAAGTGCGAGTGGATCAAGCTTGGGCAGCTAGGAAAGATAATTAGAACATTGCGCGGAGCGGGGGTTTCGCGAGCGCTTTTTGTAGGTGGAATATCGCGGATCCGTAACTTTACTCGAGTTAAGCTGGATCTGCGTGGAGCGCTTGTGGCTGCGCGTTTGATTGGAAGAAAAGATGACGCCCTGCTTCGCGAGATTGCTGCGGAGATCGAGAAAGATGGCATTACAATATTCGGCGTGCAGGAATTAATTCCTTCGCTTGTCGCCGAGCGAGGGTATCTTACTTCACGGGCGCTTACTGATCGGGAGAAAAAAGACGCGACAGTTGGATGGGAGGTGTGCGCCGAGCTCGGGCGGCGCGATGTTGGCCAAGCAGTGGTGGTCCATCTAGGAGTGGTTGTTGCTCTCGAGGCGATTGAAGGGACTGATGCAATGTTGCGGCGGGCAGGGGAGCTTATCGGTGGGGAAGGAGGTGTTGCGATAAAGCGCGTCAAGGTTCAGCAGGATCGTCGTATTGATCTGCCGACCATTGGTCCCGCCACTATTGCAACGATGCAGGCCGCAGGGCTTCGAGTGCTCGTGGTTGAAGCCGGGGCGACTATTATTATTGAGCCGGCGACAGTTGCCGCCGAGGCAAATCGCCTTGGAATATCAGTGGTAGTAATTGGCCAACCGAGCGAACTCTAGTGAGCCTTTAAAAGCGTAGTCTTTTTGGTTGCCGCAAAAATTGCAAGTGGCTTGCAGGTTGAGTCTCCACCCAATTTCACTACCGCACTGGCGAACTGCATGCTAGGCTTTCCAGTAAATGGAAGGTGTTTCTTGAGGATGTTTCTTGGGCCTATACTTGCAGCGCTTGTGCTCTTGGCTTCCGGGGTCGCATTGGTGCGACTTCGCGCGGAGCTGCTGTACAGCTACTCGCGCGGGCTATTGCCGAAAGAGGGCGCGTTTGTCTCGCCGAGCTATGATACCTCGCGCAGCTACGAAGATGTCCGGACCGAGCGGGCACTTGAGGCTTCTTCTAAAGCCGTTCTCGCAGCGTCGGGAAGCCATCTTGAGCTGGCGCGCTGGCATCGTCGTCACGCTATCTCAGACAGCTATATAACGAAGCGAATTGAAAAGCTCTGTAACGCTGAGTCTGCTCTTGAGCAGGAACTTTCTGTGCGTCCATTTGCTTCGGGCGCGCTATTGAACTGGGCAAGCATACGCCAAATGCTTGGCCGGACGGTATGCCCGGGAACCATTGGTGGCAATGCCGATTTTGAGAATGCGCTTCAGTTTGCAGTACGGCAAGACCCCACAAATCCACGTATATTGTATGGCGGAGCATTGCTTGAGATCTGGCAAGGGCGTAAGCGCGCAGCGCTACCTTTATTGCATAAAGTGCTGCAGTATGACCTAAGCCTCTCTCGCGGGCAAAATCAACTTATTATGTCGCTTGTTGAGACAGAGCAGGATCTTCGGGAACTTGTGCCGGCGCGCTTTCCGCAGATTACGAATGTCTCAGCATTGATAATGGGAAACAATCCGCAGTTATTCCGAGCTTTGAAGTCGAGCTTTGCAAGTCTCCAAGAGACTGCTCTCCATACTAGTGTGGAGGAATATCGCGCTGGAGCTATAGACTCGAAGTTGTACTTAGGGCGTTTGCTTGCGCTCCTTCGTGTCGTTGCGAGCAGCGCTCTTAGGCAAAAAGTCGATGAAGCTCTTAGTAGTTATCTTGGAAGCCATGGGCAACGACCTCTCGCTGAATATTTACAGGCTCGCGCCTCACTTAAGAACCTCGCGATAGTGCGCGCGGTAACAAGTGCTGACACTCGGCCTTCGAAATCTGCGCTGACCAATTGGGAGAATCGGGACCTCGTCGATTTTGATCAGTTTTATAGGAGTGTTGGATTTTACCTCGGTGAGGGACAGCTGCCGCAAAGGATTGAGCTGGTAAGCGGCAAGAGCGGCGCAGCACCGTCACTTGGGAGCATCCGCGTATTTGTGAGTAATGATAATCAGGATTGGATTGAGGCTGAACCGTGCTTAAAAAAGACGTTCCAGTTCGAAGGCCGACCCATTGTCGTTATGGAGCCGGATGTCGGTTACTATAAGTTTTGGAAGATACATTTCTCGAGCGCTGCTCGCGACCAGCAATTCGTAAATCTGCTCCCTGAACTATTGCAGGTATATGGAAAATCAAGGAGAGCCGAATGATCTGGTACCGTAAGGGTCTGTTCTTGATATTGCTGGCTGGTGCCCTCGCTTTTTTACTGCTTGGGCTTCGCGGGGTCGAAGCGCAAGGGCTCAGTATCGGAGTGCCAAAGTTCGATGGCGATGCCGATTTTTTAAGTGCGAGCAGTCCAGCGGCGCTGCTGCTTCGAAGAGCAACCTGTCAGCCACTAATTGAAAGAGGGGCTCACGGTGTTCCCCGGCCAGTTGTTGCCGACGTTATGCAGGTAGATCCTGCATTTACTCGGTGGTCGTTCCGATTACGGAGTGGCGTTCAATTTTCCAATGCGGCGGCAGTGAGTGGCGATGACATTACCTATTCGTTGACCCGATGTGCACAAAATTCGACGGCACTTAACTCGATAAAGAAGGTGAGCAAACGTGAAGTGCGGCTTCAGTCTGAGCTTCGTGAGCTTTGGATTGATATCGAAGCCGCGGTCTCTGAGGATGAGCGCCGCGATTTTCCTTATCGTCTTGCCGACTGTCCGATTATAGAGAAGCAGAGTGCCGAGATATTCGGCGCTGATCTTGGAAGGGGCGTCAACTTCCTCGCTTCGGGACGTTTTGTGCCGACGCTCTTTAAGCGCGGACGAGAAGTTGAGCTTCGCCGCTACGGTTCTACGCCCGAGGACCGAGATAGTGCCTCGACGCTCACGATTCGAAGCGTCGAAGGTGAATCTCAGATTATTTCGGCACTGCGGCTCGGCACGCTTGATGCTTATTTGGGTGCTCCTGAACTTGTGCCTGGAATTCCGAACGGTGAAGAGACGCTTGTCCGTCTTGAGTGCGGGAAGTTCACAATGCTTAAGCGTAGAGGGCTTTCAATTACGTGTGTCCCTGAAATAGAACTGAGTAATTTACGGTATATCTTTAACTAGAAAGAGCATGGTATCGTTTTGGCGCTTCGCTGAAAAAAGGGATTTCATGAAGATTGTAGCTATTTTGACCCTCGCGCTTCTGCTTGGTGGGTGTTCCGGGCGGGCTATTGTCAAGCCACGGTCCGAGGTGGTTGAAGAAAACTTGGAAGCGGGGCTTCCGGTTCGAACGGTTGATGAGGATCGAGCGCTTTTTTACCAGGCCGAAGAAGTACAGAAACAGCGCCTCTTAACACTGATTCGTCAACGTTCCTCGGGAGTGGTACGCGACGGGTCCTACCGATTAGGCCCCGGCGATGAAATAGAACTGAACGTCTTTGACGTTCCCGAGCTCAATGTCACGACACGGGTTCGTCAATCCGGTTTTGTGTCGTTGCCGTTAGTCGGTGCGGTGCGCGCGGGCGGGCTTACCGAGAGCGAATTTACCGAGGATCTTGGAAAACGGCTTTCGGCATATGTGCGTAGTCCGCAGATATCTATGTTTATTACGCAGTTTGGCAGTCAGAAGATTGCGGTAATGGGGGCCGTGGCAAAACCTGGAACGTATCCCCTCCGAAAGGGCATCAACAGTATATTGGAGCTGCTTTCGGAAGCAGGGGGTGTAACATATAAAGCTGGGAATTTCCTCAATTTTATACCGGCTGAGATGTCCGGGATTGCTGAAGGCGATCAGCATGAGAGCCGTGCGCGGCTCACGCTGGCAGCGAGTGATGCTACCACAGCAGTGGGGGGTGGCATTCAGGTCTATCTTGATCAAGTGTTGGGCACTTCAGGTGGAATTCCTCTCGAAATTCCTGTCCGAGGTGGCGATATGATAATTATTCCCGAGGCGGGAAAGGTAATGGTCGAGGGTGAGGTCGAGAAACCGGGGGGTATCGACTTAGGCCAACAGCTCACGGTGCTTGGCGCGCTTGCAGCGGCAGGTGGCATCACTTATGGCGCAAAGGTCGATGAAATCGAAGTAATTCGCGAAGGTGGAATTGAGGATAAGCTTCGGCTTGTGCTTGATTTGGGCAAGATGGCAAGCGGCGAGGACAAAGATGTGCGCCTTCGAAACGGTGATATCGTTCGGGTGCCCTCAGATTCCGGGCGGCGTTTGACTCAGGACACCTTTGAGGGATTAACCAAGCTCATTAACTTTGGTGTTGGTGGAAGCGTCAATCTTGCTAAGTAGCGTGGAGGCTAACAAGTTGTTAGAGTTGAAAATTTATAACGACTTCAAATAAGTTCTAATTCGTTTGAGATTGCAGGGCTGTAAGAATGACAGTACACCTTCCCGGCATTAGGCCAACTCCCGGTAAACTACCGGTACCGAGTGATTATCGCAATGACGAGGTTGTCGCTGAAGCTGAGATTCGCGAGTACGGGCGCGTATTGGTGAAGTACCGAACGCTCATTGGGAGTTGCCTGGCGATTGGTGTTCTCATTGCACTTATTTTTTCATTCACGACCACACCTCTTTATACCGCATCGAGCCGCGTCCGTATTAGCACTTATGAGCCAATTCTTACCGCGACCAAGATTGAAGACATGCTCCAGGCAAAGAGTAAAGAAACGAACTACCTAGAAACGCAGCTTGAAGAAATGCGAAGTTTCTCTTTGGCCGATAAGATTCTTGAAGATCCCAAGATTAAGGAATTGATCTTTGGGAGTGTGGAGTATCGTTCTGGACTCTTTTCATGGCTTTTCGGGAGATCGCATGATGATCAGGACAAAGCGATGCAAGTTGGAGAGTACAAATCGTCGCTGAGAGAACTTTCTGCATATCTTGCGGCAATAAAGATGAAGGCGATTAAGCGCACCTCGTTGGTTGAAATTCAGGCAACGTTTCCTTCCGCAGAAACAGCGGCGTTTGTTGCGAATAAGCATGCCCAAACTTACATTGAGTGGGTACGCGACGTACGCGTCGAGCAACAGGCCCGTGGCTTGCAGTTCCTGCGCGCGCAGGCCGAAGAGTTCCGTGAACGGGTTGCTGACCTTGAACGCGAATTGGCTGACTATGCCGAAGCAAACTCGATCGTTGCCCTAAACAAAGACGAAAATATTACCGTTCAGAAGATGTCGCAACTTAATGGTCTCCTGACACAGGCCACGGCAAAGAGAATCGAAGCAGAAAATATTTTTAAGGAAGCTGAAGCGGCAATGGCCAATCCTTCGGCTGCTTTCGACGACATCTCAACACAGCAGCTTCGCTCAGAGCTCGCGAAGCTTGAAGGCGAATATAGCGAGCTTGGCATTAAATTTACTCCAAGTTACCCGAGAATGCGCCAACTTAAGTCGCAGATCGAAGAGATGAAGCGCGCCATACAGGGTCAGCGTCGCCAGATAGTGCTAGGACTCAAAGCAAAGGCTCAGGCTTCTGCCGAGGAAGAAAAACGGTTACGCGAAGAGCTTGATTCGCAGAAAAGTCAGGCATTCGAGTTATCAAAGCGGCAGGTGCAGTACAATGTGCTTAATCGTGAGCTCACGTCGTCGCGAGAGATGTTACAGAATGTCGTGCGTCAGATTAAAGAAACTTCGCTCGCGGTTGAGAGTAATGCCTCCAACGTATCTATTGTCGATTACGCGGTTGTACCGAATTCGGCTTCGTATCCAAACAAAAAGCTAGTCCTTCTTCTTGGCGCTGGATTGGGATGCCTTTTAGGAATTGCATTGGCATTTCTTCTCGATCATCTTGATAACACGGTGCGCACTCCGGAACAGCTTTCGGCCTTGCTGCGAATTCCAACTTTGGGAGTCGTTCCGTCGTTTGGCAGTGAACGTGATCCGACTAAGCTTATCGCGGCAAGTGGAGCGGGGCCCTCGGCATCAAAGCCGAATGTAACTCCGCCAAGTAGCTCTCCTCCTGCGACGACAGCTCCAAACGAGGAAACTGCAGTAATTTATTATAAAGAGCCAAAGAGCTTGGCGTCGGAAGCGTACCGGACCATCCGGACCGGGATTTTGCTCTCGCAAGCTGGGGAGCCGCCGCGCACTATATTGGTAACCTCGGCGCAATCATCTGAGGGAAAGACCACATCGTCGGTCAACTTAGCCGCGTGTTTGGCGAGCGCTGGCGGAAGGGTGGTTCTTGTTGATGCCGATTTACGCCGACCAAGTGTACATCGGCAGGTGCTCTTTGAGCCTACAAAACCTGGCCTCGTTGAAGTGCTGACTGGGCAGGCAAGCCTTCAAGAGGCGTACGTAAGCGATCTTGCAAGACGGGTAACTTTTATCGCGGCGGGGAAGATCCCGCCTAACCCGGCTGAGCTGCTCGGCTCATTGGAGATGGCATCCGTGGTCGATCGGCTTTCCGAAGAGTTTGATTATGTGATAATCGATTCGCCGCCAGTGCTGCCAGTAGCTGATAGTGTGGTGCTCTCCCGTTTTGTCGATGGTGTGGTGCTTGTGATCAAAGGTGCGATGACTCCGCGTAAAGTCGTTGCGGATGCAAAAGCTCGGCTTGAAGCTGTGGGGGCGCGGTTTCTTGGTGCGGTGCTTAATGATGTCGATATTATGAGCGGCGATTACTACTACTATAATCGCTATTACTATTCCTATTACCGAGATGTGGGTAAGCCCGAAGGGCAGGCTAACTTGGCGGGTGGAATGAAGACGTAGCCTCCCAGCGGAACCTTGCTCCTGATTCGCACGTACCCACTATCGGAATAAAAGAGGGTTTACAATTCATCTTTGGGGGCAAGTGCACTGTAACCGAAATAATATATCCTTCCCTCGCCTCCGTCTCTGTGCCCTCTGTGACTCTGTGGTTTATTTTTCTTAAAAAAAACCACAGAGTCACAGAGAGCACAGAGCCAGGAAAGTAAGAGTATTTCGGTTACAGTGTACTAAGTGAGCAGTTGTGCCTACATCGCTCAGGGTAGGCTTCATCAACAAGAAAGGCAGATACGGGTGGGGTTGCCACGGGTTTATATGAAGCATGTTGAGAGAATGCGTCCATAACAGCTTATAGAGGGTAAGGGATGCCGCTTCGTTGCTCCTAACTACCTCATATTACTATTTTTATTGGTTTTTACGGATGCACTCAGAAGAGACACCGCCTCCTGGCGCTCCCAAGGGCAAAATGCTCGGCAAGCGCCGAATTGAAGCTACCGACGGCCGCAGTGACGACAATAGTGCTACAGATCTGACCCCGCAGTCGACAACCGAGGGGCCTCCTATTGAAAGGCTCGACTACACTCCAGTGCCGGCTCCGACGCCCGAACCTCTGCAGCATGTCGAAGAGAAAGCCGACGATGATCAGCCCGATAAGTTCATTAATAAGCAGTTTACGAGCGGCTTCAAAGTCGAAAAAGCCGGGTGGCAATTCCTAGGTACCCCGGAAGAACTCTCGCAAAAGCTCGAGCAGGTAGGCTACCAATGTTATCACTATCTCGCCGTGCAGCTCTCGCTCCTTTTCGCTACCCCATCCGAGAAAGCGCGCGCCTTGCTTCTTGAAGGGCCCTCCGGTTGCGGAAAATCATATATGGCAAAAAGTCTGGCGAAGATTGCCGGCGCGGAGATGCTTTGCTTGAGCTGCTACAAGGGCATGCCGACACAGAACTTGATTGAGACTCCATCCACCTTGGCGATGGTCAACGCGATGACCGGAAAGGGCAATGGCGAATCCGCGGAGATGATGAACTTAGGAATTCTTTCTCGCGCGTTCCTCGAATCGCAAAAGCGACCGGTGCTGCTTCTCATTGACGAGCTTGATAAGCCGGACAGCTCGATAGACACCTTCTTTCTTGGCCCAATTCAAGATGCGCGAATTTGGCTTGAATCGCGCGCGCCAATCGATGCCAACCCGGATAATCTGCTGATGGTATTTACTAAGAACTGGAACCGCGTCATCGATGAAGCGCTGCTTCGCCGCGTACATCCAATTCGCATGACCTATCTTGACTCGACGCTTGAAAGAAAGATTCTTTCGCCGCACTGTGATCCACAGCTCGTGGCCAACTTGGTCAGTATCGCCGATCGAATGAGAAATAGTGGTGGCTCATACACGTTTCAGCGTCCGCCAGCTCCGGAAGAGCTGCTCACTGCGGGGCATTATGTAACGAGACTTCTGCAGTGGAAGATGGGTGACTTCTCATTTGTGGGGCGTAATATCTGGGCGATTCTCGCAAAGTCAGAGCATGATCGCGCAGTATTCGAACATATGATGCGCTACCATCCTGATTTTATGGATCCGCTTGTTCCTGATCCAAAAAACGCGCCGATAGAGGAAATTCATGCGCGCCTGGGCCGAATTGTGCTCTCCGGTCTGGTCGAAGATCCGCTCGCGGTAAAGCGCGAGGAGGCGTGGAAGAATATAGAGTATAATTAGTCGCGGCCTTGAGCACTTGTCCTGTGCGGAAGTTGGCTTGAAAACGGGAAGTTTGAGCTCTTAAGAAATCCGAAAAGCGGTAAGAGCTGAGTCTTGCTAATCCAAAATCCGAACTGATCAATCAGCGATTGAGAAATCGACGCGAAGTTTTCGAACCCTGGCGCTTCAAGGCGCAGCTCGAAATCCCAGGGGCCGATTGTTTCCATGAATGTAATGATATACGGATGCGCCGCGCAGGCTTGATACAACTCAGATCGTCCCTTGCTGTTCATGCCACGGGTGTAGAGAAGCAGTTTGTAGATCTGAACGCCGTGCTGTCGTAAGTTTAGCTGGTAGGCGTAGCCGACGACAACCTTATGCCGTTCGAGTGTTTCGAGTCGGCGCATAAAGCTGCTGACGGGAATTTGAGCCCTCTTGGCGAGCGAGCGTAAAGAGTCGAGCGATGGCTCGCTTAGCACACTTAATATTCGCCAATCGATCTCATCGAGTACGTGCGACGCACGTTGCGTCGACGCAGAGTATTCGAGCGCTACGAATTTGTGTGAACGATCGCAGAGATATTTTCGCCCAAATGCAGAAAAAGATCGAATCGCTGCGAATTGTTTATCGAAAATCACCGAGCCGTAGCGATCCGAGATATGACCGAGCAGGTTTGATATTTCAAGAACGTGCGCAGCGCAAATGCTGAGGAAGTATTGAAATTCGCCGCCACTTTCCGAGAGCCACGAAATGCCGGTGAGCGATTTGATCAAATCAAGAATGCCCGCGCGAACTCCTCGAGTATCGGTGCAAAGGCTCAGATAGAGCGTGTATTCGTTAAAACCAAGAAGCTCAGGATTGAGGATTGGAATTCGCCCCTCAATAATGCCGCGTTCGGAGAGTTGGTCTAGCTCGTACTGTACGAGATGTTCGCGAAGCTTAAGAGCGCGAGCTACAGATCGGGTTGATTCTTGGGCGCGAAGTTCTACATAAGAAAGGATTCGGCGCTGCCGATCGCTGAGGTGGAGTGCCCGTGCTTTAGACATATGGAGAATTGAACCATAAATACGAATAAAGTGGGAAATAGTAAGGAAAAACTGCAGACATATCTATTTATATACTAAGCTCTGTGCATAGGCTACTTTCATGGAATGTTGTTATGTTTAGATTGTCACCTAAAAGACCATCGACGATGCCGCAAAAAACACCCCGTCCGACTGGACTCGTTCTCGATACCCGCTTTACAGAGCATGTCACCAGAGCGGGGCATCCGGAGCGGCCTGAGCGGATTCTGGAAATTGACCGGGCACTTCGCGCGCAGGGACTTGTTGAGCGCTGTAGTCCGGTAGCGCTGTCAGTGGTGCCGATGGAATGGCTGCTCCTTAATCATACCCGCGAATACCTTGCGCGGCTCGAAAGTGCTTGCAAAGAGGGCATGCCGGTTATCGATTGTGAGGATAGCTCAATTTGCCGAAGCTCGTTCGATGTCGCGCGTGACAATGTCGGAGCAGTGCTTAATGCAATTGACTGTGTGATGAAAGGTGATCTTGCAAACGCTTTTTGTGCGGGCCGACCGCCTGGACATCATGCCGAAGAAGACCGCTCGATGGGATTTTGTCTGTTGAATAATGTGGCGATCGCGGCGAGGTATCTCATTAATCATTATTCATTTGATCGAGTACTAATACTTGATTGGGATGTGCACCACGGAAATGGTACACAGCATAGTTTTGAAATGGATCCGCGTGTTCTGTTCTGCAGTATTCATGGGCATCCGGATACGCTCTATCCCGGAACTGGAAATGCTCATGAAGAGGGCAAGGGGGAGGGGCGCGGCTTTACCCTAAATATCCCGATGGCCCCAGGCAGCGGCGACAAGGAGTATCGTGCGGTGTTCGAGCGGCAATTTCTGCCTCGCGCTGAGGCATTTAAGCCGCAGTTTGTCTTAATCTCGGCGGGCTTTGATGCGCACCGTGAAGACCCAGTAGGAAATCAGGCACTAGAGACTGAATCCTATTCTTGGATGACCCGTGAAATGATGGCACTTGCCGATAGGCACTGTAATGGACGACTCGTAAGCTTACTTGAAGGCGGCTACAATTTGGCACGTCTCGGCGAATGCGTCGCAGTTCATGTGGCGGAACTCGCAGCGAAATGATTCGAGCCAGCGCGCGCTGGTATTGTCGTTTCTTTGCATCTTCGGGGCGCGTGTGATACCTTTCGCCGACGGGCCCAAGCAGCTGGTGAGATTTTCAGTAGAGTCATTTTCTGTGTGTCGCAAACGAATATCGTCACTGATTTTTGCTGTCGCGACGCTAGTAATTTGTACACCATTGGTGAGCTGCACACTGCACTCGGTGCTCGTTCTTCCCTCGTCGGCACTCGAATATCCACTGCCTGGCATAGCGCGTAATTCTCCAGAGGCAATTCCGGTCTGGCGTCCGATCCGCTTTTCAATTCCTTGGAACGGGGGGGAGATGCCGCATTGGGAGCGTGATGCGTTTATCGCCGGGGCGCTTGTAGAGCCTGTTCTTTTGCGTTACCAGGAAAAGATTCTGCTGTGGCGATTCCATCGCCGTGCTGCGCGCGATGCTACAGGGCACCAGTTCAGCTGGATACTGTATGCTCCGGATCCAGTCATTGTTGAAATTTTCGAAACTCTGCAATCGCAGGTACTTACCCAGCACGCTTTGCAGAGCGAAATCATAAAGGGAGTCCGCCTTGACCCTGCACCGGAACAAGCGCGATCGAGCCTCGCAGGAATGAGCGATAAGGCCTGGCCGCAAGATTTGCAGCAGGCCTGGCCGGCCTTTGCAATGGGAAGTTCGCTGAGCTGGCTCTCGCTCTTAATGCTCAATGCGGATAACACGGGCGCATCGGGCGCAGAAACATTGGAGCACTCGCTCGCACTCTGGAGTAATGCGCACTCTAAACTTCTAAAAGTATGGCAGAGCAAAGCAAGCCATGCCTACCTGCATCATCTAAATGCAATCTTCGGTTATGAGCCGTTTTCTGTGGGGCAGGAAACTAAAAGGTTTTAATGAGTCCTTCGCTCTTCAAGAAGAGATCGACACCGCGAGCTCAACACCGTAAGATCGAAAAGAAGAAATCGCGACAATTCCGCGCTAAAAAATATCCGGCTCGCTGCTCTCAGTGCTTGCGGGAAGCAGAATCTCCTCTGCCGTTGTCGGTTCGACGAGTGAGTCAAAGCGAGTATGTTCAGCAGAAAAGGCAAGCCGTACCGTTCCGGTGGGGCCGTTTCTTTGCTTGGCAATGATAAGCTCTGCGATTCCTTTGTCGGCGGTGCCTTCATTGTAAACTTCATCGCGGTAAATAAAGGCGATAATATCGGCATCCTGCTCAATTGCGCCTGACTCACGAAGATCCGACATCATTGGGCGTTTGTCATTTCGAGATTCGACCGAACGGTTAAGCTGCGAAAGAGCGATTACCGGAACGTTAAGCTCTTTGGCCACCGCTTTCAGCGAACGAGAGATGTCGGAGATTTCCTGTTCACGGCTATGTGAGTACGAGGGGCTGCGCATGAGCTGCAAGTAGTCAACGACAATGAGTGAGAGCGGGCTTTCACGATGGAGTCTTCGCGCCTTCGCACGCAGCTCCGTAATTGTAATTGCTGGCGTGTCATCAATAAAGATTGGGGCTTCTGCCAATTTGCTCGCAGCATCGACAATTTTCGGGAAATCGCGCTCGCCAAGATGGCCAGTACGTACTTTGGAATTACTTACCCGTGCCTCGGAGCAGAGCATGCGCAGCACGATCTGCTCTTTGGACATTTCAAGCGAGAATACCGCGACAGGAAGCTGAGTATGGATCCCAACTGCTGCGGCCATACAAAGCACGAGCGATGTCTTTCCCATAGAGGGACGCGCGGCGACGATAATTAAATCAGAGGGCTGAAATCCGGCAGTTATTTTGTCGAGATCTTTAAAGCCGGTTGGTACGCCGGTAACCGGAGCTTTTTGGTCGTAGAGCTTTTCGATAAGCTTTACTGATTCCTGTACTACATCGCCAACTCTGTAAAAAGCGCGCTGCTGCCGGTTATCGGCGACTCCGAGAATGCGTCGCTCAACGCCGTCTAAGAATTCCTCAATCTCTCCTTTGGCGTCGTAGGCTTCCGCGATTACCTCGGTCGATTGATGGATCACTCCGCGGCGAATTGACATCTCCTTTACCACCGTTGCATAGAAGCCGACATTTGCGGCATTCGGCACAAGAGTGGCAAGACGGCTCAAGTTCTCGATGCCGCCTGATTCTTCGAGCAGCGACATTGAGCGCAGCTGATTTGAAAGAGTTACAAGGTCAATTGGTTCACGTTTGTCGCTCAGCGCTACCATTGCGTTAAAGATCGCTCGGTGTGACGCGCGGTAGAAATCGTCGGCAATCACTCTTTCGAGGGCAATGTTAATTGCGTCATTGTCGAGAAGAATTCCACCAAGGACAGACTCTTCAGCCTCAATTGAGTGCGGCGGGACGCGTAGCGTCGGTGTTCCAGAGGAGCTTGATTCACGTCTTTTGGCGGTTACTGACATGTCCGGCAGAAGGTAGCACTTATGCCCGGGTATTGAAAGAAGTTAACGTTCTAAGTGATGAGAATGGGATTCTGCGACAAGCCTATTCCATCCAGATAGTTTCGGAATCCGAAAGGTCGATCCATTTTGCTGCAGATTTGAGGACGTCGCCAATATTAAACTGTCCGAAGTCTGCCGATACGGTATCAACGCCAAATTCTTTCACTAATGAAATTGGATAGGCCAGATCGCGACCCGGGCAGACAACGGTGACAATTCTCTCAACTTTCGCGTCGACCGGATCAAGATGCGCCGGTTCGGCAGCAGTCGCCGTTGTTTCGTTACCTGGAGCGGGTTCGGCAGGTCGAGCACGTGGTTTTTGAATATGAGCTCTCAGCGGAATCGCGGCGTTGTGATGTGCCACCGGCTCTTCAGCCTGATACTGACTCAGAGAGCTGAAATGGGAATGGCCAAGCGCGAAGGCGACAAGGTCTGAGGCCATTTCGCTTTCAACGCTGACTTGTCTGGTGACGCCCTTTGGCGGGAGCCTCTTCACAATAACAGCAAGTCCGGCTCGTGCCACTGCATCGAGAAAAGCGCGCTGTCTCGAATCGTCTTCGTACGGAATGAGCGTATAGTATCGAGCTATAGCTGGCGCGGTTCCAGAGGTCACGCCGCGAACAAGCGAGGCCATATCGATGCGCCGATTCATTCGCCGTGAGGCGCGATCTAATCCGGTGCCATCGATAAATAATCCGATAACTCTCTTAGAAGTCCTTTTAACGACACCACCACCAAGCTTCTCGTACGTCACAGTCCTCTACCAATATGAGATTATGCAGTTTTATTTATTGTAGCGTCATTCCGCGGCCTAGTCTAGTAGAGCATAAAGTGCGCCCTGCTTCAAAATACATTATAATTTTCGCGATTTTGAAAGTCTACGGGATTGGTACTCGGTTAACCAAATTTCCTTCCTTTTTTGTCTTTCGTGTCTCTGTTCCCTCTGTGTCTCTGTGGTTCATTTTTCAAAAAAAAACATAGAGACACAGGAGGCGCGCAAATTAAGCTGCCCACGAATCTGGCCGCACAAGGAGACCGAAAGCGTACTTAACGAACCTCGATCATCGCACCAACAGGCAACATGTAATAAAACTTGGAGAGTGGCGAGTCATCAATGCGAACGCCACCAACGTCCGAGCTCCACGCGGGACTGCTGTGAATTGCAGTGTTCTTGGAAAGATATATTGCGTAGTCACCAAGCGCGCCACGGAGGAAGCGATCTTTTGAGCCATCCGGTGGAACATCCATATCACGCTCGACAAAGTAGCGATCGTTTGCGTACCAAAGCGGGTTTCTGCTCTTAAGAAGCACTGAATAGCGCCCGGCCGGAATATCAGCAAGGTCCAACAAGCCGGTAGTTTCGGTGGCGGTTTCGCCATTCATGAGCGAAGCGGTATTTGCGCTTCGGTCAAGAAGAAGCCATGGACTATTAGCCCCCTGAAACGATGGCACAAAGCCCATAGCCGAAGGAAGATTCTGTGCGGTCAAAAGTTCAGGAACCGGTCGCGAAATTAAAATCGATCCCTCAGAAAGTGCTGCGCCTGCAGCAGTACCATCATTCGAGACGGCGAAATTTGCCCCGGTGCTGCGACTAAAATCGAAAAAAGTAGGAAGCGATGCGCAGCCCATGCTCAAGAGTGCCACCAATGAATACGCAACGAGCCGTTTCATACAATCTCCATAAAATCTAGAAGAGAAATCGCGCGATGCAAACCAGCCTCATCCACTCTATAGGATGAGAAAAACTACCAGCTTCGTTCCAAAAAACGACGGTCCGGCTAGAATACCGGGATTAAATATGTTCGGCAACCGAAAGCTCAGGAAAGGTTGCTAAGATCTTGAAATGTTATTAATTTTATCTCAACGTGGAGGCGCTACGAGCTGCCCCATAAAAGAAATTTTTGAAACGAGGGTTTGTGATTGCGCCAGTTGGCGAGAGGCTGACTAGAATGCAAACCCTGTGTTATATTTTGACTACACTGCCTATGCCGCGATGTTCGTGGATGGTCAATTCATACCGCCATAACGCCTATTTTCTAGCCCTGCTGTGGCTTCTCTCGTTGAGTGGTTGCTCGCTGGTTGGATCTCACGGGCTTTTCAGCTACGGCTCGAGCCTGAGCGACGACGCGCGCCAGGCACTGCAGGATTCCGAAGGGTACTCCGATCTTGAATTTCGCGTGCACTCGCTTCCTACTCAAAGACTTCCAAAGCCGCCACTCATGCGCAATGCTGAGGTTGAACGTGAGATTCGAGACTATCTTCGAGGCGACGCTAGAACTATTCGCGAAGGGCTTGCGCGCAAAGATGTATATGAGCCGGTACTCTCAAAAATCTTCGAAGACGAAGGCGTCCCGGCAGAGCTGCTCAACTTGGCGCTCATTGAGAGTGGTTTCGATACTCACGCAAAAAGCGGTGCCGGTGCGGTGGGTATCTGGCAATTTATGAAATCGACCGCCAAACTTTATGGCCTCGCCGTGGGTATCTTAAAAGATCAGCGTCGCGATCCAGTATTGTCTACAATTGCCGCGGCGCGACATCTGCGTGACCTCTACTCGATTTACCGAGATTGGTATCTGGCGCTTGCCGCTTACAACGCCGGCCCCGGCGCGGTTGATCGGGCGATTCGCAAGTCGGGAGAAGCAAATTTCTGGACGCTTGCGCGGCGTGGACATCTTTCCTCGCAAACTCGTGAGTTTGTACCCCGATTTATTGCGGCGACACTTATCGCAAGTGAGCCGGAGCGATACGGTATTGGAATTACCAAGCCCGAGACGCTCGAGGAGCGCTCATGAAAATTAGGGTCGGGCAGGGAATAGACATTCACCGTTTTGCGAAGGGTCGTAAGCTAGTCTTAGGTGGTGTTAATATTCCGAACGAGTATGGTTTAGAAGGACATTCCGACGCTGATGTGCTGCTGCATGCGCTCACTGATGCGATTTTAGGCGCTTGCGGTAAGGGCGACATCGGATCTTTTTTCCCAAACAACGATCCGCGTTGGAAAGATGCTGCGAGTAGCATTTTCCTAAGTCACGCCATGGACGAAGCGCGTAGCTCCGGCTACGCGGTTGAAAATGTTGATATCACAGTGCTTGCTGAGGCGCCTAAAATATTGCCGCACATCCCCGTCATGAAAAAAAATATCTGCACGGTGCTTAATATTGACCCCTCAGCGTGCGGCATTAAGGCCACTACGGCGGAAGGGCTTGGATTTATCGGTCGTCGCGAAGGTATTTATGCCAGTGCGGTTGTGCTGCTTGTAGAAAGGTAAAGAGGTGAAGTTATGAACCTTGTGCATAACGGATTACGCTGCGGAGGTATTGCAGTGCTCGGAACATTTCTGCTAAGCGCTGAAGTTACCGCTGCGCGCGCGGCGGAGAAAGCTCGAGCTGATATGACAATGGAGCGGTCGAGTGATGCACTGTTGAAGTTGCAGCGACAGGCACTCACCAATGCGTTCGCGCGCTTTGAACCGGTAGTTTCACACCTTGCGACAAATCAGAATACCGTGAAGGCATCGGTTGAGCGTGCGTTGCTCCTTGCATTGACGGATTCAGACATCTCAAATTACGTGACAAGGTTTGCCAAAGCGCGGAGTACCTTAGTTGTGCCGCTTGAGTCTGTTCAGACTGAAGCCCCAGCGTACTTACGGCGAGTCGCTGGTGTGAATGAAGACGTTATCGGAGGCGGTATTCACTTTTCGCGTTATGCATCAAATAGTGCTTCTTTCGCCATTCCCGCTGCCATGAGTGGCGTGAGCCCACACGCGGTAGTCTTTATTAATTCGCAGGGGACAATTTCTGAAATGGCGGCACAGGTCAGCTTTGAGTTGCACAGACTTCGCCTAGCTTCTGGAAATGACAGCGCTGGTCTGTCGCGCCAAGAAATTGAGCGACGCGCCGGCGATGCGACGTCAAAGAGCCTCCGAGCTATGCGTGAAGCGATATCCGGTCTTGGCGGACGGGAAGCGCAACTTTGGCGTCGCCAGTTGGCTGAGCTTGCGCAGATATATGTTCGATAATTCTATCGCTCAAAATCAATCCAAGGAGTGAGAAGACTGCTGTCGCTTTCTGGCGTCTGGGAGGCTTCTTTTTTTGTCGCAGTTGCGATCAGGCTCATTCCGAGCGCGGCCATAAGCCCATCAGAGAGAATTGGCAACGCAAGCGAACGCTTCCTCGCAAGGTAAGAATCTGTAAGAACATCCCCCCATGGAGTGAGTGGCATTGCGGTCGTTGCCAGAGTACGGAAGGTGAGAGCATGGGCTTCATCGTGAGTTGGCGAAATCGCTGGGCAGCTTCGAATTTCGAGACAAAACCTGCGCATGTATTCCTGGATGAATCGTGGCATTTTCACGCACTCCAAATGGGAAAGCTTCTTTGTCTTCGCGCAGGTAATTAACGTTGGAAGAATTGCCGCCGCGTAGAGAAGCTCGTTGTTTTCTACTCGTCGCGCGAACTCATCAAATGTCGTGTCGATTCCACGCCTATCTTTGATCTTAAAAAATGTATCGAGCGCCACCTGGCCGAAGCATCTGCGCGTAGGCGTTTCGTCAACGATTTCGTCGAGAAAATTCTCGATGGAGGCTATCTTGTCGGCGTTTCTACCAAGCTGCCACTCAAGGTCCCAGTTATATTTTGTGAGGGAGTAATATTCGCTCAGGTATCGGGACTCGATTTCGAAAGCGTCCAAGATGGATCTGAGGAGTTGAGGCTGCTCAGCGTGTGGGGTGTGAGTCAACAGGTCAGTAGAGAAGCCGAGCTTTGCAAAGATTGCCGACCAGCGCAGCTCACAGGCTTGCATAAAAACAGCCCAAAAATTTGATGTTCTAAAAATATTGGAGATTGGAGCGGCGTAACATTCGTATGCCTGAAGAATAATTCTCGCGAGGATATCTTGAATCTCTTCAAACTGCTGCAGTATGGCGTTGTTCATTGCTCCCGGCGCCACTTCAGTGTTTGAAGCAGCGAACTGCGAACGATCAAGAACAATCCGCGCATGTTCAAGCTTCCAGGCAATAACGCGGAGCTGGCCCGGGGTGGTGGGGGATTCGAGACTGGTTCGACAGCTTGCAAGCGTGTCGACAATCGTGGGGAGAGCTGTTCCAAGTGGGTGCGGCTGTAGGTGGCTCCGACTAAGGTCAATATCCGGAGATGCTGTGACGCTCCTCGAGGAGAAAGCCGGTGTCGCTTCGGAGCTCATAATTAGCTGAAGATACTGGTGCTTTATGGCGCGTACTCTCAGTAATTCCGAGCAGCTACGAGCCCATGATTGTACAATCGTTAGCCTGTCGCCTGGAATCTTAACATTCTAGCGATGGATAAAGAATAGCGCTCCTCACTATACTTTGCAGGAGATATTTATGACGAAGGCACTTTGGCTTTTTATCGGTGTATCACTTATCGTTGCGCCAGCGAGCGCGGACGGGCATGGTGATTTTGCTGCACCCGAGGCAACACCAAATCAGGCTTCTGATGCGACCTTTGACCCGCGGCTTCCACCTGTCCTTCCTGGAGAGGAGGTCAGCGATGGTCAGAAAACAATGCGAGTTTGGTCTTCTTCGGGCCCGGTTCCGGTTGCCCAACCGCCCGAGCCTTTCGAGAGTCGGCGCGAAAAGAGTGCGCTTGAGGGAATCTCCGCTGGTGGAATTGATATCGTCGTCGACCAAAGAAAAGATCCGCGTGGTCGCGATGAAGGCAAGAACGGCGGCCACGAGCAGAAAGACAATCCCTAGATTTAAGTTATCACTGACTTTTGGACCCACTCGGCATAGGGAGCCAATGAAGCTTCGGGCGAAAGTATCAGCAATTCGGGGACCTCGTAAGGATGGATCTGGGCCAGCTTCTCGGCGAGGAACGCGGCTCCTTCAGCAGTCGTCTTGACGACGAGCAGGCTCTCGTTTTCGTCACAGACCTTTCCTTCCCACCAGTAAAATGATCGCACGGCAGGAAGAATGTTTACACAAGCGCAAAGCTTGCTTTCAGTGAGGGCACGGGCAATTTCGATGCTCTTTTCACCGCTTGGGGTGGTAATTAGAGCGATTCTAACGTCGGTTGGCTTCTCTATGTTTGCGTGCATGGGTTCCTCGTCGAAAATGTGAAATCAATATAACACAAGAGCAGCAGGGGGCGTGGCGCCCATTACTTTTGGGGCTAACAAGTAGGTACCCGAAGCTAGCCACTCCTCCTTACGTGTGGCAAAGCCTTTTCCGTTACTCTGTGCCCTCCGTGTCTCTGTGGTCCTTTAAGTATTTAAACCACAGGCACAGAGGTCACAGAGTGAGGGAGAGAATACCCAGGGTTAATGAATAATGTAACTGCTAATTAAGTCCGGATAATTGGAATTTCCCGTGCGCCTGCACGTGCGCGTAAACGTGCCCGTTCCCGCATTCTTTCGTGTAGGGGAACGTTTACGTGTAGGTGCATGTCAGGTTTGCTCGGTTGATTTCAGCCATTAGTTCTGTCAGCCGTAAGCTGAATGCCGATAGCCGAATCCGTGGTCGGAAAGCAGTCTCTGATTCCGAATTCAGAACTCAAAAGGGGGTGCTAGCCCCGACAGAACTGAATCAGTTTATAAAGGTGAGCCGCAACTGTATCAAGTACGCGCTCAGCCTGGGACAACTGAGTCTCGCCGACTCCGAACAGTCCCAAGCCTGGAACGTGCTTGATGCAACTGCCGCGCATCTTTTCAAACTAATTCAGTACTATCGGGGTTAGTACCCCCTTTTGTGTGCTCTATTGAATGTCACTTTATAACCGAGCAAACCTGAGGCGCACGTTCACGGGTCATCCGGACTGAATGAGTAGTTACTGAGCAAATACCGAAGGTATTGATAACTCTTTGAAAAATTTGCCCTATTTCGCCCTTCGCGATATACATACTATAAAACAAAGAGTATATTCGGGCTGCTTTCGGTCATGTGAGGAGAGTAATGAGCGCTATTTTACGTCGATCTTCTTTTTTGGTCTTCGCGTTGTCGGGTTTGCTGCTGACGATATCGGCTGTTGCGCAGGGCCGAACTGGTCGTAGCCCTGAGGGGATCGAGCCGGCTCGCGAGAAAGCTGCTGAAACTCAGATTCCTACACCGACTGCCACCTTGACCGAAGAAGAGAAGAAGGAAGCCAATCTCCCAAAAAATGGTGTACTCTCCGTCACGGGCGATGGTGGCTATGGTGCAGTGAGTGTCCCCGGATTTGTCGATCCTGACCTTCAGGGCAAGGAGATGCCGCTCATCTCGGGTTCGGTCGTGAGATCAGGCAGAAAAGAATGGGTTGCTTCGGTATTCAATAACTCCAAGGAGTCAGAGTATCATGTGGCAATCAGGGTTCGTCAGCTTGGGAAGGGGAATTCCACGATCAAGAGCGATAGCTTCTCGGTAAGCCTTAAACCGGGTGAGCGCTCGGAGCGCCGAATCGGCGGTTCTGAGAACGCGGTTGGCGCTGAGTTGAGTCTGGAAAGTTGGCGCAAACTTTCCACGAAGGGGTCCTAGCCCGGCATCCGTGCAGATGGTCTACTGAATTCATCTGCTCTGATTATTGACCGCCTTGGCTCGTTCCTAGCAGAGGAGTCCGGCTAGGGCATTGGCAATGTTTTTGCGCGTAATATTTTCACGTGCAATGCTTTTTGGAATTAGATGAAAACGCAACGTTCGCGAGTTGATAATGACAACCGACGACGGCTACGAGAATTAGAGAAGCCGGTCGAGCCGCCCAGTGCCAAAGGGGGAGAGCTATCGGTGCATCTTCTGTATCCCAATAGCTACTGGATCGGCATGTCTAATCTTGGATTTCAAGCCGTCTATAGCCTTTTCTCGCGAGAGCAAGGTGTGTGTGTCGAGCGCGGATTTCTTCCAGAAGATTCGATGACTGCTGACAAGGTCTGGAAAACATTCGAGAGCGAGCGCTCGCTTCGTGAGTGTGATCTCTTCGGTGTGAGCCTGTCTTTCGAAACTGACTACCCACATCTTTTGAGACTATTGCAAAACGCGGGGCTTCTTTTTCCAAATGCAGCGGCTCGTGCGAGTGCTGCCTATGAAAGTAAGTTTTCATTCCCCTTGTTAATCGCGGGCGGCACGGCCGTCACGCTCAATCCCGAACCGGTTGCCGACTTTGTCGATCTTATTGCTCTCGGCGAGGCTGAAGAAATGATCACTGAGCTTTCTTCCTTGCTTAAGCTCGCGAAGCGCGAAGGCTGGCCGCGCGAAAAGGTACTTCGCGCCGCAGCCCACATTGAAGGGATTTATGTTCCGGCATTTTACCAGGCTGAATATAATGAGGACGGGACGGTGGCGCGTTTTTGTGCTGACGAGGGAGTTCCGCAACGGGCGCGCCGGCGTTATGTCGAGGATCTTTCCAAGTTTCCGACCTATTCGCGAGTGCTTACTCCCGAAACCGAATTTAAATCGATGTTCCTCACAGAAACTGGCCGAGGGTGCGAGATGGGCTGCCGCTTTTGTGTCGCCGGCTATATATATCGCCCGGTGCGCAAGCGAAGTGAAGAGGCCATCGCCGACACGGTGAAGATTGGTCTCGAACACAGTAACGCTGTAGGTTTTGTCGGTGCGGCGGTGTCATCTCATCGGTCAATCTCAAAACTTGCGCGCTCTGTCGCGGAGAAAGGCGGCCGTGCTTCGCTGAGCTCGCTCATGTCGCAGAAAATTTCGCGGGAACTCGCCGCCAGTCTTTCAGAGAGTGAATATAAGACCGTGGCACTTGCGCCGGAGGCGGGAACAGAGAGGCTGCGCCGCGCAGCCGGTAAGCGTGTTTCGAACGAGCAAGTTGTTGAAGCGGCGCGTCAGCTCGCAGAGGCAGGAATTCGTGGATTTAAGCTCTACTACATCGTTGGTCTTCCGACCGAGACTGAAGCTGATGTTGAAGGTATCGCACATCTCTCTGCAGCCGTCCGCGAAGCGGTGGTTGCGGCCTCGCGTGGTGAAGGCAAGCCGGCATGGGTCGTGCTTTCAGTTAATCCATTTATTCCTAAAGCCTCGACCCCATTCCAGTGGGAGCCGATGCTGAAAATTAAGCAGCTCGAATCGAAGATTGAAAAATTGCGCCTCGCAGTGCGCAAGATTCCCAATCTCGAAATGCGTTTCGAGTCGCCCAAAGAGAGCTATTTTCAAGCGTTGCTTTCACGCGGCGATCGTCGAGTTGGCTGTCGAGGATGTTGTCGGCACCGCCGACGCACTCGGT
>CAZEAC010000017.1:0-4959 GCA_964510065.1 uncultured Bdellovibrionales bacterium | reverse complement strand
GTCGAGTTGGGCGCTACTTATGGCGCGCCGAAGAGCTCGGAAAGGACTGGAAGTGGATTATGCGCGATCGCCACGAGGAGCTTCGTGGCGAAGTGCCTCCAATATCATTTTATGTCGAACGGCACATTGATTTTTTGGAGCTTTTGCCGTGGGAAATCGTTGATTCTCGAATCGATAGGAATCTTTTGCGACGGGAAGCGCTACGTGCCCGTCATGGTGAGGAATTCCAATTGACAGAGAAATCGAGTACATTTGAGCCGCAGAGCGTGGGAGTACAATGAAAAGAATAGTGCCAGTTATTTCTGGAAAGGGTGGCGTCGGAAAATCGACGGTGGCAGCAAATCTTGCAATCGGACTGGCCCACTGTGGCGCAAAGGTGGCACTTCTCGATAGCGATTTTTACGGGCCGAGCATTCCCACGCTTTTTGGTGGGGGGCAGATTCAACCGGATCATGAGGGCAAACTCATTCCTCCGGAGAAGTTTGGGGTTAAGTACATCTCCCTAGGGTTCTTTCTACGCGATCCCGATGACGCGGTAATTTGGCGCGGGCCAATGTTCAACAAAGCACTTGCTCAGATGTTCGAGGATGTGCGCTGGGGCGAGGTCGACTATTGTATTGTCGACATGCCTCCTGGCACTGGCGACGCGCAGCTTTCTCTTGCGCAGCTTTGTCAGCTCGCAGGCGCGGTAGTGGTGACCACGCCACAAGAAGTTGCGCTTGCCGATGTGCGAAAGGCGATTAATATGCTCTCTAAAGTTAATGTCGATGTTTTAGGCATCGTCGAGAATATGAGCGGATTTGTCACCCCCGATGGCAAAAACTACAATATTTTTGGGGTTGGCGGGGGTGAGGCACTCGCCGCAAAGTATGGCGTTCCGCTCCTTGCCAAGATACCACTTGATACTAGAATACGGGAGGGCGGCGATAGTGGGGTTCCGGTGGTCAGCGACCCGCAAAATCCAGCAGGAGCTCAATTTAGAGCCCTTTCATTGAAATTAATCGAGATTCTTGATAGGAAATTAGATTCGGCCGGTGAGGTGCGAATTATTTCGTAGTGCGTGGTGGTAGGACTTCGGTAGGACTCATTAAGAGGGTTTGTGTTCGCGACAATATTATATACCGTTCATATTTTGCTCTGTATCATGCTCGTGGTAATGGTGCTTCTGCAGCAGGGTAAAGGTGCTGACGCTGGCGCTGCCTTTGGAGGGGGAAGCAATACCCTTTTCGGGGCCACAGGCGCGACATCGTTAATAGTAAAGATTACGACCGGACTGGCAGTCGCTTTCATGGCGACCTCGGTTTTACTTATTCGCGAATATCAGGGTGGAGCTTTCACCGGCGACGGTCCACGAGAGGTGGGTAGTCCATTCAAAACTGAGGCGGCCCAGCCGCTCAAGGTCCAGGAGCTTCCGGTTGCGGCACCCGAGACTGGCGCAGCGACTAATCCAGCTAATCCAGCAGAGGCGAACTCAGCTTTGCCGGTTGATAAGAATAACGCGGCAGTAGCAGTCACTGCTCCCGTGACAGAAGAGCACTCTAAGGAAGCGCAGGCGAAAGAAGCCCCGGCTCCTGCAGCAAAAGCAGTGACCAAGAGTGAGAGTGCAAAGAAGGCCAACAAGCAGGAGGAAAAGAAGAAGGCACCTTAAAATCGCAAGATGTCTGGGCGTGCACTGAGCCCCTTGACATTCAGCGTCGAGCGCTGTCTAAAGATACCTGATAATTTTCAGCTTTGCCCAGGTGGTGGAATGGTAGACACACCAGTTTGAGGGGCTGGCGGCCGCAAGGCCATGGAGGTTCAAGTCCTCTCCTGGGCACCAATTTTTGTAGACTTTCGAAAAAAGCGCAGTCCTATAAGAGTGCAGTGCTGTAAAAGTACAGGCTAGAAGTACAGGCTAAAAATACAGGCTAAAAATACAGCGCTGTAACCACTCAAAATCTCGCCTACTTAAAATCTCGCGGCATTGCCTTCGCCCGTTTCAAAAGTGCGAGAGGAATCCGCACAATCTCCCCTTTGTCGGGTTTTGCGTTGGGAGCATAATTATTGAATTTTGCAATTTCCTCCACGGTCTTACTTGAACCGGTGTACCAGCGCGCAATCATATCTAAATTTTCGCCTTCGTAGGCGATTCGATGCAGCAGATCACCATTGTCTGCCCGGTCCGCATACCCTTTTGATATTAAGATTGCTCGTTGATCTAGATTGAGCGGCTTGAAGTTCTTAAGCAGGCTTTCCTCCTCGCTCTCGACTGGAGACTTCTCGGGTGCGGCTTTCGCCGGCCCCCTCTTCTTCACAGGTGTTGGCGTTGGCGGTGGGGTCGGGGGAACGATCGCGACGGCGACTCTTTTTGTGTCTTGTTCTTTTCGTGCTGGAGTGAACTGCTGAATCTTACCATTCAAGACAAGAACTGGCTGTCCCTGCAGACCCATCTCGAGACCCGCCAAAGTACGATAGTCTTCGCGTTCGATTAAATAAGGACCGCGAATAATCCACTCTTTCTTCTGCATCGTTTTCGAGCCAGAGAGTGTAATTTTTCGCCAGAGAAGTTCAGCGGCGTATACTTCCTTCTGCGCCGGATAAAAAAGGAGCATGTGTGGTGGGTGAAAGGAAGTGTCGGTAAGCTCGATTGCTATAGGCGCGCCTCGAGTCTTTATAAAATTGTAAAGATACGAGCTTGTCTCCATCTCGCGAGCGATAAAAATATTTGATCCAAGGTAGGGATCAGTTGTCGACAGAGGAAGGATGCCTTTGTTGGCAAGTCCAGGAGTTTCAATCTTTGTGCTACAGCCGGGCAATACCGTGCCACCGACGAACAACGTGGCTGACAATACCGCAAACAATGCTCCCTGACGAAGAATTCTCATTCCCTCTGATTATATCGGCGCCATTCGCGCACGGTCAATTCATATTCTCGGTTTGCCCTATTCGGTATATAATAGTTAATAATGCCCAGAATAATTGCCTTAGAGCCGTTTTTAGCAGAGACCCTTATTCGCCTGGGTGCGGGTAACTCTTTAGTCGGGGTAAGCCACGATGCAGAGCTGGCTGAAGGGTTGGTGGCACAGAAGGTTACTGTGCCTAAAGGTGGCAGTACCGCGGGACTTTCAAAGATCCTCTGCACTCACGAGGTCGATCTAAAAATAATCTCCGAGCTTTCACCGGATATCATCGTTACAAGGCTAGCCGATGAAACGGCACGTGCGAGAATTGAACTAGAGCTGCGGAGAGTAATCGGAAGAGATGTGCGGCTTGGACACTACGGCCCAACCTCCTTTGAGACTGTGTTAGCATTTTTCTCAGCGCTCGCACGTGACACCGGCCTTGGCGATAAAGGGCTCGAGCTTTCTAATAAGATTAAAGCGCAGGTTATGGTGTGGGGTGATAACTTTTATGATCGGATGAAGAATAAAAAGGTCACCTTTCTTAGTTCAGTGTCGCCGCTTGTCCTTGGCGGCTTGTGGATTCCTGACATGATTCATCTCGCGTCGGCCGAGTCGCAGTCACCGCGCGATGGAAAACCAGGGAGTAAAATTGAATTTAAAGACATCACGAGCTTTCGCCCCGACGTCATTGTTGTCGCAATCGCAGGCGCCGAATTGAAGGAATCCATGGCAACGTTTCGAGTGCTTGAAAAGCTAGAGGGATGGGAGCAGATCCCCGCCGTGAAACGTGGTGAGGTTATATTTGCTGAGGGGAAGCATCTATTTTCGAAGCCGACTCCCGCGCTTCTCGACGCTATGGGCGTGCTGGTTTCGGCGATTGCTGGTTTTGAAAGCGGCTACATCACTCCTCGCGACTCGTTTCAAAGGCTTCGTTGGATGGAGCTTCATCGAGATAAGTATTAGCTCGGTGCTCTCTGTGACTCTGTGGTTTTTTTATTGAAAAATAAACCACAGAGTCACAGAGGCACCGAGCGAGGAAGCCAGGAAGGCAATCTTGCCCCTCAAAAAAGCTCCCATTTGCCTTTCAGCTCGAACAGCATATACTATTTAAATTATGGCGTGGTTAAGTATCTGCAGCAGTGAATCTCCGGCACTTGAAGGTACGCTGCGCGACGCCGTCTGCGCGAAGATCGCAAGGGGAGTTTTCGAAGAGAGGGATGTTGAGTATTTGGCAAAGCTCTCTCGGCCGGTTGTGGATGGTGCGCTTGAGCTGACCGATGCTCGTCTCGAAAAGCTTCGCAGACTCTGTCAGACCTGGGAGGTTGGCATAAAGCAGGCTAATATTACCTCTCATCGTAAGATAGTCGGACCGTTTATTGTTGGCGTGAAACGAGCGCTATTTCCTATTTTACGAATTCTGCTTAAAGATTTTATTAAACAGCAGCGTGATTTTAATGCCGCTGCTATTACACTTCTCGCCGATCTGTCGCGAGAAGAGCGTGCTCGGCCGGAAAAGGTACATCGACAGTAGCGATGGCAGCAAAAATCTGTAAGAGGCTCGGGTTCGTGTCAAAAAGTTGTCAGGCGATCTTCCAGCGTGTCTGACGTGTTTTTTTTGTAGAGCACCATCCTTAATTTTGCGGGCATCTAATACACCCGAACAGCTCGACCAGAAAAAATGCTGAGAATTGTATTTCATATACTGATATCATTGGCGTTGGTTTCGCCGATTTTTGCTGCGCCGAAAGCAAAGCCCTTTAATGTCTGTATTAATGCTAAAGGCGAAGTCTTCGCGAAGCAGGGTCGCTGCAAGATTAAGCGCGAAACACCGGCCACTGTCGAGTCGCTTGCCACGCTTCTTGGCCAGGGAGTCAAGGGGCCCAGTGGCGCAACTGGACCGATCGGCCCACAAGGTCCAAAAGGTGAACCCGGAATTGCGGGAAAAGATGGGGCGATTGGTGCTCAAGGAGTACCGGGAATTAAGGGCGATCCAGGTGAAGCAGGTCCTACCGGGCCAGCGGGTCCAGCCGGCCCTGCCGGAGCAACCGGCCCGGAAGGGCCAGCTGGTGCTCCCGGC
>CAZEAC010000016.1:0-73416 GCA_964510065.1 uncultured Bdellovibrionales bacterium | reverse complement strand
CCTGCGTCACTTATAATCCGATAGAAAACATTTTCGGTCAGGCTCCTGAGAGAATGGTGTCCTTGGATTCTTTTAAACTAGTTCCCGGACAGTTCTGCCCGTGCGCGACCGCCGGCATAAAGATTGCAGATATTCCGATGCTTCAAGTGAGTCACGTGTAATATGAAGTTGTGGTACTTTAGATGAGCTCTCAAATTAGTTTCTGTTCTCCGCTGATGGGCATCTGTGGTCTCTTTTGCCTGTTCTCTAGTGTGGTTATCGCTGCACCTATGGGGCCGATCCCGGAGTCTTCCCCTAGTGCCGTTGTTGTGCCGCCTCCGGTCGACCTAACGGGTTGTAGCCAGAATCTCAGCGATCAGATAACGACCGCTGGTGGCATTCAATACTGCCGTCAAAGAAAGGCTTCACACTATAAATCTTCCTACTGGGTTCAAGCGAGTCCGCCGGCATCTGCATTTCAATCAATAACTAAGTCTCAACATACTACCGGCGCAGCTTTTACAATCTCCGCATTCTATAACAATGGGTTTCCCGCTCCAGTTCCGCAGGGGTCCCAGTACAGGCACACCAGTTGGCAACCGGGAAGTAACATGGCGACTGTCTTGGACTATCTGAATGGCTCACTTATTGGCAGAAGTAACACACCGATGGCGCTGCCGTTTTCGTCAAATCCGCTTCAATTCAGAGGGGCAGCGGTGAGCGCGGACTCATTATCAACATTTGGTATGTATAATTATGAAGACCTTTACTTTGTTTTTCTTGGCACGCAAAGAAAGTGTGTAGGTTTTCAAAGGCGCTACAGCTCCCCAGTCATAATCAGAGAAGGTGGCGGAATAGGTAGAATTGATAGTGCAACCGCACTTCTTGGATGGAGCGTAAGTACTTTGCCCGAGCTTCGCTGCGTTGACCCTAGCTCCTACCAGCACTTTTCTGCGGCTGACATTATTCGTAACCCCGTTGCGGGAGAACACGGGTTCTATTGGAACGTAGATGTTGTAGATGTTTCAGAAAATTGCTGCTAAAAGGCCACATTTGCACTAGAAGTGGTTTCAAAAATACCCCTACTACGGAACGTCTAGTTGGGTAATCTGCGTCGTCAGCCTCGTCGCGAGTGCTCGCAAGCCTGATAGGCCTAGCGAAGCGCTCGCTCTGTCGGCTTCCTCGCATCTCACCCAACTGGCCGCTCCTCGCGACGGGGTATTTTTGAAACCACTTCTAGAAAGTTTAATATTTCTTAGTGTCGTCCTTTTTTGAGAAAAAGTAGTAGGCCTTCGGTAGCGAGTTCTACAATTTATTTCTCAGAGCACTCGAACTTCAGCAAGTTTCTTGATTGCGTACTCGTCGTCCCAACAAACAGCGGCTTGCCAAGCGGCCGACGCTTGCGCAGCGATGTCGTACGCGCTTTCGTGAAGATTGCCGGCATTGTGCGGCAACACTAGGTCGAGGTCGGGAACATCCAGGTGCGCCTCGTCCCAATCGATTAGAGCAACCCGATCAATGTTTATGCGAATGTTTCTAGGATTGGGGTCGCCATGGATAACGCACATTTGCCGTCCTGCGAGTCGTGCCCACGCCGCTCGACACCGAGCAACGCCCTCGGGCGGCATCGCATTGAGATCGATCTTTGTCCCAGTTTCTGCGTGCAGAAGATCAACCGACGATCGCCAACCCGGGCGCTGCGGCCAATTCTGTGTCAATCGATGTAACTCGCGAAGGGTATCAGCCACGCGACGCCAATCGGCCTCAGATTCGGGCGATCTGCCATCCACATATGTCATAACTACAAGGCCATCGGCGAATAGTCGACCGTCCAAGGTTGGGATTGGTACCGGTACGCTCAAACCTTGACGATCAAGGAATTGTAAGAGCGCGGTTTCCCACGCGAGATCGGCATTACTTCTGGAGCCTAAACGGCCGACCGCAAGATGCCCGTTAACACGCACGCTCCACACGTCATTGGCAACTCCACCTGTAAGTGGTTCAAGGCGAGAGCTGTTCTCTCCCCACTGTTTGAGCACTTCCCAAGACTTTGTCATACTGGCCGAAATCTTTTTTCCCTACGGGCGTTCGCTGTTGTCCTAGATTATCACAAGCTATGCCTCTGCGGTAGAAGCTCGCGAGAAGTCCGGGAGAGAAGGAGTCATTATGCAAAAACAATGAAAAATGAAATCAGCTTAAGCAGCAAGTCTTTTGACTTTCAACTTCTTGCCACTAAAGCGCGCCTTCCAAAGATCATACTGAGCTTGCTGGTTCATCCATGATTCGGCCGACGTACCAAAAGCAAGAGAGAGCCGAATTGCCATTTCAGGACTAATACCCGACTTTCCGTTAAGAAGCTCTGAGAGGCTCTTGCGTGTGACGCCAAGAGCCTTTGCCGCATCGGTTACTGCGAGCCTAAGCGGCTCCAAACAAAGCTCTCTAATAACGAGACCTGGATGAAGAGGGTTATGCATGATCATAAACTAACTCTTCCTAATGATAGTCGACGTAATCAACGTTAATGACGTCAGTTCCATCAAACGCAAATGTTACTCGCCAATTTTAACCATACCTGCTCATTGCACTTGTAATGGCACATTCCTCGATGTCTCGCCTCTAATCCATTGAAAATATTAATTTTTTTTATGCTACGGGTTCTTCGTAAATTTGGATAACAGAAAGGTAGAGGGTAGATTGACCGCTCCTGCTATTCTGTAGCTAGGGGAGGGAATCTTTGGGTACACGGGTACGGAGTCAATGAAGTCGCGACGGAAAGCGAGGGAAGTAGCCTTACAGGCGCTCTACCAGTGTGATTCACTGAGTGATTGGAGCAACGAGGTGATATCTCGCTTCTTTGAAAATTTTTTCCCCACGCAGGATACACCTAAGGTAGATGGTGAGCTTGCGTCGGTTGAGGGCGAGAATCTGCGCTTCGCTGAAGAGCTAATCTTCGGCGTGCGTGACCGTCTCGAAGAGCTGGACCGTGAGATAGTCTCCATCTCCGCCAATTGGAGCCTTCCGCGAATGGCTCGAATCGATCGAAACCTGCTAAGACTTGCAACCTTCGAAATTTTGTATATTGAGGGAGTCCCCGTCAGCGTCTCCATCAACGAAGCAATCGAGATCGCAAAACGCTTCAGCGGCGATGATGCACCAATGTTTATCAATGGCGTCTTAGACCAGCTTGCCGAGCGTCATAACTTGAAAGAAGCAAAGCGCGCGACGTAGCCAGTGCTCGCGAATCCACAGCTTGAAAGTTTTACCTAAAGAACCGAACTTCGCTCACTGACCAATCAAAAGGAGCACGGCCGGTCTGCTCGACCTTTATACATTGAAGCTCGATTTGATTTTTAAAATAGATCTGAACTTGATCTTGTCCGGCAAAAAATGGGAAGCCACTTTTGGTGTAACGTAACGCTCCCTGCCACGAATTTGTCTCAAATACGACGGGAGCATTGGCACAATCGGTACCCTGGCCGGCGCGGATTCTTAATGCGCGGGGGAAATCAGTGCTGTATTCGCCGGGGGAAAGTTCAATCCCTGATATCTGAAATGGATTAGGAAAGGTAAACTCAAGCCATTCGTTGCCCTCCTGTTTTCCCTTCTTTGGCGACCATCGGCTCCGCGGCTTTCCATCCATGAGTCGTGCAATCATTTCCGCACGGTCTGACCCGTGAACTGTCGCGTCACTGTCTTTGAGTGAAACACTCTGAAATGCGGCGATTTTCGATTCCGCGTCGATACTCCAGTCGCCATACTCGGCGATAACTCGGAGTGACGGTGATATTAACACCGAGTCGAAGACCGGATCGATTGACGCACGCCCAACTGCCACCCGCTCGGTGCTGACGGCAATGCCATACCTATTACTACTCCGGCTATTTGCATACCAGACAATTGATGCAGCCATGGTGAGGCCGATAAAAAGGGGACCGCGATTGACTCGTAGCGCGTAAGCCGTGACCAGAAACAGCGTCGCCGCAAGGGCCATCGGCGCGAGCGCTATGCCGCGCAAGTTGGGAAACACCCGCTCAATTGTTGAGAGCGGCGCAATTTGTGCCAAGGATTCCGCAGGGAGCAAGTCGAGAATCACTATCAGAAGCAATCCAATGACTGGATAAAATGTTCGTCGCTCATCTTTTCCTCGTAGCGAAATAAGCAGCACGAGCACTCCGGCCAAGACAGTTAACAGCGCAGGCTGCAGCGCTTGTCGCAAAGCGAAACGATCAATCAGAGGAATTGGCGCATCCATGGTGACTAATGGTCGAAGTATTCCTGAAATTCCATCGTCAGGAACTACATGCGAAAGCGCCGGATACTCTGGAATCGAAGACGGCGGAATTGTGCACTGATAGGTGAGTAAAATAAAAAAGCCAAATACCAGCAAACCGAAAGCGCGTTTTTTTGGCTCGAGCGCGAGCACTGCGCAGGGAAATAGCAGGAGCCCAAATTGATTCGCGCCGAGCGCGAAAGCTAGGGAAAAGACGACAAGCGTCCCCACCGCGGCGAGCGGGTTTCGGCTACCCGTGCGCATCGCAAGAGTGACCCAAGGTAGCCAGGCCAATGATCCAAATATTACTGAATCGCGGCCGAAAAGCAGCAGTAGCGCTACGGACAGCGCGGAAGCTACCGTGAGCGCCTCAATAAAAGAGTTTCTTCTAAAAAGTATTGCGCAGCCAGCGAGAAAGATAACAATGCACGGCAGAAGTCCCGGCATGCCGCGCTGCGCGTGAGAGCCCGCAAAAATTCCGATGAGCGGAGGATCGCGCCAAAGATGAAATGAATTTGAAGTAAGGTTTATTAGTGGGAACCATGAAGACTCACTGTGAGATGTCGGTCGAAAGTCGGCAGGCAATGCCAAGTCATTTCGAACCGCGTGGAAGATTGCCAGCCAAATAAGGACGCTTACAAGAAGATAGGGCAGCTTCAACTTCATTGCTGCCTCCCGATTCTTGTCCGCGCGGGTTTGGACCGAAGCACCGTCTTGCTTCCTAGATAACAATTAGTGAGTTTGACGAACTTTACTTCGGGAGCTACCGATTCTTGGGTAATGCCGCATCCTTTTGCCTCTAAGAATGGAAAGTAGTTAAAACGAAGCACAATTTCCGATGAGCGCGGGATAAAGCTCACTCCGTTCTCAAGCTGAGTGATCTCATCAGCAGAGCCCTTTAAGATATAGCTGTTTGGAAAGCTTGTCCGGGAAAAGATAAGATAGGGACCTATGCGTTTCTCTTCTCGGTAAAGCTCCGGTTTCGACTGAAAGTATTCGCGCCACTGTTTTTCGTGCGCGAGTACCAAAGAAACATTGTAGAGGTCGAGATACTCTTCGATGCCGCCGCTTTCCTGTCTTCCAATGAAGCTTGGAGGAAAGATCTGTCGGTAGCGCCACAGATTGTGAAATGGACTCGATGCCATAAGTGGCGTTTTCGCCAGAACGCTCAGGGGAGCAAGATGGCCTTCATCAAGTTCATGCAGCGCGAAACCCGAAAAAAGTACTCGTCCACCTCGCGAATTCTCACGAAAATATTCCGCTAATTGGTAAAGCGCATCAGAAGCGAAATGGATCTGCTCGAGTGAGCGGTTCTTTACGATAGATCCGGAGACAAGTGGGCCGCTGAAAACGAAGCCACCACAAAGCGCAGCGCTTACAATAGATAATTTTGCCGCGGATGGGAGCGACGCTTTTTCAAAGAGGAGCGAGAGAGCTCGCGCAGCTGGTGTTGCGCCGACAAGCGTAAGAACCACCAACATTCTTTCAAGTTCGAGCTGCGGCTTAAGGACTGCAACGAATGTTCCAAGGAATAAGAGCCACAACGATGTCGCAAGATAAAGATAGCGCTCTTTGCCAGTAAAAAGAAAAATTCCTGGTAGTGCAAAGAAGAGTATGAGGGGATTAGTAGAGATTGCGCTCTCTCTGAGATGTTTTAAGGATTCCTCGGAAATTCTTTCGAGCGCGGTAAAAAACTCCGCTTTATCCTCGCCAAAGAGTCGCAGCAGCTCTGCGGGAGTAGGAACTGAGCTTTTTGCGCGATATTCCACCGGCTTCGCGCTGCCCTCTTTCGAATCAGTTTCTATCGTGGCAAATTGCGCAACTTTTGACACTGATACAAACACTGCGATCCAGGGGAGATTGATCGAGAGAAGCGCGACCACGAGCGTCGCGACCTTTAGCGAGCGTACGAGAGAACGCAAGGTTATGAGCGCGGCAATGATAGTCGGAATGAAAACTACACCGGAAGGGGACCAGAAAAGCATTAAGGTGAAGGTAATCACTGAAGAAAGGATCAGCGGCCAGCGCAGATCGTTTGGGCTCGAGATTATCCTGATCGCAAGGGCGAGGTTAAGTGGCACAAGCGCCGCGGTAGTAAAGAATCCCATCGTTCCGTACTTTAAGCCCCAGCGGTAAAGCAGAAGGGAAGAGGTCAAGGTAAGGAGCCCCGCAAGCGCTGACTCGGCAAAACGCATCTTAAGAATTCGCGCGCCTAAGAACGTGGCTATTGGCAGGATCAAGAATGCTACCGAGCATACGATGAAATTGTAGACAACGATTGGCTGAGCAAAGATCAAAATGGGAAGGAAGATGAAGAACAGATTAAGGCTTCCCGTGGCGAAAAAATCACGGGCATCCATGCCACCATTCCAGAATGGATAGAAAAAGGGAATGTTTGGGAAATTGTCCCTCAGCAGGGTGAGCCGTAAAATAAAAGAGGAGTGATCGTCGGAAGTAAGCAATCGTCCCTGAGCGGTGCTGTTAAAGCAATGCCAGAGCAACACGAGTGTGACTAAGAGTAGTGGGAACAAGAATGCATGAAGCCAGCGCCTTTTTAGTAAAAACGCGCATAGGAGCGTTGCTAACAAGACTTCACCACGAATCGAAGGGCCTTGAAAAAGATTGTAGCCCCGTGTCAGCCAGTCACTTACAAAGAGCAGGAGCAGTCCGAGCGCAAAGCCCTGAGGCTCAAGTCGCAGTTTGGAATTCTTTGTTTTGCCCCAAAATATCGCGATGAGCGCTAAAAGTAGGGCACATACAATCGAATAGCGCCCTGCAGGAAAGAGGTAAGCGCCATTTCCGTCCCAGAACTGCACCGAACCGGCAAGAACTCCAAAAATTGCAAGCGCCAAGGCAGCTGAAAATAGGGTAGATGGTTGGTCTGAAAGAGCTTTTTCCACGCTGCGCTGAAAGGTATCATAGGGGCCGTAGTCGCAGCAATTGGGCGGGTCGGAGCTTTTCCACCGTGGCGTATCAGTAATTATTGATACTACCGCTAAATCTTACAGCTTAAAACTAGCCGCGCTTCGCCTGGGCCGAAATAATCAGGCTCTTCGCGTACAAGCTGCATTTGGAACGCTTTTGCGATGCGCAAAATTGGCTGGTTTTCGGGACGAACGGTCAAAAAGACTTCATGAAAGCCATGTCGAACCAAGACCTGATAAATTTCGTAGCACAGTCTTTTTGCCACATGAGTCTTTCGAGCGCTGGGGGAGACTGCGACTGAAATAATCCAGATCTGGCCAGGAGTCGAAGCGGGGAGCGCGGCAATGTAGCCGACTGTCTTGCCTTCAACCTCCGCAAGAAGAAAAAATTCCGGACCGGCATCCAGAATCTGGCGCAAGGTAAGGAAATTGTAGCCACCTCCCGCACTGAAAGACTCCTGATCGACCACAAGTACCTGCGCGAGATCGCTCTTTTGCGCCGGTCGAATCAGCACTTCCGGAGACAGTTCGAATTTTAGCGCTTCCATTAGTCTTTTACTCCACTGATTATCGCGACATAGGTTCCATGAGGATCGATCTTTCCTTTCGCCAACCCCTTAAAGAGCGCGGCAAGTCCCGCAACGCCGGCTTCTAGAGGGTCAAGATTCCAGCCGGTATTCGAATTGCCTTCCCTGATCCAGTCGCACATTTCGGTAAGGATGGCATCATCAACATGGTATACCGCTCCACCACTACAGCGAATTGCATCGAGCGCTCCAACAGAATCACAGGGATCGCGCGTTGCGAGAGCCGCCGTTGCCGCAGTCACCTGACAACTTTCCATTGCTTCTGTGCAACGTTGTTGGTGGCGGAAGGCGTCAAGGATCGGATTGTTCTTTTGGCAGGTACCACCAATCATCTGCGGCATATGGGACAAAGTTCTCTTCTGTAAGCAGGTACGAATTCCGCTAAAAACCCCGCTAAAGAGCGCGCCGTTTCCGAGCGGCACTGCATACGCGGTGACAGGTGTTTTGACCTCAGGCCCCTCGCTCAGCAGCTGATTCGCGCTTTCGTCGGGAATAACGGCGAAGCCCTCATGCTCAACGCAGAGATTGGGTCCGCTCGAATTGGCGTCATATATACCGCGTTTTTTCGCGTGAGCTTCCGAGCGCCGAACGGCATCGTCGTAGTCTCCGTCGGTAAACACGACACTCGCGCCGCAAAGCTGCATGCGTTTGATGACTTGGGGGCAGTCTTTGGCGTAGGCACGCGGAATAAAAATTGTACAGGTAAGGCCATAAAGCGCAGCGGCCACCGCGAGCGCTTCCCCGGCATTTCCACAGCTCGCAATCGTTATCTCCTTTTTGCCAAGGGCGACAGCGCGCGCAGCATGACGCATGAGCGCTCTGTCTTTATGAGTCGAAGTACAGTTAGCGCCCTCATGCTTTAACCAGATTCGTCCGGTAAACTTGATTCCATGGCGGTTCTTCAGCTCATTGCGAAAGCGCTCTTCAAGATGGCGCGCACGAAGCTGAGGGGTGTTGCCGACGGTGTCACTTCGTGGCCAATTTTGATCGGATGACTCGCGCAGGGCAGCAACGAGTTGGCTGAGAGTCCACTCGCGAGTTTTATGTAAGATCTCAGGAAGGACTGCAGTGCCAAGGTTCAGCAGGCTTGCTTGAGGTATAGTAGCGCGTCCACGACCAGTTGAGGTTTTCGCGGCAGCGCGGGGTACAATGCTCATTAGGTTGCATTGTACCCCACTCTGGCTTTTTAACAGTGGTTTTTAGAACAATTTAACTACATAATATTACTCGTTATTATGCAGCCAAATCAAAATCTGAGTTCTCGAAGTGGCGTTTAAGCTTCCTTTCAGCGTTCTTTCGGATTGCAAAAAGGTGCCCGCGGCTATAGCCGAGCTTCTTCGCAATCCCGAGCATTGGGTTCTCTTCGATATGCGATTCTAGTACTACCGCTCGCTCCACATCGGAAAGCATAGCGACTGCGGCTCGACACATCTTTCGAAGCTCGTCCTGGTACGCAATACGCTCCGGACAGCTGCTCTTATTTTCGTCAACATGGCTTGCCTCGAGGTCGATGACCTCCTGGGCATGCTCTGATTCATGCGCGGAAAGCGCGTGTTTCTGTGCTTCCGCGTTTGCCGCGGATCTGGCGCTCTCCTGCATCGAACGAACGATTTCGCCCTTAATAAAGTAGTAAAGATAGGTCGTGAAGCAAGCGTTCGGACGCGGTTCGTAGCGGCTTGCGGCCTCGCAGAGTGCGAGGTCGGCGGCGCTCACAATTTCATCCTGGTCGATCGTGCTTCCAAACCCGCGAAGGATGCCGTACGCCATACGGTGCGCCTTCTCTCGATTGTCCAAAATAAGTGCCTCGTAATTAGCCCCTTCCTTAGTAGCGTTTCCCTTAGTTCCCTTCTTGTTTCCCTTCCGTGGCAAAGTTGACATTTTCTCCTCCTCAAAGTAGTTGCCAATAACAAGAACATAGCAATAAACCAATGCGGAAGGAAACAAATTTAGTGAGTACAAGAACGATTGTTCGGAGCTCGGCACATATAACTAGTTGAATATGCTTATTTTATATTAACTGTGATTTTAAGGAAAATAATTATTACGATAATTTCTATGAAATTAGAAACTATTTGCGTATGGCTTCGGCTATTTGATTGGGCTGTTGGATCAGCTCAAGTAGGCCCTCTTCGGTTACTTGGTAGGGCGGAATGTCGGATTCACCCCGAGAAAGCATCTGGATAAGAGGCGCCCAGCTTGTCACCACTGTCATGTTTGGCTCCTGCTTCTTCAGTGAACGTAATCCCTCTAAGAGAAAATTTTTCGCGTCGTCTATCGAGACAAGTGCCGAATCGTAGAGCCAAAGCAGCAGCTCGTAATGATCGCCGTGCTTACGAAACTCAAGCACGCCGGCCGCGTGGCCAGAAACTGAATAGAGGTAAAAATGATGTCCGTGTGCCAACGAATAACTCGGCGCGACGAAGTGCAGATTCTGCCGAACCAGGAGTTCCATCGCAACGGCTCGCGCTAATCGCCGCTCTTCGCTGCTATGCACCTCTCGAATCGTATTGCCACCTATATCATCGGCGAAATCTCCGCTCGATTCTGCGGCGCGGGAAAGTAGCGGCAAAAGCCGATCAAGAAAATCCGAGCTCAAGGGAGCAATCATTCGCGAAAGAGCATTTGTGCAGACCTCAATCATCTGCTCTCTTTTTTTGAAGCCTTTTGTGGTGAGCGAAATCTGCACGACACGCTTGTCCGCGGTGCTAATTGCCTTTTGTATAATTCCTTCGTGTTCGAATTCGGAGATAATTCTAGAGATGACGCTGGCATCGTATGGAAGCCGCGAATTCAGCTCGCGCATGTGGATTCCCGAGGCGGATTCACCGCAAACAAAAAGTATTTCGCAACGCTGATAGGGGATTCCGCTTTCAAGCAAGCTATCGCCCAAAAATCCGGTAATTCTGGTCAGTCTCTGAATTTCGCGGCGCAGTGGATGATCTCCGGTGTCCTGGCGAGGTAGTGGCTCCGAGGCGCCGTCGGCGAACTTCCGCACGAGTTCTATGAATTCTCGCTGCTCTTTTGATGAGAGCATCTGGACGAATTCAACCATCTGTCTATTTTTAATCTTGCTCTCTTCGGCAACAACTTGTCGGCCTGTGCTGGTGAGCACGATAAATTTTTGGCGGTGATCCTCTTCAGAAGGAATAACCTCGATCCAACCCTTTTCCGCGATAGTCTTGGTGACTTTAGAGACCGAGCTCTTCGTGATTCGAAGCGTCTTTACAAGGTCGGTCGCTAAGCAACGTTGGTGCAGCGCTATTTCCGCGAGTACATAGCTTTCTATAATACCGAGTGGGGATGCTAGGCGGTGGGTAATAAAATCAAGGCGCAAGCTTGCTTTTAGCAAAAGCTCAAAAAACCGAAGTAGCTTCGCGTTCTCGGACATAGCCGGGGTCGATGCAAAATAAAAGGGGCGGAACCGCAGCCAGAACTACCGTTCCGCCCTCTAAAGTATGCATGAGTTTTTAGCAGCTACTTCGATCCAGCGCCAGACCGAGCGGCTTGAAACTTATTGTAGCGAGCGTCTAATATCGTCCCAATTTCATGCGCGGTTATTTGCAACGCGAAGAGGTCTTCCGCCGTTGTCGCCCGCTCCTTGCCTTTCAAGGTGTACTGCGCCTGCTTGGGATCCTCCAGCGCCTTTTTGTTTTGCACATACTCTCGCGAAGTCAGCCCGCCATCAGCTGAGATGAATATCCGAACAGGAACGAATTCATCCTTCAATATAGTGAGCCTCTTGCCTCGTGGATAAACTGCGATCCCTTTGGCTTCTTCTCCGGTGTTGTCGAAATTCTCGATTACAGCCTCCTCGCTTGCGAGATACGTCTTGAACGGCCCGGGCTTTCCCTTCCTATCATAAACTTTCTCTCTCACAAGACTCTTCGCCATCCTAAGCTCACGGGCACTGCGCTCGTCCTTCGCCTTTGGATCGTCCCTTGTCGCAGCGTCAATAATGCTCGCTCCCGCAACGCGCGCGGTAAGCTCGACATGCGCCAATACGTTTGTTCCAGCTTCACCGAGCTTTTTACAGGCTTTCGGAAGCACCTCTTTGTCGAGCTTTTCCACAGCACGCTTGCCGTCAGCTTTGACTTCCTCTACAACCTCGCCGAACTTCTTGCGTGCTTCCCCAATCGTCCTCTTGAAGAAACTTTCGGCTCCGGCCACATTTTTTCCCAGCTTTGTCCTGTAGCGGGTAAATTCGTCTTCCATTCGTGTCATATATGCACCTCTTTGCTTAGAGCGTGTTATGAACTTTTCTCCTGCTGCGAGCTCCAATTCGCATTAAACTGCGTCGTTGGCCTAGTCGCGAGTACTCGCAAGCCTGATAGGCTTGCTCCGCGCTCGCTCCGGCGGCCGCCTCGCATTTTAATGCGACTTGGCGCTCTCGCGACGGAAAAAAGTTCATAACACGCTCTAATCGTCCTTTATAAAATTACACAGGTAACTTGTCGGATTAAGTCAGGTCACCCGGAAAGTGTCAGGATCTTAGGGTATCGGAATGTTTCAGCACAAAGGACGCAAAGGACACGAAGAAGAACCCATATAAATCAGGGTTTTTTGAGGTTTTCTTTGTGTCCTTTGCGTCCTTGTGGTGAAAAAATAAATCGAGCCGTCACAATACGTTAGCGAGAACACTCCGATGCCCTATCAGGATCTGACCTTTTATAACATACTTTGCTCAATTGAGAGTGAGAATCGATCCGCTCGCTAAACCTAGTCACTCTCGGGGATTTGCGGACAGATTGCGCTCAAATACCTGCGCGCTTGGTGCCGCGCTTTCGCTCGCCGCATTTACGCCAGCGCTCCGTGCGCAGTGTGATCGTGAAGGCATCGACCAAAATCCTCCCGTTGAGCCGGTCCAAGCAACTAATGTGGTCTCCCTCCCGAAACAGGTGCTTCAGATTTCACCTGAAGAGCTTCAAAGTCTTATACGCCAAGCGGTCCGCGATGAATTTACAAAACAGCAGTCGAACTCGCTTGCGGTATCGAGGCAGGATCCTGCGGGGAGACAGACTGCGCCTCCGATGGTCAAGGCACTACACGATGCCGACGAAAGCGTCTCGCGCGCAACAGGCGGGTGGCGCCTCGGAACATTATTTTCCGCGACCTCGACCATTGCCGTCGCGGCGATGGGCACTTCGATTATGGCGATGCCATTCTTGAAGCGCTACCCCGGTGAATTCGAAATTAAGATCGCCGACCTTCGGCGTCGTGGAAGAGCAGGCGAGGAGTACGGCGTTGAGCCGCTTTTTGGTCGCACCGAAGTTGAAGCATTGCTTGGGAAGCCAAAGGCAATGTCCAATCGTTTCCTTAATTATTTTCTCCCCGAAAGATGGGCGTTGGTCCGGGCGCAGCTACGATCGAGGTTTCGGCCAGAATTTCCATTTATGCGCTTTAACGATGTTGATATTTTTCGCGCAGCCAGTAATTTTCTCAAAGTAAACGCATCTTCGAACCCACTCATTAAACAATCGATTCGAGACGCGCATTTCCGGCTGATTGAAGAAGTGAAACAATTCGACGGAAAGCGCCAACTCTATCGTATGAATCCTCTGAGCGAAGGCGAGGAGGTAATCTCGGTAATGACCTACGAACGATGGCGCACCAAGATTAACCGTATCCTTACCATTCCCACGAAGGATCTTTGTGCGCTGCTGATTAATCCGAAGCGCTATTACGATGAAATAATTGCAAAACACGGAAGTCTCGATTCGTCCGAATCAATGCAAAGTCTAAAAAAAGATCTGACTGGTTTATTGTATAAATTAAAAATTGCAGTGGCGCTTTGTGATCGTTCGCCGGACACGCTTCGTCGGTACTTGTTGCCGGATTATCCAAGAAGTTGGCAAGAGCTTCAGACAAATACCCGGATGTTTCGCCCGCTGCTTGTCCTTCATAGTAGTGATGCAATCGCATACTGCGTGAGGTACTTTTCTGGCGCGGATAGCTCGCTGTCAGCGCAGAAGTTACGCGAGGAATATGTGCAGCCCGCAAGTATTGCAGCGATGCGACCATTCGGTGAGGTGAAAAATCAGGAAACTGCCAGCCTCTCTAAGCTTTGGAATAAACCGGCAACGCTCACGCAAACGATCTCGTATCTCCGTCAGGAGCTACTTTACAAGTTGCGACTTCTTTTTGCCGAAGATGCCAGCACCGTGCCGGGTTACCTGCGATTGGCGCCCAAACCGTATGTCTGGTTCGTGGAGACTACGTTTCCGGACCCAAGATTGTGAAAGTGCGTTGTCGCGACTGGGTTTAGCGTGCTCTAGGCCGGATATTGACCTGGCTTTTTGAAATTCCGGCTGAAATATCGGCGCTGATCTGATCGCAAATTGAAGTCACTTCCGAAAGTTTTTTGTCGCCAGAGAATTCAAGTTCGATATCAACGTAGGTCTGAACTCCCGATCGCCTGGCGCGCAGGGAAACGAGCCCTTCATAACGTGACTCGTGTTTCACCAGAATATGCAAAATGGCGAGCCTTCTTGCTTCCTCAATGGAGCGATCAAGGAGGTCCTGCATTGACGAGGAGAAAAGAACTAGCGCGGAATGGAGCAGAAATCCGGCAACAATGCAGGCACCCAGCGGATCCGCATACATGAACCATTCAAAATTCGGCGCCATGCTGAGGCCAAGTGAGGCGACTACGACGAGCGATGCGATAGCTTTTGCGCGAAATAGCCTCGCCTGCGACTCAAGAATGGGAGAACTTTCGCGTTTGCTTATGAAACGATTATGCAGCCAGAGTGCGAGATTGCCGCCCACGGAAAGGAGCGAAAAGACAAATCCAACAAGAACATTTTCGACTCGTGCCGGTTCGTAGAGCCGGTTCAAAGCGACCAGCAGTACTAGAAGAAAGCTCACGAGCATTGCCACAGCTACGGCGAGGCTCGCGAGCTGCTCCCATTTTCCAAAACCATAATCGTAGTAACTCGAATCACTTCGCATCATTCGCCGAACGACTAGCCAGGAGAGAAATATCGCCGCGAACTCGACCGCACAGCGAATAAAGTCAGCTAACAACACGGCGGAATTTGAAGCGAACGCCACATACGCAGTCGGTATGAGCGAAAGAAACGTGCTCACCGCCGCAAATGTTACTGAGCGGTATTTTGTCGTAGGGGTGGCGTTGTGCGGGGCCATAACGTGACTATAAACCTGCTTGTTACGACCGGGAATTGGGGATTTGCGGTAGCGCTGAAAGTAATAACTTTACCCTTTAAGAGGGCAGCGCGCACTATCGCCGAAGCATATACCTGACGACGCCGCGTGAGGCGCGCTTAATCCTTATATAGATTTGCTAGCGCCATTCAAACGCTACGCTCCATCGACACCTAGTATGCCGCTATATGATGCTATTGCTGAATGTACACTCCGATCTCCCTTCTGCGAAGTTTACCAAGCTGCCGTTACGGGAAACTACCTCCTCTTCCTCGGCTCTGCGGGGTTGACTCAGAAGGGAGACTTCTACTTTTCTCTTCGTACGCCGAAGTCGCGATAAAAGGTGTCGAAGCTAAATACCGCCTCGGTAAAATGATTGAAGGCCCGTTCGTTGTCGCGCTTATTAAGTGCTTGGAGACCATTTCGAAGCTCTTCATTGATTACTTCGATATTCTTCGGGCGGAAGGTGAGGTAGTGCGATTCGCCCTCATTCTTCTTACGGCTTTCGTACGCCTGTAGGCTTGAAACCATATTCGCGACTGCACCAAGAATTTCACCTTTGCGCTCGGCGATAAGTCCCTTGAGAGCCAACGAACGCGGGCTATCCTCAAACTGGTCACTCAACTTTAGGCACTCTGTTGCGGCCTCAATTTCATCGAGCTTGAGAAAAATTGCGGCTAGGCTGTGGTACGAAGCGGCAGCGGCTTCGCCCTGATAGCGGATCCAATCGTGCGCCGGGAAGAGCTCCTCAATGTTGCTCCTATCTACGAGCAGACGAAGCATCCGTGCGGTTTCAGCTTTGCTAAGCTTGGCTGACTCGCTATCTGACCGAATGCTTTCGGAAGTCCATGAAATCGGTTCGTTTTCGCCGATCGCCACGATTGCCGCGGCGGTAAGGAATTCTTGAATTGACTCGGCATGTAGATTGATGTTGCGCTCGATGAATTCGCGTTTCATTGCCATTGCCGCATTTGGCCAGCTTCCCGCTCCGGTAAGCTGTTTCATTGCCGCTTCGGCAGACAGCTCCGAAAGCTCGATGGTTTCGCTTTTTGCTTCTGTCGAGATGAGCCATGCCTGGCTAGAGGTGTCATCCTCGATCTCTTTGAGCATCGCCGCTAAGGTCGCGCGAGATGCGGTGGCTCGAGCATCAACAAAAAGCAGTTTCGAGCTCGTGCTGAGCTTTAGAATCTCGGTCATCAATGCCGCGCCTTTTACGCTATGAGCGTCGATGATCTTTGAATCGGAAGCGGGAATGGTGCCGACAGATTCCGCGATTACCAACCGCGAGAAGCCTTCGGTTTCCGTAAGCATGTTGGCCAAAGACTCTGTTGTTGCCCTATTTCCAAGAATTACTATGCTAGCCATAATTCAACCTCAGTGTTGAACGCAGTACAATGTTATGCGCGGCACCTATCAACCCTTCCGCCGCTTACGAAAGGTTAAGATGCCGGATCAAAAAATTTGGCTGCAAAAAGTTACACATAGACGTATCTATATGTACTTGCTAGCAATTTTAATCATTTTTGCAAGACGCTTTTGAAACGAGGTTTATAAATTGAACGATAAAGAATTGACGCCAAGCTTTGAAGCAGTTGCCCTCAGTAGTGGTCCCGATCAGACTCGCGTGGGCGGCGTCATTAGTGTGAGTGCTCACGGTTTGACCTTCGTCGGTGCAGATACGAAATTCGAAATTCCGTACTCCGGAATGGTGCTTGAAAGTGGCGGTGCTAATGGCCGGCTTCATTTCTTCTCGAACCCGAGCGTTCCTTCATGGCGCGTGTACAGCGCAGATAAGAAGATACTGGCAGCGCTAAGGAATGTTGATAGTGCAACGTTACGCGAGTCGCTAGGCTCGCTGCACAAAGAGCGCTCGCGCGGAAGGGCGATCCTCTTTTCAGGGCTGCTTATCACCGGCCTCATCCTTGTCGCACTTTATTTCTTGAAAAATCCGGCAACTGCCTTTGTCGCGCGGCAGATACCGCGCTCGGTCGAAGATAAAGTTGGTACGGTATTATTTGATGCACTTAAAACCTCACAGGGAGTCGTCGGTGACAAAAAGCTCACTGAAAAGTTTCGCACATTTGTTGCCCCGCTTACCGAGACCCTGGCAAATAGTGGGGTAACTCCTAAGGTTTTTATTGCGCATGAAGATGAGCTCAACGCATTCGCGCTGCCTGGTGGGTATGTGGTGGTAAATTCCGGTTTAATTCTTGCCGCCGAGCGAGCCGAGGAAGTGATGGGTGTCGTCGCGCATGAGTTCGCGCATGTCAGCGAGCGCCATGTAATACGGAATTTGATCTCTGCGATTGGAATTTACGCCGCTTTTGACCTTCTAATAGGTAATATCGCTGGAACATTGGCGGTGCTCACGGACTTGGGACCACGTCTAATTCAAATGGGGTTTTCGCGAGACTTCGAACGCGAGGCTGATGCGGTTGGATTTGAGTATATGCTTCAGTCGCAGATTGATCCTCAGGGAATGGTCGATATATTCGAAAAATTCAAAAAGCAGGCAGAGGATCTGGGGCTTGGAAAAATTGAAAAGAGCTTAAGCTTTCTAAGTACACACCCGAGTACAGAGGAGCGGATAACAGTGCTCAAAGAAAAACTAGCAATGCTTTCGCCTACGCAGTATCGTGATTTCGGAAAGGAGCTTGCTGAAATTCAAAGCGAGTTACGTGAACGAATCGGCGTAAAAGACGAGAAAGAGAATGAAGAAGATGAAGTGTAGCGATTTGGGGAGGCCTTTCGAATGCCAAAAGTTGAGATAAAGGGAACAGCGGCGTTTCGCTATATTCGGGTGGAGCTTGCCCCGGGAGAAACAATTATTACTGAGTCCGGCGCGATGGCAAGCATGTCGTCCGCGCTCGATCTTGAGGCGCGTCTCAATAATGGATTCTTTGGAGCGCTTGTACGGGGCTTCTTAGGCGGTGAATCTTTTTTTGTAAATCACTTCACAAACAATGCGCAGGGCACGCAGGAGCTCGTGGTTACCTCCGGCGCACCTGGTGATGTTCGATCGATTGAACTAACCGGCGAGAACTCGCTCTGCTTGGAGCCAGGCTCCTATATAATGTCGACACCGGGTGTTCACGTCGGTGTGCGTTGGGCTGGGATTGCTTCCTACATTGGCGGCGAAGGCTTATTTAAGCTTGTGTTGAGCGGTAAGGGTACTGCCTGGTACGGCGGCTATGGCGCGATAATCGACAAAAAAGTTGATGGTGAATTTATTGTCGATAGTGGTCATCTTGTGGCCTACGACCCGCACTTGAAATTGAAAATGCAGCTCTCCAATGGAATTTTCGGTAGCTTCTTCGGTGGTGAAGGCATGGTCACTCGTATCGAAGGCACCGGCAATGTTCAACTACAAACACGAAGTATTGGCGGTTTGGCGTCTTGGCTGAATAGAAGGTTCTAATGAAAGTTGAAATAATTAAGGGTCCAGGTAACGCGGCGGCAAACGTAACCCTTGGGCGAGGCGATAGCTGTTATGCCGAAGGCGGCGCAATGTTGGCGATGCGCGGCAATGTCAACCTTACTACCTCGACAAAGTCGAAAGGAAGCGGTGGTGTGCTCGCGGGTTTGAAGCGCCTTGTCGCTGGCGAATCATTCTTTATTAATACCTTTACCGGCACCAACGATGGTGACCAGGTATTGTTCGCGCCTACTTTGCCTGGAGATATGTTGGTCCTCGAGATGGGAAGCGTTGGAATTATTGCTGAAAGCGGATCGTTTGTAACCGCGGCAAGTGGTGTTTCGATGGATCTTGGATGGCAGGGATTTAAGAGCCTCTTTTCAGGCGAGGGACTTTTTTGGCTTCAGCTGAAAGGAAGTGGTCCGGTAGTTTTAAGCTCATTCGGATCACTTTATGCGGTGAAAGTAGATGGAGAATATATCGTCGATTCGGGACACATCATTGCTTTTGAAGAAACATTAGATTTCAAAATATCAAAAGCGGGAGCAAGCTGGTTCTCATCGTTTCTCGGCGGCGAGGGGTTTGTTTGTAGGTTTAAGGGAAGTGGTACGGTGTGGTGTCAATCGCACCAGGTTCGCGGTTTTGGAATGGCGCTTCGGCCGCTTCTTAGAGCGAGGTAATTGATCATGACTGATACCAATGCACCACTTGAATTCACAATTGACGGGCAGCCGGATTTTTCTTTTATCCGAGTAAAGCTTCCGGAAGGTCGCGTGCTAAAAGTCGAAGCGTCAGCAATGGCGACAATGGATACTAATGTGCGCTTTAAGACCAAACTGAAGGGCGGACTCGGGAGATTTCTTTCAGGTGAGTCGCTCTTTTTGAATGAATTTAGCTCGAAGGGTGGGCCTGGCGAAATTGGGATCGCACCGGCAGCCCCGGGTGAGGTGCAGCACTTGCGCCTGAATAATGAGGTCGTGTACCTGCAAAATTCCGGGTTTGTCGCTGCAACCGAAGGCATTGTCACTGAAAGTAAGTGGCAGGGCTTTACTAAGGGGTTTTTCTCCGGCGAATCGTTTTTCCTTATTCGCTGCTCAGGAACGGGTGATCTTTGGTTCAATACGTTCGGCGCGATGATTGAAATGAATGATGCCGATGAAGCAATCGCGATAGATACTGGACACATCGTTGCGTTCACCGATGGCTTGCAGTATCGGGTATCCCCGGTTGCCGGCTATAAGTCACTATTTTTCTCCGGTGAAGGCCTGGTCTGTCGCTTTACCGGGCGCGGCAAGATCTGGGTGCAGACGCGGAAACTCGATCGTTTCGTTGCGTGGGCACATTGGTATCGGCCGGTGAAGAAGCGCGATTAGCCCGCGCTCGATCCTCTCTCCTTAAGTATTGGAAATTTAAGTCGAAGTTATCAGGCTCCTTGCGCGCGGTCTCCGAGGGAATTTATTAAGAATTTATTAAGCTTGAGCGAGAGAAGCGGGAGCTCGAGCGAGCGGTAGCCCGGCTTACGGTGGAGAAGGTAGCATACGAATCGCTGATCGAAGAGGCACAGGAACAACTGGGCATTGAGCTTAAAAAAACTTTTGGTCAGGGGCGATAGAGCGCGGCAATGCGGCACTGGGAGCGTTGGGGCTCGGTCGAGCGTGCAGCGCACTGTGCCGCATTTTTCCATAAGTCGGCAAGCATTTTATCAGCATGGGGAAAGGGTTCTTCGGACTCGGTTTCAGATCGCGATTATCGTTGAGCTTGTGTGCGACATCCGCAGGCGAATGCCGCGAATCGGTGGCAAGAAGCTATATCATCTGCTCAGGGAAGATATTGTACGCCTTGATTATAAGTTTGGGCGAGACAAGTTTTTTGGAATTCTGCAGCAAGAGCGGCTTCTTGTACGCCCCCGAAAGCGCGGATACAAGACCACCGATAGCGGACATCGGCATCCTGTCTACCCCAATCTGATACAGAATTGCAGGCTTTATCGCCCCTTTCAGGTCATAGTTTCAGACATCACGTACCTTCGTCTCGAGGAAGGATTTTGCTTTCTGTCGCTCGTGACCGATCTTTTTTCGAGAGTCATTGTCGGTTGGTTCCTTTCTCCGACTCTGGACGCCGGGGGGCCGATCGCCGCACTCAAAGCGGCGCGGCTCTTCATGGGAGCAGCACAACGATGCATTCATCATTCTGACCAAGGAGTACAGTACTGCTCGGCTGAGTATGTGAAGCTTCTCTTCCGATTCAAGATGAAAATCAGCATGACCGATACCGGTAGCCCAGGAGAGAATGCCGTCGCCGAGCGTGTGAACGGAATTCTTAAATCCGAATTTTTCCTTGATGCAACGTTCCGTAACTTTTGCGATGCCCTCGGCGCAACAAAGGAAACGATTTCTATCTACAACCACGAGCGGCCACACTATTCACTGGATCTCGCTACTCCGGCAAAATTTCTTGCTGCACATCGACGCAGTACGTCGCGGCGACGCCAGGGCCTTCCGTAATGACCAGACATACAAGAGACGCCGGACAGCTCGTGCGCTATAGACCTGTCTCAATTACCGCCTCTTAACGACAAATGCAGCGGCAAGCCCGTGTGAAAATATTTTTCCTAATCGCGCCCCGTACTACACGACTTATCCACAGGGCGGGCTCTGCTCTGCGGGGCTCTTAACTGCCCACGCAGAGCCCGCCCTATGGATAAGTCTGCTTCTGTGCTAGGCTCCTAACTTAAGTGTCAACCTGAATCAGGACGAGGTTCGAATCCTAGATGGCACGAATGTAAACGAATTCTTTCCGATGGGCACTCATTTTGTTTGGCATTTGTTCGGAGGGGGTGCTACCGGGTTAATGTTAGAGTTCATGTATCGCGTGGAAAGATCCGTAGCCTAGGTCTGTCAGTCCCATAGCAAACAGGTAGCAGCTTCTTTCTTGTCGGGCTCCTAACTTAAGTGTCAACCTGAGTCCGGACGAAGCCAGGTGAGAAATTTGATATTCCGCCTGGTCTAATCGGCAAATGGATTAGAACAAGCCAAGAAGAGAGCGCTGAAGCGTTTCGAGGTCGTGGCAACCGTGCAGAGCTTGAGGCCGAGAATGTGCGTTTGCATAAAGAGAACAACGATCTGCGTCAGGAGCGCGAAATTCTAAAAAAGTGGCGGCGTATTCTGCGAAGCCCCAAGCGTAAAGTACGCCTTTATTTTGAAGGAAGCAGCGTGCCATCTTGTTTAGCTGATGTGCCAAGTGCTTGAGGTAAGCGAGCGTCAATTCAAATACGGAAACTTATTGACTCAACAAAATTGGGGGAAGACCAGAAGCTGCTACTTTTTCAAAGAGCACTTTCATAGACTCGCACCGTAGCATTGACAAGGTTCTCATTATTAAAGCGCACGACGTGCCGGCTTCCTCGCAGTGCGAGGTCATTGCGAAGTGAAGTACTGCTATAAACTTTCACCATTGCTGAAGTAAGCTCGTCAACGCTCCGCGGGTCAAAAAGCACGGCGGCGTCACCGACAACCTCGGGCATAGAGGAGCTCGATGAGCAGATCACCGTGGTGCCACAGCTCATCGCCTCGAGCGGTGGGAGGCCGAAACCTTCGTAAAGCGAGGGGTATATTAGTGCGATGCTGTGCCTGTAGAGAGTCGCCAAGCCCTCGTCTCCGATCTCACCGTAATGTACGACCCTATCAGTGAGGTTCATGGAGGCGATACTTTCGCGTTCGCCCGAAGTCAGAGTGGGACCGGTGAGAAGTAGCTTAACTTCGGTGAAGCTCCGAGAAACACGATGGAACGCTCTGAGGAGCACTGGGAAATTCTTGTAGCTCCAGCGCTGACCAACATGGAGGAAATAGGGACTGGAAAAGGGGCGATCGGTCGACGCGAGATTGGCAAGCCCGCTCTGTAGCGCAAGTGGAATTACAAGCGCTCGAGATTCAAGCTCCGGATAAAATTCCACAAGATCGCGACGAGTTCGCTCAGATATGCAGATTATCTTTGTGGCGGCCGAAAGAATTGCCCTCTTCGCATGCCTATGGTGGCCATCGCGGTCGACCTCTTCGGGGAAGATCTCATGCAGCAAGTCATAAAGAGTCACGATGAGAGGTCTACGAAGTTTTAGGATACTCTTGCCGAGAAGCATATAGTAGTACGTCGCGTGAATGAGATCGGCACGAGAGAAGTTTGCGATTGCATTAAAGTATTGTCGTTCGGTGAATAGTGCTATTCGCCCTGGACGAAATGCAAAACGCGAGCAGGCATGAATCTTGAGACTAGGAGTTTTTGGCAAACTCTCATTACAATCTGTACAGATGATAGAGGGTTGTACGCGCGGCGGCAGGCCGTCAATTAAATTGTTAAAATACCGATTAACTCCACCATAGGGCTGTAGGCTAAATATTTGTCCGTCAAAGAGTACTCTCATCTGGACCTTTCCACGAGAAATGAGTAGAGCCTCCCCGGGGTTTTCAGTTTCCTCGAAAGGTACCGCCGATAGGCCTGTTCTATCCAGCGCACCTCAGCAAGCAAAGTTCCAAGGTGTGATCCGAATCTGCGACGGAGCCCGACGTATAGCCATCCGCGTACTTCTTGGCTTGACGTGGGGAAATGGTTTATAGGCGAATCGAAGGGCCCTAGAACTTTCACCACATGTAATCCGGAATCCTTGAATGCCTCGAGGTAGTAGGCCAGTGGGTAAGCGTTCTCTCCTCCATGGAGCTTATGTAGTGGATGATTCTGGAGAAACTCAGCGAGACCATTTGCACCGTCAACGATATGTTCCCTACAAAAGAAGGCGCGTCCCATAGGCTTAAGAACTCTACGGCATTGCGCCAGACCCGATTTCAGGTCTACGAAATGATGGAGAACTTGCCGGCCGTAAAGGAGATCGAAGCAGCAGTCTACGAACGGAAGATTTTCCACAAATCCACGCAGTACGCTCAAACGTTCATGATGAATTTCGCTGAAGGCGCCGATTCCGACCGACGGATCGGTGTCGGGATCGAGCGCGGTAACTCTACATCCCTGATCAAGAAACGCCATACTCGCGATACCGTTCCCACAGCCGATGTCCAGGACTTTAGGCTCATGATCCATATGCTCGCGTAACTCAAGAATTTTTTGCACGTCAAGCCACTCTTCGCTCGCGACAAAACGTCGCCAGGCGGCACTCGGATCTTGGTCGAGATACGCAGCGTGTATGAGTTCGGAGCAGGAAGGATCGAGCCTAAGCCGCCTCACCGCCTCGCCATAAGAAACGAACACGCCCTCCGTCATATTAGGCCCTTTGCATTCCCTGTTCGGTCCAGTACTCGAAAAAACGACCTTGGCGGTGAAGTAATGACTCGATCGAGCCCTGTTCAATAAGCCGCCCCTTTTCAAGCACGATGATATGATCAGCGAAGCGAACTGAAGAGAGTCGATGCGCGACAATTATCGCAGTTCGGCCCCTTACCAGCTGTTCTAGCGCGCGATGCACTTCGCGCTCAGTCATCGAATCAAGGGCGCTCACCGCTTCGTCAAAGAGAAGAATTTCAGCTCTCTTCAAAAAGGCTCGTGCAATTGAAAGTCTCTGGCGCTGGCCTCCTGAGAGCTGTAGGCCGCGCTCACCTATCATTGACTCGATGCCATTAGGGAGTGACGCGATAAATTGAGAAAGCTGTGCACTTGTGAGCGCCATTTCGATATCTTCCTGACTTACATCTCGCTTGATACCGTAGATAAGATTTTCCTTAATGGTCCCATGAAAGAGATGCGCTTCTTGGCTCACAAGAGCGCACTTGGCACGCCAGCTATCAAGAGTAAATTCTCGAAGATCGGTGGAATCGACGGTAATGCTTCCCGCGGGAGGATCATAGAACCGCATTAACAAATTGATGATAGTACTCTTTCCCGCGCCGCTCTCTCCGACGATGCCTGTTACTGAACCTCGAGTGATATTCATGGTGAGCCCCGATAGCGCCGGAGTACCGTTCGGAAAAGAAAAGGTAAGATTGTTGAGTCGAATTGCCTGAGTAAGCTCATTGAATCGGCGCGTGCCGTTTGGAACAGGGTATTTGTCCTCATCATTGAGTAGCTTCATCATCTCTTCAAACGGGCCGCTAATCGAAGCGACAGAGCTTCGTAAGGTGTTGAAAACTCCGAACAGCGTAGCCGCGCGTTTGAGCACTAGGAGGAAGACAACATACTCTGCGAACGATCCTTGTGCGCCGGACGCCTCTACGGCTCCGATGAGTCCAGCAAAAAGGACGAGAAAGCAAACCAGAATGAACTCCTGAACCGGTCCGACAAGAAGGTTTTTCTTCTCGATGCTGTATTCATAGGCAGCGACTTGACCGCTCAAGTAGTTAAATCGGCTTAGCTCATCGGCTTCGCTACAATAAGATTTAATTAAAGGGACAGCGGACAGCGCGTTGACAATTTTTTTGCCCAATTCATTGTAGGCCTGGGTATACACGCTCGAAGTTTCGCCGATTCGATCAATAAGCTTCTTTAGCGAGACGTGCAGGATCGGGAACACAAACAAGACCGCAAGAGTAAGGGGCCATGACAGTGAGAAAAGAATGACAAAGTAAACCGCGGTCGTGCAAAGTGCGTACAGCGCCATCTGAAAGCTGCTCAGAGTCAACGAGATGACGGAAACGTATGTAGTGAGTATCTGCTGCTGTTGACCAAGGCTGTTTTTGTCAAAAAACAGCTTTCCGAAGCCGAGGTACCGCTCGTAGAGCAGTATTCTTAATCGATGCGCAAATTGTTTAACTTGGAATGCCGCCAGGAGTGACGAGAAATAGCTAAGCGTGACTTTGAGTAGGGAAGCGATCAACACCAGGCTCAGCAGTATTGCGACCATTGATCTGTCGGAAGAAGGAAGCCAAGCCTTTAACCACTCTGGTACCTGCGTCGTAAGCGCAGCTGTCGACCCACCAGCTAAAGTAAGAAGAAGCTGTATTAGGGGAAGAAGTAGCGCGAGTGAAAAACCCTCGCACAGCGAGGCGAGCACCGCGAGAATGGCCGGTAGCGCAAGTTTCCAGCCGTTTGCTTCGGAGCGATGAAAAGCCTTAATGAGGAGCTTGGTCGTATGAAATACTGTGCCCTTTTGCATGCCGGAGCCCGTCATTCCTTGGTAAGGGAGTAATGTGCGCGATAGTAATAGCTCCCATATCCTTCCCCGACACCGTCAATTGCGGTGAGGCCGTTGAGCGCGGTTCCTAAAATCTTTGTGCGCACCTGCTGCAAGCGTGTAACCGCAACCTGCGCAACTGTCCGTGGCGTGACGCCGCTTCTGGTCACCATGAGCACTCCGTCGACGTTTCGGCAAAGCAAGAGCGCGTCGGCAATTTCGCCAACGGGAGGTGTATCAATAATCACATGATCATACTCGTCGGCAAGAACTTCAAGGAGATCGCTAAAGCGCTTCGATCCAAGTAGCTCAGCGGGATTTGAAATAACTGAGCCGGCCGGAATAAGTTTGAGGTGGGGTATTTCGGTGGGGTGAATATGTGTCTCTAGCCTGTTGCCGGTTGCGAGATAGTCTGCAAGCCCCTGGCGCCCCCGCGGCTGTCGAAAGTGTTTATGTACCGTGGGCATTCGCAAGTCGGCATCGATGATAATCGTCCGCGACGAGGTCTGCGCGAGCGCGGCGGCAAGATTTACGGCGACAGTTGTCTTTCCGTCTCCCTTTTGGCCGCTTGTCACCAGCACAAGCTTCGGAGTTCCCTGTTTGTTGGAGTATTTGAGCGTCGCTCGAAGATTGCGAAATGCTTCGCTCTCACGAGAGTGCGGCTTTGCTACTAGAATCAAATTGCTTTGTCCACTTGGCAGCCCTCTTCTTAATGAATAAGCCTCGGAGGTTCGAAGAACATCCAACGCTTTCGTGAACGAGTCGAGGACCTCAAGACTGTCATCGTGCTGGGCGATGGCTGGGACTAAGCTCGTGACATCTGATGCTTCATCATCAACGGCAACAACGGCATCGTCCGCCAACTTACGCCAGCTCAAGAGCGAACGAGAAAATGACGGAATTACGCCGAGCACTGGTGCGTCGACAAGTCTTGAGAGGTCACTCACGGTCCTCACACGGGCATTATGAAAGTCAAGGAAGAACGCCAACGCGATCCCTAATAGTAAGCCGAAGAGTAGACCACTTAGCAGGGTGGAAACTCTTTTGGCCGGAAGCGGGGAGTCGGGAGCGACAGCCGTGTCTACAATGAGCACGGTTTTTTGATCGCTCTCAGCATTTATCATTGCTTCTTCGAGCCGGGTCTGCATTTTAACTAGGTTCTCCTGAGCGGCCTTAGCCTCGCGTTCTAGAATGGTATATTCGAGGTGCTGCTTGCTACGCTCGACGTCCAGCTCTTTTGCATCTTCGAGCTCTCTACGGATCAGAGATTCCTTTTGGGTCTCGGCATAGGCTTTTATCTCCATATTCTGGATCTCAGTATTCGAGATACTTCGTAGTTGTGATTTAATTCTTTCAATCTCTCCTTGGAGATACTTCATGTAGTAACGATTGGCGTTGGTAGCTGAAAATTTTGCGCGTTCGGCAATGAAGCCGTTGAGCTTGCCCATCAGTTCCATCGTCTGCCCGTTGATTATGTATCCGCCACTTTGCAGGGCACGTCGCCGAGCTCGAGCCTCTTCGGTCGCCGTAACTCGGCTGAGTACCGTTTCGCTTAGCGAGGAGATTAATAGCTCCAAGCGCTGTTGAGAGGTTGCACCTGCTCGCGAGTTGTTCAGCACGAAGATGGCATTCTTTCTGCTAAAATCGTCGAGAGCGGTTTGTGTTTCCTCGGCTGTTTTCTTAAGAGCCTCCAATTGCTTGGTGAGGAATTCAACGTTAGTGGTAGCCCAGACAAAGCGTTGTTGACGAACTAGCTCCATAAAAGCCTCCGCGTGGGCGTTGGCCATAATCGCCACCATCTGTGGGTCCGGACCGGTTGCGGTCATGCTGATTAAATTCGTTCGATCGTGATTGTAGGTTGAAATATGGCCGAGGTATCCCTCGAGAACTCCGATAGGAATATCCGCATCAGGCTCGGAGTCAAAATCTGAGGTCGGGACCTTATGATGCATGTCTCTGTTCGGCGCTTCACTGCGAGGTATAAAAGTGGGGTCAATGAAGGTTCGTATTTCAGGATTAGCGAGCAATACTTTTTTGGCGATGGTGTTGCTCGCGAGTAGTGGCAGAAGACCTTGCAGATATTCGCCCTTGCTCTGTTCAAATCTGATGGCGTCAGCGGTTGGGCCATCGGTCGGTGGTACATAGGTTCCCACATTTACCATCGCTGAAGTAGCGAAGAGAATTTGGCGCCTTGAATGCATGCGATAGCCAATAGCGAGTCCACAGATAACACAAAGAAAGAGGAGATATCGGAATCGAACAAGTACGCTGATGTATTCAGTTATCGGTCGCTCTGTTTTGTTCGAATTATAGGTGTACGAATAGCCGTAGGAGCTTCGTCCATTGGGAGCTGCAGCACGAAAGGGAGACATTATGCTGCCGAGGGCATCAGTAGCTGTGGATTCGCCGTCCACTCCTGTGTTATTTTTTTTTGTCGAGTCTTCCGGACTCTTTGACACCTTGGTCTCCTCCCGATATAGCCCCTCCCTTGGCTGACAGGTAACGCGCCCGATGACGCAGGTAGCGGTACGTGTTGGCCTTCTTGGCTCCGCCCCATAATAGGGTTTGACTATGTACAGAATGTCGACACCTGCAATCGCTTGCATGAGAACATCTTTCTCCAAGCGAAGCTAAGGTATTTACTGTTTAGTTTCCGCCAGTTACCGCCGATAAAAAGCAGTAATGGAGTATCTTTTTGAGAGCACCAAGGCAGGCCTGCTAATCGACACTTTGTTGGTCGTGGCTATGGTCTTCTGCGCCGGAGGAGTCGCAACCTATTTGCTTGTTCCGTTAATTATACGGCTGTCGCCGCGCCTTGGATTAGTCGACATGCCTGGATCAAACTCAGTTCATCGGCAACCTACGTCTCGTGCCGGAGGGATTGCAATCTTTATCGGATTTCATCTCGCCACGGTCCTTCTTCTTATCTCGCCTTTTCGGCGATTCGGTGTGCTTGATCTCTGGAGCTGGTGGTACACACTCGTCCTTACCTCGCTGGTGGTTTTTCTAGTTGGTCTTACTGATGACGTCTTTCGGCTTACGGCTCGTTGGAAACTTGTGGGGCAACTATTGGCGGCATGCATTGCATACTATGCTGATGTACGAATCGAATCCATTTTCGGCATTGGAATGTCGGAACCGTTAATATTCCTCGCGACGATCTTTTGGTTCGTGCTTATGACCAATGCGTTTAACTTGATAGACGGCATTGACGGGTTGGCCGGTGGACTTGCGGCGTTGAGTGCGCTGGGGCTGGCGGGAGCGCTCATTTTTCGCGGTATTTATATTGAGGCGGTGATTCTGGTCGGGCTCATCGCCGCGCTCCTTGGCTTTTTGCGTTACAATAGCCATCCCGCACGGATCTTTCTTGGAGATTGCGGAAGCAATCTCTGCGGATTCATTCTTGCCTACGTTATGATTACGACGGGTTCGAAGAATCTCGCGTTCTCGCAGCAGTGGATCGTCTTACTCGCCTTTGCGGTCCCGATCTTTGATACCGGGCTCGCTGTATGGCGCCGAGTGTTGGGGCTGCTCCTTCATCGCGCTAATTCAGGCGTACCGCGCCGCGGGATATTTACTGGCGATCTCGAGCATCTTCACCATAAGCTCCTCCGCATGGGGTTGAGACCGACTGATGCCTGCGCGGTACTCTATTTGGTAAGTGCGGTATGCATTCTCGCCTCGCTCGTGAGTCTTCCTCTCTCAGACTTTGCGCCGTTCATTATCGGCGTCGTTTTCCTCGGTGTAGTCAGTTTTGTACTCAGCACAGTGCCTTTCAATGAGCTTCGAGAGAGTGCACAGCTACTCTATGAGCTTATGAAAAGGGAGCGTGCGCCGCTTGTGGGCTTCTCTTCGGGAGTCGCGCTGGATGTGATACTTCTTTTCTCGGCACTGATTGCCTCGTGGACGGTTTGTTACTTTGACGACCTTGCGCCGTCAGCGGCTGCTCTATTTAAAGAGTTGGCGGCATCATGGAGCACGTTTCTGATTATCCTAGTCTCGCTCATCGTAGTGTGGGCGTCCCGCGTGTTGAAGCGCCTCGCTTGTATCGGCTGCGGAATATTTGGAGTTGCGTTATTGTTTGTAGTGGCGGCGCCGTCGGTTGTCGCCCTGCGAATTGTGCCCTGGTATATTACAGCAGCTGCAGGTTTCCTGTATGCGTTGCTCGCCCTGCTGCTCATTCTCTCCAAGGAAATCGCGAAGAATAGTTTGTGCGTGTATGTCGAGCGTTATAAATTGTAGTGGCAGTGTAGCATATGCGCATTTACCGACATCGACACCGGCATTTTCACTCGAAAGCAACACGGCACCATCGCCGGCATCATCATCACTTTTACCGTACCAAGTTTCGAACGCGCAGAATTATCCTGGAGGTCTCTATTATCTTACTGGTGGTTTCGTTAGGTGCGCACTTCTTGGGGTATGATCCCTGTGGTCAGAGCAATCCCGCTACCTGGATATCTGCGATTTATTCACCGGCTGATTATGCAGCACGCTGTGTTGCCTCAAGGCGACAACTCTTGGCGGCATCGTCTAGCCAACCCGCGAACTTCCTGCCTCTGGCTCTGCGGGTGCCTGAAGATTCGCAAGACTATCAGCACCTGCTCTCAAAGTATCAAGCATTTATTCCAAAGAACAGAAGAGTTACTCTGCAATATCTTCGCTCACTTCCCAACGATGTTAAGGCGCTCTGTGATGCAAATTGTAAGACGATGGTAAAGGAATATCTTAGGACTCACGGTGGAAATGTCGAGCTTCGTTCTGTTCCCGTTACTCCCCAATCCCGGTAATGCAGCGCACTAACTTTGGAACAATCGTATCTTTCGTGAAGGGCAATGCACAGTCCTTGATATGTTGCTGAAGCATTCGCCGCTCGGATAGGCTTTGTGTCTTATACTCCTGAATATAGCGGCAGATCGCGGTGCCGTCGCCGTCGGCCACTCGTTTTCCCACGCCGTGCCTTACAAATGTTTCGTCGATAAATGATTCCTCCGGCCCAAGGTATAGTATTGGTTTTTCCACGCCGAGCACGGCGTATACTTTAGATGGATGGACCATGCCGACATACTGCGACCCCTGGCTAATGATATGCAGATCGGCTGCGGAAAGTGAGTAAGAGAGCTTCTCTCTCTCCTGGTATGGTAAGAACACGACATTGTTTAGTTTCCGGTCATCAACGTCCCGCCTCAGCCCCGAAGCCGCGGCTCCGTCGCCGATGAATACAAATAGAGTGGAGCTGTCCTCTCTAAGCGCCTCGGCTGCCTGTATTACCGCTTGTAGCGGATGACAGGGACTAATGTTTCCGGAGTACATCACGATAAATTTTCCGGCCAGGCCATGCTGTTCAATAAATGGATTACGGGCAGGCTCAATCGGCTGTATCTCCCGGGTATCAACCCAAAGTGGGATTTCATGGATTCGGTCGGCGCTCGCGCGGCGCCGTAGGAGTGTCTCGGTCATATGACGATCGAGCGTAATCACGCGGTCACTTTTCCGTAGGATTCTTTCCGATGCGGCAAAGAGCAGTCTGCCCGGCACTGATTTCTCTTTGATTAGCCCGGCTGCTACGGCTTGATCGGGGTTAAGGTCCATGACCCAGTGGCAAAAACGTTGCCGCGGTTTTTTAAGACAGAGCAGCGCTATCCAAGCGATCAGCGGAGGCGAGGTAAGAACGAGGACTGAATCGAAGCGTGGAAGGCGCATAAACGCAGCGGCGAATGAAATATGCATGCAAAGCGCACTTACCATCCGAAGGATTGTGCTGTCTTTGCGAGGAGACATCATCCCGATCCGAACTATTGAGATATCTCTCCATGTTTCGCGTGTCGAATACGTTTCTCTATTTCGCAGATAGCCGAATCGCGAGGCCACAACTGTGACCTGATGGCCCTGTTTAGTAAGTTCAAGCGCAAGGTCGGTAAGGTACTGAGCGGTTGCCGACTGGTCGGGGTAAAAATTCTGATTGACGAGGAGGATTCGGCTTCCGACTTCTGTATTGGTTCTCTCACGAGGCTTGAGTGGAATGGCCGGGACACCCTGGTAGACGTGCCAGGGCTTACCGACACCTTTCCACACCGAGCCTAGGGCGAGAGTTGTACCCTCGGGAACGATTGATCCTGGCGAGACAATACATTTTGCGCCTATCCAGGAATGTGCGCCGAGAGTAATGGATCGAGGCCGAAGATCAAAAAATGGCGATTTTCTATCGTGATCGCCGGTACAGAGATAGCTTCCCTGCGAGACACAGGCATGTGCGCCGATATCTACATGAGCAAGATTGTCGATCCAGCACTCTTCACCTATCCAGGCATACTCACCAATGGAGAGACGCCAAGGAAACTTTATTTTGACGCCGGGTTTGATCACCGCACCCATTCCGACGCGTGCGCCGAAAGCTCTCAAAATCGCCCGTTTCAATGATGAAAAGGGTAGAAGGCCGCTCTTTACGATAGGGCTGCCGATATAGTACCACGCAAGCTGAGCAGCTATCGGACGTCCCGGCGAATAGTTCCCTTTGCGATAGCGGTTAAGCCACATAGAATATGAACCGATAACTTTTATGAGGCGCGAGGGGATACGGAGTGGCGCCATATCTCTAGGTATCGAGCATTTTATGGATAAACTTTAATGACCGATCCCACAGATCCCGAGGCGCCATTTGCCTTTCAGGCAGAATTCTACGACACCATTTATGCCTCGAAGCCGTACCGCGAAGAGACTGAAAAGGTTATCTCGATCATTAATCAGCATCGAGGATCGTTTCATTCAATGCTGAGCATCGGCTCGGGAAGTTGCCGTTATGAAATAGAGTTTGCGAGGCGAGGAGTTAAGGTTGTGGCGGTGGACCGTTGCGAAGCAATGATAGCCCAAGGAGAGCGGCGGATTCGTGACGAAAATCTCGCGGATAAGATCACGATCGTACAAGGCTCTGGATCGAAGATAAAGCTGCCTTGCAAGTTTGATTGTGCAGCCGCGCTCTTCTGTGTGGTAAATTACTGCACGTCGACAAACGAGCTCGAACAATTGATCTCAAATTGTCTTAATCATGTAAAACCGGGTGGATTACTTATATTTGATAGCTGGTATGCTCCGGGCGTCGAAGCGAGTCCACCAACGCCTTGCGAAAAAATATTCGAAGTGGGTTCCCTTACTTTAGAGCGGCGAGTTCAGCCGCGAAAATTGAAGGACAAGTACTCATTTTCGCTCCGCTACCGGTTTGCCACACGTCAGCGAAATGGATGTGCATCCGATGTTCGGCATGAGAATCATCAAGTTCGAGCGTTTGATCCGGAGGAGGTTTTTGCCTGTGCAGCTGCGTCGAGTGCCTCTGTCGTGTCGGCGCTTGCGTGGCCCTCATTGACTCCGCTCGACGCTACTTCTTGGGTTGCCCTCTGGGTTCTTAAGAGAGTATGAAGAGAGTGGCTTATGCGCGTCGGATTTCTTGTCTCTGGATTAACACCTGAAGCTGGCGGAGCCTTTACTCTCGAAAGCAGCATTATCGAAGCGTTGCTGGGCAGCTCTATACCGTATGAAGTTTTCGTTTACGCGTACCGCGATCTGGCGGTCACCCCGAAGGCAGGGCAGCATATTGTGAGACTCCGATCTCGACATTCGATAGCTTGGACGCCAGCACTCTTTGATACGTCGCGTGGAGCATGTTCCTGGCTGAATAAATGTTTTCAGAAATTATATCATCCTCACACCCTTTCGGAGCTAGTTACTCTCCACAAAATTGACCTTTTCTGGTTTTTGGGAGGGTTTGAGCCGGTGGCGATGCCTTTTGTGTTCACCGAGTTGGATTGTCAGCATCGACTGCAGCCGGAATTTCCGGAAGTAAGCAAAGTGGGTTGGAGTTGGAACGATCGCGAAAACTTTCATCTCTACGCCCGTCGTGCAGCATACGTAGTGACCGGTACGGAGGAAGGAGCTCGGCAGATGCGATATTTTTACCAGATTCCAGCGGAGCGCTGTCGCGTGATCCCTCTCCCGGTGCCCGTCTCTACTCTTCGGAGTGATATCACTCCGACGCGACCAAAGGGTTTGTGGGTGGAGCCGCCTTTCCTTTTTTTTCCGGCGCAGTTTTGGCCGCATAAGAATCATGTAACACTGGTCAAAGCGCTCAAGTATTATAATGACGCCAATCCGTTGAAACCGCTTGGGCTTGTATTCTCAGGCGCTGATAAAGGGAATCGGGCCCATGTTTTTCGCTTTGTTCGTGAAGTCGGGCTGGAGCATAAAGTTCAAATACTGCCTTTTATCTCCGAGGCCGAGGTATTGTGGATGTATGATCACGCCGTAGCGCTGGCATTTCCGTCACTTTTCGGACCCGACAATCTCCCTCCGCTTGAGGCCTTTGCCCGCCATTGCCCGGTGATCACGGCGAATATTCCGGGGGCCAAAGAACAGCTTGGAGACGCGCCGTTGTATTATGATCCGCTTGATGAGCGAGACCTCTCTGACAAAATTAAACAGCTGCTCACGTCTACGGATCTTCGAGACAGTTGTATTCAGAAGGGCCTTCGCCAAATTGAGGGTCGGACCGCGAACGATTACGTCCAGCGTATGTGCGATATTATGGAAGAGTTCGCTCGTGTACGGAAGCTATGGGGAAGCGACGAAGGATAAAGAAATTGAGTATGTCTTTTTTTTCTTCTCTCTCTCAAAGAGCTGAACGTAGCCTTAGACTCATGATAACGACAAGAGGTAGCTGTTACCGGATGGCGAATCTGCATCCCCCGTACCCAATTTATGTAGGCTCTAGAAAGTCCTTACTTCATGCGGATGACACTGATGAAAGCAGGGGTATTTTCTCAGAAGTTATATTACATGATAACTATTCCTTTCGTAAGCTTGCACGAAGCGGGAAATTTATGCGGATTGTTGATATTGGGGCAAATATCGGCGTATTTTCGGTGCTTGCGGCATTGGCCGCGCCGGATTCGGTAGTTCACGCTTATGAGCCACATCCGGAGGCATTTAAGTGGCTATCTAAGAATGCTAATGGTTTAAATGTTAATGCATTTAATCTTGCTGTCGCCGACAAGGCGGGGCAGATGAGATTTGATATTCGAGAAGCTACAACTTTGAGTGGGCTTTCTGAAACTGGATCTCTTTGTGTTTCTGCTGTTTCGCCAGCCGACATTTTGCCGGGGGAGAAGATCGATTTTCTAAAAGTCGATTGCGAAGGGGCAGAGTTTCTCATATTTAAAGATTTCGAACTTCTAAGAAGAACTAACTTTATGGCGATGGAATACCATCTGACTGAACAAAACACGATGGCGAGATTGCAAGAGCTGATAGCCGAAGGGCAGCATGAAATAATGACATGTGTTCGGCATCCAGCAGCACCAGCGGAATATGGAATCATTACTACTCGAAGAAGATCTCAATTTGATGGCTAACTGTTCACGGGTAGAACAGCTCATGATTTAAGCATGCTGGATAAGGCAGGTTTCATCTATCCTTCCAGCGAATGGCCGTCCGCTGACTGCGGACGACTGATTTGTGAACGGTTACTTGTTGTCACCCCCAATAGGTCTCCTGAGGCGGCCTTTATCCAAATAAAATAATAATATAGTGTTAGTACGTTCAATAGGTTAGAGGTCGTAGAATATTAATTATAGGAATGAGGGCTTTCTGTCGATCCGAATCAAAGGACAGCATGAACCCATCAGGATTGACCACTTCTCAAAAAATCGCACAGCTCCGTGCTGCAGCTTTCAAGCTGATCAGAAAGTTCGGGTATGATCTGCGGAGTGAAGGTAATGCGCCCCTAATTTTGGCTGAATATCTCAGTAAGAGTAAGGACGAGTACACGAGTGAGTATGGCCTAGCAATTTATCGGGCGCTGGAAAATCTAATGAGATATGCCGATACTTTTCAGCATGAGCTTGAACTGCTATTAGCGCAACTCCCTGAAATTCCCTGCGCTGATCCTGCTACACTCTCTTCTCAAATTCCGCCGAATCAATGCGTGTCGCCCTCGAGTAAAACCGCCTCTTCGAAAGAGTTCGGCTCATTCGAGAACCATAAGCCGACGAATGATGGTCGCAACGTGATGGTCGTCGAAGACAATGTCATGAATCGAACTCTCATAGAGCGCATTTTACGAACCGAAGGATACTCGGTGACCACTGCTCAATCAGGCGAAGAGGCATTGACGTTGGCCGAGAAGGCGGTTTTTCAGCTTGTACTCATGGACATCTCGCTCCCAGGTATGGACGGATTCGAGACCACGCTTAGATTAAGAGACGATATACGGTATGAGTCCGTGCCCATAGTAGCGCTCTCCGCATATTCTAAAACCGAGATCTTAAATGCCGCAGTCGAAGTAGGCATGATCGGGTTTATTCCAAAGCCGGTGGATCGGAAAAAGCTTCTGCGTGCCGTGCAAAAGTTACTTTCTTCTGCAACTTAAGGAACCTCTGAAAACTATCCGTTCTGTCTTCGCCACTCTTCAAGCCAGCGGCGATAGAGGCCTTCAATTGCGCGGCCGCTTGCCGCCCAATTGAGCGAAAGTGCTCGGCGACGCCCAGCATTTGCGATCGAGTGATAGAGTTGATCGTTGGTCAAAAGAGTAGCCACCGCCTGAAAGCTCCGTGCCTGATCGTCAAATGGCACAATCAGAGCCTCTTCGCTGTTTGCCAACTCCGCACCGAATCCGGTGGCAGTGGTGACGGCAGCGCATCCGCACGCCATTGCTTCCGCGAGCGCAATGCCGAATCCCTCGTACTGTGTCGGGAAGAAGAATACTCTGCAGCGCTGTAATAACAAGTAAAGTTCACTTTCAGAAAGCTTGGGATGGACATTGACTCGATCGCGAACGTCTGGCGCAAAGTTCGCACGCACTTCGTCCGCCGGTAATCCAACACCGAAAAGGTCGCATTGAGCCGTGTGAAACTTCTTAAGCAGGGCAGATGTTACGCTCGAAAAATGTTGTGCTCCCTTTCGCGGAATCCAGCTACCCATGAAACCGATTCGCTGCCCTCTTGCTGAGAGGTCGGTGCCTTCTTGAACGGGTACGTCGATTCCGGGAGGTACGAAGGCGCAGTGCTCGCGAGGGAGGATTTCGTTTCTGACAACAAATTCGTAGTCTTCCTTTGAAAGTGCCAGGAATCTATCGACGCCCGAAAAAAAGCGAGAAGAAAGCCTTTGATGAACTTCTCGATTGAGCACTCCGCGCCATCCACGAGCGCTCGCTGGATCGTAGCGTTCTCTATGTTCCCAATCTGCCAATTCAAGACCATTGGTATGCGCTACTAGGAGCGGGCGCGGCCGCGAGCGGCGCAAGATCTCGGCGGCGAACCAGAGCTCATCTCCGTAGCATTCGACAATATCCGCTGGGAATTCCCGCAACACCGTGCGCAGAAGCCGCCAAGCTCCTACTGCTTGGCGAAACTTAATGCCGCGGCGTAGCTGCGAACCGATCTCGTAGTGCTCGGGCCCATATACCTTAAGCTGATGCCCAAAGGATCTTAACTGCTCCGAGAAGCGAAGGACACTCTTTCCCGAACCTAAATCGTCGCGAAGCGCCGCGTTGCTGATACTGACAATATTCATATGCCTTTACTGCACGGCAAAAGGCGCGCTACCATGGATTTTATCAAATGTCGTCCTTTACCTATTTCGCCGGTACCGAACATATTCTATTCTTCTGAAACTCTTGCATTCATTATGTCGCCTACGCGCAGGTTCTGATGACTGTTCATTTCGTGTACGTACAGGGTGATGGAATCGGTACCCCGTTTGCGATCACCAACGAAACCGCGCGGCGGCTTCAACAGAAGCACTCTCTTATTGTCTACGATTGGGCCGAAAGAGCAACGATATATCCGCTCCCCGGCGACATTCTTATCGGTCATCCTCATCCCGTGACAGATACTGTATTCCGGCGATCGTTTCCGATGCCGGAGTGGGGTAAGCGGATAGTCCTCTGCCCCTTCGCACACGCTCAGCCTGAGTATATCGCGTTTCTCGATCAGCTCGTGCCGTTCGCCGATCGTTATCTCGCAATCTGTGGTCCCTACTGGTTGCGCACCATACGACAAAGCCTCTTTGCGCACTGGGAGGAGAAGGTAACGCGCGTCGATCTTGGCGTTAATCAGGATCATTTCCCCGGGCTGAAGAGCAGCTTTAGTCCGGCCGGGAGGCGGCGTTTCGTCACCGTCGGTCGCTTGGGGAGCAACAAGGGCAGCGATTATCTCGCGGCGCTCGCTGAAGCGGCGCCGGACCTCTCCTTTAGCTGGATTGGCGGCGACTGTTTTCCTTCGAGTCAAGTATCTTCTCTCGGCGCACATGATTTTCGAAACCGAAAGTCATTAGAACTCTTTGCAGAGCATGATTTCGTGATTCAGTGCGGACGCTCTGACGCCAACCCTACGACTATACTTGAAGGGGCATCGCTAGGACTGGTTCCCGTTTGTACTCCGCAGAGTGGCTATGAGGGTTATTCCTGGTTAGTAAATATTCCGCTTGATAACATCGAAGAGGCGCTCGGCATTCTTCGAATGCTCAACCAGTGTCCAGAATCGGATCTGCGAGACCGCCAACAACGTGCACAGGAGGCCATTCGAAAAGATTTTACCTGGGATCATTTTGTGTCGGCAGTAGAGAAGGCGATTGCGGAGCCTTCGCCACCGAAGATTACACAGATCGATGCGCTGGATGTGCAGCGGTCGGAACTCAAACGGCTGGCTGACGGCTTTGAGAAGCAGTGTAGACGCCAGGCACGCAAAGAGCTGATTCAACGACCATTCGCAGCCGCGCGGCGAGTAGCTTCTTTTTGGAGATAAACAGTGGCGCAACGGGTATTTTTAGTCTGCCCCGGAATCGGCCATGTGAGAAGAGGCTTTGAGTCTTTCACCGAGGAGTGTTGGCGAGCGCTTGGCGATGATTCAAGATTGGAGTGTTATATTTTTAAGGGTAAGGGGAATAACACGCCTCGAAATTTTACCGTGCCCTGTCTTAAGCGTGGATCAAACGTTACTAAGGTAATCGCTCGCGTGCTAGGGCGGGATCCTTACTTTTGGGAGCAGGTAACTTTTGCAATCGGTCTTGTGCCATTTATTCTAAGGTACCGACCGGAACTGATATTTTTTAGCGATGGCACGGTTGGGAATGTGCTCTGGCGGGTACGAGACTATCTGCCCGGGAGACCGGCGCTCCTTTTTTCAAACGGCGCACCGCTTTTTCCCCCTTACTGTAAATGTGACCATGTTCATGAAACATTGCCGCATATGATGGAGGTTAAGACTACGGAAAAAGAGATTCCACGTAGCTTTATCCCGTACGGTTTTTCTGTGGCCGAAAAACTTCAGCCGGTCTCGTATGATCAGAAGCGAAGCATACGTGCTGCTCTCAATCTTCCTCCCGCTGCAACGATAATTCTCTCGGTCGCGGCACTCTCAAAACAACATAAAAGAGTAGATTACCTTATTTCGGAAGTTGCCAAGCTTAAATTGCGGAAACCATTTCTACTTTGCCTTGGCGAGGAGACAGCGGAAACGCCGGAGCTGAAAGCGCTTGCCGATCGGCTGCTTGGAGTGGAAGGGTACCGCTTCGCCACGGTAGACTATAAGAGTATTGATCAATACTACCGGGCTTCGGATGCGCTCTGTCATGTCGCCTACCAGGAGGGATTCGGTCGAAGCATGGTCGAGGCGCTCGCATGGGGGTTGCCTGTGTTTGCGCATGAATCATCAGGGAATCGATTTGTGCTTGGCGCCGAGGGCATCTATGGGGACTTCGCGAGAGAGGGCGTGCTTGCTACATTGCTTGAAAGGTTGCGAACAGATGATTTGTTGGCCGGAGAGTTATTTTATGCGCGGCATGCGCAGGCCTTTAAGAATTTCAGCTGGAATGCGCTTAGGGATCAGTACGTGAAGATGTTTTTAGAAGTAATTGCCGAAAAGAGTCGGATGCGCGCATGAAAATTGAATCTATTGTCACTATTGCCGATAAAACAGTTGAGCTGAGATTCTTGGCGATGGTTCGATCGCTTCGCGCGATGGGATGCACGATTCCCGTGAACGTTATTCCGTATAGCGAGAATGAATTCGCGTTGCCGCCGGGGTGTGAGTATTTACGTGACGAAAAAGTTTTTAAGTGGCTGGAGAGGTATCCAGCCTCAGGAGTAAAGCGTAAGTATATGACACTCACGCTCTCGAACTATCAGTTTGTGGATAGTGATGTGGTGTTTCTGAAAAATCCGGCCGATGTGCTCCGCGAATATAATGGATTTGTAACCTGTTGCGGGCATTGGCGCGATGCCGACCACACCGTGACGTCGGAGCTCACGCAGGTTCTTCGGCAGCGGTCCTCGCTTTGGCAGCGTTTAGTATTTAACTCGGGACAGTTTGCGTGTGATGAGCGTCTTTATTCACTCGATGAGTTGATAACTCGGGCCGAGGAGTTTGATGCTCGAGCCACGGTGCTTGAGCATCAATTTCACGAGCAGCCAGGGATCAATCACCTCGTCCTCACGCGAAAGGTAGCCTATACGAATCTTACCCTTCCTCCCTTCAATTTTGAATCGAGCTGGGCCGGCGACTACTGTGCGGATGAGATTCCGTCTTCAAACGAATTCGGTCCTTATCTTCTTCACTGGGCTGGTATGCCGCGCGGAGTGCGGAAACCAATAGATCAACTCTACTTACAGTATCTCTCCGCGGCGGAGCAGCGAAAGCTTTTCGAGGATGACTCCGCAGCGGGGCGAATATCAATCGGGCGGCGCTTTCGCCAGCTCGGATTACGCTATTTTACTCGATGGCGTCTCTGAATTGGTTGGCATACTCTAAAGGATTGTCACAATGTATTTACCGATGAGTTTTTTATGGCGGAAGATTTACCCAGCATTCACTAGCACCTTCGATCGGCTTGAGCGGGAGATTATTATTTCAAAGGTTCTGCAGGCGAAGTTGCTCTGTCAGTTTCTACCGAAAGAGTTAGGGCATCTGCATGAGGCGGAATTTCGAGTGTTCAGTCAGTATGGAGAGGACGGGATAATTCAGTACCTTATCTCGCGCGTGTCGCTTCCGGATATGTTGAAAGTCTGTGTGGAGATAGGTTGTGAAGATTATCGTGAGGCAAATACACGGCTATTGCTGGAGCTCAATAATTGGCGGGCATATGTATTCGATGGATCCTCGGACAACATCACAAGCGTTAAAAAACTCGAAAGTTCTTGGCGCCTCAATCTTTTTTCGCACGCGGTACATATTTCTCGGGAGAATATAGATGAAGTACTCACGAGCGCCAGAGTTCCGACGGAAGTGGGGCTATTTAGTCTCGATATTGACGGCAATGATTATTGGGTATGGGAGCGACTGAGTTCTGTACGTCCGGTCTTTATGATTGTTGAATACAACGGCCTTTTCGGATCAAAGCTTCCGATTGCCGTGCCTTATCGACCTGACTTTAATAGATTCAAGGCGCACCACTCTGGGCTTTACTGGGGTGCCTCGATTGCTGCCTTGGAGTTTCTCGGTAAAAAGAAGGGTTACCGATTGATCGGAACTAACAGCGCTGGATGCAATGCCTTTTTTGTACGAGACGATTGGGCGCCGAATTTGAAGGTATGTGGAGCAAAAGAAGCATACCAGCGATCCTGTTCCCGCGATGCTCGAGATAGTGAGGGGAACTTTACCTTTATTGACTTTGAAGCGCAGCAGCGGGAGATTTCCACTCTCACGGTGGTCCAGGTTGAAGCAGGGGTTGAGCTGACTGTCGGTGAGGCGATAGGAATGAAGTGATTTGAAAACTTCGAGTGAGTCTGTGATGACGGGTGCCGAAGCAAGGCGATATGGCGTGAAGTCGAGAATGTGATTCCGTCTAGTTCAAATGAACACTCAGCGAGCGTTGTTTAACTCGAGTGCTTTTGAAGCATGTTCGTCAATGAAGCGTATGCTCCAACTCTCGACCAGTTCGTTTACAATCTTCGAAAGCGAGCGTGTGATGCGCCAGGTTGGGTAATGCTCAATCATTTTTCTCAGATCGCTATAATACACCACGTGATCGCCTTCTCGATTCCTTTCAACGTACTCAGTGCGCATCGCCTTGCCGCTTATTTTGGAGACCAGATCGATCGCTTCGATAATTGAACAGCTATTGTCTCTCCCACCGCCGATGTTGTATACCTCCGCGACGCGAGGAGCCTCGACAAACTGTTCGATGAAAGAGGCGACATCATGGGAGTGAATATTGTCTCGCACCTGCTTTCCAAGATAGCCGTAGATACGATAGAGCCGATCCTCAAGGTTGCAGCGCACGAGATAGCTTAGAAATCCGTGAAGCTCGACGCCGCCATGCTGTGGCCCGGTGAGGCAGCCTCCGCGTAAACAACAGCTGCGAATACCGAAATAACGGCCGTACTCCTGGACCATGACGTCGGCCGCGACTTTTGAGGCGCCAAAAATTGAGTGCTTCGATTGGTCGATACGAAATGTCTCGGGTATTCCCCGTTCAAAGCGGGAATCGGCATAGTCCCATCGCGTTGCCAACTCCTTTCGGGGGATCTCATTTGGTGCGTCGCCATATACCTTATTCGTCGAAAGATGAACGAAGACTGCTTCAGGAGCGCCGCGACGGACTGCCTCGAGAAGGTTGAGCGTACCGACAGCATTAACATCGAAATCGTCGAATGGCACTTTTGCGGCGAAGTCATGACTTGGTTGTGCCGCTGCATGAACGATTGCCTGGGGAGAGATCTCTTGTACCAGCTGCAATATTGAAGATCTGTCACGTATATCGAGCTCGTGGTGCGTGAAATGCTTAATGGTGATCTGAAGCCGCTCTTGGTTCCACCGAGTGTCGGCCTGCGGACCGAAGAAAGCCGCGCGCTGATTGTTGTCCACGCCGTGAATCTCCCAGCCACTCTTGGCGAAGTGGGTGCATACTTCAGAGCCGATAAGGCCTGATGATCCGGTGACGATAATCCTTCGAGGCTTTGGCATGTACGTGAGAAGGCTCCTGACGTAGCTATCGGCGTGCTGTCTAATGAACTTAAATAGGATTCAATTCTGAGCCGCAGGCGCCGACTACCAAAGCGCTCGATGCTTTATATGACGACTGCCCTTCCGAACCTGATGAGCGGTTCCCTCCTTTAGCTCAATGCAGGTAAGCATATTTCCAAAGACAAGGCCTGTATCGATGCCCATTTTAAAGGGAAGATCCATTTTCACTTGATCAAAGGGCATGTGCCCGAAGATAACCGTGTAGGGAAGTGGATGGGGCACATTGACGAACTCCTCTCGGATCCAGAGGATATGCGCCTCGGTTTGCTGTTCGACGCTTAAATCCGGGCCGATACCCGCGTGCACAAGTAAGAATTTGCCGCAAATAAGACCCAGCTCGAGCGAACGATAAAATCGTAGATGTTGATCCGGAAGCCCCGCTTGCGGCTTTTCGAAGTAATCAGCCGGTGCGAGGCCATAGCTTTGGAAAGTCTCGAGTCCCCCGAATTTAAGGAAGCGATTCGACATGCTTCGTGGTCCGTCGATAAATTCAAGCAACATCTGCTCATGGTTTCCCTTGAGAAAACGGCAGTTGGGAAATGCCGCTCTGAACTGAAGAAGTAGCTCGATGACCTGCGCGCTTTGCGGACCTCGATCGATATAGTCGCCGAGAAACACGATATAGTCTTCCGGAAGGAGAGTGCCATTCAGCATCTCCAGAATAGTCATAGTTTCTTCGGCGCAGCCGTGAATATCTCCGATCACAAATACTCTCCCCGAGCCCACCTCGAGTTCGCGAAATAGCCCGCGTTGATCGGTGTGCTCAGAAGATTGCATGCAGCGCCTTTGAGACTTCATGAATCTGATCGTTTAGTAGGCCTACTCCAGAGGGGATATAGAGTCCTCGGCGCGCGAGCTTTTCGGCGTGAGGAAAAGACAGTTCATGAAAGAGGCCGAGCTTTCGTGCCAAGGGCTGCTCGTGCATGCACCAGAAAAATGGCCGGGCCTCGATCTTATGCGCGCTAAGTCGTTGAATTGCCTCCGCGGCGTCGAAAGAGACGTCATCGTTGATCACGATTCCATAGATCCAGTAAAGGTTTTCGGAGTAGTCGGCTCGGGGAAGGGGCAGTTGAATCGCCGGAATGTCTGCCAAGAGATTATTGTAAAGCGCCGCAACACGACGCTTCGCTTCGAGAGTCTCGCCAAGTTTCTCATACTGGGCGAGCGCGACGGCAGCCTGGAGATTACTCAGCCGGGCATTCCAGCCTATTTCCTCATGTACAAATCGCCTCGATGCTTGAAAGCAGAGATTTCTGAGCGAGCGGCAGCGCTCCGCGATCACGGTGTTATCGCAAACAATCATCCCGCCCTCCCCGGAGGTGACATTCTTATTGGCGTAGAGGCTAAATGTGGCGACGGTTCCGAAGGATCCTACCGGGCTACTGTGGTAGCACTGCCCCATAAGCTGCGCGCAGTCTTCGATAATCGCGATATTTGTGGCCCGCGCGCGGTCTACGACTCGCTGCATGTCGACCGGAAGGCCGTAGAGGTGAACGAGCATGATTGCCCTAGTTTTGCCAGTAATTTTCGAAAGTACCTCCTCAACCGACATGTTCCAGGTGAAAGGATCGCTATCGACAAGGACCGGCGTCGCGCCGCAGCGCAGCACCGCAAGAAGGCATGAGATAATGGTAAACGTGGGAAGTATTACTTCGTCACCCGCTTTTAGCTCGAGGGCTTTGAGTGCGATGTCCAGCGCGGCGGATCCATTGGTGACGGCGATGCCATGTGCGACATGGTGGTGCGCGGCGAAGGCTTGCTCGAGTCGCTTTACAAAAGGCCCTTCTGAGGAAATCCAGCCTTCGTCGATGCACTGCGCGAGGTACTTTTTTTCGTTCCCGCTAAATTGTGGCGTATGAACACGGATCATTGTTCGGCGATGAGCGGCGATTCAACTCTATACGTATCCAGCTCGTACTGACGTCCCTGCCGCGGTCCTGCGGTAAGCACGAGAAAGGATGATTCTTCGAGTGATTTCATCGCGTGCTCCTCAAGGACCTCGGTCACGATGAGGTCGCCTGGATTGAGCTCTGTATCGACTATCTCCCCCGAAATAAGCCGGGTGCGATACAGTATCTTCCCCGATAGAAGGTAGAGGTACTGTACCGTGAGCTTATGAAAGTGATTGCCTCGAATAGCGCCGGCCCGGCTCGTGATAATTGTCGCAGCCTGAATGCTTTGATTTTCCACGATATCTGTGATCGATCCGCGTGGATCGCTATGGACGGGGGAAATATGTCGATGTTTCATACGCTACGGCTCCAAAATAGTGGGATAGGGAAGAGGAATGATAAACTTGCTGCCCCGGTCGCGAAGCGGGGCCAGGTTTTTGAGAATTTCGTCCTTGAAATTCCAGGCGAGGAGCAGACAGTAGTCGGGCGCAATACGGAGGAGCTCCTGGTCGGAGACGATTGGCGTAAGCACCCCGGGGGCGCGTGCACCGATCTTAAGCGGGCTTTTTTCGCTAATGCAGTCAATCAGATCGGTGCCTATTTTGCATACATTAAGGAGCGTCATTCCCTTCGCGGGAGCGCTCACCGCGGCGATCGAGGAGCCGCGGCTTTTGAGTGTCCGAAGCAGCGAGACTAACTGATCCTGACTGGTTTTGACGTTTTCGGCAAATATGCGCAGCTTTTCCTCGTTGTAGAGTCCGGCGCTTTCTTCCCGCGTGATAAACTCATCGACCGACGATGCCCGCGTACATTCATTACGCCGTCCCACGACTACTCGCAGCGAGCCCCCGTGGATCTCTTGGGGCACAATATCCGTGATAGTGTAACCGACACTGGAGAAGAATCGGTTGAGCGGTTTTATCGATAGGTAGGAAAGATGCTCGTGGTAGACGGTGTCGTACGCGAGCCCTTGAACGAGTTCGAGTAGGTACGGGAACTCAAGGATTAGATTGCCACGAGAACCCAGCAGTATGTCGACGCCCTCCATAAATACATGAAGATTATCAATGTGCGCGAAGACGTTTGTCGCAGTGATGACTGTTGCCGGACCGTGCTCAGCGCGAAGATTACGCGCGAGCTCCACGCTAAAAAAAGAATTCTTAGTGGGAATTCCTCTTGAGCACGCGATCTCGGCGACTCTTGGTGCGGGTTCAATCCCACGCACTCTTGCCCCTAGGCCTTTAAAGCATTCGAGCAAGAACCCGACGTTGGAGCCGACATCAACTACAAGGGATTGTTGATTAAGCCCGAGTTTTTGATGAACGGTGCGCGCGAACTCGTTCCAATGTGTCCTGCCCGCGGCGGTAACCGAGCAATCGTAAACATATTGATCGCCATAGAGCTTGTCGGCTGAGACCACGCAATCAAGTTGGGCAAGTCCGCACTCACGACACATAAGTACGGTAAGAGGATAGAAAATTTGAGTCTCCTGAGATTCCGGAGATCTAAGAAATGCGTCAGCGAGCGCGGAATAGCCCAGATCGAGGAACTCGAAAAGGGTGAGACATCCGCACATTCGGCAGCAATGGTTGGGCATATAAAAAAATGAGACTGACGCCAATATTAATGATGAACATTTGTGTTGGGCCGATGCATCTTATTAGGGAAGTAAAAGAAGTATGACGCAGCGGGGAGTTAGCGCCTGTTGTGGCAACTCAAAGAAATCATCTGCATGGTTTGGTGCATTCAATCGCAAAAGAACCGCCAAACCTGGCTGGATCTTCTACTAATTTAAACATATCATTACTGGAATCGCCGTAATTCGCTCCTCTGATTTCGGTAAATCCAACTCTTTCCAAAACAGCAGAGAGTGACTTTTTATCCCATAGCCAGCGGTGTCGGCTATTGCCAAACCACTCTTTAAGAAAACTCTTCATTTCTCGAGCGCGCGTTTTCTGTCCGAGTCCTGAAGCTTGCATGAAATTGTAGGCTGCGTCGACATGCTGGCTCTGCAAATATTCATTAGCCAGGTATCTCAAATCCGGTAAAACAGCGCGAAATGTCCCACCAGCTTTTAGGTATTGGAACGTATTATCTAAGGCTATTAATAGGTCTTCATACGCGAGGTGTTCCAGTACATGCGAACAATAGATGGCCTGACAGCTATTGGGCCGGATCGGCAAACCTTTAACAATATCACCAAAGCGAATATTACCAGGAAACCGTCGCTCATTCTTCGTAATCAGTCTTCCGATAATGGGAAGCCTTTCAAGACGAAGAGTTGGACTACTGTCATAGTTTGTCCACTCTTGCGGAGCGCAGAATCCAGATCCGTATTGTAGATACATTGGCAGCAGTAAATCGGCATAAAAATTGAGGAGAAGCCAGTTATAATGATGAATATTCGAGCTGCGCTGATTCATCTTAAGAGCCTGGCGAGGAATCTTTGTGTTTGACTTTAAAACGTTAGGAATTCGGCTTACTCAATGGCTTCTCTCCCGCTGCATGGTTGGGGATCGAGTTCTCGGCGGCCCCTTTAAGGGCATGAGATATCTAGAGACGGCATTTTACTCGGCTTATTACCCGAAATTGCTTGGGGTGTATGAGCGCGAGGTCGTGCCGCCAATTGAGCAGGCAATTGCGAGGAAACCGAAATTGGTCGTCAACATAGGGGCGGCTGAGGGATATTATTCGGTAGGATTGGCGCTTAGACTTCCCTTTGCGAGAGTGGTTGCTTTTGAGTCCGACAAGTATGCCCGAAAGCTGCTTGAGAGACTTGCGCGACTCAATCGAATTGAACAACGTCTCTCCATCCACGGCGAGTGTACGCCTACACTCCTACAGAATTGCCTCGAGGATTGCGCCGACGCCTTTGTGCTGGTCGATATAGAGGGGGCGGAAAGGTCTTTGCTCGATCCACGCATTGTACCGGCTTTGCGGAATGTAGAGGTACTGCTGGAACTTCATGAACGAGATAATCCAAGCCTTGGTGACGAGATGGCACGACGCTTTGAGTTGACACACATGGGCATGGTTATTACGGCATGTAGTCGGCGAAAAGAGGATCTCCCGTTAAACCTTCCAAGGATTTTTAGCAATACTTTTGTCGAGCGGAGCGCACTCTTGATGTTGAGTGAACACAGAAGCGACGGACTTCGATGGCTCTCCCTCTCACCCCATTCGGAGGTTCAGCCGGTAAAAGGAGATGTTGCACAATGCCAAACGTAAGTGCCGCAATTTTTGTAGCGAAACATATCTCGCGAGATGACATTGTTGGCCGCAGAGTTCTTGACGTGGGCTCATGTGATTTCAATGGAAGCGTGGCGCCGCTTATAAAGCATTGGGCCCCTTGCGAGTACCTTGGAGTCGATGTCGTAGCCGGGAGAGGGGTCGATCTTGTCTGCTCCGGTGAGCATCTCATTAAAACCTTTGGCAAAGAGAGCTTTGATGTGGTGCTGTGTGTCGAGGTAGTTGAGCATGCAAAAGACTGGCAGGCAGTTATCAAAAATTTAAAAGGTGTACTTCGCCCGGGTGGAATCCTTGTTGTCACGACGCGTTCGCGCGGCTACGCAATTCACGGATTCCCGCATGATTTCTGGCGATTTGAGAAAGAGGATTTCGATCGGATCTTTTCGGACTTCAGTATTCGTTCGATTGAGAAAGATCCTACCGAACCCGGAGTGTTTGTGTGCGCGTGCAAGCCACAAGAATTTGAGGAGAAGGACCTATCGAGTCACGCACTTTATTGCGTGCTCACCAATAATCGAAAGAGCGAGCTACCGAAGAATATCTCGAGAAACTGGTATTTTCAGAGGGTGCGAGTAAAGCAGAAGTTACGTAATGCTGCCTATGCGTTGATTCTCGGTTCTGGTCGAAAGATTTCGGCGTTATTTGGTATTAGGTGAGCTCGCCTGGGGTGCTGAGCTGGTATATATCGGTTAATAGTAGTCTCTTTATAAGCGCCCACTTTTCAGTCACTTACGCCAATGCACATTCATTTCAAGTTATTTTATTAGGTTGGCGAGATCTATTAGTAAGAATTTCGATTGCTTAGCTGAACGAGCAGTGATTCTTCTAATTAGGACCTTCTCCGCAAATTGTATTTTAAGATGCAGAAGCGTAGGGGGTAATCGATGACAAATTTTGCAACACTATCGAAGTGTGATGGGCAGAGCGAGCTCAAAAAATGTAGAAGGCTTGCGTGGGTTGAAAACTGCCCTTAAGGCAGTACTGCATCATAAACCATCACTGATAATTTCAATTTTCAGTTTGCTACTCTCGTTTTCGGTGTCTATCGGATTCAGTCTGATTCTTATTTCTCATAGTCAAAGGCAATTTGAATTGTCTTATGGGAAAATCTCCCAGACATTATTGGCGTTCATCCAAGAATATCAGTCGCTCATAGAATTATTCGCAGAGGAAGTAAAAGATGATTCTAACACCGCTGATAGATGGTTCGAGAGCTTTTCGTTGTTAGGCAAAAGGAAGCAGGACGCTGTCATATCTTCGTTGTGGTACTCGCAATTCGTTCCAGCGGATCAAAAAGACAGCTTCGAAGTAATGGTTCGCGAAAAAAATCGTACTCGCAAAGAGTATGAAACATACTCGGTGCGTAGTACAAAGGAGTCCAGCAACGTTTTGGCGGTTAAATATGTAGAACCATTCCTGCTGTATAGATCTTGGCTCGGGTATAATTTGAAAGATAACGAGCAATTAAGAAGATCTCTTGAGTCGGTCGATGATTCTCTCACTGTGCTCCGAGAACCTGACATCACAAGTGATGGACTTTTTCTCTCCTATCCAGTGTTGATATTTGATGAAACTAATCAGAGAGCTCGAATTGTCGGTTACGTTCATGCAATTTTTGACCCCGAAAACTTTATCCAAGACGTAATTTCGTCGGCGAAGATAGATTCTCAACTGAACATAGAGCTGCTTGAGGGCGCTTCGGCTGACGATAAACGGGTTGTATTTAGTCAATCGCGAACTGGAGTAACGTTCGGTCTCAAGTCGCGAATTAAGCGGCAAGAGGTTTCGTTTGGGAATCTAACGTGGAGTCTATCTGTCTCAAGTTCACCATTGTATGGGATTTCGAATTGGCTGTTATGCTTCTCCATTTTACTTATGATTGCCGGGATAGTATTTAATTATTGGCTAATCGCAGTACTTGCGCTGGCTCGGGGCGAAGTACTAAGACTCGATACCAAAACAGGGCGCCTGGAGTCAAAAGTCAAGACCAGGGAGGAACAGCTGAGGACGATTTTTGATGTAGCGCCATTTGGTTTAGCTATCGTATCGCCGCAAGGCAATTGCATTTATCAAAATTCAACGTTCTTGGAGCTGTTTGGCCGAAGCGCTGACTACTTCGAGAGACACAACTGGTACGATTGTGTCCTTGATTCGGATCGAGTGAGAGCAATGGAGTTATGGATTAGATCATCTGAGCAAATGATTGCGTTTGAGGAGCAGTTTCAATTTCAAGGATCGAAGGATGCCGTGGTGCTTGTTAAATGCAAAGGGAGTCCAGTCCTGTCTTTAGGTGAGCTGCGAGGATATGTCTGCTTTTTTACTGATCAATCTCATAATAGTGAACTGGAGCAAACATGTCTTCAGTTATCTGAGCAGGTAAGAATGCACTCGAAAAAGGTAAATAGAATGAAAGATCAAAGTGAGCGCTCGAAGAAGCTTCCTCAGGAAGCAGAGAAATTGAGAAGAGAGCATGACTTTGTGGATATGGCTATTCGAGAAATAACACCATTGCCAAATTTAATTCGAAATGTAGTGAGTGGATTGAATCATTTTGTATTTGGCAATTCAAATTCACGAGCAGGAGTAAGAGATACAGAAAAACATGAGAATTAGCGCTCGTTTTGCGCGCGCGGCACGCAATATACGACGCCCCGGGCACGGCATAGCGTGAGGAGGTAGGTTTGAAAACTGCTCAATTGCTAATTGCTTCGGAATAGACCTTAACCAAATCTTTGACGATAGCTTTCCAGTTGTACTTATTGTGCGCGAGGTCTCGTGCACGTGCCCCCAGCTCCTGGCGAAGCAACGGATTCTCAATAAGCTGGCGAATGCTCTTGGAGAGCTCTTTTTCGACGTCTTGAAGCACAACTCCTGCTTGCGCCTCGACAATTTCGGGGCTTATCTGCACTTCTTTTGTGGTAATGATTGCGGCTCCCGCCTCGAGTGCTTCGGCTAGAGCGAGCGCAAAGTTATCCGAATGGGATGGAAGAATATAAACATCGCAGCCTTGAAGAAGTGCGCTACGTTCAGCGGCCCCGATGAATCCGATAAAGTGGACTCGATCCTTTAGCGCAAGGGAATAGGCCAAGCGTTTCAACTCATCGAGATACTCCGGTGCGCCGTCTCCTGCGATTATCAGGTGTGCTCTTGATGATTCACCGAGACTTTTAAGCGCCTGTATCAGCAGATCGGGCCGCTTCTTAGGATGCAAACGCGAAAGAAATAGAAGGATCGGCGATTCCATCGGAATCTTGTAACGGGAATGTGTGATTGCCGAAGCATTTGCTATGCGCGTAGTCCGCTCGACACCCAACGGTAATATCCTGATCGGTGCTGACACGCCGGCTGCTTGTGCATCATCCGCCTCTGGATTCGAAGTGCAATGGACGAGCGCGGCCTTCCTAAGCATACTGTTATCAAACGCCGCGCGGTAGCAGCGCTTGAGCAGTCCACTTTGCGCCAGAGACCAGGGAGCGAGCTGACCCATTGTTCTTACGCTATACGGAACTCCACTCCACCGCGCGGCATATGACGCGACGGTCGACGAGAAGGTAAAGAGATAGTGAATATCAACGAAATCGTAATTGCGCACCGAGTGCATTAACCAAGCTGCGAGTGCACGCGATGGTATGAACTCGTTCCTACGCAGTTGTTCACGCGGAAATACCCATACGGGAACGTCTCGATATAGTGTGCAGCAGTGCGAGGGAATCGGGAGCGTATCGGTCCGATCGTCGTCAGTGGTCGCAATCTCTGCGCTGATTCCTTCCTCGATAAGTCCACGCACGAGTTGGAATGCAACCTCTGATGGCCCACCAAGCTTTGAAGATATCGAGGGGAGCACATGCAGCACTCTCATAGAGCCGCCATTGCAAGAAGGTCGGTAACCTGTTTTGCGAATGCTTCTTGCCCGAATCTCCGCACTACTTCGCTCCGAAGCCGTTGCCCCTCCTGGACGAGCTCGTTGTTGCATTGTTTCACTAATATTCTTTCCGTCGAGGCGATAAACTCATCGTGTGAGCGCGGATCGATAAGTGATCCAAGTGCACCGTCGCAGAGTGGATCAACCGATCCGTCAAGATTTCCCGCGATAACCGGCTTTCCGCTGGCGAGCGCCTCCAAAAATACAATGCCAAAGCCCTCGCCGGTGCTGGGCAATGCAAAAAGGGTGCAGAGCCGGTAATATTCGGGAAGCTCGGCGTCCGATACCCTGCCGACGAGAGTCACATGCGAATTGAGCTTTGCATCGTCTATCTTTTTCTGAATTCGTGCGGAATCGTTGCCCGTACCGACTATTAGATAGCGCAGTCGGGGAAAATTCCGCAGAAGTCTCGGCAGAGAATCAATAATGAGATCGTACCCCTTATATTTTTCACGCGCGTCGAGTCGACAAACTGATAGAATCACTGGATCCTGAGGGGCAATCTGGAATTTGTCCATTAAATTGGCAGGGCGTGCTCCGATAGTAAAGCGATTCTCTTCAAAACTATTCGGAAGGAGAGCAATTCTGCTCTCCTCGATTGCGTATGACTCCAGGATTCTTTGTTTTGTGTAACGGCTCACCGCGATAATTTTATCCGCGGCTTCCAGCGCAAGGAGGCGCCGCCCGGGCGCGATTCCCCACGCATCGACTCCATGCGCGACCAACCAATATGGAATTCCGGCCAGCTTTCGCGCGCAGAGCGCGGCAGGACCGAAATTAAGATGTGTCGAGAGTATAAGTGCGGGTCTTTGCCGAATCGCCGCGCTCATGGCGGCAAGCGCAAAGTAGGCGGTGCGAAAGAGGGGCGGGATAGTCCCGAAACAATGGATGTTCCGCGCATCGGCTGGCACGGAAGACGCTCGCTCGAGTTTAAGAAAAGTTGAGACGGAGCTGCCGTCTTCGAGAATTGCTTCGCGCAGAAGTCGAGAGAACACCTGTATGCCGCCCTTAAATTCAAACATGTTAGGGGCCCAAAGGTGAAGTTTAAGCATCAGCGCGATCTCCAATTAGAATCTTCTTGATTCCCTCCCTGTAGCGATCCCAGCTGAAATCGAGAGCGCGTCGGAAAGCTGCTCTCCCCATTTCTGCAGCTCGCTCCCGTTCTCGATAAAGAAGCTCTATCGCCTGTTCTAGGGCATCTTGATCTCGCGCTTTCACAACAAATCCCTGTATGCCCTGCTCAATAAGATCCTCGGCGCCGCAGTGGCTGCTTGCGATGACCGGGACCCCACAGCGCATCGCTTCAAGGAGTACGAGCGGAAACCCCTCGGCCAGCGACGGCAACACGAGCACACTCGCCTGCTGATAGCAGCTCTCGAGTAGGTGATGCGGCTTTGAAGGTGCGATGGTGATAGTCGGATCATTTTGATAACGGTTTAGAAATGCCGGCGGAAACTCATTAATACCGACGAGCAACAGCTCGGCATCGGGAAGCCGTAGATTGTTCCACGCCTTGAGGAGATAATGCACTCCCTTGCGCGGGCCTATCCTCCCCACAAAGAGAACTCGGAATTTTTTTGGTGCGTGCGCTCTGGCAGTAAAGTAAACGGGCGATCCGTAGGGTACAATTCCAATCTTAGCCGGGCTTACACCGGTATCGATCAACGAATTATATACGAATCGGGAAGGCACTATTACACGATCGGCAAGCGCGAGCTCTTTATCCTTTCGCTCGATTTTTCGGCGAGGTTCGTGCGCGGCCTGCAGTGAGGCGGCGAGCTCCGGAAATAGCTCCTGCTCTTCCTTTTGGATCCGTGCAGCGGTTTGGTAGTGCACGATGGGAAGATCGTATATACAGAGTTTGCCGAGAGCTTTCGCACGCTCAAAGCTTGTCGCTGCTCCATCTTCATAGGCATAGAGCGTATCACACGATGAACCTTCGAGGTGGCGCTCGGCGACGACTCTATCCAGAGATTCATAAACTCGGCTCGCAAGATCGTGAGCATTAAGGCCGAGTACTTGGCTGATTCCTGATTTGAGGAGAAAGAGCCTTAGAAGTTCGCGCATTGGATAGCAAGTGCAGTGAACCTCAAGCTCGAGAGGTACCCAGGCTCGGCGAGAAAGCTCGTTTGCAATGCAACTTCCGCCGGAAAGATGACGTAATCTTGAAATTGTCGAGTGCGAAATGTGTAACGCGGTGACGATTTCACTGAGCAGGCGATTCTCCGCGAGAGCACACAACGCCTGAGTGGCGAATGGAGCGCCGAGAGGGTGCGAAAATAGCACGGATCGCGTAATCATCGGTAGCTCTCGTCGTTAACTCCTGTCAAAGATTCATCGCCAAATTCAAATGACGAAGTTGAATCTAGAACATTCTCTTCAGCAAGTTCTCGTTGCTCGATGCTCGGAAGGAGTAACGCAAAGCCGGCTAAAAACCAGTAGTACACCGAAAAGGTCACTTGAAAGACCATCTGGCCTAGAAACGATATTGAATGCACGAGGAAGCAAGAGAGCGCCAGCTCGCGAAGAAGTGGGAAGGAGAGGCTGCTATAGCAGCGCCAAAGTACGATCATCAACCTAATTCGCAGCGCATACCAGAGCATAAAACCGAGAGGACCAAGTTCCAGCATGATCCGCTCGGGCTCTGATTCGAAAAATACCGGAATTTGTTCACCGGAGGGTAGACCAAACATTTCGCGAATCCTTCCCACCGCCTGATAGGTCGCACCTGCACCGTATCCCCAAAAGCCGCTATGCAGTATGTAGTCAAAGGGCGTAGTGATGCTTGCCAACACCCTCATGCCGAGGTGCTGATCGTTAGAAAAGCGTTGAATAAGACTTTCAAGTGATCCGGCTAGAAATTGCAGCAAGACCATCGCCATAACAAGTCCAGGAATAATAAATTTCTTGTAGAGTCCCATTTTGCGCAGCACTTTATTACAGACAAAATAAGCGAGCACAAAGAGAATCACTGAGAGCACGGGGGTTCGCGATCCGGAGAAGATGATCCCGGTGACGATTGCCACCAATATTCCACGAAGAATGTTGTGCCAAGAGCGGTCAAGCTGGAGCACTAGCATAGGAATTGCAAGCGCCGCCATGGTCTGCAGATAGGATGCAAACCCGGCGATATATGAGAATGTTCCTGTCGTTCGCACTCTTGTTCCAACCAGCGCTTTGGCAGCGTCTTCCTCGGATACATACATATTGAGCGGACTATCGGCCGGTGAGAAGTGCTGGAGTATCGCAAGCGCTACCACTGGAATGACCAAAACGAGATACATTTTGATATAGTTCGCAAGCTCTTCCTGTGACCTGAATAGTTCCTTGACGATAAATATCAAAGGGAGAAACACCAGATAATTTCTTACCCCAATGAGACCTACGATTGGCGAGCCAAGCGAGAAGTTACAGGCTTGCACCATAATAAACAATGAATTGGCGACGATCAGAAAGAGCAACAAGCTGTCGAGAGCAACTCGATCGTACTTCGGCTCACGTGAGGCAAAGTACTTCATATAGGCGATAACCAATATGAAGTCTTTGCCGAAATACACGAACTGACTGAGACTCGGAAGGAGCCATTTTCGTACCGCGCCCTCGAATATCACCAATACAAGCGCAATCTTCACGAGCCGTCGCCAAGAAAGTGGCATACAAATAAACAGCGCGGCGATAAACAGCGACGCGCCGTTGAGTACCTTTTCCGGGTCGAGAAATGCGCCCTTCATTGTATGCTCTGCTCCATGTAATTCGCGTACTCACGAGCGATCCGATTAATCTGATGTTGTTCGAGATGGGAGGATACTTTGGATCGCCATTCCTTTCGGAGCTCACGGTTTTTGAGTGATTCCTCTATCGCCTGCGCGAGCGCCAATGCGTCGCCGTTAGGCACAGTTATGCCGCACGGTCCAATCGCGTCAGAAAGTCCGCCTCGCGAAGTGCCGATAACGAAGCAGCCACAAGCTATTCCTTCGAGCGCGACGATTCCGAAAGGTTCAGGAGTCTTGGATGGTACGACCAGTAGCTCGTGTCGATTAAGTTCTTCCCGAAGCGCGTGCCCCTGGAGCGACCCGGTAAAAATCACTTTCTCCGATAGCAATGCCGAGGTAACTGCGGACCGCAAGCGCGGGAGTTCCGGTCCTTCGCCGACCACCACGCAGCGCGGAGCGCGATTACCTAGGTGACGGAGTGCCTCTACCAAAATATCCACCCCTTTATCGGAAACCAGCCGCCCGACAAAAATCATCGAATGGTCACGTGGCCTTAAGCTCTCCTCATAAAAGACCTCTGATTCGTAGGGATTAGGGATGACTCGGGATTCTTGGCCAAGATGATTGGCGACAGCGCGGCTGCAACAGATGTTGATTGTCCACCGGCAAAGCCAGCGCTTTAGTCGATCGATCAAGCGCTCCGCGCCGTGAGTTCCGAGATACCACTGCTGATGGCTGATTACCGTGGGCTTTCCAATTAATAACCCCGGCCAGACGAGCTTCAGGCTAAGATTCGGCTGCAGAATAATGTCTGACCATATGATACTCTTGAGAAACTGAAGCGCACTAGGTGTTCGGATGACTTCGACAGGTCCGGGGCTGTCCTCGCCGGGTAAATAGGTGAGTACTCTTACCGTGTGCCCGAGTTTCGTAAACTCCTTCGCGAGTAGGCGCATCACCGTTTCGACGCCGCCGATACTGGGAGAGTAGAGCCTTGATATTATCAATATTCGCATGGAGTTTATTATAATAAAGATATCCGAATTGCTTCGGCGAGCCGATCGACATTTTGGCGCGGTCCCCAAGAAGAAATTCGCTGTTTCGCTCTCTCGGCGCAGTGACTTCGAAGCTTCGGAGATTGAAGCAGCATTTCGAGGATTTCGCGTAACCTCGCCACGTCACCCGAGGGATAGCTAAATCCGGTCTCGCCGTGTGAAATCAGATCGAACGCGGATCCGACCCTGTCGCTCGTGACCACGCAGGTACCACAGACAAAGGCTTCGTTTACCACGAGTCCAAACGGTTCGTCGGACGCCGGATGAACAACAATATCACTTGCCCGGTAGAGCGAGGGAAGATCCACGTAGGGAACAAAGCCGAGCATGTGAACTCTGGCTTGAATGCCCAGAGTCTCCACGCGAGCATCGATTTCTGGTCTCAACGGACCGTCGCCGACAATGATTAAAACACTTGACGACTCTCTCATTGTGGCGAAGGCGTTGATAAGCTCAAGAGGATTCTTACGGCTTATTAATTTGCCGCAAAATAGGATAATCTCTGTGGTGCCCTGTAATGCAAGAGTATTGCGCACCTCCTCTCTTGTTCTTCTCTCGGAGTGCTTGGCGATCCATTCGTTGTCTGCGGAGTAGGGAGTAACCGTTATGCGCGAAGTATTTATTCCCAATGAGCTTAGGAACTGCTTAGAACGGCTGCTGGTCACAAGTACATGGTGAGCGATTGAGCGATAAAGGACAGGGAAGATGAGCCGTTTAAGTATCGCTTTGAGCCTCGAGGGGCCTAAGGAGATCGCGTCATTTGAGAGGATCAGAGGTTTCCCAAACCACTTGGCCCAAAACATCGCGATCCAAAAGGAGAAGTAACGGTGACCGTAGACGACAACACAATCGCTTTCGCGCACGATTTGCCGAATCCCTCGATTGATAAGTCCGTACCATGAATTAAGGCTCGGAACGGGCGAGATGTTGGTCAAAATGGTAGTAGGAAGATAATGATCTCCGCCAGCTTGAAACATCGACTTGTTCAAAAACTCCTCGCCGCGCCAGAGCGCGGGCTGGTCGGGGCGGCTTAACAGCACGCTAAGAAAGTTAAACTCGGATTGCCGCGCCATGAGTCGAAACGGCGCGTTATTCTGAGTAGTCTGAGACATGAAGAGAGCCACTTTTTTCGGAGGATTGATCGGCGAGGGAGTTTGTACAACGTCTCTTGCAAACTCAGAGAGTAATCGCGCATGCGCTTCTTGCGTATGTGACGTGTACCATTTTTTGAGCGCCTCGCCACAGTCTTGCGCCTGTGCGCGGCTGGGAGTTTCCTGAAGACTCATGACTTCTTGAGAAGTTAACCCGTCATGAAAATCACTTTCATGACGCACCAAAAGTGTGGGAACTCCATACGCGGCGTACGCCGCCAATATGGATGACTTCCCCAAAAGACGCGCCGGATACTCGAGAATCCCGAGACTTGCGCTGGAGAGAATTGGTCCCAATTCAGTAGACGTAAGGGCGCCCAGCCTTTGCACAGGGCGTCCGCAGAATGTATCGGGGATATGGTGTGTGCCCGTGCCGACATCGATAATCGAAGAAATGCCAAGAGCGTCGAGAATTCGAGTAACTAGCGCGGGGTCCGCGCGGTAAACCGCGACCCTTCGGCCATGCGTGCCGAACACCAAGGCGTTGTCGCGGCGTGAGGACGGTGATGTGTGTAGGCTCGGCTCGTCAACGGTCGCGCAGAGGGGAAGGATCGAAAGCCTTGCTGACTGAAAGGGGTTTCGCTGAAGTAGCTGTGCGTGATTTGCCGAGTGTGTTACGAGCACTCGGGAAGAGATCGTCAAGATTTGATCGCAGATCTGACTTTGCGCCGGGGAGAGCCAGAATGCCGAGCTCCAAATTGGTCCGTGAGCCGCTAGTTCATGAAAAACCGTGATCAGGCGGAGTTTTTGATTGTGCCTAAGCGCGCGCTCTAGATCGAGCGGCAGCCAGCGTGGCACGCCTTTTGGAGCGTAGCCGTATCCCGAGTAGTGAAGGATTATGACCCCGTCGAGTGAGCGAAGAGCGTCGCGCCAACCTTCTGAGTCGGGGAGAAAACGGTGGACCGCAAAGCTGATATTAGGATTCGGTTCGGCAATGTTTCGGCTCAACACCACGTAGTGAGTTTCAAAAAGCTGAGCATGCTGCTCACCAATTTTGAGCGCATACTGACCCACGGCATCGAGAGACGGAGCAAATTCAGGAACTATATGAGTGAGTCTCGGCTTCATAGCTTGCGGGACTCCGCCCGACGAATCTTTATGACACCAAGCGCCATGATAATGTTTGAGAGATACTCAATGAGTGCACAGCTTGCGCCCTTCACGCCGTAACGCAATATCCCGGGCACGAATTCGAACAGCACGCCATAGACGGAGAGTCGAAGGAAAAAAAGTGGACCGTGAGTCTTGAGCTCGTCCGGATGAAGCGTGAGGTACAATCTTGTTGAGTTGCGGTGATTGCGACAGCGCTTCCAGCCGCCGCGACTCCTCCAAGGGTGACATACAGTTGCCGCGGGAACGAACTTCGCCTCAAATCCAAGCTTCCTGAACCGTGTTCGTAGGTCGACATCTTCCATCGCAGCATGTTGAAACCGCTCATCAAAGCCGCCAATCGATTCGAACAAATTTCTCTCGATCGCTAAGTTGGCGGACCACAGTAATCCGCCCGTTTCGTTTAATGGAGCAAACTCACCAAGATTTCGCCGAGGTCTATCGGCGACGATTCGTCCTTCGAATACTTTCGAATGTGGATCCTCGGTTGCGGCTGCGGAGAATGCGCACAGCCAGCCGGGATCAGGAATACAGTCATCGTCGGTAAATACCAGAAATTGTCCCCGCGCATGCCGCGACCCGTAATTTCGATTGGCAGCCGGTCCCTTTCCCGGTCCCATGATCCATTTGACTTCGGGAAATTGAGGAGCAAGTTGGACGCTATCACCGGCGTCGTCGCTGACGATTATCTCGAACGCCAGCGTGGACGAGTGAGGACGGAGATTTTGTAAACAGCGGGCAAGCAGATCGTTTCGTCGACAGGTTGGAATAATCACTGAAAATTGAAGTTCCTCGGTGGTCATGTGCCGAGAACCCTTCGCAGAAAAGAAAGTAGTTTCTCCTCGGCTTTTTCGCTGGTGAACTCTTCGAAAACAGCTTTGAAGCCGTTTGCACCTAGAGTGCTGTGGTGTTTCTGATCGTTCAAAATTTCTCCAATAACACGAGCGACTGCCTCAGCTGTATTTTCGGAGCAACAGTATCCACAGCCCCATTTCTTAATAAATTCATGACACGCGCAATCCGTTGGACCGATACTGAGTATCGGACGGGCGGATGCCATGTAGTCGGTGAGCTTAGTCTGAACCGAGGAGTGCGAGAGCTTCCGATACCGCATGTCGAATGATGAAGCCACGAGCAGCAGATGATGTTGGCTGAGCTGTCGATGGAGGTTGAGATAGGGTATCAAGCCTCCATACGAGACCCCCGACATGTCTTCAGTATTCTTTAATCGAGAGTACGAATCTGGATCTGAGTATATCGTGAGCGTGACATCGAGACCTTGACGACGACATAGCGAGATTGCTGTCGCGAAAGCCTGAAGTGCATCGAAATGCATTCCCCACAACGACCCAGCATAGGCAATAGAAAATGATTGGAGCGAAGGGAAAGGCGTTTCCGAAAGCAACGCGCTGGGCACGGGATTGTGCATGATAAGGGTGTGAGGTCGTTGAAGGCCGTAGCGGCTCGTATACGTTGAAGCCAATCTTTCGCTTATCATGATCCATCCTGCGGCGCCCTCTAGGAGTGAGCGTAGCAGGGCGTCCCCCGACCCTCCAAACCATCTTTTGGTATTGAGGTCAGCGAGGTCGTCCATTAGGTAGACTACAATCGGCAGGTTATTTTGTCGTGCGACGATTGATCCGACAAGAAATGTGGAGACGTGACTTCCACATATGAGTACGAAGTCGTGATCGGGGAAGTTTTGAAATTTTTGAAAACGAAGGTACGAGTGGTTTATCCAATCCAGTGCGAAATTCACATATTCGAAGTGTCTCCGCCTAATTTTTTTTAGAAATTCAGGTTCGAACTCTTGGCATCGAGGGGAGTTCGGGAGCGCCGTCCTCCGAGGGACAAATTGTGACAGGCGATCTTGCGGATAGCCGGCGAACAGATTACTCAGCGTGCGACCTAGTCCGAACCCCTCGAGTGAAAGCGCTGCGTCGCTCACCAATAGCACCCGAGGTCTCCCCTTCGTTGTCGGGAGAGTACGCTCTGAAACATCGACTGCCTGCGCATCGATTGTGGTGTAACTCATTAAGAATTCTCTGGAAAAGATGCCCTAATATTCGATGCAAGGTACTAGGCCTCCTTCTCAAGCAGTTGTGGTATGATAACTTATCAAAAACGCTAGTAATTTTCTTTGGGAATAAGCTCAAATATAGTTTTAGACTCATAGATTCTCTTAAGAAAAAGTGGCAAGACGGCGATTCTAACTAATAGCTGTCACTATAAAATCCGCGACTAGAAGTTGTTGCGCGTAGCGGGAGAAATTGGAGGGGATTGTAACGGTGCCGCCACGGAGTAAGAGAAAACGCTACAGGGCTTTTTGGTGCACCTGCCGTGCTGCCATTGCTGGTCCGAAGGCGGCACTTATGGCGACGATAATTAGAGTGTCGGTCGCTACCGTTTGCTGCGGCCTCATGTTTAAAGTAGTTGCGCTTTACCAGCGACAGACCGCAGAGCAGTATCAGGGTGAAACCTATGCCGCGCTTCGTCAGTTGTCCGATAATTTCCTGCTACGAGTTGAGCAGGAGTCCGCACGGTTGCAGCAGATTTTCTCTGGCGTTACTCTTAACGACCTTTCCGATAAACACGCAATTGGCGCAAAGCTTAGAGTCGATGTAAGGGACTCGCTAATCAGCACGCTGTATCTTATTCTCGATGAGGCGCCGACCGGCAACAGCCTAAGTCAGCGCATTCTCGTGCAGAGTGGAGAAGTATTGGTGGGGCCGGCTGCCATCACCATAGATGATTCGCAGGAGCTTTCGGCGCTTCTTCCCCAGCTAGCGCTTCATTCACGACCTTTTCCGCTAAGTGATTTACAAAGTCGATTGTTGCCCAAAAAAGCAAGTGATGACCTCCTCGTTGTCATTCCGATCACGCTTCGTGTTGAGGGAGAGGATGCCTTGAGCAACCCGATCCGGCAAGATTTTCTCATTGCGTCGATCGATGCGACCGACGGCTTCCGGGAAATTTTTCATGGTCGTGATGAAGAAGGATTCTTTATCGAAGTTTCGGAAGTCGCAAGCGGCCAACGCACCACACTTTTCTTGACGCAATCTGGGAAGCAGCTCATAAGACCTCAGACTGTCTCGGATTCGATTGTGGCCTTGTCCAAGTTGCTGCAGATCGATATCACTTTCGAGGGGAGGAACGGCAATCGAATATTTGCGCCGGTACTCTTAGCTGGAATAGCGCTTATAGTCTTCCTTGTGATGCTTGCTGAAATGATAAGTCACCTACGATTCAACATCACGAGACAAGAGCTTTCCACCAAGAATACGACTCTCGTTTCATGTCTTCGACGGCGTGAGCGCGAGATTGAGATGCTTGCGGGAACGGCTCCCTATGGCATCATCCTTTTTAACCGGAATGGTGACGCGCGGAGCTTCAATTTACGCGCGCGCTCTCTATTTGGGATGGACGCATCTACCAACAGTTCAACCCATTGGACCGAACTGATCGAATCGGGCGATCGGGCTCGGATAAAAGCTGAATGGGAAGTTTTGGCTAAGACTCCGCAGCTAAAGGAATTCATCTTCGCACCAAAAAAGGGAAACGTCGACGTACGCGTCCGTCTTTCGCTTTCTCCGCTGGAAAGTGATTCGGAGTTTTACGGATTTATTGGATTTATTGGATTTATTGAGCGGGATGCCAATGCATCATGTGAGACCGCATTGTCAAGAGTTCAGGACATACAGAAAACTGTAAGTGTAGATTCTAAAGATGAAGTTGCGGTGGGGCCCGATTGTTCGACCGGGAGAAGTTCGAGAACTCGCGACTCGCCGCCACGCGCTGTCCTTGTGGTAGGAGAGGAGAACGAAGGACGGGAAAAAATCCGAGACCTTGCACGCCATGTGGGAATGGACTGTTGTTTCGCAAGTAACGGCGCTGAGGCGTCATTGCTTTTAGAACGGGGCAGTACCAGCATAATATTTGTAAGCTCGAATCTCTCACATGAAACACTTTCACATATCCAGGACGCAAATCGAAAATTGGCGTCAGCGGCGACAATACTCACGGTAGTTGAGCCCTCGAGCCCTGGCTATCAATTGCCGGCGGGTACAATTGCATTTGATAGAAATGCATCGAGCGAGGAATTCGAGAGACTTCTGGCTAATTTGGGTAAAGAGTAATCCCGGCCTATTTACGGAGCTGTGTGGGCCATTACCTGCGAATAGCTACAAATGATGCGCAATTGCGGTAGCTATTGCATGATTCATTTTAGGATTGTAGTGGGCAATGTCGACATAATGAAGTTCTCGGCTGTTAAGCTGCATCTCCGCTAAATTGAGAATATGAGATTGATCTCCGACTGAGCGCAATAGACGTGGATAGGCTCTATTAGTGGTCCAGTGCCGACCAAACGATTTCTCCGGGCTATTTCTCACAAATGGACTCAGTGAGAGATCGTATGCATGGGTAGGTATAGGCTGCATGACAAAGAGGAGAGGGATTTTTAGATGCTCGCCGATGAGATGAATAGACTGTCGATTAAAGAGGTATCTATCCACCATCTTGTCGATGTCACGATCGTCAATCGCCGTGTATTCCGGATGTGGATCGATGATCACGCTCTCTTTGCCTAACATCTGTGTCCAAAATCGAATCACCGGAAGATGCCGATTTAGAAAATGTCTTAAGTAGGTATTTCGGTATTCAGAATAGATCGTCCCATTCGCCAGCTTGGCAAACTCCGATGAAAATGGACCAACATCGCTGCTATAGTAAAACTCATTTAAACCATCGATAAATACCGCGCGAGACGGACGCAAACCCTTTAGCAGTAGCTGTTCGAACATTATCCTCTCGAGAGTCGAATAGTAATAGCCACGACCAAAATTATAGACACAAGTTTTTCTCGGCGAGGATTCTCGCATGACCTCCTGAAGAAATGAGGGGATCGTCTCGCCGTCTGCCACGCCGTAGCCGAACGTCGTCGAGCCACCGAATACAAATACGTCTTCGGTGTCCGTGCTTGGAGGCCATGAGCATTGTTCTTTTATTTGGCGGAAGCCGGCCTCATCAACGTTGACATACCTCCCTGAAAAAACTCGCTCTCGGGACTCGCTGAATGGTTCGTAATGAAGCGGGCCAAGCGTACAGAACTCCGATAGGAGCTGCTCAACGTGTTGGCGATCAACCCCGGGATATGCACGTAAAACCGTGTCAGCACCGTATTTTTGAAATACGCAGTTTGCGCTATTCTGAGGCGCGCCAGTCAAAAAGGGTAGCGCAAGGAGGTTTGCTACGATAAACAGGATTACCGAGGAGAGCGCGGTGACCGCACAGAACACATATGCATGGAGCGCTTTCTTGACCACGTACATAACGTATAAGCACTTTAGACTTACTGTTTGCTGATGAAAACCACCGTTTTGCGTAGTGTCGGGATCCGTATCGCATGCCTTTTTGGTGGCGTGGCAATTTCTCTTGGCATCATCGAACTGTGCTTGCCCTTCATTTTTCCCTCTGAAAAGCAGTTCTTCGTTTGGCAGCCTGGAATTCGACAGCAATTCTTGCCCGCAGAAGAGGCCTTTCCCGGTATTCGCGGCCCTTCGTGGTTTGTTACCAATAGCGAGGGCATGCGAGGTGAGGAGATTCCCGCTGGACCAGTGAGGCGTATTCTGGCGTTTGGCGGAAGCGCCACCGAGTGCCTCTATCTTGATCAGCGGGAGACTTGGCCGTACCTTGTGCAGGAACAGCTCGCCAAGCTATCCGGCCACGCAGTATGGGTCGGAAATGTTGGTCAAAGTGGAAGAAGTTCTCGCCACAATCTTCAACAGATTAGGTTTCTGAGCCGGGTATATCCGCAAATCCGCGAGTATCTCGTGCTTATAGGAGTCAATGATCTCTTGTTGCGCTTGCGGGAGGGTGAAAGGTACGCCGCGCTTGAATTCGGCACTAACGCATTCGATCGTTACAGCATTGGGCATGCATTCAGCCGTTATCCTGACGATTTGAGGTTCTCCGTTTATGATGCCAAGCGACCGCTCTATAAAAGATCTGCAGTTTGGAACCAGTTAAGACTATTTAACGACATTTGGCGGAGCTCGAGCTCTAGTAATGGCGCTCTCTTTTTCCAGGATGAACGGGGATCGGGGATGGTAGAGGCGCGTCTTCAGCGAAAACAGGCCGCACCATATTTAGAGGATCTGCCTGACCTAGCGCCGATTCTCGGCGAATACTCAGCCAATCTAAAGTGGATTTCTAAGATTGCCAAGGAAGGCGGCATTAGGTTGATCCTGATCACACAGCCGTCCATGTGGGGGCGTCCTCCTGGCGAAGTTCGTGAAGAGCTTCTTTGGGCTGGGCATAGTAGCGGAAGGGAATATTACTCCTCGGCGGCTCTCGGCATTGGATTATCACGATTCAACGAGACACTCCGAGCTGTTGCGCAAGAAGAGGGCGTGGAGGTTGTAGACTTAGAGAACAGGCTCAAGAATGAAAGGAATGTCTTCTATGATGATATGCATTTTAATGAGTTAGGTGCAAGGAAAGTCTCTTCGGCAATTGTCGAGTACATAGGATCCTATCCGGGGGCTCGCTAATTCTCTCTGACTCCGCACGCGCGGAAAATAAGCCGAGACACTTGTCGAAAAAGTAGGAAACTAGCGCTTAGATCTCGCGAACATACCCATAGAGATAGTCTTTTAGGAGGATTTATACTATGGAAGCAGACCCAGTAGCTCAGACTCAAGCAATCGATTCCAGGACAGCCGCCGGCCTACTCGCAAATGGTAGCGACAGCGTGAGCGCAACAGGTTCGACAAGCGCCTTGGTGAAACAGGTAAGGACCACCACCGAATATATGTGGTGTAGGCCGCAGGCCTTTAGCCCAGCACCAACACAAAATTCAGGCATTGACTCGATAACGCTCAAAGCGATCTTGGAGTCAGTGACGGCAATGTTCAGTAAGATACTCGAACCGATTTTTCAAGCGGTAAATAAACTTGGCGAATCGCTGAACAAGCTGACCACTCAGAATCAAGATCTTCAGGCAAAAAACGAAGCGCTCACTAAGAAAGTTGAAGAGCTTGAAAGTGGAAAGCCTGCGAACCCCACTCCGACAGAGGGTGCGTCGGGCTCGAGCCCACTTACAAACGCGACGGGCTTTCTCTGGAAACCCGTGTCAGCGAAGGATAAAAAACTTGCCGTATTGCTACCTTCACGCTTAGCCGACGACGTAAAAAAGGTCAGAGTGCTCTCGAAGGATGGCAAAGAGCTCGCGGTGGGAAAAGCATCTGGGAAGGATGAAAGTGGTCGTCCAGTCTTTCGATTCAACAAAGCCGGAGGCCAATTCGCAGATCACGCAGTAGTTGAAATCCAGCTTAAGAGCGGCGGTAAACGTACTTTCGAGATCGCTGAAACTTCGAAGCGCCTTGAACGGAAGTAGCCGGCAGGTCCCACCATGATTCTGCTCCAGTGAGATTTGTGGCTAGAGCGTGTTATGAACTTTTTTCCGTCGCAAGAGCCCAAAGGCGCATTAGAATGCGAGGCGGCCGCCGGAGCGAGCGCGGAGCTGCGGGTACTCGCGACTAGGCCAACGACGCAGTCTAATGCGAATTGGCGCTCGTAGCATGAGAAAAGTTCATAACACGCTCTAAGGCCTACGGCTTCGGATTCTGCGAGGTAATCCGTCGAATGGCGTCTGCAAGCTTAGTCGGATCGAATACGGGCAGACTACAACGGCGCTGAGTGCAGATAAACGCCGCCGCTTTGCCGATATCGGGATACTCCACGTCCTGATTCGGTAGGCGCCCCTCGCTTTTGTCCCACCACTCAGTTTTCTTAGAGGTAGAAAAAAAGGCAAGTGCGGCGTTAAATAGTTTCTTGGCGTCTGGATCGGCCTTAGGACCAACAATAGTGACATGCAATGGTTCCGACGCGATCTCTTCATCGGCAAGTAAGATTCCCGATTCAACAATATTCTCGAGTGCCACTTTCGGCTGCGAAAGATAGGCGAGCGCTCGCGTCGCAAGGTTCTGGTACTGAGTATTACCACTATAGCGCCATAGAAGATTTGCAAAGCGCGCGACTGAAATGTTTTCATCACGTTGTGGGATCGCAGGAAGAATTGCCGAAGCTGAAGCGCGAGCGGTAAGAACTCCGGGATTGCTCGCTCCGGGACCTGAATCAATAAAATTATCAAGGATATAGTTAGCCGCCGCTTCTGCGCGCGATAGCCAAGCCCGATCGGCAGTCACGGCATAAAGCGCAAGCGAAGCTCGGCCCATCTCCAAAGTAGACGCAAGGAAGGGGCCGCCTTTGTCACTCTCGCCATGGCGGAACCCGCCACCGGGGTAGCTGCGATGTGCTATGACCCACTGCGCCGCGCGCTTTGCGTCGTCAAGAACCTGCTCGTCCCCCGTCGCTGCATACAACGTCGAGAGCGCGAATATCATTCGGCCGTTCTCGCGGCTGTAAATATTACCGTCGACCTTGGGTACGCCCTTCTTGCGTCGTTCCTTATCGTCAAGCGCGAAATATTCCGCACTATGAAGCCCTTTCACGAGATCAGCGTCTTGGCTTACAAAAAAAGCACCCTCCCGGTCTCTTAAGAACGCGCGAATATATTCGAGTGTGGAGCTGGCCGCGTTTTGGTACTCCGAGTTTCCAAAAAGCGAGTGTCCGTACGCGTAAAGCTGTATGTTGGTAGCCTGTATACTGAGCAATTTTTCGTAGTGTGGATGATCCCAACCGCCGCGTGTTGAGTATTGATAGACCCCTCCCCAAATTGGGTCGATCAGTTTCAGATTCGAATGGAGAGTGAGCCCGACGATCTCTTTGTCACGCTCACTGCCCTGTGCTGCATGAGTTAACGCATACTCGACAAAATCACTATCCGCGTATTTATGGCTTGTTTTTAGTCCACCCGAAAATGAGTCGAAGTTTCGATAGTGGCGCGAGCTAAGTTCAGTACGAACTGAATCGGGGAGCCTTGAAACGTTGGTCGAGGCACCAGGCGTCAGTGTGTCGTCACCATGAGGCTTTGGATCCGCAACAATCTCTTTAAGTAGTTTCGCCATCTCTTCTGGCTCGATGAACCCGGCACGCTTCGCCAGGACTGCTCCCTTTGCATTAAAGAGGATCGTTGCTGGCCAACCATAATCACGAAAGCGAGCCGAGAGATCTGGCCGGGAGTCCTGGTCAACTTTTATCGTGATATAATTTTTCGCGAGGAGCTCTCTGACTCGCAAATCGCCATACGTTTTCTGTTCCATCACATGGCACCAATGGCACCATACTGCTTCGAGATTAAGAAGCACGAGGCGCTGCTCCTTTTCAGCACGAGTAAACGCGGCTTCAGACCAATCTTCCCAGCGAATCTCCCCTAGCATCGATTCGGCGTGAACACACGAGGAAGTTATAAAAAGGATCAAAATGAAGAAGATTCGATGTAGCGCTTGCATTGCTCTACTTTAGGACAAGAGCCGACGTATTGGCTATGGCTGCGAATCGTCTGACACGTTAGTATCACAGCGCGGCGTAGCCGCAACAAAAAGTGGTAGAATGCGCCGTTACGGCTCGCGCGGGAAGGAGCGCGAGCCTTCACTGTGCCGCGCTGTTCCCTGTGTAGTCCCTCCGGGGGGTTTTTGCTCCGCAAAAACGTATTACTATCGGACCATTGCAAAATTATCTTCATTTTTTTGAAGATATGGCCCGATAGTAATACAACATGACTAGCTCACTCGACCTTCGCACCTATGATATCGATAACAGTAGGGGCTTTCTTCCTTCGACGGATCCGTTGCTCTGCCTGCCCGAACCCGAAGCTGCTGCCTGGGAGGAATGCGCACGTGAACTGCCTAAGCTTTTAGTAACCGATCATATTCGAAGTTATATCAAAAAGCTTCCGCCCTTCCCGTTGCATGTGCTTCATGGTGAGCGAGAACAGCGCCGAGCAATGGTTATCCTTTCGTATCTGGGACACGCCTATTTATGGGGCGAGGAAGATATCGTGCAATCTTTTCCTGAAGTGCTAGCGTCTCCGTGGCATGCAGTCGCGCAAAAGCTTGGACGCCATCCGGTACTCTCGTATGCATCTTACGCTCTTGATAATTGGAAGCGGATTGAAGCAAGTGGACCAATCGCCCTTGGTAATATAGCCCTGGTGCAGAACTTCTTGGGTGGCATCGATGAAGAATGGTTTGTCTTGATTCACGTTGATATTGAAGCGCGGGCCGCACAGGTATTGGCGGGACTTGTCGGTGCTAAAGTCGCGGTAAGAGCCAACGACGATAAGGCGCTCACTGCCGCGCTGGCGAGCGTCGATCGCGCGCTTGAAGAGATGTATATCACGCTTTGCCGGATGCCCGAGCACTGTGACCCGTATATCTATTATAATCGAGTGCGGCCCTATATCTTTGGGTGGAAAGATCATCCCGCGCTTCCGCAAGGAATCCTCTACGAGGGAGTAAAGGAGTATGGCGGGAAACCTCAAAAATTTCGCGGCGAGACCGGAAGTCAAAGCTCACTAATGCCCGCGCTCGATGCGGCTCTTGAGATTGGACACAAAGACGATCCATTACGCCCGTTCCTTTTGGAGATGCAGGATTATATGCCTCCGGGCCACCGTGCATTTATCAATGCGATGGAACAAGCGCCCTCAATTCGTAGCTACGTGCGTGGAAAAAAGGAGCTGCAGCTTGATATGGTCGAAAAGTTTAACTCGTGCATCAATTGGATTACGCAGTTTCGAACTAAGCACCTAGAATATGCCGCTGAATACATCTTACAGCAGCACCAGGTTCGTGCCGGAAACCCGAATCAGGTCGGGACTGGGGGCACTCCGTTTATGGCGTACCTAAAAAAACATCGAGATGAAACTGAGAGTCATAAGATCTAATCGGTAGATCGCAGCGCGGCATGGCCGCAACCAAAATGTCGAAGGGGCGCCGTTCCGGCACGCGCGAGGAAGGGCGCGTACCTGCACTGGGCCGCGCTGCGTCTCCTGTGTTGTCCCTCCGGGGGGCGGCTCCGCTGAAACAGCATTGCTATCCGTCAGAAAGTCTTCCCAAAATTAGAAGATTCTGACGGATAGCAATTCAGTGCGCCTCTTCAATTTGTCCGGTGCCCCTCTCAATACTTGCTGCAATTATGAATAGTCCACCCAGAAGAAGCGTGAGTGTTGGAATCTGATCAAAAATCAGCCACGCAAAAACTGCCGCAAATACTCCCTCCAAAGTAAGCACATTCCCAATAGTAACTGTCGAGAGTGTTCGCGCGAGATATTGTGCAAGAAAAGCGCACACGATGAGATGTACTGCGCTGATAGCGAAGTAAAAAAGCTGCAACAGTGATATTGAATCTGGAATTCTTACCGGATTGGCGGCAATGATGATGCCGAGAATTATAGAAGTCATGCCGACGCCAATTCGGGTCAGATGCCATGTGGAAATTCGTGGCGTATGCAGTGAGCAAAGCGCACTGCTAAGCGTCAAGAATAATCCCGAAAGAAGTGCCAAAATCTTCCCGTCCCAGCCGAGCGACAGCGCAAAGTTCGGTCCCTGGAGATAGAGCAGTGCGACACCGAAACAACAGACAATCCAACGGAGGTACATAGAGAGCGTGAGGCTGATTCCAAGAATTGCCCAAGCCCAAAGCTGCGCCGAAGGAATTGAAGAGAGAAACGCCACTTCGGCGGCGGAGCTTCGAGCGCAGGCGGCGTAGTAGAAAAGCGTGCCGAGTAACCAACCGGTGAAGACTCGAGTTATAAGAAGGACCCAATCTTTCCGCGCAAGCGCATGGCCTGAACCGAGAGGAAAGGGGAGTAAGAGCAAGAATGCAAGCATGACCCTGATCCAGAGCTGCAGTACGGAGTCCCCTACGTCAGCGGTAAGCTGAACCCAAAGCGGCGCTGACCCGTACAGCGCGGCGAGCGCAACAAGTCCGACATACGGAAGCGCTTTGTGGTTAGTAATAGATCTGTGCGACATAGTGCGATTATGCATTGATAGTGCATTATAAGAAAAACTGTGGTATTTTTGATGCAAAGTATTAGCAAATTATGCATCGTTATGACTTTTTCGACTTTTGAACGCGCAGTCCTTGGAGAGATCGAATTTGATGCACGGGTGACTAATCAGCAGGTGGCGAAGAGACTCGGTGTTCGCGTCGAGCGGGTTTCACGATGTCGTCAACGTCTTACTGAGAGTGGACGGATTCGTGTGCGCGCGTTTATCGATGCAATGGCGCTCGGCTATATAAACGTGAAGCTCTTTTTCTCACTTCGCTCCGGAGCCTCGACTGCGCATAAGAAATTACTCGACGCTCTTGACCAGGAACCGGGAGTCGCCTGGATCGGATCGTATGCAGGAGACTACCGCTATGGACTTGCGTACCTTTGTCGAAACCCGCTCGAGCTCAATGATCTTCTTGACAGAGTCGGCGACCGATTCCCCGACCTTTTTAGTGCGAAGACTCTTCTTATTCGAAAGAGCTTTGTAAGTTATTCGAGGCCCTGGGAGAGTCGGACCACGAGAGCGCGGCGCAGTCTTGGTTTAAGATATGTTGCAAGTCCGCATGAGTTTGATCGCCTCGATCAGAGGATCTTGCACCAGCTTGGTTCGCACCCGTTTACCTCGTTTCGTGATCTCGCCAAGAAACTTGGTGAAACCGCAAGCACGGTGACAAGAAGAGTCGAAAGGCTCGAAGCGGAGAACGTCATTGTCGGATACTATTACGCTCTCGATCCGGCGGAGCTAGGTCTTGAAATATACAGGTTGCTCCTCGATTTTAGCTCACTCACCAGCGAGCGACGTAAGAAAGTTTACCAATTTGTTGAACAGCATATGCAGGGTGTCTATGTTATCGAGAGCCTCGGAGTGTGGGATTTCGAGCTTGGTTTTGAAACAGCGCGAAGCCGTGACATGAGTATAATTGTATCTGACCTCTACGCAGAATTCGGTGATAGCCTTCAGGATGTAAAGATTCTCACCGAGCTTGAAGAGCTACAGCTCGATTTCTTTCCATTTCCGTAACTATTACTCTGTTAGCGAAATCTTCTCACGTTTCTCTGCCTCGGTGTCCTCTGAGTCTCTGTGGTTTTTATAAAGAAAAATAAACCACAGAGACACAGAGCGCACCGAGTGAGGACCGAGACTAATGATAAGTTATTTCGTTAACAGAGTGCTATTACTCTGTAAACGAAATAATGTTACCTTCTTCTCGGTTTTATCTCTGTGTTCTCTGTGACCTGTGGTTTATTTTCCTTTCAAAAAACCACAGAGGCACGAAGAGCACAGAGATGAGAAGCGTCAGAAAACTTCGTTTACAGTGTACTTTCGGATTTCGTTTGCGCGCTAAATGAATGCTTGGCAATAGACGATTACAGTCGTTGGTACAGCCCCATCGCCCACTGCGAAAGAAAGTGGACACGACTTCTAATCACCTCAAGCTGCCGAATGCTTGGGAAAAGCGTAAGCCGTTCGTCGCCTCCGCCGCGCTCTGGAATCATGAAAGAGAGCGGAGGCTCCCCTTGCTCTTCAGGCGAGTACCTAAAAGAAGCGCCATCAAACATACCGAAGCTCACACGGTATCCGAACTCGAGATTCGACTTCTCTGTTGTAGTACACCAGAAACTTTCCCCAAAGCGAAAGTGTTCGTTAAGTAGGACCGGTGTACCATCGACACAGCGCTCCTCGAGACTCTGACGAAGCAATTCACCTATCTCGCCAAGGCAAGGAATTTCGGCAGCGCGCTCTTCAGCATCCAAAATTTGATAGCGTACTTCCGCTGCACTAAGTGCAGCCTCAATGCCGTGAAGAATCTCGGTGCCATGGCTTGCGGCGACAACGATGCCCGCGCGTTCTGTGCCCTCTCGCTGTCCGTGCGTGAGCCGAATTGAATAAAGAATATTTTTTTCGAGCTCATTCAGATCACAATGCGATACTTCGCCTCGTGATCTTCTGTTGCAGACAAGGCGAAGGGGCGCGGCGTGTGGAGAATGCAACCTCTCGTTATATAGTCCCTCGAGCGACGTCATCTGCCGAAGCAGTGCTTGCATCGTTTGTGATATCTCCGTATCAGATGCCCGTTCGGCATGTTTAAAGAGCTCAGCGATATCCGCGCCGGCGCGCTCTTCGGCGAAGCGGCGAAAATCAACACCGCGTGCGAGCAGATTCTGGGCGACCCAGCGCTGCTGCTCGCGTCGTAAATCACTAGTTTGAAGCATCTTGGCTGGAGTGTAACACGATACACTTCACAAACCGCAAGAAATTATCGATCGAGCCGAGTCTTTTCTTGCCTCGGTCAGGTGCGCATGTTTTACTGATCCTGTCGTGCGATTCCAAACCAGGAGGGCCTCTATGCGCAACATTGTGACATCTATAGTGATAAGTTTGTTATGGCTCGGATCGGTATCTGCCGATCTGTTGAATGGGGCTGAGGCCGTCGACGCGGCAAAAGCGGTGCAGCAAAAAGTTGGGCAGGAAGTCAAAGCGCTTGAAGTTGTGGTGTATCCCGAGCGCGCGCTCTTTCAGTTACAGGATCCGACAAAGCCTGAGAATGTAGATCAGTATACCTACAGCTCCGGTGGGCTTGGAGCGCCGGCGCCAGTGAAACTTTTTGGCGGCGGAAAAATCGACGATAATGTCTTCGCGATTAAGGATATTAATTTCTCCGCTATCGCCGCACTTGTCGAAGAGGCAAAAGGCAAAATTCAGATTGAAGGCGCAAAAGTTACTCACGCAATTATTAAAAGAAACCTGCCATTTTCAAGAGATATACAGATTCGAGTATTTGTAAACGGTACGCGAAAGAATGGATATCTTGATGCTGACGCGAGCGGCAAGGTAAAAAAGGTGACAACTTCTTAGGGAACCTCTGAAAAACTAGGCGTTTTGGATTTGCTGGAATTTTGGATGA
>CAZEAC010000015.1:68264-73609 GCA_964510065.1 uncultured Bdellovibrionales bacterium | reverse complement strand
GAAGTCAAAGTTGTACATGAGCGTGAGCGGAGACCAAGGAGTCTTGTACGTGACTACTACATCTGAAAGTGCGCGCTGCTTGGAACTGTTGGCGCCTTCAGGGCCAAAATAGCCTGCCCAGCCCGCACTAAGTTTAGAGTCGCCCGGAAGCTCAAGACCTGTCATGCCAACCCTTGTCTCGATTGTCTTTCCGGAGTTGTTGTCATTGGCGACGTCCCACCCGTTATTAAGTCCAAGTACAAAGTCAAACCCGCTTTCAGTGGTGTAAGTCGTTCGAACGCCGGTGTGGGCAAAGGGGATCGCATACCCAAAGAGGAGACCCCGTGAAGCATTCCAGTTGTCCTTTGACTCAATCACTTCAGCTCCGGCAAGTGTCACGTATTTACCTGCCTTAAAGTCGATCGCGCCTTTATGATAAGTCGCATACGCTTGCTCGACATCAATGCTGTCATCGCTTTCACCTAGCCCAGCCGAATGGATCAGCTTCGCGTCCTGGCCGGCGTAGAGATCAACTCGGACGCCAAATGGCTGCTCTTCTGAGATTTCAGTTTGAGCACTAATTTTAGCGGCATTGAGAGTGCCTTCGTTTGCCTTCTTATCAAAGACTCGCGTATTGGAGGTTCTCGATTTCGGATCATTCGTGTTGTAGCTATAGCTCACATCAACAAATCCAGAGAGCTGTATCGAAGGAGTGCCGCTTGGCTGCGATTGTGCAGCTTCAAGCTTGGCTACTTTGGCACTAAGAGCTTCGAGCTCCGCCTGTAGCGACGACTTCTCCTGATTTTTGGAAATAGTATCGCCATGTGCGACGCCTACGACCTGAAGTGCTACCGCTATTGTCAATTGTAATGTACGTACTTTCATATTATTACTTCCTACGCGGCTGAAGCAGTGCCGATCCCTTCACTTGTGTTAATCACCTTATCGATATCGAGAAGAATTATGAGCGCACCATCTTTCGCGCCCATTCCTTTGATAAACTGTGTCTTTAAAGTTCCGCCGTAGTTTGGGGCGGATTCGATTTCTCGTGATGAGAAATTCACCACTTCGAGCACGGTATCAACGATGATACCCAAGGAGGTCTCATGTTCACCCGATCGAAGATTTATCACGATGATACAGGTCTTCTCGTCGTATGGTATCGAAGTGATCTCGAACCGTGTGCGAAGATCTATAACAGGAATGATCTTCCCTCGAAGATTCAAGACCCCCTTGAGATACTTGGGAGACCGAGGTACTGCGGTGATATGAGTTACCTTAATGATCTCTTGGATCTTAAGAATTTCTATTCCGTAGCGCTCACGAGAGATTGCAAAGGTCAGATATCTGCCTTCGAGCTCCGACGCGCCGGTGTGTAATTCTTCACCCATGTCTTGTTCTCAATTAAAAACCCTGAAAGTCTTGATCGTCTAAAGGAATAATCTGAGTCGGGGTCCGCGCTGAGGGAGCATGGTCGCCTTTCTTTGCCACACCTTTAGTGACCATGGTGACCTTTGTAGTCTGAGTCTTCGAGTCCTTCTTGGCTGCGGTAGTCGATTGACTTACTGCAACACTCGCGGCCGTCCGAGCGTTATTCAATTGCCCATAGATTATTTGTGAGAGGTTCTGAACCACTTCATCAAGTGTTGTTGCCTGAGCAGTAAGCTCTTCCGCCGCAGCTGAGGATTCTTCCGCGGCAGCAGAGTTTTGCTGAGTTACCTTGTCGAGCTCAGTTACGGCTTGATTAATTTGTGTGATGCCAGTTGTCTGCTCTTTCCCCGAAGCGGCGATTTCCCGCATTAGTTCAGCAGACTTAACTGCATTTTCATTAATAGTGCCAAGTGACTGTGCGACGTCTGCGGTAATGCGCACTCCGTTGTCAGCAAGCTCTGTCGACTGACGAATCTTCTCTGAGCTCTCCTTTGCGGCGTTCGCGCTGCGTTGAGCGAGGTTGCGAACTTCCTCGGCAACCACGGCAAATCCCTTTCCGGCATCTCCGGCTCGAGCCGCCTCAACCGCAGCATTAAGTGCGAGAAGGTTAGTTTGAAATGCAATTTCGTCGATTATCTTTACTATTTGCGCTGTCTCATCAGCAGATTTCTTAATCGCTTGAATTGCGGCGGTCATTTCCGTGACATTCTGTACCCCGGTGTCAGCCGCGGCGCGTACACTCTCGGCGATATTCTGTGCTTGATGTGAATTATCAGTGTTATGTTTAGATACCGACGCTACTTCCTCTAGTGAGGCGGCAGATTCCTCGAGAGAGGCTGCCTGCTCGGTGGCGCCCTGCGCGAGCGACTGAGATGAAGAAGCAACTTGTGACGCCGCTGAGCGTAGCTCACGCGACCCTTGCTGTAAGCTTACGATTATGCGCTCAATTGGCAAAGCAATGTATCTTCCAAATAGGATCGCGCTGAGGGTAATCCCGACAATGGCGACTCCAAAAATGATATATGATACATTAGTAGCCTTTATATCATGATCATGAAGTTCCGAATATGGCTCGCGAATTACTACTGACCAGGGCATACCAATAAAACCAAGCGCGCCTTGTAATTTCGAGTGCGCGACTACCATCCGTTCGCCGGTCACGCTGTCGATGATATCGGATCGAACGCCTTCTTCTGAGCTGACAGCATCCTTAAATGACTCCTCTCCAGATTCGGCGAGGTTTAACTTGAGGATTTCTCGCATATTGCGAGCGAAGTCAGCGCTGCCTGAGGTAGCGGGAGCATATTTCGCGAGCAAGACTCCGGAGTGGTCAACGAGGATGATCTCTGCCTTCTTGTAGCCTGTTGCGGCTAAAACAGCCGACGAGTCCTTAATAACTGCTTCAACAAGGTCGAAGCGTGCGGTGTTTTTCCACACGGCAATGACTTTTCCACTAGGATCTTTTACTGGAGCAGAGAATCCAATTGATATTCCCTCGTCTCCATATACCTTTTTGACATCATCATCGATGTAGGTATTCTCAACGACAGTTCCACTTAATGCGCCTTCCTCGGTATAGAACTTCCCTGCAAGGCTATCTTGAAACCATTTTTTGTCGGCGTGGTTCTGTTCGTAGAGGTATTTAGTATCAATCGGCTTGCCCTCGCGGTTAACATCATTCACCGCAATAACATTGCCCTTTAGGTCAACAAGCGTGGTGATATAGTACATGCCATAGGCGACAACGTAATTGTTCATCGCGGCAACTATCGGGTTCGATTCGGGACCCGGTTTATACCATGACGTTGCATCGAAAATTGCTGCATTAAAACCGAAAGCTTGCACATCACCATAGCGTTCGAAGAGGTTGCGATCGACCTTATCTGCAATGTTGAGTGTCCAGTTCTTAAAACCTTCATCCAGCTCGGCCTGTGTCTCTCGAGCATGTGACATGCTGTTTACTTCCAATCCGATGCTGGGAATCAGGCCGACAGCAAGAAAGCCGATAACGATTTTGAATTTTAAACTGAGGCTTTTTTTCATTGCGTTCCCCTTCACATAGGCTGCGTGGCCAGTGCCCTCTACAAGGTGGAATCGTAATAACTCTGAAAGACCTTAAGGAAATTCCTTACGATAGATTTGTCTCGTCATATTGCTTACATCGCAGGTATTTTCAGAGCCTTACGGAGTCAGCAAAGTACTTTTCCGCAGCAGAAAGCTACGAGAAGTCCGGGTTAACCCGCAAATCTCACCAGGGTTCGTCGCGAGGCGAGCGAGATGCCCGTAAATCCGAAGGAATCCGCCGGAACGAGGGCGGAGGCAGCCTAACAGGCTGTCGAGCACTCGTGACAAGGATTCCGCAGGAGTTACGGGCAGATCGCTCGCCGGAGCAGAACCCTGGTGAGATTTGCGGGTTAAGGCCTCGCGCGAGCTACAAGAGCAGATACACCTTCGAAGCCGTTAGCAAATTAAGTACTGACCGTGGGTACCGCCTTAAGATCTTAAGCGCTTAGGCCGACGACTACATTATTCAGATCTAACTACGACAGGGGAGAGGAAAAGATGGGGAGCCCACTACATGATAAGGTAGAAGAGCTGTCACTAATGATTGTAATGACTGCAGCTGATGATGCTGCGGGTATTGCAATACTTTGCGGGATAATAGAGGAGATCGCGAAACTGGCCTCTGGCGATGCGACGCATGAACCGCTGAGCAAAATGTGCGCGCACATCTTGGCGAATAAAGCAGCTGCTGATATCGTCTCGCAAATCTCTACGTTTACAAGCAACGCTCGAAGATTCCTTGAGAATCCTACAGCAGCGATCTCCGGCATTTCGGAGCAGAAGGCTGTCACTCAAACCAATTCCGATATTGCGGACGAAGTTGACGAGCGCTTTCTCGCTGAATTTATAGAAACACACACGTTACTACTTCAGGAGTTTGAGTCGTCACTGGTCGATGCCAGCAAGTTCGAAAGCACTTCTGAGGAATTTACTACGCAGGTAAAGCGATATCTCCACAATATTAAAGGCGACGCCGGTTCAATTGGACTCCTTGGTATCGAAAAAGTCGCACACGAAATCGAGAATAAGCTGGTAGAGGTACCTGCAGCCTCCTGCATTGAACTCTTGCTCGAGTTTAAAGAGTGGGTAACAAGCTTCTTGAATGCGTTGACACAGGGAGATAAACCGGCAAAGAGTTCCAGCGACTTCCTGTCTCAGAATATGACGATGAACAACGTGTCACAGGAGAAATGCGCTCTTCCAGCCACGCCAGCCGCTGTTGCAAATTCCTCAAGTGCTTCTGAAAAGGTAGGAGGATCTTACGTCCTGCAGGGCGAGAAGGAGATTCTTGTCGAATTTGCGGCTGAGGCCGAAGAGCACCTATCCAACGTTGAAGGCGTGCTTCTTGATTCCGAGGGCTCTTTCAATCGAGACGCCATTGATACTATTTTTCGAGCGGTACATTCTATCAAGGGTGGCTCAGCATACTTCGGTCTTGAAGAGATGACCAAGTGCTCGCACATACTTGAAAACTATCTTGTGGAAGTGCGTGAAGATAAGCGCACTCTTGATCAGGAACTCGTTGGGCTACTCCTTACCTACATCGATCTCCAAAAGCAGGTGCTTGCTCGGGCACGAAAGGCATCGCTTGCTGATGGAACAATGGTATTCGAGCCAGCTTCAGAAAAGTTTCTGGCATCTTTGACGGCCTATGGCGCTGGCACGCCAATAGGGAGTGCTCCGGTCATTGCGGCCACCACGAAAGAGAATAACGACCGCGAACCGGCGAAGAGTGGGGCCGTCAATAATGGAAAAGAGCCAAGCTCCGGTGAGAGTAAGGCCGACAAAGTCGCGGTCAAAAGTTTTGTAAAAGTCGATACCGCTCGGCTTGACCAGCTTATCGATTCAATCGGTGAAATGGTTATATATTC
>CAZEAC010000015.1:0-68254 GCA_964510065.1 uncultured Bdellovibrionales bacterium | reverse complement strand
CGACATTGTCGTGAGCTGCTTCCTGACCACGAGAGAGTTATGGACTCGACACATCGTGTCGAGAAGTTTTCGCGTGAGTTGCAGGATATTGGCATGTCGATGCGCCTTGTTCCGATAAAGGGGCTCTTTCAGAAAATGTCGCGGCTTGTCTGGGATACCAGTAGAAAACTGGGAAAAGAGATCGAGTTTACAATGGAAGGTGAGGACACCGAGCTAGACCGAAACCTCATTGATAAGCTCGCTGACCCTTTGATGCATATGGTTCGTAATTCTCTCGACCACGGCGTTGAGATGCCTGACGATCGAGAAAAGAAAGGAAAATCAAAGGTTGGACGAGTATCGCTTTCTGCATTCCATGCTGGAGGAAGCATTCATATCCGTATTAGCGATGATGGAAAGGGTCTGAACCCCGAAAAGTTAATAGCGAAGGCAATGGAGAAAGGGCTTATCAAAGATGGGCAGAAGCTTTCAGACAATGAGGCGTATCAATTGATCTTTGCAGCCGGGTTCTCGACTGCGGCCGTTGTTACCGATATCTCGGGGCGGGGCGTCGGTATGGATGTTGTGCGCCGGAATGTTGAAAGCCTTCGCGGCAGAATCCACATAGAGTCGGAGATCGACAAGGGGTCGACATTTACCATTGAGCTTCCCTTGACACTTGCCATTATGGATGGTGTGCAGATTCGCGTTGGGAACGAGCATTTTCTTGTTCCGAGTCTGTCAATCGTTGAATTTATTCAGGCAAAATCAACGATGCTCAATGCGACGCTCGACAGGGGCGAAACATTTCATTTCCGCGGACGCTACTTGCCACTGTATCGGCTGTCGGAGCTTTACGGGATAGAAGCTGAATTCAAGGATCCGGAGAGAGCCACCTTAGTAATTGTGGAGAATGGATCCGAGCTCGTCGCCCTGATGGTCGATGAGATCTTGGGTGAGTGCTCGACAGTAATTAAGAGCATCGGTGAGATGTTTGGCACTGGCAAAGGATTCGCGGGATGCTCAATCATGCCGGGCGGAAGCGTGGCGCTCATTCTCGACATTCGGTCATTGGTGGAATTAGCGCGCTCGTCGTACCGTTTCGATGGTCAACTTCCATTACAGGCCGACAGTCAATCGTTGGGGACTCAGAGAATACACTAGCAAACTCTATGGAAGCCGAAATATTCGAGGCTTTTCAGAAGCTGATATACCGTGAAAGCGGGATAGTGCTCACCGAGCAGAAAGTTCCGCTTCTTAGCAGCCGAATTCAGAAACGGCTTAAGGCGCTAGGAATTGATTCTGAATCAGAGTATCTAAGAATACTTGAGCTCGATGTCTCCGGTAATGAGCTTGTAGCACTCTTGGATGTTGTTTCGACGAACGTAACATATTTTTATCGTGAGGCGGCGCACTTCGAACTTTATCGGACTATTCTCGCTGACCTCGCAAAGCGTGGTCGCGATGAAGTTAAGATTTGGTGCGCAGCGGCTTCAAGCGGAGAAGAGCCCTATACTTTGGCCTTCGAAGGCTTGGAAGCACTGTCTGGAACCAGGACCAAACTGAAAATACTCGCCACGGACATCTCGCTGACCGTGCTTCGGCGTGCGGCGTGTGCAGTATATTCGGATACTGTTGTCTCGAAGATTCGGCAAGACATTCGTCATAAGTATCTCACGCGAATAGATGATTTAAACTGGCGAGTAAACCGTGACGTTGTCGAGAGGATTCTCTTTAAGCGACTCAATCTTGTCGAACAGCCTTATAAATTGCGAGGGCCATTCGATATCATTTTTTGTCGAAACGTGATGATCTATTTCGATAACTCAACACGTGAGTCGATTGTCCAACAATTTGAAAAACTTCTCGGAACTGGAGGTTATCTGTTTGTGAGCCATTCCGAGAACCTCCTCAATGTCGACCACAAATTAGATAAAGTAAATGCGTCAGTCTTTCGGAGATGTAAGTGACGGATAATCAGTTTCTCGTGGGAATCGCTCAAATGAAGGTCAGTGGATCGCCCACAGACATTATCGTTGCGCCGAATTTGGGTTCTTGCCTCGGTATTGCGGCATATGATCAGGTCGCTGGCATAGGTGGCATCGTGCACTGTTTGCTACCTCTCTCCAAATCGGATCCACAGAAAGCCTCAAACAATCCTTGTATGTACGTTGACACTGGCTTTGCGCTCCTGCTCGACGACCTAATGCAGAAAGGTGCTGATAAGAAGAGGCTGCGAATCGTCGCGGTGGGCGGCGCAAACATTAATGACGATAATAATGTGTTCGAAATAGGCAAGCGCAATTATTCGGTGCTTAAAAAAATAATGTGGAAGAACTCTCTGATTCTTAAGGCTGAAGATGTAGGCGACAGCGTAAGTCGTACGCTCACACTTTATATGCAAAACGGAGTGACCACGCTTAAGGTAAACGGCGAGACCAGAGAACTGTAACGGAGGAATATGGCTTTTAACGTTTTAATTGTTGACGATTCGAGCATTGTGCGCAAAGTACTGCTCAAGTGCTTTGGTATGACTTCGATTCCCGTAAATTCCTTTCATGAAGCTGAGAACGGGAAGGTCGCACTGGAGACTCTTGCCAAGCATTGGATTGATATCATTTTTCTAGACATCAATATGCCGGTGATGGATGGGGTCGAGTTTGTTGAACGGATGCGTGCTGATGAGCGATGGAAAGATACTCCGGTGGTGGTTGTCTCGACAGAAGGGAGCAAAGAGAGACGCGAGCTGCTCTTACATAATGGAGTAAAGGCCTATCTTCGAAAACCTGTAACGCCCGAAGTTCTTGTTGAGACCATTGAAACCATTTTGGGACCGGTAAAAAATGTATGAAAGACAAACATCCCTTAAAAATCGTGACTGAACGTGTGTTGCAGGATTGGGCGATGATGCTTGTCGAGCCGCTTGAGCTCTCTGCGGAAACCTTCGATCGCAACGAGCCCGTGTATATGTCGTGGGTCGATATTGTAGGCGATGGTGCATTGAGCGGAGGGCTTTCGATAGTCGCGCAAAAGCCCTTTTTGCAAGCGCTGGCTACAAATTTATTGGGCTCTATGGACCCCTCGGAGATTTCAGATGCCGAATGCATGGACGCCTTTAGAGAGATGGGCAACGTGCTCACCGGCAACTTTATTACCGAGGCATATGGCGAAGAACTTGTGTTCAAGTTGCTTAATCCGAACGTCACTACAATTCCTTACTCCGATTTTGAGCGATTTGTAGCTCGCAAGGTGGTGTTTGGGTTCACAGGCGATGACGCGCCTCTGGCGGTAACGTTTAGTATGAAGGAGTAGTCTGTGCCTATTCGGGTTCTTATTGTCGATGACTCCGCAATTGTCCGACAGACATTGGAGCGTGAGCTTGCGCTCGATCCAGAGATTGCCGTGGTGGGTACGGCTTCTGATCCTTATGTTGCGCGCGACAAAATTGTCGAGTTAAAGCCTGATGTCGTTACCTTGGATATCGAGATGCCGAGAATGGATGGTCTCACGTTTCTTCGGAAGCTGATGACTCATTATCCGCTTCCAGTCATCGTAGTTTCCTCGCTCAGCCAAGAAGGGTCGGCGGTGGCCTTGGAAGCCATAAAGTGCGGAGCCGTCGAAGTCCTTGCAAAGCCAGGGGCAGCTTATTCGATTGGTGATATGTCGACGACTTTACGTCAAAAGATTCGCTCTGCGGCGACCGCAAATATGAGTCTTTTGACCGCGAAAGCTGCGACTGCTCCGACAGCTCTTCCTGCGCTCATTCAAACAACTGATCAGGTTGTGGTACTTGGTGCCTCGACCGGTGGAACGAGGGCAATTGAAGACGTGCTCTCCCGGCTTCCAAGCAATTGTCCGGGCACCGTTATTGTCCAACATATGCCAGCGGGCTTCACAAAAGCTTTTGCTGATCGACTTAATCAGATCTGCCAAATGGAAGTGAGTGAGGCTGTCGATGGCGATACTATCGCAACAGGAAAAGTTTTAATTGCGCCGGGAAATTTCCATACGCTGGTTAAGCGTTCGGGCGCACGCTACTATGTTGAAGTTAAAGATGGTCCTCTTGTGGGTCACCATCGGCCGGCAGTGGATGTTCTTTTTCGATCAGCTGCGCAGACACTTGGGCGGAATGCAATCGCAGTTATTCTCACCGGAATGGGTGCCGATGGGGCGCAGGGCATAGTAAAGATGCGGGAGGCTGGCGCAGTTACGATAGGACAGGACGAGAAAAGCTGTGTCGTGTACGGCATGCCGAAGGCCGCCTTTGAGGCTGGAGGCGTCGAGCACGTAGTCCCGCTCGACAAAATAGCGGCGAGAATCTTACATTTTGCAAGTGCTCGAGTAACCGAGCATAGTTCTCGAACGACGGCGTAGTACACGGTACTATCATCAATTTTCTCTTTGCTCGGCTCTGTCTCTGTGTTCTCTGTGACCTCGGTGGTTATTTTACTTTGAGAAACCACGGAGTCACGGAGAGCACAGGGATGGGAAGAAGTCAGAAAATGTACGCTACGGTGTACTTATATACGCTATTATTTTATCTCTATAGTCGTTCCTTGCGCGGCTGCTTTGAGTTCTGTATTCGGATCGACTCCGATCACCACTTCGCATGTGCCATTGACTGCGCGTCCCTGTGCAAATCGAAAATGAGGAAAATCGCCTTCGGGAAATCTTGCAGCGGCGAGCCGACGGTCATTAATCGCGCATGAGCTAAGTGTGAGAACGAACGAAGTAAGATCTCGTCTCGAAAAAGTATGTGTCGAAGGCTGAGTCATTTTGACTATGACGCTGCGGGTAGCAGGTTGAAATACGATATCAGCAAGTGCGGTGGCTGATGCGCTATTGATTGCATCAATAGTGGCGCCACCTTTAATGAGTGAAGGAGCTGGCGTTATCGAAGATGTTGGTACCTGAGAGGCGAATGCACTCTGGCTTGGTGTGGGATTTGGGCTTGGTGTGGCGGACGCCGTCGCAGTTCCTACCGCCTTAGTAGAGACGTCGTCCCAACCGAACGTGATAACATGCTGTTTCTCCGTCACCGTTTTTACAATCTCGGGAGCCTGATCTGCTTGTATATCTAGGACTATTCGACCACGCTCCGCATGACTTCCAAAACGCAGCTGTTTAAGCCGCTTGTCTGATTTGATCTCGAAAGTGCGGTTTTTGGCGAAACGAATTCCCGGAAAGTCGATAACAATTCGCATTGGATTGGGCACAACCTCAATTTCTGGCTGCGCGTTAATTTGCTCACAAAATACCTGCAGATAATACAGGGGCTTGTTACCTGATCGGGTGAGGCCCAAGGTAAAGCCCCGTGGCGAGTCCTGATGGATTGAAAGGAGGCTGGTGTCCTCGCAATAGCAGCTAGTAGCGAGTATCCACAGGGCACCAATAAGAAAACCGGAGAATAGCGTTTGAAATCTGTGATGGATCGGCATGTTTCATAAGTCCAAGCTAGGGTAAGCAATAACAGGATAATAGTATCGAAGCTACCCTGGTTTTAGGACGTTCGGAAATACCTACCTGTAGAATAACAATTCTTGGTCAGCGATTATTACATGCTCCTATATATTCTATCTCAAGCCATTTTCACCAAATGTCGACCATACAACGCAAGAGAAGAGCTGCCCGCATAGGCAAGCGAATCGCGTCAGAAATATCAGTATTTCCGAAATTTGGGGCACGCTATGGCACAACACCGAGTTCTTGTAGTTGAAGATGAGCAGGTCAGTCAGGTCTACTTTCGCACGTTGCTTGATAGGGCAGGGTTTAATGTTACGATGGCAGCGAATGGTGCTGAGGGGCTTTATCATTATTTAGGTGGGACCCACTTTGATTGTGTGCTTCTTGATTTGATGTTGCCGCATGTATCCGGGCAGGATTTTCTTAAAGTTGCTGAAGAGCTCCGTGCTTCAAGGCTTATCAAATCAATTCCGAATATAATAATCTGCAGCGCCGTCGTGGACCTACTTGAGCTCTGGAAACTTACGTCACTTACCTGTGTCCACGCCGTTCTTGAAAAACCTGTAAACGGCAACAGGCTTATGAAAGAAATGGAGCGAATTATACAAACTTCGGGCGCGCGGAGCGAGAAAAATTCAACTCAGCATACTTCCGTAAACTAGTTGACCTCAAATAACTATGCATTGTGTATGCGTCGACTTTTCTGGAGACGACGAAATGCATAGCTTTTCAAATCCCTTAGGAAAGTATTAATTCTCTTTTTTTACTTAAGTATCTCGGGAAAAGTCCCGATTTTCCTTATTATGAGCCACTTGGCAAAAAATAAAGGGATTCTCCTCGAATCTGGAACCAACGAGGTTGAGTTTCTCATTGTGAATCTTGGGCCGCAGAGATACGGCATAAACGTTTCAAAAATCTGCCAAATCACTGTTTATGATCCCGCGGTAATCTCGCTAATTCCCGCGTCGCATCCTGAGATAATAGGAGTGATGGCCTTTCGCGATGAAACGATAACGATCATCGATCTTTCGATCCATCTCAAGCGAAAGGACGAGCTGCCACAGAAGCGGTTACTCGTCGTCACTGAATTCAATGGCCGTCGAACTGGATTCATTGTCGATACCGTGAGTCGAATCGAAAGAACTGGCTGGGATGAATTTGAGCCGATTGCTGCGAGTGCAGGTGACGTGGCTACCGCGAGTGTTCTCGGCACATTGCGCAAGCCGGAAGGTATCATTCTCATAATTGACCTCGAGACAATTCTTGCAGCTCTTGATCCATCAATGAACATAGAGACGTACGCCACGGAGATTAAAAGCTCTTCCGTGCGACGCGATCAGGTGCGCATACTTCACTGCGAAGATTCAGCGCTTGTACAGAAGCTTGTCTACAAGGTGCTCAGTGAAGGAGGATTCTCGGATATTGTACAGGCCAAAAATGGTGAGCAGGGTCTTGAGCTTTTGAACTCAACACCGTCGAAATTCGATATCATCATTTCGGATATCGAAATGCCGAAAATGGATGGGCTGACGCTTTGTCGTAGGTTACGAAACGATAAACGTTTTACAGAAATGCCCGTACTTTTCTTCTCATCACTCATAAATGAGCAGATGCTTTCAAAATGCCGAGCAGTAGGCGGAAACGCGGCTTTCTCGAAACCCCAGATTGGGCAGTTAGCATCGGCAGTCGATGACTTCCTCTCTCGGCGTGCTGCGCTGCAGACGGCGGAAGAGACCAATTAGACATTTCAAGTATTGCGCGGCGCAGTGATTGACTATTTCTCTATCGGGAGATTGAGAGCCCAGCCCGCAGTCGGTAAGTGCGCCCTGAAGAGTCTCGAAAAATTGTCTTGAAATCTCATGGCCGACACCATCAAAAGTGTAGAGGTGGTGCCGAGCTACTCCGCGAAGTTGAGTGTCGAGCTTTTGTGATAAAACATAGGGAATCACGTTGTCATTTGTTCCGTGAAATAATGCGCTACAGCCACGATAATCTTTGAGAAATCTTGCTTGCGGAATTTCATATCGGAGCAACGGCCTCAGAAATCGCAAGAAAGGTTTGTAGGCGACCACATCAGGGATTGAAGTATAGGGCGCAAGGAGCGCAATCATTGTAGGTTGAAACTCCTTTCCTACGAATGCCGCGAACCCGGTTCCAAGCGAACTTCCGACGACAATTATTTGATCGGGAGCGACGCCTAGTGAGGTAACGAGATACTTCCACACCGCTCTCGCATCGTCATAGTAAGAGCGCTCCGATGGATATCCGCTGCTATGGCCGACTCCCCGATAATCGAAGGAGAGCGAAGAGATACCGAGGTCACGGAAACTTGCTTGCATTGGAAAGGAATCATGCAGTTGGCCACCGCTCCCCTGGAAAAGTAAGGCGACTTTCGGAAATCGTGCGGTCGTTGTGCCCACCGGAACATACCAGGCATCGAGCATTACGTTATCGGTGCTTGGAATCTTCAAGCGGGTCACTCCATTTGGTGGAGGTTGATTTCGCGCAGTCAAAGTAAGCGCGGGGAGGATCTGGCTATCTTGATCGTAGACGAGGTATCCGGCAGTGATGATCATTGCAACGCAAAGCGCACCGACTATTTTAATGCCCAGTAACAACAATGAACGTGCTCGTGCCAGCTTGCCTCGCATAGGAATTTAGATGCGCAGAATCGAAGCAAATTGGAAAGGATCTTGGACACCCATACTCTTGGGTGAGCTAACTCGTTAATAGCCCTCAGGAATTTGTCATGCTTTCTTTGGGTGTCCACAAAGAGGCCCAAGGTCTCAGCCTGAGATGAATAGTAATAACTCGTATGGAGCGTAAGCTGCTGAAATTGAGATCGGAGTTTGTAGTTCGGTTATGGGCGTTGAAGTGGCCTTCAATGCACGCTCTTTGGAATTTCGATGTCGCCGGTTTTATTAGCTTTTATATCAATTGCCGCTGCTTCGCCGATGCGAGTAATCCTCGCTCGAGTAGTTACCGATGGCGTAAATCAGCTGGTATTTCTTGCTTATCTCTACCTCGTGGCGGGCATTTTACTTATCCCAATACTAGACCTTTCGACACTTTATAGACTCGATCTTATTGCATCGCTGCTACTTGTTCTGAATGCGGGCCTCTGGATATTCGCGTCTATTCTGGAAATGCGCTCGTATGAAAACCTCAACGCTTCGAGCGGCGAGATCTTTGGAACTTTAACTTTTATCGTCACTATGGTCGCGGGAATTGGGCTGTTCGGAGAGAGTGTAAGTGCAGTAAAAATAATTGGTTTCACTGCGATTATCAGCGGGATTGTCCTTGAGACGTGGGATGGCGCTGTTTCATGGCGCGGAGCGCGCTATCGCCTCGCTGCGGCGGTACTGACCGCTCTTGGCGTGATCCTTAACAAATGGCTCGCGGAGAGCGGCGTAGGTCATGCTGCAATCGTGCTGAGCGGGTACTTTCTCCCAGGACTTTTTTATCTTTGGATGTCGAGAAGATCGCGAGCTTCCTGGCGCACAATCTTCACGACGAGCCCTGTGTTGGTTGCTATTGTTCCTGTTCTCTCGGCAATATCTTTTTCGACCGCGGTAGCTGCCTATAAGCATGGGATGCTTACCGTTACAGAGGCAATCTTCCAGAGCGGGATAATATTGGTAATTGTAATCGAAGTGTTGGTTATGCGCATGTATAGGAGATTCGCGCGAAGAAGTGCCTCTGTCGTTTTGTGTTTTGCAGGTGCATGCGCGGTAATTGCTGGCTAAAGCACAATAGATTTGCTACCGACTTCGAACGCTTTTAGGAAATTCAGCGGTTTAATTCGCAGCATTGTCAGGAAGTCTAGTCGCGGAAGCGAAAGCGCGAGACATTTTTCAGTCGCTACTACACTTGCCGCGCGGGGAGTGCCCGAAAGCACCGAATACGCGCCGAATACATCGTCCGGCTCGAGTTCGCCAACCTTTGTTCCGTTGACAACAACATCGGCGCGTCCTTTCACAAGGGTAAAGATCTCGTCCTGAAAGCTGCCCTCGATGAAGATCGATTCATTGGCCCAGAAATGTTTGATCGTGGGCTCAATCTCGACCACATTGCGATACAGTGAACTAATCATTGAAGCATAGAGATTGAGCTGTTTTGAGAGGTAGGTGTTCCAAAGCGCTTGGAGTTCCAGGTCGTTTCCAAGCTGCCGCACAAAATCGCTTCTATCGTACTCATCAACAATGACCGCAAAGGGCGAAAGTAGCTGTGCATCTTCCGAAAGGTCACGCTCTTCAAGGCCGACAAGGTCACCGTCTTCAAAGTAAAAGAGAATTTTTCCTCCACGCAAATACGAGATAGATCCTTCTTTAAGAAAATAGATAGAAGAGCTGGTATCAAGAGGACGGTTCGCGGGAATTAGCAACCCATTATGGCGCGGTTCAACTTTAGATATGATTCTCGAGACGAGCTCTTTGCATAGCTCATCAGTTGATTGAAAGTCGGTTGTTTGTTCCGCTGCTGAATACATGTCTGCTATCCCGTGCGTTGCGACCGAGGACAGGCTTTGCCCACTCACTGTAGATAATCGGCGTCACAGCAAGATAAATTGACCCCGATCTTCTCGTAGGATCAAAAAAACGGTTTGATAACCTGCTGAATACGTCAGGTAATTATGAAAGTTCCGGAGGGGGACTAGGATTTTTTCGTAGACCTTCTGCCTGGACTCCCTAGCGGGAAGCTGTGCGAAGTCCAGCTTCGTGTTGCGTCAGGAAGGGCTCCGTATTTGTACGAATTAACATCTTGCGGCCGCTACTTTGCATACATTCACAGCTGCTAGAGCGTAGTAACCAGCCACGATAGAACCGCGAACAGATGTGGTCACAAAGCACTCTCCCTAAGCTGGATTCGCCCTGTTTCGAGACACCGAGCCTTGCCGCCTTGCAAAAGGCGCATCAGACTTACGCTCTACGATACCCGCGCCAAGATTCGCTCGCCGCGCTGCGGAACGAGATTCGTGCCGCGGCCGATGCGGGCGACTTCGCCGCAGTTGATACAATTCTTAGCCGTGAGGCACAGGCTGTCTCGAATTCTCCGGTGCAGCTACGGTACACGCTCTCTTTTCTCCCTGAGATCGCATCGCGCTATCTTGAACACTCAGCGGGAAACTTGGACGCGTTGGGCAGCTTTGTGGAACGACTTTTGGGATATGCGGCTGGGATATATGACCCACAAGTCCGCGTCGTGCTTTCGAACTTGCATCTTCGCGCTTTTGAATATCATTTGCGAGCTGAGCACCGCGATCTGTCTAAGGCACATGCAGAGTATAAACGCGCTCTCGAACATTTTGATCCAACGTTGTGGTGCGCAGATCAAAGTTTTGAATTTCTATGTGAGCTATCGAAGTTGCTTTGGAACGTCTATCGGCCTCAATCAATTGCGGCTATGAAGCGATTGATTACAATCCTTTCTGAGACAGGCTCCTTAGACTACCAAAAAACTGATAAGTTTCATTACGAGATCTTTCCGCAGTACCTGGAAAAGCTTGTTAATCATGGCAACATTGAACAAGCGAAAGAGCTAATCGTACATCTGTTTGATTGCATAAAGAAAATTTCGGCAAGAAACCATGAATCGCGCTGGTTCCCCTCAAGTCTTGGCGAGCAACACCTCTTCTATTTTACGCCAAGTAACGGCTTTATTTCGAAGCTCACCTCGGGAGAGTTGGCGGAGCTAGGTTTTGTCGAACTTAAGAAACTTCGTCAAAAATTTATAGATGAGGGAGTAAAAAAAATTGACTACTCAGTTGCGTATTTGGGAATTGCCGAATGGTGTCGAGACAAGCCGTACCGTGGCCTACGAGCAGCAGCACTTGCCGAAGCACGAAACAATCTGCGGGAATTCTACGGAGAAAACGCGCTGCGAGTGATCAAGTCCGGAGAGCCTGACGACAGAAGCGTTGTTCCACAGGGTACCTATCATAAGCTCCTTGAGCTCGAGGAGCTTCCATGAAAACGCAGGTCTCACGGATCATGAGTACCCTCAAACAGGTGACTCAGCCGAAGCCTGATTCAGCTGATTGCCGTGCGCAGCTAAAACAGACCTTCGTCTCGCAGCTTGTGCAAAACGGCGCAGGAGTTGGTTTTTGCGAGGAGCGCGTGATTCGCGCCATCTCAGGGCCGGACGCGATCCCAGAAGTTGTCAAAGAGGCCGTCACAGGATATCGCGACTTTGGCGTTACTCTCCTCCTTGAAACCTTTTTGCAAGTGGATGATTTTGGAAAAGAACTTCTTTGTGCCGAGCTGTGGAGCTACCTGCAAAACCGATCAATTGCCTCTCTAGGAGAAAGTGAGATCAGAAATGCGTTGACGCTCCTCAAGACATTCGGCATGAAAGATGAAATTCTGGTTCTTGCTCTACGAGCGACCAATGAGGAGCTTGTCGACTGGTCAAAGGCATGTCTGGCTGCTGGTGCGCTCCCGGAACTTCTGTTGCAGCTCGAAATAGCGGGACGAAGCTCGGAGGTTTCAAAGCTTATTGAGAAGCTATACCGCCATCGAAATGACGGCTGGCAGGGTACACCAAACGTCAATTTAGTGCTGGCCCGCATTTGTGCCTGTCGAGCCGAACATGCAATGGAAAATGGTCAAGAATTCATTGGTTCTATCCGCGATGCTGAAATGTTTCTTGGAAGTTGTAGCTCTCAAGACCTTTTAAACCTCAAGCTTCGCGCAAGGCTAGCACTCTTGGCCTTTCATGCAGCAGCCGATGATTTCGCCAAAGAGCAGGTGGCTCATATCCTTAGTACCCCCAATCCTAGTCCTGGCCGGGATGATCGTGAACAAACAACTCATAAGCCGGAAACAATCGTTCCATTGATTAACAGCCTCGACGCTTGTGGAAAAATTGAACAGGCAAATTGGGTGCTGGCAGAGTATTGGAAAAATAGCGTGTATGAGAGCTTTGAGAGTGGGGCCCCTCTTGTGCAGGACCCTTTACGACATTTGGTGAGGAGCTGGAAACGAGGACGAGCGGATCCGGGTCTATTTCCACAGGCACCGGAGATATCTCTCGAACATCGCGATACGAAAGCGCGAGGAGTTTATGAGTTCACTCGCAGCAGCTATAATGAAGCTGTCTCAGGATACCTCCTCGACAGGGCGTGTGCTCTTATCGAACATGGCCGGTTTGAAGAGGCTCGAAAGTACATGGAAGATTTTCTTGTCCCCGCTCTTCGTGCGCTTCCGCGCGGGCATCTCTCGTATGACCTGAAAGCAGTAAAAGATGATCTTGAAAAGATCGAGGCTCACGAGGCGAGCCGGACGTGTGCAACAGATTTCGTATGGCTCGCGGTACTTCAGAATGTTTGCTTCTCCACATGTCGAGATATCTCAGCAGCGCACGCTGCGATACTGAGTGAGCTCGACCGCTCGGTCGAGAAGCTTGGAAAGTTTCCCGCGTGGAAAGAGATTCGGCGCTGGGTCATTATTGCGGTGACGGCGTACTCCGAGCTCGGTGAATATGATCGCGCGAAGCGAGTTTTAGAAAAATATCCGAGTGCACTTACTCTCAAAGATTTAGAGGAACGTTTTTTGAAGAAACGCTATCCAATACCAGCGCATAAACTCGACGCGAACATGCGTTGGGAAGATCTATGTCTTATGCTTCCCAAACGCTAACTCGGACCCTTTCCCGGCTTCGGCAGTCTCGAGTTCCTTCGGCTTTCCACGCAGCGTACACGAGCCCTCATGATATTTGCGAGCCAATGGCCGAAAGAACTGTTTTGTTAGAGTAGAGACTAGCTCTACCTTGATCGAAGAGTATCACGATCATTGGCGAAGCGATGGGAGCTCTGGAAAATACACCGGAAGGGGCGAAGTCGCCCACACCTGGTAGTGTGGCGGGCATAATCCGAACTAGCCTCGATATTTCTGCGCTTCCGGAAGTGCCAAGGGAAAATCCTGCGTCCGTGCTTTCTCTTGCTGAGATTGACGAAAAGATGGCATTGAAGGGATTCCCCGAGCTTCGTCAACATTGGATAGGAGCGCGCAAGATCGATCCGCCATCACTAGACCAAAAGGAGCTTGCACGTGCCGAGGACAGGCACATGGCGCCACTTTTTGGGAAAACAATAGCCGTTGGATGTTCAATCGCATGCGCTGCGACTTTCGCGAATTATGCCTTCCACACCGAGATCTCCTCTATGTTCGAGTCGCTTGGAAGGGTAGCGAACGCCGCGCTTTTCACCGCGGGAGTGGCCAATTTCATGTTTGTCGCCGCATATTTTTCGACGATGCTGCAGCGTTACCTAATATATCCAATGACCCCACTTATCGAACGAGAACTTGCATTGATGCTGCGCCGGCAAGACTTTCGCGCGTGGCATGACGGACAACCTCAAAGCTGCGCCACGGTCGAAAAACTTCGATCACTTGGGATTAATGCGCATTGGGATAATCCGGAGTATCGAGCACGTTACTCGTATAGTGGCAAGAATTGGCAGCAGCTCGAACCGGAAAGCAAACTTCAATTTGTCGGGCGCGTGTTGCGTGAGTTCCTTGGGCGGAAAGATCTTCAACGCAGGAAATATTATGAAGGCATTTACGCAAAAGATCTCGCCAAAGGAAAAAAGTCGGTAACTGACTTTGTGGATCAATTCACTGGCGACCTGGCACGGCTTCGCGCGGGAACGCTCACCGAGGAACGCGGCTATGAACTGCTTCTCGAGCTAAAGAGAAGCGCAGTTCGTGCGGGCAGCGAGGGTGAGCGTTACCTTGCTGGCGCGATTGAGGCGTATAAAGGTATTGGAGAGAAAGTCGCGGCCGGCGAATTTGAAGCTCGGATTTGGAGCCGTGATCCCTGGGTTGATCTGACGCACCAAGAGGAGTTCTACAGTTCGGCTTCGCTTCGCGGTGTGAAGTGGCTCGGGCGCGGCTCTAAAGGAAGGTTAGGGACCTTTGGCTATCTCAACAGTAAGGGTATTTCTGCTCTCGATTTCTCGATCGAGCGTGGAAGGGTAGTGCGTGCGCGCATTGCGGCGGCGATAGCTCATGATCGAAGTGGCGCTGAGCATGCTATTTTGTATGTCGATGGGGTCGAAGGATCGAGCGCTGGAAATCCTCGAGTAATAAAGCAGGGAATCGAAGATTTTGCTCGAGTCGCGGGATTTCGCGCCGTGATTTACAACCAATACGTGCATAATCAGATGCCAGCAAAGTTTGTACGTTATGTTGCAAGCACATCCGCGGAAGTTATCTCGACGAAGCTTCGCTACGTTGATTGCTCGCGCCGGCAATATCTCGATTCATTTGGGGCTCCACTTGAGCCCTTCGAGTATGCCTACCCGCAGGGTCGAATTATCGGGCGCTACGTGCCGATAAGGGTTGAGCAGCCGAACTGGGATTTTCGAAAACCAACGATGCTAGAACGTACCCGGGCTTTTTTTACACGTAACCTGCTTTGGGCGATCGTGGGCGAGAGCACTCTTTCCGCCGCCATACTTATCGGATGCTCGGAACCACGGTATCTGGCGGGATTGGCTGTAATTTCGATACTAGGTGTCGCGATCCAGCTTCGCTACCAAAACAAAGGTATGCGCGCGACCGCGAGCAATCTCAAGAAAAACTGAAAATCCAACGACATTGTAGATAACATGAAGTCGTCGATTCAATCGCTTCACCATATAATACTTGGGATTCTTCGCTACAGAGAAGCAGAGAAGCAGCCCGCGAAGTTTTTAAGAGAGCTATTTGCCTTTGGCTATAAAGAAGCCATCTCCTGCATTTTTCCGGTGTTTGTCTTCGGAATGTTGGCGCTGACAAGGTTGATCGAAGTGCCTGGTATCTCGCGCTACGATTTCTTGTTGATTGCGTGCCTTGCGATGCAGGTCTTCATGTATTTTGTCGGACTTGAAAGCAAGCGCGAGCTTGTTGTGATCTGTTTTTTTCATGCGATGGGGATCTGCATGGAGATATTCAAGGTTGCGCACGGCTCATGGTCGTATCCGGACCACGGCTGGAGCAAGTTAGCCGGTGTGCCGCTCTATAGCGGTTTTATGTACGCAAGTGTTGCAAGTTATATATGTCAGGCTTGGCGAAATATGGATTTGTATCTGGAAAAGTGGCCCACGCTTCCCAGTAATGTCTGTTTTGCCGTTGCGATTTACGGAAACTTTTTTAGTAATGCCTACATTCGCGACATTCGACCTATTCTGCTGGTGCTTCTTTTTTGGGTTTTCCGCAATACCTATGTTTACTTTAATACTAATGATCGTTGGCGCCGCATGCCGATGATGTTGAGTTTCCTTCTAATCGCTTTTTTTATCTGGCTGGCCGAAAACATCGGTACCTTTCTTGGGGCTTGGCGTTATCCGCACCAGCACGCCGGTTGGTCGGCAGTGAAGATTCAAATTTTAAGCTCCTGGTTCTTGTTAGTTATCGTGAGCGTAATAATTGTAGCGCTTCTTAAGCTGGTCTTTGAACCGCAGCAGACCAAGGGGCCGAGAAGTCACCAAAAATAGAAACTATTGTGAACGTTTCGAATCCCGCTCAGCAATCCGACCAAGCAGGCGTTTCTTGACATCCTCAGGGAGGTGTCGTTGGTCTGCCGATTCTCTTGGTTCCTCGGCATCCTTGGCCTCATGATGCATGGACTTTCGAAGAAGTTCAACCTGCTTAAGAAACTGCTCGCAAAATTCACAAATGAACAGATGAACTTTAAGCGCGAGGTTCTCTTTGACTGAGAGCGGCTGTTCCATCGATTTTGAGATTAGCTCGGTGGCTCGCTTGCATGAGATCATCTGTCTGTCTCCTTTTCGGAAGGCGAGCCTAGAAACCAGGTGCTTTGCAGACAATGCTGCAGCGCGAGACGTCCGCGATGCAATATAACGCCGACATTAGTCGAAGACAGCGAAAGCTCGGCGCTGATCTCTTCGCGCTCCAATCCATCGAGTTCGCGAAGCAAAAAGATCTGGCGAACTCGGAGCGGGAGCTTTTCAAGGCAATGCTCCAGGGCTTGTAAGAACTGTTTTTGTCTGAGCAATGCATCCGGATCCCCGCTCCAACTCATTGGCCCCGTGTCTCGTAGCCAATGTTCCTGCTCGTTGAAAAGCTTATCGAGGGTCTCGCTGTCCTTGTCAGGCTCAGTAAGAAGTTTCTCTTCCTTAAAATTCTTTCGGACACGGTCAAGGATCTTGTGGCGCAAAATACCGGTGAGCCAGGTTCGCGGTTTTGAGCGGCCCTCGAATTTCTCGACTCCTTCGAGCGCCGCCAAAAAAGTTTCCTGCAGTAAATCTTCGGCCATTGATTCATTTCGAATATAACGAAGCGCATAGCGATACAGGTAGTCGGAATGCTCCTCGACCCAAAGCTTGAGCAGCTCGCTAGGAGTCGTTGAAGGTGTATCGTCAGAAGGAAAGCCCATACTGTCGATACTGGGATAGCACTGTTCTACCTGCTCGTACAAGCGCGCTGTCTCTTGGTCAGTCGTTTTGGGGTTTATATTGTTACAATATATATAGAAAAGGGTTGAGAAGCAGCAAGCCGCCTTCAACCGTGTCACAGCACTAACCGACAATTAAGCTTCAACGCCTTCAAGCAGGCTCAGAGTGAGACCGGCAAGCTCCGTCACTTTCCAGTTCCCGATAGGGAGGATCGCCACTGCATCTTCGGGCTGAGTTTCGGGGTTGGCCGGGTCGAAATACGGCTTGAGCATGAGCTCTGGCCGCGACGCGCCGACTTTTGCCCGATCGCACCAGCGAAAACAGGCCGTGTTCTGATCAATGTCCTGTTCCTCAGGGAGCTGGATAAAGCGGCCTTTGCTTTCCTCAAGGCCGAGCTCCTGAACAATTTCTTCAAGCAAAAGTGAAAGAGCTTGAAGTGTGACTGCATCACCAGTAGCCTCGACAACTGTTGAATCCTTTCCCTTCATCTGCACCGAAAGGGAGAGATTGCACTGCCGACTGTGAAACACCCGTATTTCAGGAAGTGTTTTCATGTGTTTGATTTTTGTTGGGGTAACCTTCATTTCCAAGGTAGAGAACTCCACATCCCAATGGCATAAACAGTATGCCTTACCTTAGAGACCCTTATTGCTCCGCCACAATCAGGCGAAGCCCTTCTGAGATTACGATAAGGATCGTCACGAACAATGCGCCTATGACGATCCTCACCGCCTAAAACCTTCTCGCTGCTGCTTCTCGCTGAGTTGTAACTCAGCGAAATACAGCGAGAACTCCTTCTACGCAACGTCATTTTTGGGGGAGGGCCTTATAGGCCTTTGTTTCCAGAATGTCAAACTTCGCGCCTCGACAGTTAATCAAGTACCTCTAATTTATTGATTCTCGGCGCAGTGATTCCTCTGGTGATAAAGGTTGCTTATGGTTATAGTCCCTAATTATGCGTTTTTCCTTAGCTCTTCACATAATCGGCGTTGTTTTTTGGCTTGGCGGGCTAATACTTTTGCCCAGACTGATGAAGCTTGCGCTTCAATCGGGAACTTCTTCGGCGCAGCTTAAGCCGATAGGGAAGCGCGCCTTTTTCGGTTACCTCTTGCCGGGGGCGATCATTACCGTTGTTTCCGGACTATATCAACTCTTCTCTCTTGGCGCGTCGTTGTATTTCAAGCAGGGGTGGTTCCATACAAAGTTGACGTTTGTGGTTGTGCTGTTAATTGCGACTGCGCTTCTATGGATTGAATTAAGGAGAGAGCAGCTCCGTGGGGGCCGTCTGATGATGATCCACGGGATCGGTGCTGCGATGCTGCTGATCGTAGTTTTTTTAACCTTTCTTTCGCGGCCGTGATGCCGAATTAGGGAGATCGTAATGAAAGCGTATTTTCTGTGGCTGCTAAAGGTGCTGACCTTGGTGGGAATATTTTTCTTTGTGGTGCCAATGGTGATCCTCGTGTTCCTCGTGGCGGCTGCGTCGTCAGTTGGCGGGAACATCGAGGGCGCGCTAAGTGGTACGGATCGTGTCGTGGCGGTCGTTGAAGTTGAAGGAGTAATCGATAAATCCCGTGATGTTGTTGACGAACTGCATAAGCAGATAAAGAACGACAAAGTGAAAGGTATTGTTCTTCGCGTTGATTCCCCCGGCGGCGCAGTTGGTCCTTCCCAGGAGATTTTTGATACTGTTCGGGCGTTAAAGTCGATCAAGCCAATTGTTGCGTCAATGGGTTCTGTGGCAGCTTCCGGAGGATTGTATGTTTCTCTCGGGGCTTCTCAAGTTTTCGCCGAGCCTGGAACGATGACTGGATCGATTGGCGTGATTATGCAGCTTCCGGTCTATAAACAGATCGCCGATAAAGTTGGTCTGCAAATGGTCACAATTAAAAGTGGTAAACTAAAAGATGTGGGCAATTCTTTTCGCGACATGACCGAAGAGGAACGCGCATTCTTGGAGAGCACTGTCAAAGACGCGCATACTGATTTTATCTCAGCGGTTGTTTCGGGAAGGAAGCTTGAGCGGCAGAAAGTCGAAGAGTTCGCCGACGGCAGAATATTGCTTGGTGCTCGGGCAAAGGAACTTGGCCTTGTCGATTCGCTCGGCGGAGTGTATGAAGCGTCGCGGGCAGTGTATGAGCTCGCTGGGGAGCCGCTTCCAGAAGGACAGTATCCGAAGCTTTTCTATCCGCGCGATAAGTATCGCGAACTAAAGCAGATATTCGAGTCTATTGCTCGGTTACCTGCGATGTTGAGTGGCGGTTTCAAACTCCAATATCTAAGTTGGTAATTTCGACTATTCGGGAGGGCTGACATTATGAAACAGATAATTTATTCGGGAATGCTTGCTGGGCTTCTGTGTTTTGCGGGAGCGGCGGGCGCCGACACGTTAAGCAAGGGAGGAAAGGGTAAAGTGGCTGAGAAGTTTTTGCAGAGTGATCCGCCAAAGGCAGGAGAGACGATCGCGGTAATCAAGACCAATCAAGGAACGATGAAGGCGCGAATTTTCCAGAAAATTGTGCCGGATGCGGCGACGAATTTTGTGGAATTGGCGAAGTCCGGTAAGTATTCGAATGTCGGATTCCATCGCGTAATTAAGGATTTCATGATTCAAGGTGGCGACTTTACGCGTGGTGATGGCACCGGTGGTGTTGCTGCGAATGGCGGGACTATTGGCGATCAATATGATCCATCGCTTACGCACATTCGCGGAGCCCTTTCGTGGGCTAAAACGTCGGCGCCAAAGAGTATTGGTTCGCAGTTCTTTATCGTCCATGGCGCACAAGGCGCACATTTCCTCGATCATAAAGAGGGCACCGGACCAGCTGAAGGATATACGGTTTTTGGCCAGCTCTACGAGGGCTTTGATGTTCTCGATAAGATAGCAACCACCAAGACTGATAGTCGTGATAAGCCGACTTCGCCGATGACGATTGAATCAATTACAATCGAAACGGTGCAGGGCTAGTGTCAAAACCCGTGACGGTCCCACATGTCCCTACTTTTAAGAAAAGTAGGGACATGTGGGACCGTCACGGGTTTAATTGCGTGCCCCAACCGCCAATCTTTTCGGTGGCACGCCTGTTGGAAATGACCAGCAAAGAAATTCCAAAGGCGAGCAGTCCGATACTAAGCAGCTGCCCGCGGGTACTCCCAAAAATTTGAAAGCCTATCTGTGCATCCGGCATGCGGAACTGTTCGCCGAAAATTCTCACACATGAGTACAGAGTGAAAAACCAACCGGCAACTACTCCGGGTTTGCGCGGTGCTCGCCAGATCAGCATTAAGGCGAAGAAAAGAAACAGGCCTTCGAGCAGCGCCTCGTAAATCTGAGACGGATGGCGCGCAATCAGATAGGGAGCGATCATTTCAGTGACTCGAGTATTTCCAGACTGAATTGCTGAAATTATTCCACTGATAGTTGATTCCACGAGCGATCGGCTGTGTGCATCATAAGTTACTCGCTGCGCAGCGCCACGCCATGTGTCCGCATCGACGCCCATGTTCGCGGCAGCTTCAGTAATTCGCATGAGCTGGGCGGATCCCCAAAGATACATATCTTGTGGAAATTTTACCGCCCATCGTAGCCCTTCTGGCGCCGGACGGCCAACCAGTTCGCCGTTAATGAAGTTCGCTATCCGTCCAAAGAAGATTCCTATACTACCGCCGAGTGTGCAAAGATCGAAAAGATGCGCCGCGCTCACTGCGTGTCGCTTGGCGTAGTAGATGCAGGCGAAAATTATACCGAGGATGCCGCCATGGCTGGCCATCCCACCTTTATTTATTGCGAGCACGCCCCAAAACGGTGGGCTCGAACTAAACTCTTTGAATAATTCCGGCGAATAAAAGAGACAGTACCCAAGCCTTCCGCCAATGATGCAACCAAGCGCCGCGGAAAATACGAAGTCGCTCGCGAGTTCGACCTTTAACGGCGAAAGCTTTCGCTTAGAAAGCCAAACGATCAATAGAAACTGCGCCAGAAAGCCGGCCACGTAGCTAAGTCCGTACCAACGAAGTCCCCAATGTTCGTAAATGCGGATTGCATATGGTGATAGATCATGAACGTAAGTATCCATTCTGGCTACTCTATCGGGCTGGCCTTGTTCACGAAATAGCACAGCGCCTCGTCGTGATAAAAGTTTGCAATATAACATTGTTCCTGATAGCTTTGCTGGCGGGTATGCAGAGAAATTCGGGGGTGTTTTATGGATAGTCAGCATCACGCTTATAAAGTTTCAGCTTTTCTTGCGGCTCTGGTAGGCGCTGTATTTTTTCTCGGCAGCGTTGTTTTCGCCGATGACTTGATCTGCCAGCGCAAAAATAAAGCTCCTACTCCCAAGAATCCAAATACCCGTGTTCAGGCGATTGTCCTTGGCTCGGGAGGAGCGTGCCCGGCGGGTTACAAACCAATTACTGTTATTTCGGGAAAAGAGACAATTCAAAAATTGGCCAGCGATGTATTTGAGACTAAGGCAGCCGGTATCGCCAAGGGGCCGCAAGGGCCAGCAGGCGTACAGGGGCCGGCGGGAATTCAGGGACCGAAGGGCGACACTGGAGCGCAGGGCCCCATCGGACCGCAGGGGCCCGTTGGACCACAAGGACCTACTGGACCACGCGGTCCAGCGGGTGAGGGCGGATCTCACCCAGGTAGCGCTCCATTGGCGCTTGATATCTATAATTCCGACAATACCACCTGGGCTTGCACCGAGGTTGATCTTCAGGAACACTGCGCCGATGTCGACGGCTGCCAGCTGGTTATCACTGCAATCAATGAAACCGACGCGGCGAATTCGGTTCGCACAATAAGTGAGCGGATATTTATTGAACCTCCTACGAGCTTTTATAATGTTCCCACAAATTCATTCTCCTATCCGATTCCTGTAGATCCCGCTGAATTTGGAAGTGGCATTGGGCTTTATGGCTACACTCGTGAAGAGGGCGAAAATGGCCAGCATCGCCGGTGGAGAATTGGAACTGACACTCGCTACACGATTTTCGCTCCGTGGGATGGTGAGATTACCGCAATGTTTAACTATGTGAATTCGCGCTGTCCGAATTCCGGTGGCGCAAATGGTCCGGCCTACGGACTAAATAGAATTTACAAATTTGTTCTGCGCTCGGCGCCAAAGTGGCGTTCGCGAGTATTCGTGTACGATAATTAGCTTCTGTCCACATTGTTAGGAAAATGGCAGAAACTATCCGCCGTAGCCCGCGTAGCTACTCGAGAAGGCTGGCATGCCACGCGAGGGCGGATTAAAAAAGGTGGCATTGTCGGACAGACTCTAATTAGTCATACCTGCTCGCTGCCAAAGTGGCCAGGTCGAGGACCAAGGCCAGAAACGGGACAAGAAAAGGGATTCGCTACAATTTGATACTCCTGCAGAGAGCGCGAAGTTAGCCCTGCCCGTCGTGTCATTCCCTTGACACTCTGAATTCCTAACGCGCTGATTTTACTCGCGGCAACTTCATTTTTGCTGGCATAGCGATTGCTCTTTCAGCTAGCGGATTACTTTCATCTCAGGAATTCGTCATGAAAATAAAGCTAGGTTCGATGAGCCCGTTGCATTTTGAGCGGCCCTATCTGGATCAGGGAATTGTTTTTGGTTTAATTGTTGCATTCTCGCTTATCCTGGTGGGAATGATCTACGGCGGAAGCGCGACGCGCTTTTTCGACCTTAGTAGTGCGCTCATTGTTTTTGGTGGAACCCTTGGCGCAACGTTGGTGCACTATTCTTGGGGTGATCTCATCAACGCATGGCGGGCGTTTAAAGAAGCACTGCTCATCCCCCCACACGATGCGCAGCAGAGAATTCGCTACCTGGTTACGACATCTCAGTCGGTACGCGCGAACGGTCTTATGCAGCTCGAACGGGAAGCACGTTATAATGATGACTCGTTTCTCAAGCTTGCATTCGAGCTCGCGGTCGACGGCACAAGTCCAGAGGAGATGAAGCGCCTGCTTGAGACTGAGATTCAAGTTTCCACCGCGCGAAACGCTCGGGTCGTACAGCTATTTGACACGATGGGAAGTTACGCTCCTGCATTGGGACTTATCGGGACGGTAATTGGCCTCGTACAGATGCTTGCGAATCTCTCTGATCCATCGACCGTAGGTCCGGCCATGTCGATTGCGCTTCTGACTACGTTTTATGGGGCGATATTGTCGAATATCCTGTTTCTTCCGCTTGCAGGAAAGCTTAAAAACCGGACACAGGAAGAGGAAATGGTGAAACACATCACCTTGGAAGGTGCGCTCAGTCTCAGACGCGAAGAGAACTCGGTAGTGCTTGAACAAAGGCTCAAAAGCTTTTTGAGCGCAGCATGAAATTCTTCGATACCGCGACCATCATAACTCGTCCCTATCTGGTGCAGTATGTATCGCTCGTGCTGATTATTTTTGTTTTCACGGTCGGCGCGTTCCAATCCAAGAAAACACCGGCGCGCAAAGTAGAGCGGCAGGAGCAAGAGGATACACGTGCAGCACTAGTTTCTGCACTGTATCCGCCAATTTCAACCAAAATCAGCTACAATGAAATCTTCGGCGACAGTGCCGATGGAGTCAATTTGAAGCCGCTTGAAGCCATTATCAGCGTGCTCGAGCACCACGATCTTGTCGCCGAAATTGAAGTATCCGGCGACTTTTTCGAGCAGGCGGTCGGGCGAAGTATGAGCCTGGCACGGGCATTTAGTAAGCAGGACATCGCGCCGGACCTAGTGCGGCTCTATGCCGTCGACGCTGCGCAAGCTGAGGTGAGCGTCGTGTTTTCGAAGGAATTCGAGGCAAGGGGGGCGAATTAATGAAAAACGCACGCTGGCTAATAACCCTTGCCGATCTTTTGACACTATTACTCTGTTTTGCATTGGCGACAGTAAGCCTTTCAGATAACTCAGTGAAGGTGCTTACTCCTCGAAATCAATCGGAAAATGTCAGCACTGCACCGCCTCTTACCAAGCCTGGCACTCCTATTGCACAAGATCAGCACGGAGTACGAGTATCGCCGGCACCGATAGCGCTCCCGCTAGGTGCCGAGGACTTTGAACCGAGCTCAGCTCGGCTGACCCCCGGAGCTTGGGATCGTGTTAAGAGCCGGGCCGAGCCAGCACAATATCGCTTCACGCATGCCGATATTGAGAGCTGCGGAGACGGATCAAAGGCTGAAGCGTGGTACGGAGCGGTGGAGCAGGCGATGACAGTAAGGCGTCAACTGATTGACATCGGAGTGCCTTCTCGGTCGATTCGCGTACGTACACGCGGACCGGCATGTAGCAGCGGAGTAGTAATGAATTTGATTTTTAACAGAGAGTAACCCGTGGCGGAAGAAAAGACGGGCGAGAAAGAGAGCGAAAAAGGCGAGAAGTCGGGTGAAGCTGCCGAAGCGGCAGCTGCTCCGGCGAAGAGCAAAAAGACTCTGCTCATGACCATTGTTGGCGTGGTCGTGCTCCTATTGTTAATAGGAATTCCCGTGACTGTTCTGATGATGAAAAAGACCAAGCCCGAGGGGACAGAACAGATTGCAGAGGACGCCGCATTACATGGCGGACAAGCTCCAGAAGCCGAAGGAACGCTCGACGAGGATGAGGTTGAAGAAGGCGAAGAAGTACTCGGCGCAATATTTCCGTTTGAGACGTTTGTTGTCAATCTTAGTGGCGGACGATACCTTCGCGCACAAGTACAGCTTGAATTTACGGATCGTGATGTGCCGAAACGATTCTATGCGAAGCTGATTCCGATTCGCGACAAGATGATTGAGCTACTCTCTGCAAAAAATGCCGAAGATCTTGCTGGAACCAAGGGCAAAGATGACTTGAAACAGCAGGTCAAAGAAACAATTAACGATCTGTTGCGAAAAGAAGACGTTCGTAAGGTGTATTTTACTCAGTTTGTAATTCAGTAGAGGGTCGATGAATCAGGTTCTTACACAAGACGAAATTAATTCATTGCTCCGCGGACTATCGGACGGCGATATCGAAGCCGATAGTGTGGAGATGGTGGATAATAACGCCAAGAACGCGAAGAAATTCGACCTTGCGAACCAGGAGCGCATTATCCGCGGCCGAATGCCGACGATGGAATTGATCCATGATCGATTCGCGCGCCAGTTTAGAACCTCGCTATCAAAGTTCCTTGGCCGAACAACTTTCGCCAATGTTGGCGGAATTGAAATGATCAAGTTCGGCTTATTTATGAAGAAATTGCCGCTGCCTTCGTCGCTGCATATCTTCAGAATGCCACCGCTCACCGGGTATGCATTAATGGTGGTGTCGTCCCCACTCGTGTTCGGAATAATTGATAGTTTGTTTGGCGGCTCGGGGCAGAACCGCGTCAAGATCGAAGGACGTGAGTACACGCCTATCGAAATTCGGCTTGTCGGCAAAGTTGTGATGATGGCGCTCGACGTTTTGAAGGATGCCTGGGCTCCTATTCATCCAGTCGATTTCGTATACGTGCGATCCGAATTTAATCCGCTGGCTGTTGCAATCGTACCACCTACGGATGTTGTCATTACTGTTTCAATTGAAGTTGAGCTTGAACAAGAGACGACAACACTGACTATATGTACACCGTATTCGACGATTGAACCGTTACGCGGCAAGCTCGCAACCGGCTTCCAAAGTACGCGCCTTGAAGTGGACACAGGCGTCGCGAAACGAATGGAAGTCAGCGTGAAACAGACACTCGCAAACATGAGCGTTCAATTGGCTACTGGATCGCTCAAAGCGAAAGAATTCATGGCACTTAAAAAGGGCGATATTGTCACGCTCGATGCGAACCCCACCGACGAAGCAATGGTGATGATTGAGGGCACGCCAAAATTCTACGGGTATATTGGAAGCTTTCGCGGAAACAGGGCCGTACGCATTACTCGACCGATTCCACGAAGAGATCTTATTAACTATCGTAACCGGCAGGAGCTTGTAAAAAATGGCGGATAATGAACCTTCAGTAGAGCAGAAGCTTGAAGACGTGGCGGCAGCCGCGGGAGCGGTTGAAAAGGCGGCATCGGCAGCTGCGGCGAAGCCTTCGCAGACACTAGATTTTATTCTTGATGTGACACTGCAGGTTACCGTCGAAGTGGGGCGCGCGCGCATGACCATTCAGGATCTCTTGCAGCTTGGTCAAGGCTCCGTGGTTGAGCTTGAGAAGTTAGCAGGAGAACCGCTTGATATCTTCATTAATGGAAAGCAGGTGGCGCGTGGTGAAGCAGTGATAGTGAACGAGAAATTCGGTGTCCGCCTCACCGACATCATTTCACCGGAAGATCGTGTTGAGAGCCTGGGTTAGTATGAAGCTCGTGCTCCATTGTATAGCGGCGCTAGTGCTCTGTTTCGCGAGCGCCGCAGCTTTCGCCGAAGAATCAATTGATTCCGGTAAGCTCGAACGCACCAAGACACTTATCGAAGAGAGCAAAAGTCAGGAAAAGAAGCAGCAAAGCGCGCCTGAGATATCTACCGCAAGCTATAAAATGTTGCAGGGACTTGGGCTGTGTTGTGTGCTGCTGATGGTTGGCGTTTACGTGGCCAAAAAGTGCAAAATTTCGGGTATTGCTCAAGGAAATCGCAAGATGCGGCTAATCGAGAGAATTGCGCTTTCACCGCGAAGCCATCTCGTGCTGGCCGAGGTCGAGGGAAGGCGAGTTCTGCTCGCGGTCGGCAGTGACAATGTGCGGTTCCATTCGCTTACTGATTCTGATTTCTTCTTCGCGGAAAATGGTGCTGAAGTTGCGACTGAGTCAAACTCATCAGCCTAAGGAGTGCAATGTCTCGTGCGTGTTACGGATTATTATTGGTGCTGGTCGGCGTGGGATTCGCGCCGCAGCTTTCTGCGCAGTCGAGCGGACCCTTTCCTGACTTGGCACTTTCAATTGGTGGTTCACCGCTAAATTCTGATGGTGGAGTGTCTTCAACCCTCAAGGTGTTGTTTCTGCTCACCACTCTTTCCTTCGCACCAGCGATGATCATGACCATGACCTGTTTTACCCGTATTGCTGTAGTTTTAGGAATGACACGTACTGCGCTAGGCACTCAGTCGATGCCGCCCAATACTGTTATCACTGGACTAGCGCTGTTCCTGACTATCGCGGTGATGAGTCCAGTATTCGGAAAGATGTATAGCGAGGGAATTTCGCCTTATCTCGAAGGAAAAATGGACGACCGCGAAGCACTCGTGAAGTCATTCACTCCACTGAAAGACTTTCTGGTGCGGCACGCTCGCGAAAAAGATCTTGCGCTCTTTCTTGAAATTTCTCGCGCGGAGATTCCGCAAGATGAAAAGGATATTCCATGGCATGTGGTAATACCAGCGTTCGTACTGAGCGAGCTTAACCTCGCCTTTCAGATCGGCTTTTTAATAGCATTGCCTTTTTTGGTGCTCGATATCGTAGTTTCATCGGTTTTGACATCGATGAGTATGATTACGCTACCGCCGGTTGTGATCTCGCTTCCTTTAAAGTTGATGCTTTTCGTGGTGGTCGATGGTTGGCATCTGATAATTGGGTCGCTTGTAGAAACGTATCATGTAACGCCTTGAGTATAGGGAATGGTGAAATATGCAAGTAGATGATTTTCTCCGACTAGGTCAGTATGCGATAGAAACGGCACTTCTTGTTTCTGCGCCGATTCTAGTAATCGGACTTATCGCCGGATTAGCGGTAAGCATCTTTCAAGCCGCGACTCAGATCAATGATTCGGCGCTTGCCTTCATTCCGAAAATTGGTGCAGCGGTGGCTGGCTTAGTGTTTTTCGGACATTTCATGTTGAACCGAATCGCCGGATTCACAACATGGGTGTACGGCCAGATCCCAAACCTCACGCAATAATTTCGAACTCTTTTGAAAAAGCGCGGCAGTTGCGCAGGAACGTAAGGGAATGGAAGAAATTAACACACTACTCGGCATTCCCACACTACTTCTCTCGAAAACTGATATCCTTTGGAGTTTTATACTCCTTGTTGCACGTTTTACCGGCCTCTTTTTTGTGGCACCAGGTATCGGCGGCGGTGTTCTCGGCATGCCAATTCGAGTTCCCGCTATCTTGATGTTTGCGGCGGTTTCTGTAGTCAATTGCACCTACGCAGCAGTTCCCGACTCGATCCCCTTAATGGCCGCTGGCGTCGCGGTTGAGCTGCTTTGCGGTGTAGGCATTGGATTGATCCCTTTTTGTGTCATTTCGGCAGTGCAGACCGGAGCGCAGATAGCGAGCACGAGTATGGGACTGGGAGTGTCGCAACTGATTGACCCAACATCGGGCGGCCAAATTTCCGATCTTTCGCGAGTGTACGGAGATCTCAGTGTGATTGTTTTTTTAATGTTGGGCGGCCACCTCATTTTGATTCAAGCAGCGTCAGGTCTTGGAGGCGCGTTACCGCCGGGATCGTTTATGATCAGCGATTTGACCGTCGCGCTGCTCATCGAACGCACTGGACATATATTTGCTGCAGGCACGATGGTTTCGGCGCCGATTGTAGTAGCGTTACTTCTGACCCAGTTTGTAATGGGTCTTATCTCCAAGGCGGTTCCTACGGTCAATATTTTTATCGTCAGCTTTCCTCTCACTATCGGGATTGGACTCACCATTGCGATAATTCTCATTCCTGAACTAGTCGTGTTTGTGAATCGTGAATTCGGCTCGGTAGAGCCTTCGCTTTTGACTTTTCTCGGGCGCTGAGGTATCTCCCCCTGTGCTTGCGGCTGCGTGCATTGTTTTTTCCTCGATAACTTAAAAATCTTTATGAAACTCTACATCGCTCGCCATGGCCAAACTCATGACAACGTCAAACAACTCTGTTCGGGCCAGAATAATGCTCGGCTCACTGCATTAGGCATTTCGCAAGCGCAGGCGCTTGGTAGACTGCTCAAACGTGCAAATATTCAGAGAATTGTTGCTAGCGATCTTGGTCGAGTGCAGGAGACACTTGTTGCAATTGCGCAAAGTATTGAGGTGCCTACGCTGATTCGAGCGGAGCTTCGTGAACGCGATTTTGGAGAGTTAGAGGGGGCGAAGTTCGACGACTATTTGGCGGCTGAAAGAGCACATCCCCAAGGCCGTGATAACTTTCGGCCAAGAGGTGGAGAAAGTTATGCTGACCTTCGGGTTCGCCTGGCGCCAATTGTGCGCGAACTACCCACGTATGCGTTGGAGTGTCAGGCGATCGCTATTGTTGCGCATGGTAATATCAATCGAACGCTACTGGCGATTCTTTTGAATGGCAGCCCCTCAGATTTCACGCAGCGGCCAGCCTGTCTGAATATTCTTGAGATCGATTCGGGAGGCCGAGCTTCTGCAATTGCTTTGGACTCTATAGATCACCTGAAGGAATAGTATTTTGTAGCGCGAAGCTACTGCACGAGTACCGTGCGTCTTTTGTCATGGTTGGTGCGTTGAATCGCGGAGTCAGCGTCGATGATTCGCGCACGAACAACATTGCAGGAAGGTGTGCCATCATATTGTGTGAACTGATAGGGATGCGGTGGCGGACTCGATGCTGGGACCGGAGGAAATACGAGTGCCGGGCTTGATCCTGGAACCGGAAAGGTAAGCGGTGCACCGCCGCTTGAGGTTGGCGCAGTAGGCGCAGGACTTCCGATGTCGACATCGTAAAAGCCCATCTTCACAAATCCGACCACTTCCCAATTGATCGAAGGGTCGACCGGCGTATCGTCGGCTGGCGTATTTGGATCTCCGTCTTGGAATTCACAGTCAGGACCTCCGCCCTGTTTCATAATGATCGGGACTTCCGTGACCCATACTCGGTTAAAATGCATGTCGAGGATCACATTGCCAAGGGCTTTGGCTACTTCTTGTCCCATTTCTGCGCTTAGTGTTCCCGCCCTGACCGCGCGCTCAATCATCTTGTCGGCATTCCAATTTCGTGGGCTTAAGAGTGTTCGAGGATCTTGATCAATACTGAGTGCGCTTCGTAATGCGTTGTCTACATCAGAACCAGGAGGAATCCAGCGCTGAATTGCTCTGGAGAAGCGCGTCGAATTACAAAGACCATAATTGTCGTTTTTTGCATCGTCATCAAAAGGTAGATAAAGTCTATGGCCGACGCCATTATTTGGATTTGGGCACCACCAACAGCCAACACTTTGTCCCTCAACTCTATTGGCGCTATCGAGATCGCAATATCCCCAGTAAGAATTTATCTCGAGCGCATTGCCCTCAAGATAGCTACCGCCGGCCGGTTTGTATACTTCGGCTTTCTCGCCGATGTTTGAAAGGTAGTACGGCGGATATTCGGAATCAGGATTCAGAATATCGGCGGCAGGCGCTAAAGCCTTTCCGGCGAATTGTCCAGTGATTCTCGACCAAACTAGCGCGTTATCATCGTTTCCGCCCTGGCCACGAAGTCCTTCGCCAAGGACTTTGAAGGTATCTCCAAGGGTAGTATTACTCACGCAGCCCTGTTGGTTCGCCGTGCCATCAAGATATCGTCGTACATCGGTGAGAAGTGTCGCCTGATCAGGAGCGCTTGATTGCGCTAATCCGAAAACGCCATAATTCTTGATCGTCGCATCATAGCGATCGGTGTTAAAGCGTGGAAGTTTGTCGACCGAGACTTTTACCTTCTCAACTGGGGGAAATCCGAGTGGATTGAGTGTTGGAGTCGGAATCGGAATGGAGAATCCAAATCGCTCTATCTTATCGGCGCCAGTGGGGCAACCTGTTCTCGGTTCTTCCTCGCAGTCATCCTCCTCTACGACTGCGTCATCAGTGGGCTCCGTGCACGTCTTTGCCGAAGTCTCCAATTTTCGGTTGTCGCTTGGTCCTATTGGAAAAGACGGATAGTTTCCACAAATACCATCGGCATCTCCGGTGCAATGACGTGCGGCAGCCGCAAATAATCTATCCCGTTTTTTGGCGCGTTTTTTACTATAATTCCGCTCTTTGCTGAGCAGCGCACAATAAGGAATCGCAAATGGTGCGGCACAGACCGGCTTCATCTCTTCGAATACTGCAGTCGAAGTGACCGTGATTGGAAATTCCGTAGCAAGAAATCTTGGAAGAAACGGTGCCAATCGGCTTCGCGTAAGATTTACTCGAACGGAGTTGGCCACAACGTAGGGTAGCAGCGACGGATTTGCTTTAAGCAGCGCTTCAAGTGAAGTAAAGCCGCTCTTGGGCGACCAGCGGCCGCGCTCAATAGTAACGATAAGACTCGAGCTACTTGAAGTCCAGGTCGGCGCGCTGGCCGAAGTCGGATTGAAGTCAAAATCGAGAATCTTCTCTCCGCCGGGTCCCACATGAGTATCTTGCTTGGCGATGACGCGCGCCGCGGCGAGTTGCGAGTTCTTCCAGCACTCTTCACTTGTGCAAAGAAGCGACGTCCCGGCATGTGCCGCGCTATCGGCAACAGTTTGAAGCTCGGTACGTACAAGGTATGCGAATCCAATAATGCCGATTATTCCGAAGAGGACGAGAAGAACGAGAATCAAAGATGACAGAAGTATTAGGACCGCACCACATTGCGACGGCCTGCCGCGCTCACTTTGAACGACAAAACCTATCTTCATCCCCTGTACAATTCTCGCCAGTTTTTCTGACGATACACTGCCCCTACAAACATGTTATTGGCGTAGCCACTGGTGCTGCAGCAATGTTCCGAATGGTTGTTCGCAATGTCAGCAAAAGTTACGCCAATTAATTGACGCAGGCGGACAAGAGTTCAACGCGATTCAATTGCTAACATATTAAAAGCAAACAATAATTTCGGCATTTTTCTGTGCACGGCGCTTGCATTGCAGCCTATAGGGTCGCCCTATCTTACTTGGCGTACCACAACACGGAGTTTGTATGAAGCTGCTGCTTGATCGGATGTTGGACAGTACTACTCGGGGACTCGAAAAGAATCTGGACCTGACTCAGCGTCGCAACACGCTCATTGCTGGCAATGTCGCAAATGCCGAGACACCAGGATTTCGAGCCAAAGATCTTAACTTTGCCGGCGAACTCGCACGGGCGATGGGAAAAGACCCTGGACAAGAGCTCAAGAAAACTAATGCGCGACATCTCGATACGACCTCCGATTCATCCTCGCGAGTAGTTGATGATCTGTCCGGCACAACTCGTGCCGACGGGAACAACGTTGACATTGATCTGCAGATGGGGCGGCTTGCCTATAACAGCGGAAAGTACTCAGCGGCGACAAGATTTTTACGAAAGAAGCTCGGTATGTTGAAATTTGCGATTCGGGAGGCGCGTAGCTAATGGCGAATGCAATAGATATTCTTGCGTATGGATTAAGTGCAACGCGGCTTCGCGTTAATACACTCGCGTCAAATATTGCCAATGCCGAGACCACGCGGACCCCCGATGGTGGTCCCTATAAGCGAAAAGATATCGTGCAAGTCGCCCGCGAAATGAACAACGGATTCAGTGACGACCTCGACAATCTTTCAGTAGCGAAACCAGAGGTCCTCGCGGTGGTAGAGGACCAGCAGCCGCCAAAATTGGTTTTTCAGCCTGGTCACCCCGACGCTGACAAGAATGGCTACGTCGCATATCCGAATATTAACGTCGTGACGACCATGACCGATCTGATGTCAGCAAGCAGACTGTATCAGGCCAATGTCACTGCGATCGAAACAGCGCGGCAAATGGAGCGCGATGCATCGACTTTATCTCAGACTGTGTAAGGAGAAGGACGTATGAGTATTAGTGGAATTTCCAAAAATTTCCCCGGCATCGAGCAAATTAAGAATATCAAAGGCCCCGAAGAGAGTGCACCGGCACAGGGTGGAAAACCATTTAATGACATGTTGAGCGATGCGATTCGTGAGGTCGACGACCTCCAACATTCGGCAGACCAACAGATTGAAGGGCTCACGCTGGGGAAAGACGGCTTTACCTCGCACGGAGCGGCAATTGCCCTAGAAAAAGCTGACATAGCCTTTCAATTGATGAACACGATACGCGCGAAGATAATCCGCGCGTACGAAGAAGTAATTCGGACCCAGGTATAACGCGCGTTACCACTTTGATGGAGCTAAAAACACGTGGCAAAATCTATTGACCCTAGCGCGATTCTCGGCGAACTAACCAACTGGTTTGTAAAGTTGCCGCTGATTCAGAAAATTATCTTCCCACTTTTGGTGGTCGGATCGGTATCGGGAATTATCTTCGTCTCAAAATGGGCGAATAAACCGGGATATGCCGTGCTTTATTCGAACTTGGAGGCGGCGGACTCAGCGGCTGTAATCGAGCGGCTTAAGCAGCAGAAAATTAATTATGAAGTCCGTGCCGACGGAGGAACTATCGCGGTTAATCCACCGGAGATTATTCCTGAACTTCGCATCTCGCTTGCTGGTGAAGGTGTCCCGAAAAAAGGCACCGTCGGTTTTGAATTATTCGATGTCACAAAGCTTGGCCGAACCGTGACCGAGGAATGGACGTTGTACCAGCGTGCTATCCAGGGTGAACTTGAGCGTACTATCACTACAATCGAAAGCGTCGAAAGCGCGCGTGTACACATTACTCGACCGGAGAAATCGGTTTTCGCAAAGAAAGCAATGGAGCCAACTGCGTCGGTGCTGGTCAAGCTTCGTATTGGTGGAGAGCTCGATAAGAAACAGATTAAGGGCATCGCTAACCTTGTCTCGGGCGCGGTTGAAGGACTCAAGCCAGAGAATGTCAATATCGTCGACGTCAAGGGAAATCTACTTACGCCGAAGGACGAGGGCGAGGAAAGTCTTAGCGTCGAAGCGACCCGTTTGCAGTATCAGCGCGAAGTTGAAAAAGGCTACGTGCAAAGAATCGAACAGATGCTTTCCAAGGTAATTGGCGCTGACAAAGTCATCGCTCGGGTGACCGCGGATCTTGATTTCTCAAGCAACGAACGAGAAGAGGAGAGTTTTGATCCTGGTGGACAAGTAATTCGCTCAGAGCGTTCGATTGAAGAGGGTGTTGGTGCGAGCCAACGTGGTGGCGTACCAGGCGTAGTCAGCAACCTGACTCAAGACACGAGTTTGCTCGCGCCTCAAGGTTCCAATAATGAGCAGGCGAATCGCAAGGAAAACGTTAAAAACTACGAAGTAACTCGCGCTGTTTCGAAAAGCTCGATGCCTCGAGGCAAGCTTGTGCGGCTTTCCGCGGCGGTGCTTGTCGACGGCACCTACGAGATTCCCGAGGGCGCGGCGGCGACAGCGGCCAAGGAGTTTAAGCCGCTGGATTCCGAGACACTGTCCAGAATTGAGTCAGTGGTAAAAAGTGCTGTCGGTTTTGATAATAGCAGAGGCGACCTTGTAACCGTTGAAAATATTCCATTCTATGTCTCCGATACTGATATGACCAACGCGCTTGACGGCAAACTGGTTAACACAAGCCTCAAAATCTTGCCATTGGTTGCGCCAATACTCTTTCTGGTCTTCTTCTTCTTTGTGATTGTAAAGCCGCTCGTCAAGTTCCTCGTGACGCCGACCGAGGCGGAGGTGGATCTTGCGCGGTTATTGCCGACTGGGCTTTCAGAGCTTGAGGCTGAAATAGACGCTGAGCGTCAGAAAGCGCAGCTCCCTGCGTTTGAACCGACCGTCGACCTCGAGCAGCTTGAGGAGCTTATGGCAGAGAACTCGCGAATCGTGAAAGAGAATCCCCAACAGGCTGCATTGTTGATTCGGTATTGGCTCAATGATGGGCGCCTGTAGTAGGAGAGTTAATACGTTATGCCGGCGACCACCAAGACACCCGAAAACATAACTCAGCTTACGTATCAAAGCACCGAATATGCTGATACGAGCTGGGAAATCGTCGGCGAGAAGTTCGATCGCAACGAATTTGAGCCAAGCACTTTCGAGGTAACCAGTGTGTGTCGAGTCGGTACCGATCCAATGTTCGCGGATTTTGGTGGGCGCACTGCAGAAGGCGGCACTCAGCTCTGGCATCTTCCCGCGCACCTTGCGATGAGCGGCGCAGAAGCAAAAACTGAGGAAGTAGATCGCCGAATTAAGATTCTCCCGGAAGATCTGGAGAAACTCAAGGCTGAGCTGTACGAAAAGGCAAAGGCCGAGGGATTCGCTGAAGCCGACGCTCTTAACAAAGAGAGACTGGGAGCGATGGAGCAGGCGCTTCAGACTGTTGTGCAAGACGTAAGCCAACAACTTACTGAGAATCTTGCAGCTATTCAGCGAGATGCCGTCAAACTTGTCGTCGAAATTAGTGAAAAAATTATTGAGCATGCGGTCGAGGTGAATCCGGAATATATCGGTGCGCTGGTAAAAGAAGCTCTTTCGCGATGTGGAACGGCTCAAATAAAGCGAGTGCGCATTAGTCCTCAAGATATGGAATTTGTGGAAGTTGTCGGGCTCGGCAGCAAAGGTGTACCGCAGGGCGACGGATGGAATTTTGAGGCGGATCCGTCGATTCGCTCAGGCTGCGTTGTCGAAACTACTGCTGGAGAAATTGACTTCCGAATCGATGAGGCCTGGAACCGAATGAAAAGTAGCATCGTGAAGGTAATCAAATGACCGATTTCTTCGAGCAGGCGCATGCTGCGGTGGCGCTTTCCAGCACCTTTGAGCTGCGCGGAACGGTAAGCGATGTCGCAGGGCTTGTTATCGAAGGTAATGGTCCACTTGTTCCAGTAGGCTCTCATGTCACTATTCGCCGCGGTAGCGAGGTGATCGACGCGCAGGTTGTGGGATTTCGACATGACAGAGTATTGCTGATGCCGTTCGCGGAGCTCCATGGTGTTTCACCGGGCGCGACGATTGTTGCAACTGGAGCGAGCAGCAATGCGTTAGTGTCTCGCGGTCTTTTAGGTCGAGTGATCAACGCGCTTGGTGAGCCGATTGATGGGATGCCCTTTCTGGCGGGTGGCGATGCTATCCCGCTCTATCGAAGTCCTCCGAATCCGGTCACGCGGGCGCGCATTGCGACCGCATTCGACCTAGGCGTGCGCTCAATGAACACTTTTCTCACGTTGGGAATGGGACAGCGCGTTGGTATTATGGCCGGCTCCGGTGTTGGTAAATCTACACTTCTTGGAATGATTGCAAAGCACTCAGACAGCGACGTGAACGTTATCGGACTAGTCGGTGAACGTGGTCGTGAAGTGCGCGAATTCATCGAACGAGATCTTGGACCTGAAGGGCTTAAGCGCTCGGTAGTGGTGGTCGCCACGGGCAATGAGTCGGCGCTACTTCGAATTCGTGCTGCCTTCATGGCCACGGCGGTCGCTGAATATTTCCGCGATCAGGGTAAAAAAGTTGTACTGATGATAGATTCGATTACCCGCCTTGCTATGGCCCAGCGTGAAGTTGGCCTCGCGATAGGCGAACCACCAAGTACCCGCGGGTACACACCCTCTGTCTTTGCGATGTTGCCCAAGCTACTTGAACGTGCCGGCACCTGTGAAGGCGAGGGCTCGATCACTGGATTATACACCGTGCTTGTCGAAGGCGATGACATGAACGAGCCCGTTGCCGACGCAGTGCGCGGAATTTTGGATGGTCACATAGTGCTTTCGCGCCGACTTGCGCAAAGAGGCCACTATCCGGCGATAGACGTGCTGCAGTCAGTCTCTCGGGTTATGTCGGACCTTGTTTCAGACGAAATGTCGGTGTTGGCATCACAAGGACGCGAGGCGCTCGCGACGTATCAAGAAGCGGAGGACCTGATCACGATTGGGGCATACAAGCCGGGACAAAATCCTAAGGTTGATCGCGCAATCGAGCTCAATGAGCCACTCGTGAAATTTCTAAGACAGAAGTCAAGTGAACGAACGACGATTCAAGAGAGCTGGCGCGAATATGCTTCAATTATGGTACCGAAGCCCGTGACGCAGACCGCGCCTAAGAATCCGACTCCGCGTGCGCAGCCGCTTCAGCCGGGAGGTAGCGCGTGAAGAAGTTTAAGTTTCGATTGGAGAAAGTTCTTGAGTATCGAAAGCTATTAAAGAGCGAAAAGCTGAGAGATTTGATGGATGCCTATTACGAGCTCCATTCCCTTGAAGAACGATTCGAAGTGTTAGGGCAAGCACAGGCTTCTAACTTTGTGCACGAAAACGTCGTGCAAATTGAACGTCTGCTCTTGATTGAAGCGTATGGACAACGGCTTCTTGAAGAGATCGGGAAAACCGAGATCGCAATTATTGCCGCACAGGAAAAAGTAGATCAAGCCATGGCACGCTATATCGAGGCGTCTAAAGATGAAAAGGCAATTTCGCTTCTCAAGGAGAAGCGCCGCGCCGAGTATGTCGAGCAGGCGCTCAAGGGTGAGATGCAGTTTTTAGATGAGATTTCAGTGCAACGAATTGGCAATCAACGATTTAACGCAACGCATGGAGAATAGTTATGGCAACGGCAAAAAAGAAAGGTATGAGCCGCGAAGAAGCAATCGAGCTGTATAAGGATCTACGTACTAACCTCTCCAAAGTACAAAAGAGCAAGGTGACGACCAGCTCTTCAAAGGTTCCGCCGGGATTGGCGAAAGAGATAGCCAAAAGCATATCGGCGAGCATGGCCCGAGACCCAGTACCGGTAGCCGAAGAAATTTCGATGCCGCGTGAATCCGATAGTTTTGGGCCGAGAAAGAAAGATCGGGGTATACTTGCCGCGCTTTGCCTGGTCGGGCTCGTAGTCGTGATCAAGACAAGTATTGCGATTCTCGAAGGCACAGGAGTTGTGTCAGTACAACAAGCTCAAGCGTCACTTGTGACGAATAGAGCGGCTGCCTCGAGCCTTCCTTATGGAAAAGAAGAGATTAAAATTCTTACCTCATTGGATTCTCGTCGCGCTGAGATTGAAGAGCGTGTCCGCAAGATTGAAGAACGTGAACTAGAGGTTGGTCGGCGCGATAAGGAGTTTGTCTCTAAACTTATGCAGCTAAAGGATCTCACTGAGCAGCTTCGTGTCGAGCGTGATAAAGACGACAAAAAGCGAAGTACTCAACTTGATCAGCTCGCGAATGTCTATGGTTCAATGGCGCCTCAGGAGGCAGCGACCTTGATGGAGCAGCTCGACATTACGATTGCACTTTCATTACTCGAGCGGATGCCCGAAAAGCGTATTGGTCAGATTCTCGCACTGATGACACCGGAGCGTGCGCTTGCGATTACGAAACTGTTAAGCGAGCGAAATCTCTAGCGCTCTGTAACAATAGTAACTTTTCCCTTCCTCAGCTCCATCTCTGTGCTCTCCGTGTCTCTGTGGTTTGTTTTCGAAAAACCACAGAGACACGGAGAGCACAGAGATGAGAAGAAACGGCTAAAATTGGTAAGCAGCGAGAGCTTTTTCCAAGGTCCTTTAAGTACCTTTGTTACTTCGGAGTAGTCGTCAGTCCAGACACGTCCGGAATAGTGTTCTCGAATTTCATTCCAATGCAGTTCGTGGATAAGCGAGCGAATTACAGCCTCATTTTGAGTCATAAGAGCATAGTGTGAGGCATAGCGCTGGTCTTGGGGGCGGGACTCCTCGAGAGGATTATCAATTCTTTCTAAGGCCCGTTGCCCAGTTTCTTTGGCTAGTGCTCCGAGAAGAGGCGCCAGCTCGAGGTGATTGTTCGATATGTGAAATACAAGAATGCCATCAGGCATAAGTTTTCGAAGATATCCACGCACTGCTTCGACGGTCAGAAGATGCGTGGGGATTGCGTCGGAAGAAAACGCGTCAATAATCACCATGGCTTGGCTGTGATCAGCGAGCTTGTCGACCAATAAGCGTCCGTCACCAATTACGACATTTGCGCGCGATCCACATTGTTGTAATACAGTAAAATGTGTTCGAGCGAGCTTCTCGACCATCGGATCGATCTCAAAATAGCTTATGTTGTCAGCGCGGTTGGCAAGACAGGTCATGCTGCCAATACCGAGGCCAATGATTGCGATATTGCCTGGCTTTCGGGGTACTCGAAAGAGGTCGCCCGCTGGACCGAGGGGATGATAGTAGCACTGTGGCAGCGGACGTTCGGGATCAAGTGACTCGCAGCCATGCACAGTCGTTCCATGAAATAGTGCTTTGAGCTGCTCGTGCTCGAGAATTACAACTTTTTTCGGACCGAAGAAGTTTCTTTCCTGCGTGATGACACGCTGTCGAGAATCCCGTCCACACACGAGAAATGTAGCGAGCAGCAGCGCGTACGCACACGCAAAGCGAAGCGGAGTGGTGACCATAAGGTAACAGATCACGGCAGAGACCGCGTACAACAGCAGAAAAAAAGGCGCTAACTGATATTTTGCCGCGACGATCGCGGCAACGGCGAAAAAAAGTGCCGGCGCGAAGAGTAACGGTGACCATGACCGTTCTCGCAACGATACACCGCAGAAAAGCACCGATGCGGCAAGAAGTGGGTACTCAATTACTGTCGCAAAGAGAAAGGGGGCGACAAATGTCGCGAATATTCCGCCAAGCGCACCACCGCACGCGGTCGCAAAATAAAAGGAAGTGAGCGCGCTGGCGCGGGGACGTTTCTCGTAAAGCAGCCTTTGGCAATACAGTGCAAGTACGAAAAACAATAGCAGGTGAATTGCAAGGGAGAGTGCCAACATGCCTTTTATCTCGTAAGCAAAAGTCGGCGTGAGTGCGACGAGTAGTAGACAGGCAGTACGACGAAGCTTTGAGGCGCTTGGTGCCCGCTCAATGAAAGCAACGATGTAACTCAGCAGATATAGCGCGAGCGGAAATATCCACAGTAACGGGACTGAGGCGATGTTGACGCTGAGGTGTAGCGTGACCGCAATCATTAATGCTGAAGGGACAAAACTTATCCATAGCCACTCAAGCCAGATTCTCAAGGCAATGCCTTGAGAATCACCCTTGGCTGGATGCGCGCCCTCCGTGTTGAGAGTAAGCGCACTAAGCGCTGCCGGAATAAGGGCGATAAAAGAGACGCTCCAAGAGGCGGCCTGGGTACGGAGATCGAGAAGCGGTTCAATCAGAAACGGATAGCTAAGAAGCGCGATGAAACTTCCGGCGTTACTTGCGATGTAAAGCGGGTAGGGGTTTTGCGATTTTCGGCCGTATACTGCCTGCAGCAGTGGCGATGTTGCGCTACACGCGATCACCAGGACTCCAAATCCTGAGACTAAGTTTTCTAGTACCGCGAAGAGCGGCGCTACCGATCGCTCGCTGTCACGTAGAAGTAGTAAAGAGATCGGTAGTTGGATGCAAGCACAGGCGCAAAGGAGAAGATGACAAATCAGGAGTTTTCGCGGTGAAAGATATTTTGTAACCACTAAAGCATACGCGTAACCGACCAACACACTGCACTGAAAAAAGACCAAACAGGCCGACCAAACGGCGGGAGCGCCGCCGAAGACCGGCATCAGCACCTTTCCAGCAAAGGGCTGAATCGCGAAGAGGAGAAAAGCGCTTAGGCCAAGGGTAATAGAAAATAGCGCGGTCCACATGAGTTCGCAGCTTAGCTGATAAATTCAATAATATCAAATAGATATAAATTTTTTGGAGCATTGTTCAGGGATCGATGGATATGATTTCAAATCCCTAATTCGCAGTTAGGGGGATGTCATGACCTCAACAATCCGAAGTTACCGAGGAGTGGGGTTATGAGAACAGATGTCATTCAAAACCAGACCATACAGCCAGATCCGTGGGCCGATCGGCTTCTTAGAACAGAACTTAAAACACTCAAGCGTGAGCAGGAACACCTCGAGCAAAAACAGCGCGAGCGCGAGCTTTCAGGCTGGGAGCTGCAAAGAATTGCCGACATTATGGACGAAATAATGGAGCTGCTGCCAAAGATAAGTCAGGCGACGTATCGTATTAGCGCGCGAAAGGCATAGCCGCCTTTGCATTACTCAACTATTTGCGCGAAGGTTGAGGTGTCGCGCATCTTTCTGTAAAGCTCCATCTGCTGTTCGGTAAGTACTGTCAAGAGCCGTTGCTCAAAATCCTGTTGCACTATCTTAAACGCTTTGAGAATTTCTGCCTTGGTCGGCGAGCCCTGTGATGTTTTCAGTGCACGAAGCTGCTCTTCAAAACGGGCACGCGAATCGCGAAGCAATGCATTCATTGAATCGGTCTGTGACTGATCAAGTGAAAGAGTACTGACATAGCGATCGAGTTCGTCTTTGGAAGGCTCAGTGACTGAAACTTCGATACTGCTAATATCCGTGCCGCTAAATGTCGGAACGCTTAAGACGCTCTCAAGTGAGGTACGAATCTCACCGACCGGAAGTTTCGAAAATAACCACTCGCCGATAGCTTGGCGTGCTTCGAATTCAGACTTTCCGCTCTCACGAAAATCGATGAAGCGCCTACGTAATTCACCCTGAAGGTCGATATTCGTCGAAGTGTTGGCGAGCACTTGGCTAAGCTGATGTTCAAGACTTTCCAGCGCCAAAGTATTATCGTCGCGAAGCAGTAGCTGCTCAATGCTTGTTTGTTGCTCTGGTGAAAGCGTTATACCAAAAAGCCGCGCCAGCTCACGCTGAACAACCGCGCGGTCGTCACCATCTCCCTCTTCGACACGAGCCTGCAAAAGCTGCTGTTGCTCGTCATTGAAGCCAAGCACTGTTGCGACTTTAGCGACATAGCGATCGATTTTATAGCGCGGCTTGGCGACAGCCGGTGCTCTCTCTTCGCGTTGCGGCGCAGTGGATTGATCCTGCAGGACTGATGTAGCACCCTTGATTTCGGTTGTAAGAAGATTCCCATCTTTGAGTTCTGGCCGTTGTATGGCGGCGCTTGAGGGGAGGTCAACTGGAAGGGGGGTGCGCTTAGCGAAAGCAAAAATAAAGATAACAGAGACTGCAAAGAGCCCCAATGCAGACAAAGCGTGGAGGTAATGTCTTCTAAGTTTTCGCATATCGCTACTTAAAAGTTACCGTCGTGCCAATTCTTAAGCAAGCGCGTAACTTGTTGGCTCTTTGTTGCACTTCCGCGGCATCGCTGCCTTAGCAGCTTGCGCTGCCCGCAAAAAGTCCTAAAGGCTTACGGCGTCCGTGTACGAGCGACATGCAGAATTGAGTCGCTACGCAAGCGTGCGAGTAAAGATGAGACTGTATATTCATACCAGGAGAGTTCTCCCAGATGGTGCTTTTGCAAGGCAACCCATCGATCGACATTTCGCCAAGGAGTCGCATACACCGAATACGTAAGTTCCTCACGGTGTGTATCGATGAACGGTAGGGCATCACTTGATAGCATTTGAAGATCGAATAAGTGAATTCGCGTGTCGCTTCTTTTGCTAAGCGCCAGGGAGCTTCGCGCGATTATATACTCGCACGGAAGAAGATTGAGCAATCCATACATCCAGAGTAGCAGCCAAACTGAGACTTTCACAATGTTGAGGTCGCGTTTGAGGATAAACGCGCCGATTATCAGAACAAAGATAATCAGGCAGTAGATCACGGTATAGCTCGCGTACAGCTTTTCATGACTAAGTCCGTAAAGCATTGCATAAAAAAACACTCGGTGTGCGGCGGAACATAAAAGCAGCAGAGAAGCGACGAGGAATGCGGCCAGTATGTATTGCACTTCGATGCTGGTGCGTCGAAAGTAAAGCATCACCAAATAGATATTCAACGCGGAGAGCGTTACAAGTTGCCAGAAGCCACTTTTTACGTACGACTCCGTGTCCTTAAATGTAAGGGGCAACGTATCGAGCCAGAGGCGCGCTAGTTGAATCCAGATAAATAGCCCGTAAATTAGCAAAATTCCGCCTAAAACGATGCCCGCGGAGATCGAATCTTGAGCGTTGCTTTTATTTTCAGGAATAGCTGCTGGTTTGTTCCAGGTCAAAAAAGTAGAGAGAACAAATATCGAAATAAATGGCCAACACAGTACCCGTAGCATGATATTCATCTCGAATAGGGATTCAATCCAGGCTTCGAGATTCCGTGCTATCTTCGTGAAGTAGGAGCTGAAGTCAGTATCCGCTGATGAAAGCAGTGGAATGATGACGAATAAGGAGAGCAAGACAAGAATTATCACTCCCTTCAAGACGCTTTTCATTCGCGCATTTTCTAAATATTCGAGCCGGCCGGTGATCCGTCCGAGCAGGGCAAAATGTTGAAGAATTGAAGCTCCGAGACTTCGCAGTGGAGCGACAAGCCAGCCAAACGTTAACATCACGAGATACATCGGACGGCAAAAGATCAGATCCGGCTTTTCGAGTGAACGGTGGCAGATCAAGAATCCGCAGAGTAATGGAAGGGCGAGCAGGTTGCAACTCTTAAGAAATGGATTCTCATATACCATGAAGCTTGCGATGACAGCGAACGCAGGGACATGCCATTGCCAGTAACGGCGACAAAAGAAGACCTTCTGCGGTCTGGCACTATCGAAAAAGAAGAGTAGCAATAAAAGAAAAAGCGATGCATTGACTCCCCAGGCATACACTCCGTGCGTCCAGAACCCCCAAAGTGTGATGACCCAAAGCGCCGCGAGCAGGACTATGTGCCACAAGCGGAAAGGAATATTGGGCACAGGGCTTGCGATTGCTTTTGATGGCACCGGCTGAGACTCATTATTCATACTATAAAACCTCATCCAAAGTCGGTCAGTCATTAGTAAACAGTATGGCCGACCTAAGTGAAGAATTTATGAAGTTTGCGTGAAAGTGTGGTGAAATACGCTTTTATTGGGCCTGAACAAGTGAGATACAGTTTTGTGACATTAAAGTTGCATTTCTATGACAATTCTGTGTGGGTCGTTGCATTTTTGCGATCATCTTATTATTTAGCAAAGCCGAAAGAGGCCTTTCTTATATGAAAAATAGAGCGCTCGCTATTGTTGATAAGTTTCTCTTCAAACGAAGTGAACCGCGCTATCTGAGCTATTCGGCGAAGGCCTGTTTTGTTCAGCCGGAAGGGATCGACGATTTTATTCCGCATCTCCCGCTTCGTCGCCGAAGCTCGTCGATTATCCCGGTGCAGCGCCGGTCGGACGAGGCGCCGATTCAGAACAAGGAACTCTTTGTTCTTAAATTCAATAACCAGGCACTGGGCGTTTGTTTTCACTTCTCAATTGAGCGGTCATCAGCGTTTGCATCGTTGATGCACAACACCAAGAAGCTCGCCTCGGCCATATACGCGCTCGTGCTTCGTTTTCTAGAGATTAGCCCGGGTGCAGAGCGGCAGGAGAAGCGTCGCTAGTTAAGTTCCGGTCTGTTCTAATGTTCTGCCCTTCGAATCGCGGATAATTACTATACCGAGTGGAGGTTCGCACGACTCCGATGATCACTCATTCGTCGTCTTATTCGAATAATTCGAGGTGAGCTTGAGAACTGCTGAGTAGGATCGCCGGACAGGCAGCGACCCTGTGATGTATCGCGGAATGCATAGTGGGGTCCGACATTTTTAAGTAGTTGAATGTACGAAATATCTTGGTTGATTTGGATTGGGTAGTGGACTCGGGTAGAATTGAGGGAGTCAATTATGATCTTATCGGCTAAGACACATTTTCCAATATGTAGCCTATAACTAAGTTAGCGAGGCTCAATAAAATATGAAGCAGGATCAGGACAAGCCATTACCCAATTTGTGGAGAAACCTTCAGGAATCCGCGGCCGCGCTTGCGGAGCGATCTGATAACTCGCCGATCTACGTTCCGCCTCCAGCTGTAGGTGGGATGATTCAGCCTCAGCGCCCAAATCAAATGGAAAGTAGCATGGCCATGGTTGGTATGGCGGGTAAAGCGGTATTTCCAGCAGCATGGTCCAATCAGTATTCAAATGCTTCAGATGGTGGAGATAGCACACCGATAACCAAGTGCGGGAGCACAGGCGAGTCCGTAAAGTGATTTGGTAAATTGAAATGTGGAGTCGGCTCGCCATGCTGCGCGCAACATTATGCCTGTGAAACATTTCCGGTGATTTTGTCCATAAATTAATGGGTTAGTTAGGTAGTAAAGGCTCCCATGATAAGTATAAAGCAGGGAACACAAATCCTGGCAGCATTAGATTGTCCTTCAATAATTAACTTCAGAGATAACGGCGCTCCCACTCATCCGTTTGTTGAAGAAAGTATCCGCTTCGCGGGGCGAATCGTGGCAAACTCGGGCGGCCTCGCCACATACGGCGGTGACCCAATTACACAGAAAGCTAATGAATTGATGGCTCAAGTCTTCGGTGCGCGAAAGGCACTATGGTTGCCAACTGGCATCGCTGCTATTTCAATCGGAGCTGGTCTGATCGATCCGACGCAACACATAATGGCTGCTAAGGATGGACACGTTGAGAAATTTGAACTCGACGCACCGGGTTTTCAAGCAGGAGGAGCTAGTACGGAATTGCTGCCTACTGACACTCACGGGAAACTTTCTGCGCCAGCGCTGGATAGCTGTCTCAAAGCACATATTCGAAAACACCGACAACGCAATTTAGACGCTCCAATTCACGGAGGAATCTTAATTGTGGAACAACCTTCTCACCTAGGCGTGCCTTACTCGAATCAGGAATTGCTCGAACTCTATAGTATTTGCAAAAAACAGGGTATTCTTTTTGCTATTGATGGCGCGCGCCTTGCAACGGCGTACGCACAAAACAAGCAGTTTGTTTCTGAATTAGCAAACTGTTGCGATTTACTCTGCGTCGGACTTTCGAAGATTGGTGGGCCATTGGGAACAGTTCTACTCGCGCAATCGGCTAAAGGCGAAAGCCTCTGGCCCGCTCTTCTATCGCATGCAAAACGCGCAGGAATGATAATTGATAGACCGTGGAATCTGGCAGCAGCCGGTATTGCACTATTTGAGGACGGACTTTGGCTCAGGAATGCGGCTCATGCCGTCAACATGGCGGCGAGTTTGGAGAGACAACTCAACGCGGTTCGTCCAAAGCAAGCTAATTCGGGTGCCGTACGTCGTGGTTGCAACTTAGTCTTCGCGAGCTTCCCCTGGGAATTAGATTCGAAAAAATTTGCCGCTCTTGAAGTTGGCCTTGCAAGGTCTCAGGCGAATGACTTTCCATCTGTCCCGCTTTACCGATTCGCGACTTCGTATTCAACTTCAGAAAAGGATATTGCCGCCTTAGTGAACGTTGCGAGTCATCAATGGGGAGAGCTTTGTTTTCTTCTCGCAATGGGTGCGCATCCTACGTAGCAGGCATAACAAATCGCAGCTGACGGATTTTTGCCGTACTGTTTTTGTTGAGTATTAGACACTTCAGGCGTAAACCGAGTAAAGAAGTTGAGCGGCAAAAGCGGCTGTGCGAAACCGTTAGACGGCCTGAAGACACATTTTCGACAAATCTTCCATAACATCTGTGGCTACATTGAAAATATTTTAATGCGCGCTACAGTACTTAAAAGACCTGATGATATCGATAACGGCATTCATTTGCCCGGTCGGCCTGGAAATGATTATTTGTCGACTAGTCAATATTTTGCTCCTGCCGAGATAAGAAATCCCGCAGTTCTTAAGATTTATGAGCGTACAGTGGCATTACTGCATGGTGAAAAATGCATTGGCACTGGGATTATTCTCGGTAATCATTTCTTGGTCACATGTAGTCACGTGGTTGTTGAGTTAATGAGACGAGACAAAACCTGGAAAGGTATATCGGCGCAGTCACGGACTGAAAAAAATAATTTACTAGGTTCAAAGATTGAAATTGACGATCCAGAATTGGATTTCGCAGTAATTAGATGCCCCCGCTTAGGTAAATCAACAGATTTGCCCTGTGCTGATCCAACCGAATTTCTGGGCGATCAGTGTTTTTTTATTGGTAATCCAACTATTTCTACCTTTGGCTGCCCACCGCTCCCGTCAGATGCTGGACAAATTATATCTAGTGGTAATATTCAGGAATTCGACGATGCGAGGATCGCGGTATTTGGTCCTACTATTAATCCTGGATTCAGCGGAGGGCCGATAATTGCCAGAAACGGTGCATGTCTGGGTATCATTTCGGAACAATACCGACAAGGAGGTCGAGGACCTTTAATGACTGCAATTTTGGGGAAAATTCTCGAAAATTATGGCGTATAACAAAACGTTCTGAGTACCCAAGTCCCTCTCTCGCAGGCCTGGCGCAAGAGATCTGCTGTCGCGGATCTGAGATTCCAGCTCACATTGAACAAAAACTACGACTTCGAATGACTTTTTGAGGAGTGAAAGAAGTCTTGCTACAGACTTGGGTTGACTCAGACTCCTACTGCTCGCGGGTGGTCTTCGAGGGAATTGGCCTGAATAAGCTCACGCCACTGGCTATGTCGCTCGAGATAACGCGAAGGAATTCTCTCGGCTATGGCGGCTCGATATTCAGAGCAGATCTGGTCAATGAGTTCGCTCTCGCCGGACTTTTCAAGCCATTTTTGCGCCTGGGCAAGGGCAACCACCACATCACTAGAAATTATTGCGCTACACTCACATGCTTGTTGAAACAGCGCTTTGTCCCGTGATCCGCGGAATTGTCGGTTTTCCGCTAGTAAAGCCTCAATAAAAGGTTGAGGCACTTCCGTGAAGATTCCGAGCTCGGCTCGGCGCCGGTCGATCTCGAGGAGAGCCTTTAGCGCTTCAGCGGACATCTCCGGTTGGCCTATGTTCGGATCAATTATTTTTCCCAAAGCCTCAACGGCGCCGGGCGATGCCAAATAACCCAGAACTTGAATCCCTTTCCGCATGCTCTGGTCTGATATGCCACGATCCACCTGGTCCGCATCGAACCAGCGCCTAATCGCTGTTACAATCGCTTGCTGCTCTCGCTGACCATATTTTCGTGATAGTTCAAAGAGAAGCTCTTTGTCATCAAAAAACAGATCTAACACTGCATTTTCAGCTGTAGTCTGCACAGCGCCAAGTAGTGCATCGCAGTACCTATAGCCTGTGCGAAGAAATTTTTTCTCTGCCCCGGGCACCGATCTCGCGACCTCCTCGAGTCTTCTAAGAAAGATAAGCGCATTGGTCTGTCGGAAACCACTGGAGTCAAGCGCATTGGTTCGTGCTGATGCGACCAATTCATTTAGCTGATTTTCGCTCGAGTTAAACCCGGTAATCCTATCGAAGTTCCTTTGGTCAAGTGTTGAGGTTAACAAACGACGAATTTTTGTCTCGTCATAATCGCTATATGGAGATGTTGTGAGCATAGTTATTTCTCGCGATTTCTTAAAAGAAACTAATTTCTAGATTGATTACCACAGCTACTGGGAAAATCCAGTTAAATTCTTATGTGCATAAAAGAAGGTTTTTAGTTGAAATAGATATAAACACAGCTAACTGATCGAACGCGCCTCAATCTTGCAGATCTGGCTCTCCCTCGAAGTGAATCCTCGAAGGGCTTCGAATGCGGCTCGCGAGCCGGTTATCTTTGCGTATCGACCCAGCAACTCTGTTAACCAAAGGGTATCAGAATATTCAAGCTGAACCTCCTGTACAAATTTTCGGTTGAGCGACGCCAGCTGTGCTCGGTTAATGAAAAGCGTTCCGCCGGTCATTCCGGCGCCCGCATTTTCACCGATAGTACCTAAAATCACGACACGACCCTTGGTCATATATTCACAGGCATGTGTGCCTGCGCCTTCGACAACCGCGTCAGCACCGCTATTCCTCACGGCGAAGCGGTCGCCGGCAACACCGTAGGCCAGCATTGTACCGCCGGTTGCGCCGTACAACGCGACATTACCAATTATCGGAGTCTTCGATCGATCGAGGCTACTTTCGTCAGGCGGTGTAATGATAATTTCGCCACCGCTCATCGATTTGCCAACGGAGTCATTCGCTTCACCCTCGAGCACCAGCGATACTCCCTCGCGGCAAAAAACACCGAACGCCTGACCGGCACTGCCTTTGAATGACATGCGCACAAATCCGGCAGGATGTAGCAACGTGTTAGCCGACCTACACGCGAGCGAATTGACGTGACGACGGTGAATTTCTCGGGCAACCACTCCGGAAGTCCAGGCACCGATTGCGCGCTCTTGCGGAGTAACTCTAATAGGACCAACTTTCAAGACATTGCCATTGAAGATGCTCAGCACCGCGTCTTCACCGCCAAGCAGTTTGCTTTCAAAAGCCGAAAGTTGTGGCCTTGTTCGCGCAAAAAAGACCGGGCTAACTCCCAGTTTCGCCGATTCTGGCGCATCGAGAAGCTGCTCAAACGAAATCTTACGCGCGCCGAGAAGCTCGCGATGTGATTCTCGAATCGAAATGAGCTCATAGCGGCCGCGAAGTGCAGGAAGCGAAGCTACACCAAGCTCTCGCAGTATTCCGCGAGCATCTTCGGCGATAACTCGCAGCAGATTGGCGATGTCTGCGCCTCTGTCATGAGCGACTTCGGCGTAGCGAGTCTCAAGTTTGCTGTCTTGCGTGGCGATGCCTGGACTACACTTGTTGGTATGGCATACCCGCAACATAAGGCATCCCTCGCCAATCAGGAGCAGCTTGCCAAAGTCGAATTCATCGGCGCCGAGGATACTTGCGATGGCGAGATCCTTGCCGCAACGAAGTCCTCCATCGACGCGCAATGTTACGTACTCGCGAAGTCCCTCCTCAACAAGCGCACGGTGCACTTCAGAGAGTCCTACCTCCCAGGGCAATCCAGTGTGCTTCATCGAAAGTAAACCCGCGGCTCCAGTCCCGCCGTCGTGTCCAGCGATATGAATTATGTCCGCGCCGCATTTCGCAACACCAACAGCGATTGATCCAATGTCGCTGCCAGAAACTAGTTTCACGCTGATTTTCGCCTGCGGATTCACCGCGCGGAGTTCGGCGATCTTTTGCGCGAGGTCTTCGATGCTATAAATATCGTGCAGCGGCGGTGGCGAAATTAAGTCTTGTCCCGGTTTTGCGCCGCGTGCGCTGGCAATTTCTGCGCTCACCTTCGATCCCATCAGCTGGCCGCCTTCGCCGGGCTTGGCTCCTTGGCCAATCTTGATCTGTATTTCTCGAGTGTCGCGGTTCAGATAATCCGCCCCAACACCGAAATGTCCCGAGGCGACTTGTTTTGTTGAGGCGGTGACGCCTTCGGTCTTATATAATGGATTTTCGCCGCCTTCGCCGCTGTTACTGCGCCCTCCGATAAGGCTCAGGCCACGAATGAGATCACGCTGCGGATACTTGCCAATCGCTCCGTAAGAAATTGCACCAGACCCGAATCGGCTAAGAATTTTCGAACGTTCCTCGGGACCAGCTTGATTCTCTGCGGATGCACGCCTGAGCTCCCAGAAATGTCGCGGCGCGATCGGTTCCGCCGTTTCAAGCGCATTAAAATGCTCGCGATATAACATCGCCGCTCTTTCAAGATTCGGTTCAGTCGTTCGAAGTTCGGCAAGAATTGCGTGCAGCTGCTTTGCGCTCTTCTGTGTAATTGAGTGCTTCTCACCAATAATTCCCCTCAGATCCTCCCTGTGAAGCTTGAGAGCGATAAGGCCTGTCTCTGCTGAGCATTGGGCACGGCTTTTACATAGCCGCGCGACATGATCGAGGTCGACGCCACCTATTGGACTCCGACGCCACCCGAGCAAGGTGGTGATTGAATCGCCTAAGCCAAAAGGGGTGAAAAGCTGACTTGCTTCGTAGCTGCGCATCACCGAAATGCCCATTTTCGAGATTATTTTGAGCAGTCCGTCATTAAATGCTTTTGAAAGATTTTCTTTACTTTGTAGCTCGGGAAGCGCGTTTCGAGCTGCAATTCGCGTCGCCGCATGAAACGCGAGATAGGGGCATACCGCTCGCGCGCCAGAAGCAATTAACATTGCGAGTTCGTGAGAACTTTTTACCTGTGCACTCTCGACGACAATCGCGCATGTCGGCCTTAGCCCTTCGTCGACCAAGCGCTTATGCAAGAGTCCGACGGCGAGAGGCATGGGAACGGGGAGCTTTTCTGGCGACGCGCCCACATCACTTATAATGATACAGTGAGATCCGCCTCGCGCGGCGTCTAACGCCTGATCTACAATGCGCTCAAGCGCTAAAGCGAGGCCGTCTTGGTAATCAAAGAGTGCCGAGATCTCCCGAATCGTTAGTGAGTCTACCGAATGTCCAAGCTCACGAACATCAGCGAGGTGCTCAGGCGTGAGCAGCGGAGTGGCCAGTTCGATGAGTACTGAACGGGCATCTTTTCGCGTTTCAAAAAGTGGCGGTGCGCCGATGAATACCCTCGTGTCAGTAACGTCGCGCTCGCGCAGGTAGTCAATCGGAGGATTGGTCACCTGGGCGAAAGACTGCAACAAAAAGTCAGAAAATGCTCGCGGCTCAGACGAAAAAATCGCCGGTCGAGATGTATCTCCCATCGAGCCCAGCCCTTCTTTCCCTTCGAGTGCCATTGGTGTGAGGATCTGGTCATGTTCTTCTTTCGTAAGCGCAAAAGTCGCGCAAAGTTTTTTATAATCCGACTCCGAGAGGCGAGGGCCTCTCGCTTCACGATTTTCAAGACGTAGTAGTACCGGTTCGTTAACATCGATCAGTGGGCTGTCGCGATGTAGTAAGCCCTCGCTTAGTAGCACGGAGATCTCTTCGCCTGCACGCAGCAACCCTTTTGCAACCAGCTTTGCTGCGGGTAGCTCAAATGCTCCGGCTTCAGAGCAGCCGAAAATTCCACCTTCTGTTTCCTCAAAGTGAAAGGGTCGGAAACCGTTCCTATCAAGTCGGGCTCCGACGACGTTGCCATCGCTGAATGTGACCAGTGCTGGTCCGTCCCAGGGCTCGAATGACGATTCAAGTGCTTGGCGCCCCTGAGTCGCCGGCGGAATAAGAACACGGAGCAGTTGCGCGAGAGCGCGGGCTTCGCCATGTTTGGTAATTGTCGGTGCAAGCGCACCAAAGCGAAGTGCCGCTAAGGTTTGATCAAGACTTCCGGAATCGCTTAGGCCGGTACTCGTGAGAAGGGCGCCCTTGGGAAGTTTAAGCAAGCGCTCACGTGCATGCATCGCTGCGCGATTTCCAGAAATCGTATTAATTTCCCCGTTGTGCGCAAGGAGTCCAAGCGGCTGTGCGCGCGACCAGCTTGTGGCCGTGTTTGTGCTGAAGCGTCGGTGAAACAGAGCAAAGCTACTGGTGAAGCGGGAGTCTTGCAGGTCGGGGTAAAACTGCGCCAGTATGTCCCCGGTGCAAAGCGCCTTATAGACAATGCGCTTCGAAGAGAGCGAACAGATTGATGCCTGCCGATTTGGAAAGTGTTGAAAGTATTGTTCGATGTCTCGCGATATTCGATAGAGCCGGGACTCAAACTGCTCGACCGAGAGGTTGAGCGGCTTTTCAATAAATAGCTGAACGATGTTGGGCTTGGCTCGGAGCGCGAGTGCGCCAAGCAACTCCGGACGTTGAGGAACTGTGCGAGGAGGAAGCACTTTGAGTTCGTGATGATGAAGAATTGAGGTAATCGTAGTAAGTATTTCTGAAACTTTGCTTTCGTCGCTCGGAAGAAAAAACATTCCCACGCCGGCGCCCTCGGGCGCACCCAAGCATGCGTGCGGCACGGAAGTCATTACGCCAACGCCGTCACTAGTTCTTCCATCCGCGCCGACAGCACCGCGATGCTCGACTGCTCGAAGACCCTTAAGTGCATACTCTAGAACCCAGCGTGCGGGGCCTTCTTTGCTCGCGATGAGTCCCGCGCCGCAGGCATCGAACTCTTGTCGTCTGCGGTTAACCGACGTTTCGGGTACATCGGCATTTGGCAGTGTTGAAGACAGCTGTACGGGTAGACCGGTAGCGACGGGGGCTCTTGTAGGTGGAAATTCCTGGCGCATAAGTGCAGGCGAAAAATGGGGAAGCTCTGATTAAGTGAGTATTTCGTCTTCGGCGGCCCTTTGGCGATCTTTGTGAAAAAACGACCCGGGAAAATCCTCAAAATAGCCCTACTATTCCTGCGGTTTTCCCGGGTCGTTTTTTCACAAATCTCATCCAAAATTCCACCAAATCCAAAACACCCACTTAATCAGAGCTTCCCTAGTAGTTAAAAAGTATCCGAAAAAGCCTTCGAGTAAACGAATTAGCTTCAGAGTCTATGAATTCGAGTCGTGAAGCGAGACGAATTGAGAAAGATAACCAAGAACTAACAAAGACTTAGAGAATCTTACATAACATATTGAAAACGCTTTGATTCATGTCGCCATGAGCGCAGTCGCGCGAACCTTAAGTGAATAAGGAATACTTAAGTTGTTTGTACTATAATTAGCATATTTTATAGTAGTGTTTGTGCATGGATCTTCGCCTTTTGAAAGTCTTTTGTGATGCGGTGCAACATCAGAGTTTCTCCGCAGCGGCAAAGCTTAATCGAATTACACAGTCCGCGGTAAGTCAGCAGATTAGTTTGATTGAGCGCAGACTCAAGTTAAAACTTTTTGACCGAAGCACGAGACCGTTTGCCTTAACCGCCGCGGGGCATCGGTATTACGACGGGTGTCGCCCGATTCTTGAGCGTTATGCCGCGGTCGAAGAAGAGCTCCGTGCAAGGGATGCGAGCATCAAGGGGGAGGTGCGGGTTGCCGCAATCTATTCTGTGGGGCTTACGAGAATGGGGCAAATTCTTCAGGAATTGAGCAGACGTTTTCCTGATGTTTCGCCACGAGTATCGTATCTTCATCCGAAGCAGATATATCAAGATCTTCAGCTCGACGAGATAGATCTTGGAATTGTATCTTGTCCTAGTAAGCGCAAAGGAATCACCATTACGCCCTGGGTACGCCAGGAAATGTGCGCAATCCAGTCGCTTCGCGCAAATGCCGCAGGACTCACCGAATTTACTGCTCAGGCAGTGATGGGGCTGCCATTTATTGCCTTTGCGCGTGGACTAGCCGTGCGCCGCTTGGTCGATCTGTATCTACGGAATATTGGAGTAAAGGTACAGGTGACTATGGAGTTTGATAATGTCGAGACGATAAAATGCGCGGTCGAGGAGGGCGCGGGAATTGCAATTGTTCCCGCAGAAACGATCAGCAACGAAGCAAAACACGGCCTCTTGAAGCCGCTGACGCTCCCGGCGCCTGGACTTTCGCGAAACCTCGCCATTCTAAGGCGCGATACCCCCGTCATCCTCCGCCCTGTCCAAGCCCTAATCGACATCATGCTTCTTAGTAGGAGCCCTAAGCTGCACTAGATTCCTTGGCTTTTGGAATTAGCACCAAATGAGTTGCATTCTGGAGCCAAGGAATCTAGCCGGCCAGGACGGCCGGACAGGCGCGGCAGCGCCTGGAGCGACGCGGAGTTTCGCGCCTTTCCTGCGCGAAACGTAGCTTGGAGCGGGTTCGACGGAGGGCAGGAGCCCGCAGTCGAACCAAACACCACAGACTAGCGAGGATTCGCGGCACTGCTGTTAGAACTTGGCTCGATGGTCTGAGGCGAAGCCTCGCTAGGAGTGGGCGTCACTAGCTTCAGGTTCTCTACTGAGCAGGAGAAGCTTTGGTGTCTTGAAGTTTTTTCCCGATGACACGGACGGTGGTGCTCTTCCAAAGGCCTAGGAGAATGCTAATTGTTCGCTGATCGGCATAGTACATTGTGCCAATTGAGTTCTGCTTTGCGGCATCGCCGATAGCACGGCTAGCCCAGTGAATTGAAAGTGCACTGCCGGTAAATGGTTCGCGAAACTCATGCATGGCGGCACTGCCGACGTCGCCACGCGCCACTGTTTGGTCCATATTGGTGACTAAGGGGGTAGTGGTATCGGAATAGATAATTCCGTATGCGCACCCCACCAGATTCAGGCAAAATAAAATGAGAAAGGCACGCACTGTTTAATCACCGTAGGCAATTGTGGTTACTTTAATGTAGGCGCCAAAAAATATAATTGTCTGCTCCATATCGAGATGGCGAATTGTTGTGATGCCACCATCTTTTGCCGCAGCTTCCGTGCCGCCATCGCCCCAGCCGAAGAGCCACAGTACCGACTGCGTGCTCGAACGACCTACCTTATCGCCAAGTGTTGTTGCCGCGACATCAGTATCGAAGGGGAGCTTCACATGACTATAAAAGCAACCTTGTAGCGAAGCGAGGATGAGCAGGAGTATGAGAAGTTTTTTCATGGGCAGAGAGTATCAGATGAAGACAAAGAGCACGAGTCACTGTTCGCGCTTTCTTAAAAGAAAAAAGAGCTGGCCCTCCTGCTTGAGCTTGCCAGCGAGCGCCTCGCGAGATTCGCCTCGTCCAGTAAAAAGGTCGACTCTGAGAGGACCCTTAATCGCGCCTCCGCTATCCTGATTCAATACAAAGCCGCTCATTACTTCGCCCTGCTCGGTGGCTGAATCGAAGGGAAGCGTCACGTTCACGAATGCGAGCGCGCCGCGGGGATAGAGCGAGAGATCAGTGGCGATGCTTCGGAACGGAGTTATTTTCTGCCCGAGGCTTCCAATAGGTCCCTCGCCCACTTCTCTGAAGAATACAAAGCTTGGATTGTACGAAGTTATCGTATCGAACTCCTCGGGATGGGCGCGCAAGTACGCCACTATCGATTGCATCGAGACATCTTCCTTACGGAGTTTATCCTGTGCGACAAGATAACTGCCAATTGAACGATAAAGTTGCCCATTGGTATCACCAAAGTTGAGGTGAATTTCTTTACCATCTTCAAGCGTCATTATTCCCGATCCCTGAATGTGCATGAAAAACAGCTTGATTGGATCGTCGGTCCAGGCGAGCTCCAAGTTCTTGCCGTCAAGCACACGCTTAAATTCAATCGCGTGTCGATCGTGATACGGCACGACGGTTCCATCTTCAATCATTCCGCGCGCGCGCAGAGCACTTTGCCCTTCGCCTTTCCACTGCGGGAACTTCGTCAAATTAATTCTTAATAGGTCACTGGGAACTTTGTAGACAGGATGCACATAGTGCCCGCGTTTTTTTCGCGAGCCATTGAGCGAAGCTTCGTAATATCCGGTAAAAAGGGGATCGCCGTCACGGACGCCAAAAAAATCAAAATGCTCACTGACAAACTTATAGAACTCTGGGCTAAGCCCAAGCTGAGCAAGTCCACCTTTGAAATATTCAAGGGTCTCTATCATCTCGTCCCGCGTAACTTTGCGCGGTCCAAAGGTGTAGCTCTGTTCGGCGGGAACCTTCGCTAAATACGCCAAGCTCCGATCGATGCTGTGCGTCAGCTCCTCGCGACTACCATTATCAGAAAGGCTTGGCACACGTTGTGGCTCAAGGACTGTTTCGGGACTCCATTGCGTTGGCGCGCATCCAAACAACACTGCGCAAAGTATAAAACTAATAGAATTTCGTATCATGCTTCGCCAAAACTACTAAATTGTCGCTGTCTCGGCGAGAGTGAGACTGATTTTTAAGGGGGTATGACAAGAATGCTCGCTAGATTATAATAAATGGTAAGCGTGGCAGGTAATTTGTGGGCGATTGAGGATTGAATGGCGAGGGGCCTCGCTCGATTAATGGCGAGGTCGTTTTTGAAAAGGTGAGCTATGTACGGGCGAGATACCAGAGATCTTGGCGAGCGGCGCGAGTCAACGGTAATGAACTACGTCAAGGTTTTTGTGCTGGTGATAATTGTGCGGATCGTGATGGTTGATCAGGGCGTCACCTTTGTAAATATTCCGTTTCTTGATAAGGGGCTTCGCGAGGGGATCCGTTACGTCAAGAACATGATGGCCGATCCCAATTACTACGGGCCTCGATCCCATTAAAAGACAACAGTTGTCCTGTTTTATTATTCCGAACTAATGCATTCGTTCACGGGGTCTCGCCGAAGAATGCAAATTACAGTAGCTCATTTACGGATAAAGGCCCCCTCAGGGGGCATTTTGGGGGTGAAGACACTAACCGTTCACAAAATCTGTCGTCCGCTGCTTGTCCTCCGTAGCTTTAGCGAAGGAGGAATCAGCGGACGGCCACCTGCAGGCAGAATAGATGATTTTCAGCCTTATCCAACATGCTTGAATCATAACTTATTTCACCCCGTGAACGGTTTCGAATTAATCTCGGCTAAACTTTTTGTACTTAATTCTCTGAAGTTTATCAGCATCAGCGCCGAGACGTCGTCGTTTGTCTTCCTCGTAATCTGAATAATTACCTTCAAACCAAACTACGCTGCTATTTCCTTCGAAGGCTAGTATGTGCGTGGCGATACGATCGAGAAACCATCGATCGTGACTTATTACCACCGCACACCCGGCAAAGTTCTCCAGTGCAACTTCAAGTGCGCGCAGTGTGTTCAGATCGAGATCGTTAGTAGGCTCGTCGAGAAGCAGTACATTGCCGGCGTCTTTAAGGGTCGCCGCCAAATGAGCACGATTTCGTTCGCCGCCGGAAAGCTGCGAAAGTAATTTCTGCTGGTCTGCGCCGGTAAAGTTGAATCGCGCGAGATACGCGCGAGAATTGACCTCGCGAGTACCCAAGAGCAAGGTGTCCTGGCCTCCCGAGATCGCCTGCCACACAGTTTTCTTATCATCGCCACTAAAACGGTTCTGATCGGCGTAACCGATGACCACGGTACTTCCCGTGGTAAATTCACCCTTGTCAGGTTTCTCCTGGCCCAAGATCATTTTAAAGAGTGTGGTCTTTCCCGCGCCGTTTGGTCCAATAACTCCAACGATGCCACCCTGCGGAAGGCTAAAATTAAGATTTTCGAAAAGAAGTTTATCGCCGTACGCTTTTGCTACGCCCTTTGCTTGAATTACCGTCTCGCCGAGGCGCGGTCCTGGCGGAATGTAGATCTCGATCTCTTGCTCGCGCTGCCCACTTTGTTGGCTCAGCATACTTTCGTATTGGGCGATACGGGCCTTGCTCTTTGTGCGCCGGGCCTGAGGTGTCTGGCGTATCCATTCGAGCTCTCGTTCAAGGGTCTTCAAGCGTTTCGCTTCAGCTTTCTCCTCGTGCGCAAGGCGTTGCTGCTTCTGTTCAAGCCAGGACGAATAGTTGCCCTTCCAGGGGATGCCATGGCCGCGATCAAGCTCAAGAATCCATCCCGCGACATTATCCAAAAAGTAGCGATCGTGGGTCACCGCGATTACGGTGCCGGGGTACTGCTGCAGGTGCCGCTCGAGGAAAAATACTGATTCAGCGTCAAGGTGGTTCGTCGGTTCATCTAAAAGGAGAATATCCGGTTGCTGCAAGAGGAGACGGCAAAGCGCAATACGTCGTTTCTCGCCACCCGAGCACTGTGTAACCGGCTGGTCATCCGGTGGACAGCGCAATGCATCCATGGAATAGCGTAATTTGTCGTCAAGTTCCCAGGCGTTAAGTGCCTCGAGCTTTTCCTGGACTTCGGCCTGGCGCGCAACGAGCTTCTCCATTTCGTCGTCACTTAACGATTCGGCAAACTTTGCGTTTATCTGCTCGAACTCTTTAAGTAAATCGACCACCGTTTGAACACCTTCCTCAATAACCTGACGGCAGGTCTTTTGTGGATCAAGCTTTGGCTCCTGTTCCAAATAGCCAACTTGAAATTCCTTGGAGAAGTGAATGTCGCCGCGATACTCCCGATCGAGACCCGCGATAATCTTTAGCAGGCTGCTTTTTCCGGCGCCGTTCAAGCCAAGCACGCCTATCTTGGCGCCGTAATAAAAGCCGAGTGAAATATCCTTAAGCACCTCTTTTTGAGGGGGGTATACCCGCGATACGCGGCTCATTGAGAAAATAATCTTCTTTTCTTCGTCAGTATGTGGTGTAGGCATGCGCTCCTCAGCGAAATTTGGCTTCGAGGCTAACGTTTTTGGCGTCGCTGGTGCAAGTCCGGTTGCTAATGAAGACGGGTTCAACCATGATAAAGTTCGGTCAACAGCGTGGAGAAACCTGGGGAGAGTCATGAAGAAGCGAAAACTGTTATTTCGAATTGAAGGGTGTCCTTACTGCCGACGTGCGGAAGAGGAGCTCGATAGAAAGGGAGTTCGCTATGAGAAAGTTGAGGTGGACCGCTCGGACCGAAGCGTCGTTGAGCTGCTTTCAGGACAGTCCACAGTCCCCGTGCTAGTCGAAGTGATTGGTTGCGATGGGCAGGACGACGATATAGTCGAGTACCTTAAGGATACGAGAGATTAGCCTAGAGCGTGTTATGAACTTTTCTCCTGCTCCGCGCTCGCTCCGGCGGCCGCCTCGCATTCTAATGCGCCTTGGGGCTCTCGCGACGGAAAAAAGTTCATAACACGCTCTAATCATGGTGATCATATTCGCTACAATCTTTTAGCGGAGTAAGGACACAGCGCGGCGTAGCCGCAACCAAAATGTCGAAAGGGCGCCGTTCCGGCACGCGCGAGGAGGGGCGCGTGCCTGCACTGGGCCGCGCTGCGTCTCCTGTGTTGTCCCGCCGGGGGGCGCCTCCGCCGAAACAGCATTGCTATCCATCAGAAAATCTTCCCAAAATTAGAAGATTCTGACGGATAGCAATGCAAGGGAACGTCCAGGTGGCTGAGCTGTTACCAACGACGCTGCCTAAATAGTTGATATGTTTAGATAATAATCTTCAATTTCCCTTTTCGCCCGAATTAGTGATAAAACCAGCGCTCCGACGGAAACGTCGCAAGTGATATTTGTTGGAGAGTTTATGACTGAAGATAGTAGCAATAGCGCTGAAGTGTTGGTCGTGGTTTCAAAGCTTAAGAACTACATCAGGGCGCGTTCGCAGATGAATACCTCGGCAGCTGTGGCAGAGAAGCTTTCTGAAATTGTGAGAGCCCTCTGTGATCAGGCGATTGAGCGCGCGAAGAGTGATAATCGCAAGACCGTAATGGATCGTGATTTCGCCGCCAGCGCGAGCTAATTAGGGTAAGAGACTTCGCCTCCGCGAAGCCTCTGTACACTTATAATCTGCGCAACTTGGCCCGCCTAAGCTTGGGGTGGGCAGCAATACAATTTTCGACTCGGTTAGACCTGATAAAGCTTTATTAAGGTCTACCGAGTCGTTTCGTTTTCCCTCCCGTTCGTGGTTTCTGTCTTATTCTGTACAATCTAGTCCTTAATAGCTTTTCTTTGACCTATAGTGGAGTCATTTATAGGTCGGTTAAGAAAGTAAAGTATCTGTCTAAGTATTAGGATCGCTTAGGTTCTTGACGATATTGTATGTGGAATACATATTAGCTGGAATTTGTATCTATTACTAACCAGATGACCACATCAGGCGGCGGCAGCCATCCCACTCATAAGCGCTTCTCTGGCGTATCTCTGCGCCGCACCATGGAGCATGTCTCGGGGTGCTGGTTCCCACCTAATGAAAAATTGCTACTTAAGATTCAAAGCGGCCTCCGGACTGGCGTCTACGACGATAACATAGAAGCACTCGCGCTTGAGATCTCACATGACCTCTCGCTCTTTGCTTACTGCTTGCGCGAGCTCTCAGAGATGGCGCGCGAAGCCGGAGAGGAGGCAGCGCCGGTGGGCCCTTTGACGGCTCTTCGCCGCGCAGGTATTGAGCAGCTCAAAACGGTCCTTAATGTCGAGTCAAAAAAGATCTGTCCCGATTCGTTAAATGCGATTTCGGACTCACAGCTCTCACGCTTCCAGGAGCTGATGGTTTCAGTGGCGACTTCGGCAACTCTTTCTCAGCATTACGCCATAGACTACGAGCTCGCTATCGGAGCTGCATTAGTGCGCCAGCTTGGTTACACACTAATCGCCTGGGCCTATCCAACGGAATACGAGAAAGCAATTTCGGAATGCAGCGATGCTACCTCAATTGATCACCTACTCACCCAGGCATTCGGTTTCTCGCCGAGTTTACTTGGCTTTAGGGTAGCGAAGCGCTGGAACTTACTGCCGGAGATTTACCGTGCAACTGACACCGGTGGCGATATTGTCGAATATGGTAATCGCAAGGCAGAAGAGATTGAGCGAGTTTCCGGTCTGCTTGTGCAGATTTCGCGAGTGGGCGAGGCGCTGGCACGCGCAAATAATCCCGGTCGCTACCCGAGTGCCATATTGGACTTTGAATTTGCGCGGACTGAGATTGAAAAGGCTTTGGGCGCACCAGGGCTCCAAAATATTCGAGACCAGCTCGAAATTCATTGCCGGCACTATGTCGAGCTCATGCCGCATATCTTCCGTGGGGCGTTCGAGCTCGATCCTGCGGCGCGGATAGAGGGTCATCAGAAACTGGGCGATGACAGCCGGTTACTCGCACAGTGCCGACCGTTTTTGCGCAAAAAACTTGAACGGCTTTACGGTTTGATAAAACCTGCGAGCCCGTCAAAAGATGCGTTGCAGCTTCTCGCCCGCGATATCATTCCATCGGCAGGGTTCATTCGCGGAGTAGTGTATCTGCTTGAGCCCGCGAGCATGAGCCTCGTGCCGCAATTGGCAATTGCCGGTTCAAGCGTCTCCGAATATAGCGTTGTGGACTACACCCCTCAGAGTTCAAGAGGAAGCTTTGTTGCCGAAGCATTTCAGTCAGCGGCACCGCTCTGCCGTGCGTTTACACCTGAACATGAAGGGAAGGTTGTGAGCATTGCCGGCGCTCTTGGTCAGGAGCCGCGCTTGGGCGTGCTCTATCTCGAAATGGGGGCCGAGATCTTCGACGGGGATGAAGCGCAGCAGCTTACCCATTTCCGGGCCTTGGCCCGCCTGATGACCTGCTGCTTTGGTATTGAATAATCGTAACTGCTCGCGCCCCTAAGGAACCTCTGTAAAACTATGCATTTCGTCTTCGCTGGCTTTTCGGCGATCTTTGCGAGAAAACATGCCGGGAAAATACTCGAAATAGCTCTGCTATTCCGGCGTTTTTTCCGGCATGTTTCCTCGCAAATCTCATCCAAAATTCCAGCAAATCCAAAACGCCTAGTTTTTCAGAGGTTCCCTAAGTGAGGTGAGTAGAGAAAAGTAGCAGTAATTCGAGCTTTGGTGATTTACAAGGCAACACATTTTTCTTGTCTGCCCCTGAGGGGCTGGGAGAAAGGTCCAGCGATGCACGTGTGATATATGAGGAGCGAGTAGTTACGAATAATCCATTCCTCGATTGGGGATACTGGAACCCGGTATTGCATTGCGCTACAATCTTCGCGCATGAGCAAAGCATTCACAAAAGAAAGCGACGGTGCGGACGATCTTGACGATGTTGAGGAATCGTGGGGCGGGCTTCAGCCACATGAGAAAAATTACATGACTCCCGCTGGCGCAAGGAAGTTTCAAGATGAATTGCGGAATCTATTGCAGGTGGAGCGCCCTAAGGTGACGGAGACCGTCGCGTGGGCTGCCGGCAATGGTGACCGCTCGGAGAATGCCGACTATACCTACGGAAAACGGCGACTTCGTGAAATTGATAAACGGGTTCGCTTTTTGACGAAGCGCCTCGATGCGTTACAGGTTGTTGACCCGACCACGCTCAAGGGAGATCAGGTGTATTTTGGGAGCACTGTGACAATTCGCGATGAGGAAGATCGGGAGAAGACTTACAGTATTGTTGGTATCGATGAGGTTGAAGTTTCTAAAGGGAAGATTAGCTGGAAGAGTCCGCTTGGCGCGGCGCTAATGAAAGCGAGAGTAGGGGATTATGTTCAGTTTCGAACGCCAAAAGGTGTGCAAGAAATTGAGGTCGTAAGGATTCAAAACATCGCGGTGGCGGAGTAGTCACTTTCTCGGACGCGCGCACAAATAACCCCTTTCTGAAATGCTGATCTTACGCTATCCCAGAGAGCGTATTTCTTATCCCCTCGCATTATGGCAAACCGCGTTTTGCTCGTTCTCTGGGCGCTGCTCTCGCTGAGCGCAGTTTCGCATGCTCTGGTCGGTGACTCTGAGTCTACCGGTGACGTGCGGCTCTCACTTGATCGGAGAATCTGGGAACAGCGCTTCGACATTTTAAAAGGTATTCAGGATAACATTAGCTATGTTTCGAAGCGCCGCGAGTCTGCCTGGCCTGTAACCAGCGGACCTTCCCGGCTGGAAGTGCTTTCAACACTTAGAACATTTGAAGAGCTTTTACAAACTTCGCAGTCGTTCGAACAGCTGTTAGCAGGTGTGCAGCGGCGCTTCGTGCTGCGCCCGGCTTCGGGCTATGACGGTCGCGGTACGGTGCGGTTTACCGGATACTTTCAGCCGAGCTATCGAGCAAGCAGGTGTCGTGGCGGTGTGTTTCAGTATCCGATCTATTCGCTGCCTGATAATTTTAAGACGTGGCAGCTGCCGCACCCCACCCGAGTTTCCCTCGAGGGCTATGAAGGCAAAGGGAATTCGCACAGCCCGCTCTACGGACGTGAAATAGCGTGGCTCTCTAATCGCTGGGAAGCGTTTATGATCCATGTGCAAGGTTCGGCGCTTCTAGAAATGGAGGATGGTTCAACCCTTTCCATAGGATTCGCGGGAGGCACTGAATATCCATTTCGCGGAATTTCAAAGTCTTACCTGAGCCAAAAAAGAGTGGCCTGGAATGCGTTAGGCGACTTCTTCAAACGTCAGCCATGGGAATTAAATGCTCTTCTCGCAAAGAATAATCGCTTTATCTTCTTTAGAGTCAATGAATCAAATCAACCAATGGGCAGTATCGGCGTACCAGTAATAGCCGAACGATCCATTGCGACTGATAAATTAGCGATGCCTCCGGGGGCGCTTAGTGTTGTGTTCACAAAGCTTCCTGAGGTCGATGAACGCGGAGCGCTTCGCGTGCGTCCCAAAGCGCTACTTGTGCTCGATCAAGACACGGGTTCTGCAATTAAAGGACCAGGACGTGTTGATATCTTTATGGGCAGTGGTCCAAACGCACAGGCGAAAGCCAACCATGTTTTCTCGCATGGCGAGCTCTATTTTCTAGTCGCTCCGGGGAGTTCCGCGCGCCTGAGTTAAGTCGTTATCTGAACCTGCTACTATATAGTAGGTGCATTCTCAAAGTGCTCGATGCTCCCGATCGACTCTCCTTTCCGATTTTCGAACCGTTCAGAATAGACAACGTTCTTGATTGTGACAAACTCCATTTAAATATTCAACTTGGAGTAACTGAGTTTATGAAAACAATTTCGCACGCCAATATGGTGAGGATACTATTGTCTGTTGCACTGTTAAGTGGAGGTATTTCCGCTTTCGCAGTCACAAAGGCGGTACCTTCGCCTTCACCATCGCCGACGACATCGAGTTGCCAACCGTATCAGAATTCGGCGCTCGCAAAGGCGGTTCCTGGCGTCATCGAGGTAAATGGTCTTGCCGCAGATTCCCGTGGAAAAACCGCGGAAAAATGTCAAAAGTCTTGCGATGATAATTTTATTCTTGAAGCGCGTGAGGAAGCTTGTAAGGCTGCCTGTAGCTATTTCCTTTGTCATTCCGATGCGTGTGATAAGGGTGATCAGCAGGCGGGGCGGACTCCGACAAAATGTGAGGATAATTGCTCGGACAATACCGAGGTCAAAGAGAAGGCCGCCTGCAAACAGGGCTGCACCTATGCTTGTGGATAAAGACAGCGCACAGCATAAAATGCAGGACTCCTCGGTTAGTCGCCGAGGAATCCTGCTAAAGGTAATCGGCGTTACAGGAGTGCTTGCACTCACTAGCTTCTCGGAGACGTTGAGGAGAGGGGCGACTCACGACAACATTGACCGGACGCTTCTTGAGATTCCAACGGGCGCCACTTTGCTTGGCAACGTACAGAATGTACCGAGACGACAGGAGCAGTCGCCGCTCGAGTCGGCGAAAGTTGAGGTTCAAGTAGGTTTTGCGAAATTGGCGCTCGTGCATGGTAATTTAAGCCAAGCGTATGAAGATTGGCGTGCTTCGGAGCCTCTGGCGACGTTACACACGTGGGGAAGTGCTACCCAAACTCTAAGCAGAGTTTCCGCCGCCTTCGGACAAATTTCTGATACGCTCATCGGCTACTCACCCTCGGTGAGCGCGAAGTGTTCGCAACTAGCGTACACCGATTCGCGCGCGCAAGTAGACGAGAGTCTTATCCGGGCATGGGCCGGTGCGCTGAGTCTTTCATCGATGCGATTTGGTTCAATTGATCGTGATGCAATACTTCCAATAACTGATCTCAGTCCTGAGCAGGCAGTGCCTGATGTAGACAGGTCTCTTGCACATGCTGCATTTGCCTTACGTTGCGCCTCTCGGGCGTTGGCACATTTCGCCAATGTTAAGCAGGTAAAGAGTAGGGAGAACCTACAACTTGCCATTCGCCAAGTAGCATTTGCTATCCAAGCAACGAGAGCCGCGCGCATCGAGCTTGAAAAGAGTAACTAGCCCGGACTTCTCACGAGTTACGTCTCCGCAGTAGAAACCCGTGAGAAGTCTGGGCTAGCATCGCAAAGTGATGGGAACCTTGTTGGGGGTGGTGAAATTTAGCCTTATCCAACATGCTTAAATCATGATCTATTTTACCCCGTGAACGGTTACGCTGCACCGATAATTCGTCATGGGCGCACCATTCCCGGGCATTTCGCTATCGAGGAATCTCTTATCCGCGACACGATTTCTGCCGATACCTAACCTGGGAATTCGGGGAAAATGGTAATTGCAGGAAAATATAATATCCTCAAGGATTTAGGGGAGGGTGGGTATGGCCGTGTTTACCTCGTGCAGCATACTGACCTTGGCGTCAAGTACGCGCTCAAGCTTCTTACCCGCAGCCTTTCTGAAGATGCTCGTTTTATCGAGCGCTTCAAGCGTGAAGCCGAGATTCTGATTCGCTTTACTCATCCTGGCTCAGTGCAACTTCGCGATTTCGGGCGGACCGACGAGGGGCTCTATTACATGGCGATGGATTTTTGTGACGGCGAGATCTTGCAGCAGAGAATTGCCCGTACCGGAAGATTTCCATTGCATCAAGCACTTGAGCTCATGGATCAGATTCTTGACGTGTTAGCCGCGGCACATCACTCGGGAATTATTCATCGCGATATTAAGCCGGATAACGTCATGCTTGTGGATGCAGGCGCAGGAAATGTTACCGTAAAAATCCTTGACTTTGGTATCGCGAAACTTCGCGAGCAGGTGTTGATGGACTCTAAGTCTCTCGAAGGTGTCTCAATTGGAACCCCGCAATACATGTCACCCGAACAGGCTTCGGGCGAGATAAATCTCGACCATCGAGCAGATATATATTCGGCGGGTGTGCTCTTCTACGAACTGCTTACCGGAGAAGTTCCATTTAAAGGAACGACGGTGGTGCAAACGCTGCTTATGCATCTCACCAAGCCGCTCCAAAAAATGAGCGCATCGCTCGGCATTCCAGAAAATGTCGAAGCAATTGTTCGCCGATCAATGGCCAAAGAAAAAGGCGAACGCTACTCCAGCGCTGATGAATTTAAGGCGGCAATAGCCGAGGCTTCAAAGAAAATGAAGCACTCCGCGCAAAAGGCAACTATCGTTTCCGGAAAGCCTGTCCCGCTTACAGAAGTTGTTGATGACGTCCCGGAAGCAAAGGGCAGTACTGTTAAGATTCTCTGCCTCGACGATAATGAAATGATTCTAAATATTCTCAAGCATATTCTTGAAAAAGAAGGTTACGAGGTTTTTACTGCCACCGATTGCTCAGCAATCCATGGGTATCTGTTTTCGCACAACGTCGAGCTTTTAATAAGCGACGTGCAGATGCCAGGGCTTCCCGGTACACGGGTATGCAAGATGCTCAAGGAGAGCCTCAAGAGTCTTAAAATCGTGCTCTTTTCAAATCTTCCCGATCGCGAACTAGAAAAGCTCAGCAAAGAAAGCCAAGCCGACGATTGGATCTCAAAAAATGCGCGGCCGGAAGAGTGGATCGCCAAGGTGCGCGAAATTTTAGCCGCGCACTGACATCACGCAACCATTTTCCGCAGTTTGTTGAGCTCAATTTCAATTCCAGAGTCTTCTTTAAGGTTCGGCGTTTCAAGAATTACAGGGATATGTTTCAGCTTATGGTGGTTAATAAACGCGGTGAGAGCTTCCATGCCAATGAGGCCGTCGCCTAAATTCTCATGGCGATCTTTTCTACTTGCAAGCGTCGTTTTGCTGTCATTGAGGTGAATCGACCAGATTTTATCGATCCCAAGAATCTTCTCCGCCTCGAGGACAACTCCTTCCAAGTTGCCACGAAGATCGTAGCCGCTTGCCCAAAGATGCTGAGAATCAAGTCCGTAACCAACACGCGCTTTATTGTCGACGCGGGAATAGATTTCGGCGAGATCCTCGAATCGGTCGCCGATTACCTTTCCGCTTCCTGCGGCTACTTCTAAAATTAGTCTTGCCGGCCCACGATCCTGTTCCAAAATCCAATTTATACCGTCAGCGGCGCGCTGGTAGCCAACTTTCTCATCGGGCTCATCTTTAAGGCTTCCCACATGAAAAATGACACCGGCTCCTCCGATTCGCGCATTCAGATCTAGATAGTGAACCAGTGAACTCTTAGACAGGTGAAACATCTGTGGATCTGGGTTTGCAAGGTTAATCAGATAAATTCCGTGAAAGAAAACCTGCTTTAAACAGGAGCCTTCCATTTCATTGAGAAATTCCTGTTCCACTCCAGGCGCAAATTTCTTTGCGATCCAGCGCTGCGGAGCAGACGGATGCAACTGAATGGTATTGATCGAAAATCGCTTGGCGTTTTTAGCCGCATTGCCGATTCCACCACTTGAGGAAAGATGGCACCCAAAAAATCGTTCTATCATCGAATAGGTTCCAGAGGTTAGTTCGTCTACCCTACGTCGCTGGCCCGGTTCGTGCAATGGCTAGGTGTGTTTGGGTGGAAGTCGTTTCGACGAGTCTAACTCACTGTGTTTATTGGTTTTAATGGTTTTCTCTTGTAGCTTGCCTAGTTTGGTTTGGCGAAACTTTGGCGCATTTTTGGTGCTCACGGTAACCATTTCCTTTGCAAATTGCGCCTTTGCGGTTGAGCCCCCCGAGCTTCGAGCAAGGCTAGTTGAGGGCCAAAGTGTCAAAATCGTCGCCCAAACTCCACGTATCGCCAAGCGACGCCCGAAGCTGCAGCTTCAAAAATCTATCGATGGCAGCGCCTTTCATAGTTTTGCGACGGTTCGCATTGCCCGTCAGCGCGAGGTAATTTTCGACCAAGATTTGCAAGAAGGACGTCTGAAATATCGTAGCCGTTTACTAAGTTCCGGTCGATCTTCGCGTTGGAGCAATACAGTCAAAGTCGAGGTACATACTTTTCAGGAAACAACGACTTCGGAGGAGACGTTCGAGACGCCGACGTTCCCTGGAGAGAATCCCGGGGGATCGACTCCGACTCCCACTCCGTCTCCTAAAGAATCGCCGGCTCCTCCACTTGTAACGCCGGTGCTGCCCGAGGGGATGGCCGAATGTCCCGCTCAAGCTGCTATCGATATGTTGATTCAGATTAACCTCCGCCGCGCAGTCGAGGGCGGGCTCGTTTCGCTTGTCGATCAACCACATCTCAAAGTAGCAGCAAGAATCCACACGATTTCAATGGCGCAAAGTCAGAAGCTCACTCACGATGGTTGGCTCGATGAGATCCTTGCGACCGGCTTTAGAGCTTCCCATGCTGCTCAAAATATCGCCAACTATATCCAAGATCCGGTGGTGCTTACTGAAGCCTTTATGGACAGTATTTCACACCGAGCGAATATCCTTAATTCTAAAGATAGTCTTACAGGAATCTCCTGCATTATCGACGGAAATGGAAAATTCTGGTGGGCGCAAAACTTTGCAAGCGCTTCATAGGTTTCTCAGAGCGCGTAACAAAATTAGGTCGTATACGAGAACGCAAAGTTGACTC
>CAZEAC010000014.1:0-74899 GCA_964510065.1 uncultured Bdellovibrionales bacterium | reverse complement strand
CAGAACCCTGGTGAGACTTGCGGGCTAGACGCTCTGACCAGAGGCAACATTGTTATATAGCCAGCAGCTACGGATAAAACGAAAATAGATCAGTGGCTCTATAATTGCCTCATATTGTACTATCACGTTATGGCTGGAGAAGAGATCCGAGACGTTGAAGCATTAAAGCGAGCGGCGACAGAGTTTCAGCAGATATTCGGCAAGATTGAAAGCGAAGTGTGCCGGGTGATTGTTGGGCAGAAAGACGTCGTACGAAGGACATTAAGCACAATCTTTGCCGGTGGCCATGTACTTCTTGAAGGAGTTCCAGGGCTTGGAAAGACGCTGCTCGTAAAATCAATTGCTAGCACCTTCGGTCTTAGCTTCAAGCGAATTCAGTTCACTCCAGATCTAATGCCGTCTGATGTGACTGGTACGCAGATTCTGACCGAGGATGAAACTGGTAGAAGAAAATTTGCCTTCAAGCCTGGACCGATATTTGCCCATGTTGTCCTCGCCGATGAAATTAACCGAGCGACTCCAAAGACTCAAGCGGCACTTCTCGAGGCAATGGAGGAGCGGCAGATAACGGTGCTTGATGAAACATATCGGTTGCAGCCACCGTTTTTCGTGCTTGCGACGCAAAACCCGGTCGAGCTTGAGGGGACCTATCCGCTTCCCGAAGCTCAGCTTGATCGATTTATGATGAAAGTGTTGGTAACCCCGCCTAGCTCCGACGAACTCAAGGAGGTGCTTGGACGAACCACCGGCACTGAGGTGCCGCAGGCGCAGCCGGTTTTCAATCCAGCTGAAGCCCCAGGAGTTGTCGAGCAGCTAAAACGACTCATTCGCGAGGTACATGTTGCTCCAATGATGTATGACGTGCTCGTACGCCTTGTTGCCGCGCTTACGCCGCAAAGTCAGTTCGCCACGGAGAAGGCGAAGCGTTACGTACGATTTGGACCGGGCCCGCGCGGAGCGCAGGCTGCGGTAATGTCAGCGAAAGTGAATGCGCTGCTTGATGGGCGAATTAATCTTTCGTTCGATGATTTAAAAGCGGTGCTCCTCCCGACATTGCGCCATCGGCTTATTCTTAATTTTCAAGCCGAGGCTGATGCAGTGTCTGCTGATGAGATTATCGACGAAGTACGGAATGCTAAATAAGTAGAGCTGCGCAGTGTTACCAGGGACATTGTGTTGCCAGAAACATTGTGTTGCCTGAGACATTATGTTGCCTGAGACATTTACTCCAGAGTTTCTAAGACAGCTTGAACTGCTAAAGATTCGCTCACGTCGCGCGTATCTGGGAAGTCGCCAGGGTGGCCATGTCTCTCCCAAACGCGGGCATGGAATCGAGTTTTCTGACTACCGAATGTATGAGCTTGGTGATAGCCCGCGCTGGATCGACTGGGGCGTGTATGCACGAACAGATCGGTTATATGTCAGGCGCTATCAAGAAGAGCAGAATCTTTCTATTTTAATAATAATTGACACAAGCGCCTCAATGCTTGCGTTGCCGGAGGACAGAAAGTGGGAGCGCGCAGTTGAGATGGCGCTAGTTTTGTCCTACGTCGGATTAATGGAGCACGATAGCATTGTGGTCGCTGCTCCCGGCTACTATCTTAGTCCGCGCCTCAGTGGCGCCAAAGCTATTCATACATTGGGAAGCGCACTGCAGAAAGTGCGACCTGACGGCCGCGCTGTCGATTTCGCTTATGAATTTTCACGCGCCGCATCGCATGTCCGTTTTCCCGGTGTCGCAGTATTTATCTCTGATCTGCTCATGCCGATTGTCGATGTGCGGCGGCTCTTTAGCGTATTGCTTGCAAGAAACCTTGATGTGACTGCGCTGCAGATACTGGGGCCGGCTGATACCGATCCACTGGAGCAGTCGGCTGAAGTGATTGCTGTCGATAGTGAGAATGGCGAAGAGCTGCAGCTTGCATTGGATCCAGACCAACGCGCGCATTACCAGCACTTGCTTGCAGCACATAATGCCCAATTGCAAGAGTTTTTTGCTGAACGCCGTGTCGGATTTGTAAGGACTTCCTCAAAGGCTGCTCTTCGAGAGTATGTGGCGACTGTACTCGAACAGAGCGGGTTGTTGGCGTAATGCGATGACGGAGATGTTTTTCAGCCGTTTTGGTTTTGTCTTTCCGGCGCTGATGGCACTGGCGCCATTGGTGCTTGGGTTTCTTGTGTACATTTATCTTCGTCGCGGGCGTGGGCGCCGAGTACAGGTGCCGACGCTCTTGCTCCTGAAGAATTTGCAGCGGACGCACCAGGCCAGGAAGAGTTTTTTCCCGCCGCCACGATTTTTTCTGGAACTTGTTGTCCTGTTGCTTCTGGTCGGAGGTGTCGCCGGAATCTTTCTTCGAGGTGAGGATCTGCGAGTGGCAATAGTGCTTGATAATTCGTTGAGCATGAGCGCCGCCTTTCCGACCGCAGGAACTCAGTTGAGCAGGGCTAAGATGGTGATTTCGGACGTGCTCGACGAACTTCCGGATAGCGTAAGCATTTTCCCGTCGGTGAGTTCTCCAGAGTTTCATGCTCTTGCATCCGAGGGGGTAGGAAAGAACGAAGCCGCGCGACTTTTTGAGTCGGTACAAGCGTTACAGGCAAAGGATAAACTTGCGGAAAATCTGCCGCGTTTTATCGGCGATCCCCGATTTGACCGAGTCGTTGTCGTGACTGATAGGAGAATTGAGACGCCGAAGTCCGACTTGAGTAACGTAATGCTTGATGTGCGCACCCTCACCAGTGAAGAAACCGGGCATTTTTATAATATCGCGATCTCGCGCGCGGCGCTCGTAGAAAAAAAAGGTGAAATGCTGCCGCAAGCGACCGTCGCGAATTATAGCCCGGAAAGAGTCATGCTAAAAATAATTCTGGAAGAGCTTGAGAATAATCAGTTTCGCGAGATAAATGCGCGCGCTCTCACGATAGAGGCTGGCAAGGAAAGTAGTATCGAGTTCTCCACGCTCCCGAGCTCGTTTCATGGGGGACGCGTTCGACTAGAAGTTCCGGCAGCACTTTCAAGGCTCAATTCAATCCGGGAAGATGATCTGTACTTCGTAGGCGGCGGAGGAGGTAGCGAGCCGTTCGGAGTGGTGTCCGATCTGAGCCTTGCCGAGCTGGGGCTGCAGAATGTGCACGGCCTCTCTTTCAGAAGTATCGATAGCGACGCGAACTGGACGCTCCAGCGGGCAATTATTCATCGAAGATCGGTCGAAAGCCTTCCACCCAAAGGTGCCTTGATAATTCTTCCATCCGCCGACAAAGGCATATTCGCAGCGCAGCATGAGCTCCGCGAACAAGTTGTGACCAACTGGCAGAAGACGCACTCGCTTCTAAGTTATGTAAATCTCGCCGCGCTTAAACTACAGAAACTTGTAAGTTTCGAAAAGCCAATGTGGATGGAAACGCTTATCAGTGCGACTGAGGGACCAATAGCACTTGTTGGGGAGAAAACTGGTGGACGCTATGTAGTATTTGGATTTGAGCTCCTCCCTTTTGAAGGGAAAAGCTCGCCAGCAAGTAGTATTTTGCTTCTTAACGCGCTCAAGTGGATTTCGCAGGATAGCCTCGCGTTCGAAGGCGCCCGAGCATATGAGAATCGGCAAGTCTCGAGTGGCCTCGTTTCCGCACGTTACATTAATCGCGGCGAAAACCTGCTCGATCCACGCCAAAGAGACAGAGTACTGCTCGCTGAATCTGGGCTGGTGAGCCTTCGTTTCGATGCTCGAGAGGATTTACTTGCAGTCAATTTCTATGATCAGTCGGAGTCGGACCTTATTGGAGCTAGACCGATTGTACTGGAATCCGCAAAGCGACAAGTTGAAGCACTCGGATCGAGGCGAACTTTGGTTCAACGCATCGCGCTTGTTATACTTCTACTTTTACTTCTTGATTTAGGATTAGCCGCAAGGAAACGTCGTGAGCTTAGAGCATCCTGAATTTATCTTTTGCGTCGCACTTGTTGTCGCAAGTGTAGGTGCTTTGCGCCTTAAAGGCTGGCTTGCGGGCATAAGCCGAGCGGAGCTCTTTTTTCGGAGCTTGGCGCTTCTCGCGCTAGGTGTCGCGCTGGCCACGCCGCAGTGCGAAAAAAGTGATAAAAGTTCAAGGCTTGCTGTGCTTCTCGATATTTCTGACAGCATGGATAGCGAGCAAAGTTCGCGCCTTTACTCGCGAGCCGAGACGCTTGCTCGTTCAATAGGTGTCGAAATTGATAGTTATCCCTTTGCGAATAAGCCGGCAGAAGTTCCGGCGCTCACGAGCTCGGTGCGAATCGCCAAGACCGCGTGGGGAAAGCTTGATGTCGGTGCGACTGATATTGAGAGAGCCGTCGAAAGTATTGGGTTCGGAGTTTCCGAAGGAAGTCTGCCGGTAATTTTAATAAGTGACGGATGGGAAACCAAGGGAAACGTTCTTCGGCTTATCTCGGAACAAGCTGGACGTGTCCGCGTATTTCCACTGATGCCATCAGAAGCGCAACAGCGGCCGACGGTGTTCAAAATAAGCAGTCTCGATGCTCCTCTTATTGCTGCAGCTGAAAAAAGTGTAAAGATTCGGGCGAGTGTTCATAATTCAACAGACGCAGTGCAACAGGGTGTGCTTGAAATTACTCACGCTGGAAGAAGTATCTATCGAGAAGAAGTTCGGGTCGAAGCAGGAAAGGAATTTCTTGTCGTCGCCGAAAGCGACCCTTCCCAGGAAGGGATTAAAGAGATTACCGCGACTCTTACGCCCAAGGATTCTCACTTTGCGCCGAGTAGCGAGACAGTCTTTCTTTCGGGAGAGCTTCGTCAAAAAGTGCTTCTGCTCAGTGGCAGCGCCGAAGACGAGCGCTTCCTTGGCGAGGTGTTGAAACGGCAGGCTTATCAGCTCTCAATGCAGGGTGTGTCAACGGCTGTAGATCTTTCACAGTTAGCGGGAGTCGAGGCAATTGTGCTCAACAACATAGCGCTCAAGCAGCTCCCGACTGATGCCGCATCGACGATAGCCAAGTATGTGCGTGACGGCGGCGGATTGGTAATGATTGGGGGCAGTCGAAGCTTTGGCTTGGGCGGCTACCGAGGTAGCGAGATCGAAGAGGTTCTGCCGGTGGAGCTCCTTCCTCCGCAAACTGAACAGAAGCGGCTAAATGTCGCCGTACAGCTTGTGCTCGATAAGTCACGCAGTATGGCGCAAGGCGAAAGACTTGAATTCGCCAAGGAAGCCGCTAAAGAGGTAGTGCGGAATCTCAAAAATGATGATCTCATTGGAGTCATCGGTTTTGATTCGGATGCCTGGATTCTGGTCAAGCTTACTCAGATAGGGAGTTCAAGGGATCAAGTGCTTGAAAGAATCGGAAGGCTTCATCCGGCCCATGAAACGAATCTCTTTCCAGCGCTTGATGAGGCGCGTCGCAGCCTGGCACGAGCAAGTGCGGGGCGGAAACATATTATTGTGCTCACCGACGGAAAAGTCCCCGACTCGGGGCCTTATTACATTGAATACACTAGGCAGATGCGACTCCTGGGCATTACCGTCTCGACCGTACTTATTGGTACGGATTCGGGTGACAATATGCTGAAAGAAATGGCGCAAGTCGGTGGCGGAACTTATTATGAGACACTTGACGCGCGAAACCTTCCACGAATTTTCCTTCAAGATATAAAAGTCACTTCCGGTGAAAAAACAATGCGTGAGGACCAAGAGTATCAGGTGCGACAAGGAACTGGACAAATTGAAAGCACTTCACTTCGAAGTTTTCCCTCCTTTAACGGTTTTGTGCAGACAAAAGCTAAGAGCGACGCAAATTTGGAGCTGCTTGCGTACGGTGCTGATCGTGCCGATCCGTTACTTGTCTCGTGGAAGATTGGCGAAGGCCGAAGCATTGCTTTTACTACGGATTCAAGCGGACGATGGACAGCGCCGTGGATCCGCTGGGAACGCTACGGCAGATTTTTTGGCGAAGTCGTCGATGCGGTTCGAGGTGGTGCAGCTGAGGAGGCAAAGCTTCAATTTGATCTGCGCCACTCCTTTGAGCGCGGCTCGCTGCTCCTCGACGTGAGTGTATTTTCCGAGAAGGCGCGTGGCGAGGTCGCTGGCGTGCTAGTCTATCCCGACAAGAGCGAGCACCGAGTAAGCTTCCGTGAAGATGCGCGGGGACATTATACTTCCGAAGTTCCTGGGGTCAGCGCCGGAAAATATGAGTTTCGCGGAAAGGTTGGGGCGCGCACATTGACCCCAGTCGCGTTTCAGCTCTCTGGGACGCTCTTCGGCGAAAAAAAGGATCAGGGTTTCAACGCGCCGCTTCTTTCGACAATTGCGAGTGATAGCGCGGGCGTGGTCAATCCGAGTGCCGATGAGCTTAAAGACTTGATCGCCAAGCGCATTAAGAAAATAGATATTTCTAATTGGTTTCTGCTCGTTGCGCTACTCTCGTGCCTCATTGAGATTGCGCGCCGCGAACTTTTTCGACACGGATTCTGGCGCCGGCAAAGCAAAACGATTGTTGCGAAGTTTAGGGAAGCTCTGATTAAGTAGGTGCTTTGGATTTGGCGGAGTTTTGGATGAGATTTGTGAAAAAACGAACCGAGAAAACCGCAAGAATAGCAGGGCTATTTTGAGGATTTTCTCGGTTCGTTTTTTCACAAAGATCGCCAAAAGACCGTCGAAGACAAAGTGCCTACTTAATCAGAGCTTCCTTAGGTAGCCGCTAGCCTAATGTTGCCGTAACTATTTGCTTGACTGCCAAAGAGGCATGACTTAGCGTCTAACCCGTAAGATTTGCGGGTTAAGAGTTCAATTCATTCTGGAGCTTTCCTATGAAAACATATTTAGTCCCGATGGCGTTGGCGCTTATTGCGGTGCAGGCTTCCGCTCTTAATCTTCAAGTTGGCGATATCAAGGACAGCCGGACGACCGGCCAATTTTTTGATGGCCTTGAGCTTGATCTCAAGCTTTTGGGCGATGAGATAGATGAAGCGAAGGCGATCCGCACTACTATTTCGTTGGCGACGGATTCTACGGGGCGAGATCTGATCGATCCCTCACGGCTTGAGAATGACTTTCGCGAGGTGGGTCAGTATGGAAGTGATAAGAAAGTTACATTGAAACTGAAGAACCCATCGAGGAAGGCTGAATCACTCAAAGAGATTAAAGGATCCGTGGATCTGTACCTTCCGAAACGTGACCCAAAAGCTGCAGTGACGGTGAAAAATCTTAAGAGCGCGCTTGGTAAGCCGATAGCGGATTCGGCGCTTAAGTCGGCGGGCATTGAAGTTGCGTTCTATACTCAAGCAGAGTTGAAATCTCAGCAGAAAAAAGAAGCGGAGGAAAAAGCCAAGGAGATGAAGGCTCAGGGCGCAAGCGACGAAATGATTTCTATGGCCACAAGCTTTATGGATAGCTTCTCGGGAGGCGACGAAAATAGCATTACGCTTAAATTGAAGGATCCAAATAAGAAGCTTGTAAGTATTGAGTTTTTGAGCGCGGAAGGAAAGAAAATTGATACGAATGGTTCGATGAGTTCGGGCGACACAATTGTGAAATATTTTAGCGAGAAAGTTCCCGATAATGCGCAGGTTGTGCTGTATGTGGCTTCGCAGCAGGCGCTTCTCAGTGTTCCTGTTGCGCTTGCGAATGTGACGCTGCCGTAGCATCAGAAAGCGGGCATCGGTAACGTTTCTATTTTGTAAGCTCAGAATGTATTTTTAACTGATCGATCCGCCCAGATTGTATTATTGATATGTTCTCAGAAGTATAAGAGGTTCCTGGCAGACTTGGAGTGGACTCATACACCTTGAGAGCCTCCTGGGTTCTTCCCGAACGAGCCAATATCGCACCTAGGTTGCTAATGAGCTCGGGGCGGTTTGGAAGAAGTTCTAGTGCTTTTGCAAGCAGAGGAACTGCGAGGGAGATATCACAGTAACCCTTACCAGGCTCCCAGGGCAGCGTAAAATCGGCTGCACGGAGTGCAAAGTGATTCAACGCCTCAGCTTGCGTAAACGCCGAGTTAACTGTCCAACCTTCGATTTCGTACATTTTGAGAAGGTTCTCCATGCTTAAATAGCGCCCCTTAACCTGTGCCTGTTCTTTTCCCGAAGTTGAGTCAGATAGCGAAATAGAGTTCGGGTGGTCGAGGAAGAGCCCCAGTATTTCGGGAATGTGTTTTGCGCGGCAGCCCGCGAGATTGAAGCGAAAATTGAATTCCCAATCTCCTGCCGCTCGGTAGTTTGGATCGAAATACCCTGGTCGCTGATGGATCTGACGGCGCCAAAGTGGCTGCGGGCCAAATTGGTAATGCAGCGCGACATCAGGCGCGAAAAACTCTTTGTAACGGTAGCGCACAGAGCCTTGATGCGCTAAAAACTGTTCGTTCGCGACGTTGGTTCTAAGGCAATCGGCATAGACTAGATCGATTTTCTGGTCGTGGTCGAGAACGATACACTGCTTCTCAATTGCTTCGGGATGATGCCGATCGTCAGTGTTCGAATTGGTAAGGTATTCGCCTTGGGCAAGCCGGACTCCAGTATTCCATGCTCCGTAAAGTGTTTCGCGCGCGGCAGTTCGATGGTAGTTAATGTTCGGAAAACGTGCCTGAAACTCCCGCACAATTGCAAACTCGTTTTGCGGCGAAGAGCTATCGATAACGAGGATCTCTAATGCCCCTTTTTTAAAAAGTGTTTGCTGAGTGAGGTCCTCAAGGCACCCTGCGATAAACTTCTCTGATGAGTAGGTTGAGACAATAGCAGAAGCTTTAAAAAGTTGAGACATGGTCAGAACCCCGACTCCTTGCATTTCTCAACTATGGCTTTGAGCTGATTTGCGAATGGAAACATTGGCAAGCGCCGAAGGATCTCCTCGGCGGATTGACGGGCGGCAGCCGGCTTACCCGATTCGACCTGAAGCATGGTCAGGCGAAATAATGCCTGCCAATCGATCGGGTCGCTTCTCGAAAAAGCTTGATGGTAGGAATTGAGTGCTTCGTCTCTCTGTCCTTGGCGCTCAAGCCAGAGGCCTCGCCAAAGGTAGGGGGCGCTGTAGTTAGAAAGAATCTGACAGTAATGTTCGATCTCATCGATAGAGATTGCGCCGCCCGAAGATATTATTTCATGGTCATCCACAAGTCTTTCAACCGTATTTTCGCGCCAGCTAATAGTTCGCTGACAGCTTACGGGCATCGACGTCATCGCCTTGAGTTCTATCGCATAAGATTTCTTTGAGATAATTGCTTCGGCTAGGGCAAGAAGCTCTTCGGCGCTTTTATCCCATGTCTGCACTCTGCCAAGTGTCTCGCAATTTCGAGACATCTGTTCAAGAAGCGGAATGTTACTGAGCAGTTTTGACAGGCTGTCAGCAAGATCGTTCTCCGTGTTGCCGTAGGTGAGTTCACCGCATTTTTTGTCGATGAGATACTCTGGAACGCCACCGATTCCGAAAGCGACAACAGGGCAGCCGCTTGCTTGTGCATCGATGATCGACAGGCCAGCGGTTTCAAAGGATATCGAGGGAAAGACCAGAATGCCTGCGTGGCGAAGCTCTGTCGCAAGTTGTTGTTGCGGCACTTTGCCATGATAGACAAAACCAGGGATGGACTGCTGAAGAGCTGGGATTCTCTGGGCGAATTCGGGCCAAGAGTTGGTGTCTCCGTAGGCTGCAAGTTTTAGATTGGGAAAACGATCTTTAAGTTTCGAAAGGGCCGCCACTGCGATATGGATACCCTTCGGTGCCTCAAGTCGGCCGATAAATATAAGTTGGTTCCAGTCTCTTCCCTCAGGTCCAGCGTAGGTGAATATTTCTGGGTCGAAACCATTTTTAATAATTACGAGTTTTTCTGGGCTATTGCCACGCGTAAGCAGCATCGATCGTTGCGCTAACGATACGCATACCACGCTATCAACTATTTCCATCACTGTCTGGGGCTCGAGACCGCTCGCGTAGGCCGAAGGCGAGTGGTTCATAATTATCTTGGCCTGGCAATTAGTGTGTTCTCTCAGCAAGAGGAAGGGATGCACAAGAGTTGCTGCGATGCAGCAATAGGGACCGATATCACGCAATCGCTTCTCGATCTCATGAAGCACGTACGCAGAGCCAAAGTTCCAAAATTCGATATTGTTGCGACTGCATTCTCCATCGGGGAGATTTGCACAGACAATTACCCTCTTCCCGCGGCGTGCTATCGCGCGGGCAAGGGCCATCGTTGCGGCTTCGCCGCCGCCTGCGTTAATTCCGCCGGGATATACCTTCCAGTCATTAAAAAAGATAACAACTGTGCTTATTTGCTGCATGCCTAGCTCTGCTCTAATGTTTGATTCGTCTATAGTAGGTGGCGGTGCACTGAAATCAGCGTGATGTAGAGGCCATTTATCTGGAATTGTTACGCATGTTTAGTTGCGCACAGTGTAACTACTCATTAAGAATGGGTAGCCCTTTCCGCTACTCTGTGACCTCCGTGTCTCTGTGGTTTTTGAAGTCTTTAAACCACAGAGACACGGAGGTCACAGAGTAGCGGAAAGCCTTCATGGGGAATTACCGCACAGCGCTATTTCAAGGGACCAAAAATTGGAGAGTCTTTGCTACTCGCCAAAACTCATTAAACATCCTCGGATTATGCGTGCGCACGAACGATACGCCACGCGATACCGCAGAAAGCGCGGTGAGCTGTGAAATTGGATCTCTGTCGTGTAGGTTTCCACCGAGAAAACCCTTTCTTGACGTGCCGATCATAAGTGGCTGAGCAATGCCAAGCTTAAAGAATTCAGGAATCCTCCTTAGTACTTCCCATGAGTCTGTAGGTTCCAAGCTTAGGAATCGTCCCATTCCCGGGTCCAGAATCAATCTCGAAGCGTCTATTCCGGCTGATGCCGCCGCGCGCGTTCTTTCACGAAGAAAATTAGTAATTTCTTCAATAATGTTTCGATAAGCCCGCACGCTTTCTGTCACATGTGGAAGAGGCGCGTCTTTTGCGTGCATCAAAGCGACAAGACACTTTGACTCTGCGAGAACTGCTGCCATATTGTGATCGGCACGCAGCGCCGAGACATCATTTATCATCTGTGCGCCCTCTGAAAGGGCAAATTTAGCGCTCTCAGCGTGATACGTGTCCACCGAGAGGAAGAAACGTTTGGAAAGTGCCGGCAAGACGCTCTTTAGTCGCGCGCATTCTTCGGCTGCAGATATTGCTATCGAACCTGGCCCAGTAGACTCAGCGCCGACTTCGATGATGTCAGCGCCACCTGCTGATAGTGTTTCCGCGTGACGAATTGCGGCGTCGGCCTGAGCAAATTTTGCCCCGTCACTAAACGAATCAGGGGTAATATTGAGAATGCCTACAACCCATGGCGCGGGTCTGCCAAAAATAGCGGCGAGTGCAGTGTGCATTAACTCTTCGCGGTATTTTTTTCGCGAAGTTTGGCAAGCAGTCCTGAGAAATCATCCTTTCGAATGATGGCTGCGAACTCATTTCGATAATTTGCGACAAGTCCGATGTTCTCGATAATAACGTCGTAAATGCGCCACTTGCCGTTTTGGCTGTACATGCGGTAATCAAGCGGAAATTTATCGCCTTTATAGAAGATAGTAGTCTTTACCAAGGCCTTTGGAAAATTAAGATCCTCTTTGTCGACGGTGACGGTGTCATCCTGAATGTTTTCGATGCGCGCAAGGTATGTCTTTGCGAGTAGATCAGAGAAGAGGCTTACAAACTCTTTCTGTTCTTCGGCGCTTCTTTCGTTCCAATTCGTGCCTAGAGAGCGTTTCGACATCTCATCAAAATCAAAATAGGGCGAAATGAGCTCGCGAAGCTTCTGGCGTCGCAGCGTGTTGTTGGTCTCGCCAGGATAGGCCTTTACGATTTTCAGCATTTCATTAATGGTCCACTGAACCTGGCCCTTGGCTGAAGTTTCTTCCGCATGTAGCTGCACAAGGGGAATTGCGAGCGCCAGGCCATAGGCAAATATTTTTAATAAAAAATTATTCATATGATCTCCTTGGGGACAGCCTCATCTAACGCCAGTCCTTCTAAAATCCACTACTACTTATCTTTCGCGCCCTCGGCGGCGTTTTTATCACTGCTTTTTTCCTTGTCGTCCTTTTCACCGGTCATACTATGGACGATTTTCCCAATAATATCTTCAATGTCGACAACTGACTCAGTTTCTGAAGTAGTTTCGCCGGGGTTAACCAAAATACTGGAGCCGCCTCGTGATATCTTCACGTAGCGGTCACCTATTATGCCTTTGGTGCGAATTGAGAAAATGTCGTCGTCGCGGATCTTGACCGCGTCATCGATTCGTAGCCTGACGAGAGCTTTGGGATCTTTAAGGGAGAGATCTTGGACTTCGCCGACCTGTACCCCGCCAATCTCGACCGAGGCTCCGCGCTGAAGCCCCGAAATATTGTCGAATTCGGCGAAGATTTCATACCGGCCGTCACCTAGAAGCGCCAAACCGCCAAGACCCACCGCGAGCCATCCAGACATGCCAACACTGATTAGGGCGAATAGGCCAACCCAGAACTCGGTGGTGAACTTTCGAGGCGGCAGATCAATCTGGCACGCCTGATGCGCTCCGCTGTTCGCGCCTTGATGCGCGCCGCTGCACGCGCTCTGATGCGCGCCGCTGCACTGCCCACTCTGTTTACTACTGGATTTTGATTGGTCCATCGATCTTTCCATGCAGAAATTGCTGCACCACGGCTTTCTCCGAACGAGCGAACTCGTTTGGCGTACTATCCTCAACTACCTTACCGCCGAGCAGCATAACAATCCTATCGGAAACCTGAAATACCTCTGGAAGCTCGTGGCTTATAACGATGCCCGTGACACCCCATCGCTCCTTTGAAAGGTTAATGAGGTCATATACCTCCTGTCCCACAAGCGGGTCGAGGCCAGTATTTGGCTCGTCAAAAAGCACTATCTCCGGGCGGGTGATTAATGCTCGAGCGAGCCCGACCCGCTTTCTAATGCCGATGGAGATCTCCTCGGGGTAGTTCCAGGCAAACTCCTCGAGCGAAAGAGCTTCCAGCATCTCGACTACCTTTTCATGGATCTCGACTCGAGAAAGCTTTCGCTCTTGAAGATCTTCGGCTCTTTCACGAAGAGGAAACGCGATGTTGTCATATACTGACAGTGAGTCATAGAGCGCAGCAGATTGAAACAGCACGCCAAGGCATTCACGGATCTCGTTTCGCGCTCGCTCGTTGGGAGCTTGGGTGATACTTCGGCCATGAATCAGGATATCTCCCTCCTCTGGCTGCAAGATTCCCATGATGAGTTTCAAAAGAACTGATTTTCCGACTCCGCTTGGCCCAACAATCGCTGTAGTTTTTCCTGGCAGAATATCGAGGCTCACATCGTTGAGCACAACCTGTGCACCAAAGCGTTTACTTACGTTTCGGGCAGATATGACAGGTTCCTTTGATTGCATTTTCGAGCGCCGGGTTCCTAGTCAAAAAACACGCGAGTGAGAATACTGGTGAGAAAGTAATCAACCACCAGCACGGCGACTGAGGAAGTAACGACCGATTGCGTAGTTGCGCGATTAACACCGACGGCACCGAATCCGCAGGTGTACCCTTTGTAACAGCTTACCCAGCCAAATATAAATCCAAACACGAGTGCCTTAATCATGCCGGAGTGCACGTCGACAAGCTCGACGGCTGAAACCATCTGATTGATAAATGTCCCGGAGCTCAGTCCAAGTAATACGGTGCTCACAAAAAATCCGCCCCATATTCCTACGACGACGAATATTCCGCACAGAAGCGGCATCGTAATAATGCCGGCGAGAAATCGCGGGACCATTAGATATTTCATCGGATCAACCGCCATTGATTTAAGAGCATCGACCTGCTCGGTAATCCGCATGATGCCTACCTCGGCGGTGATTGCTGAACCCGCGCGTCCGATCACCATAAGCGCGGTCAGCACCGGGCCGAGCTCACGGATGAGGCTAAGTGCCACCGCCGAACCGGTAAAAGCGACCGCGCCGAATTTCGACAGAGTGTATTCGGCCTGTACGGCGAGGACTGCCCCAGTAAAAAGTCCGATCAGAGCCACCACCAATGTTGAAAGCGCGCCTATCTGATAAATTTGATTAATTAACAGAGAAAAGCGGAAAGGAGGGGAGAAGATCGCTCGAATAGTACGGAAAAGAAATATCCAGGATCGGCCCCACGCCTCTAAGGCGTCCATGAGGGTGCGACCGAGATGTTCCGCAGCGACGAAACTCATAAAGTCAGCGACCTATCCTTTGAAATTTCTTGCGAAGAGATAAAATTCATTAGATGTTTTTCGTGTAGCATCGAGCTCAACGCGGACAGTTTTCTCAAACGCCGGTTGCAAGAGCTTTCTGTAGAACTCCTCAGTTTCATTACCCTTAAATACCTTGATTACAAGTACACCGCCAGTCTTAAGGCATTTCTTGCTGATAGCTAGTGCAAGCTCGGCCAGACCGACGGCAGCCGATCGGTCTACCTCGGAAATTCCGCTAAGTTTCGGAGACATGTCTGAGAGCACTACATCGAATTTTCCGCCGGCAAAGGCGAAGAGTTGCTGCTGAACTGGGGCATCACGTGCGTCACCGGCTACAAATTTAATAGCAGGGCTCTCGTTTTGAAGCTGCGCTAAATCTTCGAGTGGCTGGAGATCGACTCCCGCAGCTACTCCACTTGGGGTGACGAGCTCTCCGGCGACTTGGAGCCAGCCGCCGGGCCAGCAGCCTAGGTCTAAAACTGAAAAACCAGGCTGAATAAAACGATATTTTTGCTGGAGCTCTTTTAATTTATACGCTGCTCGAGAGCGGTATCCTTCGGACTTGGCCTTCTGGTAGAGGTGATCCTTTCTATTGTAACTCCCTGACATTACTCAGTGCTCCTGTACGTCAAACTGGGATCATTACTCAGTGCCTGGAGAATCACAAGTCCGAGAGCCTCTGTTTTATTAAATGTCGACACTAGAATTTTACTTGAAATGATGCGTGAAGTTTGATATAGAATTTTTATAGAAACACAAATTAATATCTGAGGAGCTACTATGGAAACATTTTCAACTGAAACTTTGTCAATCTCTTTTGACCTTGTAGGCATAATTCTTTTGGGTCTTTTCCTTCTTCAGTATCCCTTGAAGGCATTTCTTTCCGGTAGCGGCTCGTGGTTAATAAACGGATTCGAGAAACGATCACTTCTTAATCAGATTGTGGCTGAGAGGTATTAGCCGAATCGGGAGTGTTAGTGTTCCCAAGTTCGGTATTTCCGAGCTCAGTATTTTTAAGCTCTGTATTTTCAAGTTGAATGCGCTCTAGCAGAGAGCGACAGGAGCTTGGAACGTCGTCGGGGTAAAGCTTTGCGAGCTTTGAAATGAGCAACAGTGCAATCTTTGGAGAATTTTCGCGATTTTCTCTTAGGTAGCTATTCTCTTCGGGTTCTGGATCTCTTACTCCACGTTGGAAGGCGGAGTGTAAAACATTAAATGCAAGAGTACGGAACTCCTTATTTACGAATGCGGGCTTGACCTGGCGAAAGGTGAAACCCATCTCAGTAACGACAGGTGCCTCCGGCGGTCCGTATGTAACATCTTCAATTCCAGCTGCTTCAGACAGCGCGCAGTGAGCAAGAGGAACATCGCGCCATTCGCTTGTGGCAGGAAAAGTAGGTATCTCGATGCTCTTCGCATTGGCCTGAATATCAATATCGGCGATACACCACCCACGCGTATCCCATTCATAGCCAGTACCAGTTCCTAGGAGCATTGAGTCAACGACTTTTACAATTGCCCGAAGGCGGTCCTCTGGACGGAGTTGATCCCATGCCTGCTGAAAGGAGTTATCGTCCAGATGCGCCAGGTTGTCGTTTCGAAAGGTTCGGTTCAGCTCGCGAGCCAGATCGAAGCCTTCATTCTCGAGGCGCGCTCCCTCCTTTTCCTTTGGGAAAAAAAGTCCGGGGTGTTTTCGAATCGAATTCCAGACCACCTGTCCCGCGCGTATATTGACTACCTCCGCGCCTAAATTTCCTTCGCGTGGACCCCCTATGCGCCTAATTTGCGAACGATATGCCACACGCTGGTCGCCAGGTTTGCCTCGCTGGAGTTTACTGTGAACGATTCGATAGTTCCCCGGCTGTACTGAAACCACCACTGCGCCGCTCTTAAGAAAATTTGTAAAGTCCGCCTCCTTGTCGAAGCGGCTCTTTAGCTGGTTATAATCTGCGGCGCTCCACCACCAAAGCTGCATCGGAATCTCGCCAAGGACTCTCGCCGTGGCGCGAAGGGGCGGCCGCTTAAATACTTTCTGTCTGCCCTGTTCATCCTGACCCTCGAGATGCATTGGGCGAGGAACCACTTCGAGGAGATTTTCCCCATACTCGCGGACCGCGAAAGAGCCGGTCATGCCTGACCAATGCTGCAAAAAACAGTGCGCCATCTCTTCTCGCGCATAGCGAAGTGTGGTCTCGCGAATATTGCGATCGCTATCAAGGAAGAAACTTCCGGCGACCTTAAACCACTGTCGCAGATCGTTTGCGAAAACTATCTTCCCTGACGGCACGTTAAGCTCGAACTTTATCGGAAAGGCTCCACCAGGCAATGAACACTTCGACGTAACACGCACTTCCAAGCCATTAGTCTCGAAGCCTGGCTCGATTCCGCAGCTGCCGCAATTAACCCCGAGAAGGGCGTTTCCAAGAAATTGATGGGGATTAAGTGGCTCCTGTTTTATAATCGAGGTGGCGATCCGTAGCGCATCTTCGTCGCTGATTGACCAGAACGTAGCGCACCTCGAAAAAAATCTCTGCAGGTCTCTTTCACTAAATTGGCTAAAATCTTTGCCCCTTCGCCAATGTCCATTCGGATTAAACAACACTTTTCCACGAGTAATTGCATTGCTTAGCGCTTGAACCACAAATGCGCCAACGCTTAGCGGTGCTGCAAGGCGCTTAAGAGCAGCGATCTGGTCGGTAACCGTTCCGGTAAGCTCGCGTGGCGGGAGCTCGATACGTTCGAGATCGAACACCGCACGAGTTTCTGATGGGGCCGATTTTTGGTTGGCTCTACTTTCCGGACTTGGCATCAACTTCACCAAGGTTCGTAATGGATATTATCTGCTTGGAACTACCTAAGACGATCACTATGTCTAACTACCCACACTTAATGAGTAGTTACCAATATATTCTAGGGAACCTCTAAAATACATAGTTTTCAGAGATTCCCTACAATATCGCGCCTGGCGTTTAAAAGGATAAGTGTACAAATTCCAAATTTCCACGATATATAGTGTGCCCTTTGCGGATGAATCTATTAATCTTATGAGGTAGATGGAAACAGCAGTGAATCTTTCTGAGGAAATGACTGGGAGTGCTCTTGAATCGTTGATCTCCGGGCTTAATCCGCCACAATCCGAGGCTGTTCGGCATGTCCAGGGACCGATCCTGGTACTTGCCGGCGCGGGAAGCGGCAAGACCCGGGTGTTAACCTTTCGTGTGGCACAGCTTGTGCTTCGTCACGGGGTTTCGCCTGGAAGGATCCTCGCAGTCACCTTTACCAATAAAGCCGCCGAAGAAATGAAGGGCCGGCTTCGCAACCTCTTAGGCGAGCGATCCAAAGAGTTATGGGTCGCTACATTCCATTCAGCGGCACTTCGCATGCTTCGTCGCCATGCCACGCTTTTAGGTTATAAGAATGACTTTTTGGTTTACGATGAGCAGGATTCGTCGAGCACTTTAAAGTCGGTGCTTAAAGAGTTAAACGTTGATACGAAACGGTTTCCGCCTCAACTTTTCTCCTCAGTAATTGATCAATCGAAAAACGCAAACATTGATGCCGAAAGCTTTAAGCCGCGCGGCAACGATTTTCAAAGCAGGCTCATTGCCGAGGTCTATGTAAATTATCAGCGTGCGCTCTTAAAGGCGAACGCAATGGACTTTGGCGATCTTCTGGTAAACGGGGTGCGGCTGCTTAAGAATCCTGAGATTTTGCGGCTATACCAGCGCACGATCGAATTTGTGCTGGTCGATGAGTATCAGGATACCAATGAAGTCCAATATCAGTTTATCCGCCTCATAAGTGCCCCACAGAACAATCTGCTCGTTGTCGGCGACGACGATCAGTCGATCTATGCATTTCGAGGAGCAACTATTAGGAATATTCTCGAATTCGAGAAGGATTTCAACAACACAAAGGTTGTGCGGCTTGAGCAAAACTACCGATCGACAGGACATATTCTTAATGCCGCACATGGAGTTATCGAAAAAAACCGGGGCAGAAAAGCGAAGAAGCTTTGGACCGACCAGGGCGACGGCTTACCACTTAAGGCATATGTCGCGGCGGATGAGATGGATGAAGCGGCCTTTATCGCGCGCGAGATTGCGAAACAGTCTCGCGCCGGATTGAAGTACAGCGACTGCGCGATTTTCTACCGCACCAATGCGCAGTCTCGTGCGATTGAAGAAGAGCTTATTCGCAGTCGAATTCCTTACAAGATATTTGGCGGGCTAAAGTTTTATGAACGAAAAGAGATAAAAGATGTGCTCTCATATCTTCGAGTTGTGGTGAATCCGTTTGACCCGCAGGCATTTACCCGCGCTATTACGACCCCCCCGCGCGGTATCGGTGCACAAACTTTAGAGCAGATCGAACACTATGCTGCTTCGCACAATGTGACACTAATTGATGCGTGTAAGATATTAGGAAGTGGAAGCTCAGCTCGGGCGCGAGGGCTCGCCCAGTTTGCGCAGTTTATTGAGGAGCTCATTGAGCTTTCGGCAAAACTGCCACTCTCCGAGCTTATCGCCAAAATAGTGCATGAGACTAAGTATGATATAGCGCTGCAGTCTTCCAAGGATCCAAATGCCGAATCGCGAGTGGAGAACGTTCGCGAATTGGAGGGGCTTGCGCGGAGTATCGAAGATCCGAACACGCCTCACGCAGAGACCTTGCGCGGGTTTCTTGATCGGGTATCGCTCACCAGCAGCGCCGATATGGCAAGAAACGAGCAGGAGCAGAAAGCGGGTGCCGTTTCTATGATGACCCTGCATTTAGCCAAAGGATTGGAGTTTCCGCTTGTATTCTTGACTGGGATGGAAGAAGGGCTACTTCCTCATTATCGTTCAATTGAAGATGGCCCTGCCGCAATAGAGGAGGAGCGGCGGCTTTGTTACGTAGGAATAACGCGTGCTATGCGTGAGCTTTTTGTTACCCGTGCAGAAACACGGGGTATGTTCTCGGCGGGGGGTGGGTTTGGGGTAAGCGGTCTCTTCCGTGATACAAGCCGCTTCGCCTTTGACATTCCCCCGGGAACTCTCGAATCGTTGGGCACTGATTTTACTGCCCGCTCGACATCCTTCAAAGATGACGATCTCGAATTTGTTGCCGATGAAGATGATCAAACCTCGCATAGTTTTGGAGCACGTTCTCGACGTGAGAAGTCAGGAAGCTCCAAGGTATACGGACTGAAAGGGCAGGGCGCAAGGCTTCCCGATCATCTCATGCACAAGCTTGCGAACGCCGAGGAGCTGCCGGCATCGGCGAAAGCGATCGCAAAACGGAAGAAAGCTGAGACTCCGGAGATTCCGCCAGGTTTAACCCTTGCTGATGTAACCACTCTTGTTCCGGGACAAAGGGTAGTTCATAAGGTGTTTGGGTATGGAGTGGTCGAGCGCCTTGGAGAGCTTGAGCAAGACGATCCGGACGATCGCGAAGTTTTTATCAATTTCGACAAACATTCCGGAACAAAAAAACTTATCGTCAAATACGCGAAGATCTGGTTGGCTTGAGGCTAGCCTGGACTCCTCGCATCTCTGATCTCTCCGTGTCTCTGTGGTTTATTTTACTTTCAAGAAACCACAGAGGCACGGAGAGATCAGAGATGCGAAGGGTCGGAGAACTTCGTTTGCAGTGTACTAGTCCTGCGGCAGCCTTTCCCACTGTAGCTCTTCGGTGAGCGTATCTTTGAACCAGGTTTGCTGCGCGGTAATTAGTTTATGGTGATACTCGAGCTCATCGACACTGATTCCCGATGCTCCGAGTGTTGAGCTGAGAACGAGATAATGTCCAACGAGGCTCACTTTAATTCCCACTAGTCCGTCAGCAATTTCTAGCGCGACTGCCAGCATTTCAGCGGATCCACGTACAGGAACGGTGGCAATATTAATGCCCATGTAGATGGTGGTTTCATGCGGCTGCTTGATACTCTCGACGAGGACTTCAAGCTCTTCTCCCTTTTCCAGAGCCAGCATCCATCGTACCGAATCAGCGCTTTTCTCCTTGGCGCACTCGTCTGGATCGAAACCTAAACGAAGAATGAACTCTTCGACAATTCTTACCGGATCCTTTCCTCCGGAGATTTTACGAATGCCGATAGCGGCGAATTTCTTTATTTTTCCCATGCTTTGCGCTCTCTACTTATGATACGGGATTCTCTTGATTAAAGTAAGCGCTCGGTAGAGCTGTTCGATCAGTATCAATCGGGTAAGTTGATAGGGAAAGGTCAATGCTGAGAGTGACACGACCAGGCCGGCACGCTCGGTGACCAGCGGATCCCAGCCAAACGGGCCGCCGATAGCGAAAATTGTGTGGCCATGACCTTGCTGCATCCTTTTCTCAATAATTCCGGAAAACGCCTTGGAATCAAATGTTTTGCCATGTTCATCGAGAACTATTAAGAAATCTGTTGGCGAAACATTCTCAAACAATAGTGCCGCTTCCTTCTCTTTAAGCACGCTCTCGGGAAGTCCCGAGAAACGCTCATTGGGAAGTTCGCGGATGTCGAGCTGTATCCAGGACCTGAGCCTTTGCAGATACTCCTCCTCGCCCTTCTTAATGAAGTCCTGCCGAAGCTTGCCCATGGTTAAAATCTTAATCTTCACAGATAGTTATCTACTTAGCCCAGGCATTTATTAAAAGAAACTGTGCTCCCTAAAAAGGGCTAAAGAGAACATCGACAGTTCCCGATAATTTCTTTGCAGAAGGGATTCTTGTCAGGGGCCATGGACGGTCGCACTTGGATTAATTAGAGATTTCAAGGCATTAGCCAAGAAGTCGATTATCAAGGACGAGGTGTGTCATGACTGTTGATAAACTTTCGCGCTTATTTTCCGCGTTGGGTGGTTCAACCCAAGGCTATTCATCTACCAATTCAAAGAAGGCTGAAACTGAGGCTGCTACTACGGCGGTGAGAAGCACCGAAGCTGTCGCAATCGCCAACAATTTCGGGCAAAACAGCGAAGCCGCAACTGAGGCGAGCCGCAAAGCCCGAGTTGAAGAGATCAAGTCGCAGGTTAAAAACGGCAGCTATAAGGTCGATTCGGCTAAGGTTGCCGAGGCCCTTGCGCGCGACCTTTTCGCCTAACAGCTACGAATAATCAGTAATTAGTTTCTGTCCATTTGATAAAAAAATGGCAGAAACTATCCGCCGTAGCCCGCGTAACTACTCGAGAATGCTGGCATGCCACGCGAAGGCGGATCTAAAAAGGTGGAATTGTGGGACAGACACTAATTAACCACCCGATTCGCCCCGTTCAGAGGGCTTTCGGGGGGTGGTTGCTTGAAACCGTTCACAAAGTCAGGCCTTGTTTTTGAGTCGCCGGTTCACCCTATAGGGTAACCTTTGTGAGCGCTTTCATGTTTAGGCTAGCCTGGAATCTGCTATGGCCGGCCAATGGATACTTTTTAGTCTCAAAACATTAAGGGCAGAGCCAATCTGATCGAAACTGTATTTGGAACATGGAGGAGGTATCTCCTCGCGGCGCCCCAAAATGCCGACGGTTCCGCGTTGTATAGTGACAGTGAGGTTGCAGTATGAAAATTGGACAGTCGTCTTCTTTCCAGAAGCTCATTTCTGGGAAAATCGAAAGCAAAGAAAATCAGAAAAATGAGAAAAGCCAGACGCCGAATAATGCGCGTTCGTCCGACTCCACGCAGAACCTAAAGAGATCGGTAGAATCGAACAAGCAGGCCTCTACCTCGATTCGGCAGGTAGAGAAGGAGATTATCTCCGATGATCCGAAGCGCGCCGAAGTTGAGATTCAGGTTCAAGAGGCATCAAAGAGCAAAGTTGAAGATGTCGAGCGGCAGGCTGACCGAGTCGCCGATAAGATCCGCGATAATCCGCAGAAGGCGCTCGATGCGCAGGCAAATCAGAGCACGTCGAAAGTGACGGAGCTTTTGAAGTAGCGTAGAACGCTAACTTCATCGTCAGATTAAGTGCCAAAAATAACGGCCCGCCTTCGCCCGTGTGGAACGCGGGGCTACGTCGGGCGTCATAAAACTTGCTTCCTCCTTGCCAAGGCTACGGAGGACAAGCGCTTTGTTTGCTACTATTCGTGGCGGCTTGCCGGACGTAGCACCGCGCTTTAGCGCGGGCGAAGTCCGGAGAGAGGGGGATTCGAACCCCCGATAGGCTTTCACCTATACTTGATTTCGAATCAAGCGCCTTCAACCACTCGGCCATCTCTCCTCAGGTGATGCCGTAAGATAGTTTGCGCAGGGGAAAGTGTCAATTTTGCGCTATTTTTATGCTTATTCGGGCCAGATTCTGCCCATAACTATTATTATGAAGCGCAAGGGCATGCTCCAAACTCTCGAAGTCAGTTCGCCATGTACAGAGGATTGGAATCAGATGTGCGGTGACCAAAGGTCCCGGTTCTGCGCTCGTATTTCTCGTGACAAAAGAAGCGGCAATATAAAGCTTGCGACCGAAAAGGCCGGAGTGGGTAAGAATTTTTTCACCACGTTAGCGGTTCTTCTGGGTAGTGCCTCGGCTGATGTATCGCCGAGACTCATGGCCGATGCAGTTCAAATTGCTGAAATCGCTGACCAGCAGGCAGCGCAAGAACTCAGCGAATCGCAGTCGGAAGCTGATGCTGGAAAGCCGTTCCCAGTGTTAGCCGATTCGGAATGGAGTGAGTACACCTCGGGAGTGATGGTTTATAAGCCGACCTGGACCGAGCGAGTACAGATGCTTTTTGAAGATATGGCAAGCAGAGTGGCGGAGACTTCTTCGTATCTCTTAGCGACAGTCTCGGCGACTGTTGCTCTTGCTTCGGGAAGTGCGCCGCTTGTATTTCTCGCGGTCGGATTGTTTATGATTGCACTTAGTCTCTGGATCATCAGAAGGCGCGAGGAGAGGTAGAAGAGCTCCAGATGGGGAGTGACAGACAGCCGCAGCTCATGTCAAAAATCCTATAAGCGAAACTGAGTGCCCCGCTGAAAGGGAATTTATGAGACTGCTTTTTTGCATCTTTTGTCTATTTTTATCGGCGCTAGAATCCACGGCTGAAGAGGGCCGGCCCGTGGTGAACGTTGGGATTGTCGCGCCACTAAGTGGAAGCACTGCTCTTTACGGTCAGGACCCGTCGCGCATTCTTCTTATCTACGAGCAGCTTCTGGCAAAGCAGCTGACCCGCTTCAAATATCAATTTCGCTTCGAGGATGGTCGTTGTGGCGAGGGTCATGCCGCGGCGACTGCGGCGCAGAAGCTTATCAACCTGGATAAAGTGAGATTTCTGGTGCTTGGCTGCAGCGGTGAAGTCTTGCAGGTCGCGCCGATCGCCGAGAAAAATAAGGTCGTTGCGATTGGCTATGCTGCAAGTCACCCCGATATCAAAGCTCTTGGTGATTATATCTTCCGCACCTATGTTGATATTGAGCAGGGGGTTTCTCTTGTCATCCGGCATATGAAACAATCCGGTACGAAGAGATTAGCGATCTTGACTGAAGCAAATGCGTTTACCGCGGGTATTAGGAAACTTCTTGAGGCGCAGGCGCCCGATCTCATTCAGTTCGATGACGAATTTAAGGCAGATGAGTCGGATTTTCGAACGCTGATCCTCAAGGCCAAAGCCACTAATTCTGATGCCTGGTATTTGAACGTGGCTAATCCAAAGAGCTACCAGAATCTTGTTCGTCAAGTGAAGCAGCTTGATGTCAAGGCAACAATATATTCTTATCATCAGCCCCTGGATCCGAGCTCGCTTCAAACGCTCGGTGATCTGCAGGAGGGAGTAATAGTGCTCGCGGTTCCGGAGGCGCGGGGAAGTTCTGTTCAGTTTGAGAAGGTATTCAATACTTTTTTAGAGTCAGAGCCTGATGGTCCGGCGATTGAGATTCTTGCGCGTAGCTCGTTCGATGCAATGCAGGCTCTCGTTGTAGCGATTGAGAAAGTTGGGCCCGACGCCAGCAAAGTGAAGGATTTCCTATATTCGTACAAGGGTGAGGGCGCTCTCGGTGAGGTAGCATTTGATGCGAATGGTGATATTCGTGGATTGCAGATGATGTTGAAAACGATAAAGGGAAAAAAAGGGGTGAATCTTGTCCCGTGATGGTCGCGGTGACATGTAGCGGCTATTCGATCTTTACTTTTTCTATCCACATTACCTCGCAGGCGCCGTCCCCCGTGTCCTGGCGAGACAATGAGCTTGTCCATATTCCATCAGAACTTTCGGTTTGCACGAGGTAACCCTCAAAGATAACAATATCGTCAGTACCAAGCTTGCCGAGGGTTCGGTCAATGCCATCATCTGCCGGAATTGCGTGTAGGTTGCAGGCATGTTCGTTGAGTACGTTCCAAGGGAGCGGCGGATTTTCGGCTGTCCACATTGCTTGCCTGTAGCCGTGTGAAAAGCTTATCTGCTTTAGATTTCTTGTGTCCGACATCGGACCCCAGCCGAGCACAAAGTCGAAGCGCGAAAGCCCGCTTTCCGCGCCAAGGCCGAAATTTGATACCATAATAACTCGAGCCCGAATTTTGTAGCGCGCCAGAGGGATGACCTGAGTATCTCTGAAACGCCAGGGCTTTATTCCGCTGGCGCTGGTTTGTTTTGGAGTTTCAGGAACAGTTACTCCGGCAGGTCGTCGAAATTCCCATGACCAGACCTTACTAAAGCCGATAGCTTTGAACATCAGATATATAATTAGTACAGCGCAAAGAACTTTTAGGCCGGCACCCACTGCGCTCCGAGTAATAAGCCGATCCCAAAGCGAGTCTGGCTTTGGTGATGCGTGGCGAGAGCTTGGGGCACCTCGGGGGTGCGCTGCCAGGCAGCTAGGGCAGAGACCGATCTGGTCGCCAATTTCGGCATTACATCGCAGGCAGCGCATGGCTACATATCATGCGATCTCCGGTGCTAACGGAAGATGCCAAGAACGGAGAGAGGGGGATTCGAACCCCCGATACAGGATTTAGTCCCGTATAACGGTTTAGCAAACCGCCGCCTTCAGCCACTCGGCCATCTCTCCGCAAGTAAAAGCCACCGTAGCGAATTTTACTTGCGTTCCGCCATAGCAGAAGCCAACGCGGATATTAATTTTTACCGGCGCCTTAATGACCCACCTTCGCTAACGCTACGGCGGGCGCCACAATGCTTGCTCACTTCGTCCGCAGGCGCATTATGGCGGAAGGAGAGGGATTCGAACCCCCGGACCAGTTTCCCAGTCTCTGGTTTTCAAGACCAGTGCCTTCAACCACTCGGCCATCCTTCCAGGCGTAAAAAACCAGGTTTATAAGTAGCGTATAAGACATTCGAATTGCAAGATTTTATGAGCAGTTTTGCGTTATTAGCCTAGATCTGCTACTAAGCTGAGTCTCAAATTGTGCGCCTTTAGCTCAGCTGGATAGAGCATCTGACTACGAATCAGAAGGTCGGGAGTTCGAATCTCTCAAGGCGCGATTAAATATCGTGGATTTAAGGGATTCGAACTGGTAGCGCAGCGACAACAAGACCCCGTGAGTCTCTCGAAGCGCGGTTCTTTGTGTCTATTAATCGTTAAATTCGCTGCAATATGGTGGCTGGAACGGCGGTGGCAATAACTCCCGAATATATAGACTATCTCATGTCCAATGCCTACTCCGAGGCACATAAGGCCGGTCGTTTGGGTGAGGTGCCGGTAGGAGCGGTGGTCTCGTGCGGTGATAGGATAATTTCTCGTGCCCATAATCTCACTGAAAGGCTACACGATGCCACGGCGCACGCCGAGATTCTTGCGCTGCAAGTTGCCTCGGCAAAGTTAAAAAGCTGGCGGCTCAATGACTCAATTCTTTGCGTTACTCTTGAGCCGTGCACTATGTGTATCGGCGCAATAAAAGCGGCGCGTGTTCCCGTGGTCATTTTTGGTGCGAGCGACCCGCGAGCGGGTGCAGTCGGTTCAATATACGATCTTGCAATCGACTCTCGAACCGGCACTCCACCGAGAGTTATTAGTGGCATACGTGAGAAAGAATGCGCGGAGATCCTAAGGGAGTTTTTTGCGAAGCGAAGGAATGATTCCAGGCCCGTCGATTCGCGAGACTCGCTCAGGACAAATTAATAACTGGCCATTGGCCAGTTATTAATTTGGAGAGATGGCCGAGTGGCTGAAGGCGCACGCCTGGAAAGCGTGTATGGGGTCAAAAGCTTCATCGAGGGTTCGAATCCCTCTCTCTCCGCCATATCGCGCCAGTGAGCGAAGCGAGCAAGCGATATGGCGCCCGGCCGAAGCTTATTTGCCTTGGCTCAACTGCTTGAAGGATCACGCGAAGGTGGGCGGCGCTTCCGGCATCTTCAGTATTCTTGGCATCTTCACCTGACGGTGAAGATCGCGTCGTATCTTGGCATCTTCACCTGGTGGTGAAGATCGCGGCACGTCGAGTCGATTAGAAGAAGGCAGACTCTCATCGCGACTCTCCCGGCAGCGATTGCCACACGATTTCATAGATCTTTTGCATCATTTCTATTACCGTGCTGCTTTCAATAACTACCGCGTATATTGGCGGGATTAATTGATGGAGCACCAACATTTTTGGTGTTATCACCATATTCACAGAAAGCGTTATCTTCGGCGGAAGATATTTTATAGTTCCGCCTAGTCTAATGACCTTAGAGGCATAGCGTCTCGTGGTCGGACTATCCGAGAGAATATGCCTCGGCGTAAGCATCTTCTTGCCACGGAGCTCGATAAATCGGCTAAAAAAATTCGGATCGAGCGCGTACCACTGATCGGTGTTTGAGAGCACATCATAAGGCTCCTTCGGTCGAGCGCTCCTGAGAATCTTCTCGTATACGGTCTTGACCGCGGCCAAGCCGTCGAAATACTTAATCACGCTGCTGTTCCCGCGCTGATTGAAGATACTTAGGAACTGCGGCATGCTTTCACGAAGAATACTGAGCCTTCCCATCAGTACCGATTCCAAGAACTCAGGACTTGTCGCGGCATAGAGGCGCTTGAATCCCTTGAGCTCTTGACTTATCAGTCCGCGAGATTGGAGTTTCTCGAGAATCGTGTACGCGGTAGTACGTTTTACTCCTGCCGCGGATGCTATTGACGCGACGCTACTGGGCCCGCTCGCGAGTGCGGCAAGATAGATGCACGCTTCGCTCTCATCGAGTCCAATATCAAGCAATACCTTGTTCAGCGCACTTCGAGCCATTGTTGTCAAAATATCCGACAACAATAAGTAAGCTTTTTAGGCCTAATAAAGCAATATTCGAAGATGTAGTCGACATTTCTGACAAAGTACTCAAGGGCCCGTATGCTTCAACTAAGGCGGAATCAAGCCGTATTAGGGAGGGAAAATAAATGCGCCTACTCGTAGCTATTATAGTCACACTACTTTACGCCTCGGCGCTTGAGGCATCGCAAGCGCGTAGTTTCAGGATTGGGCTAATCTTACCATTAAGCGGCATAAACGCGGACTACGGCCAGGCACTTCGCACGGCGATAGAAATGGCGCGAAAAGATCACCTCGAGCGTTATCGGAATATTGAACTGCGCTATGAGGACGCGCAGTATGATCCAAAGCTCGCGATAACTGCGTTCCAAAAGCTTGCCGCGGTCGACAAGGTTGATTTGATATATGTGTGGGGAGTGTCCTTTTGTAAGGCGGTGGCACCGCTGGCTGATCGCTATCGCCTGCCGGTGATAGGGCAGTGTGTCGATCCCCAGTCGAGTCGTGGCCGGGATTATTTTATCCGATTTCAAAACTATACTGACCAGTATATGCGTACACAGATTGAATTTCTGGCAAAGCAAAAAATCAGGAAAATAGCAGTAGTGCTCACCGAGAACCCCTATTTGGAAGAGCTTTTCGAAGCATTAAAGCGAAGCCTTTTTCCCGGACAGGAGCTGGAGGTTGTTGAGCGTATTCATCCAAGTGAAATGGATCTGCGTCATGTGGTGACGAGAATTCGAACAGGACACTACGATGCTATCGCAGTCTTCCTCCATACCGGACAGATCTCGCAATTTTATCGCCAGGCATCCGAGCAGCAAATGAAGCTTCCAAGTTTTGGCAGCAATCTCTTTGAAAGCAAAACTGAGCTTGAATCAAGTCACGGTACAATGAACGGCGCCTGGGTGGTTTCGAATCAGATATCTGACTCGTTTCTGAGGCGTTACCGCGCCGAAACTGGGTCGGAAAATCAGATTGGGTTCGCTTCTTTGGCGTATGATTTCGGCGAAGTAGTAGCGCAGCTTTTCTCGGTAAAAAAAGAATGGACACCGCAAAGTGTGCGAGATGCCTTTCAGGACCTCGCTCCCCGCGAAGGCATGGCAGCCGGCAGCTTTCAGTTTCGAGATAGTCCGGAGGCAGGCAAGTATTTTGAGTTTAAGCTTGTCGTGAAACGAGTTTCCGGGGTTGGCTTCGAAACTGTTTCTTAGCCGGAATATTGCAATCAATATTTAGGCTAGTACTCTGTTAACGAAATCTTCTCACTTTTCTCTGCCTCGGTGTCCTCTGAGCCTCTGTGGTTTATTTTTCTAAAAAACCACAGAGGCACAGAGGGCACAGAGATAGGAAAAGTCAGAAAATTTAATTCACAGAGCACTAGGCTTGCAGTCACAGGCCCTATATTTAAGTCCGTAGTAGGAATTTTTCTTAGGAAACTCCTTGAGCCACCATTCATAAAGCACCCATTACCGACAGCCGATACTTCTGGCGGTATAAGCCATGGAAAGAATCTTAATTGTCGAAGACGCAGACAGCCTACGTGAAGTATTGAGCACTGTGCTTGAGAGCTCCGGCTTTGCCGTGGATTCCGTAGCAACGGCGGAAGAAGGTATTGAGCTCGCCAAGCGAAACGGCTATGCCTGCATCCTTTCTGACTTCAAGCTTCCAAAGAAGAACGGTATCGAGTTGTTACGCGAAACTCGACAGCTTTCACAGCTTGTGCCTTTCATAATCATGACTGCCTTCGGCTCGATTGATATTGCCATTGAGGCGATGAAAGAGGGCGCCAATGACTTTGTGTGCAAACCGTTTGAGCCGGATACGATTTGCCGGGTGATTCGTGAAGTAATTCAACATCGTCGCATTATTGATCGCGAGACCGGGCTTCGAACTAAAAGAAACCGTATATTTGTTACCGAGAGCACCTCTGTAAAGAAACTGCTTCTTGACGCAAAAAAAGTTGCTCGGGTCGATACGTCAGTCCTAATTCTAGGTGAAAGCGGTACAGGCAAAGAACTCGTCGCACGTTATATTCACGAACATAGTCCGCGCGCCGAGAAGCCATTTGTCGCAGTTAATTGCGCGGCAATGCCTCCGGACCTCCTTGAAAGCGAGTTCTTTGGTCACGAAGCCGGCGCGTTCACTGGCGCCACGCAGAGCCGAGTTGGAGTATTCGAATACGCCTCTGAGGGCACGATCTTTCTCGATGAAGTCGGTGACATGCCACTTCCGCTCCAGGTCAAACTCTTACGGGCTCTTCAAGAGCATGAAATAAAACGGGTGGGAAGTAATCGAGTTACCAAGGTAAATCCAAGGGTAATTGCCGCGACGAATCAGAACGTCGAGGAGTCGATTAAGTCGGGCTCGTTACGTGAAGATTTTTACTATCGCCTCGCGGTCATGACGTTAATGATTCCGCCGCTTCGTGAACGTCGCGAAGACATCTCACTTCTCATCGAGTATTATATTAAATCGTTCTGCGACGAGGCGAACCGGCCGCTTCCTGTGCTAAGCGCCGAAGCGCGGAGGCTTCTGCTATCACATTCGTGGCCGGGTAACGCTCGCGAACTTGAGAATGTCATCGAGCGGGCAGTGATTTTGGCTGAGGATCAGATTCTTCCCGATCATCTCGGGCTTTCCGTCGATCCCACCATCAGCGCGCTTCAAGAACTGACCTGCACATTACCGGAAATTGCGACACTCGCAGCAAGAAAAGCCGAGATTGAGCTCATTACCCGAGTGCTCTCGCAAACATCCGGAAATAAAAGCCGCGCAGCTGAACTTTTAGGCGTGAGTTACAAGACCCTGCTTAACAAGGTTAAAGAATATAATATAGAACAGCCGCGATAATCCGCGAAAACAGAAAGTCACTGACTTGATCGTGACTTAAAGAACCCATAACCAACACTTCGAACTTGCTTTGGGGCTGGCTTGTCTTTATCCTAAAGAGATGAAGAAAAAAAGCTACAAGGTAATCTTTGCTTCCGCCTCACTCATGGTGGTCGCGGCACTTTTCCTGTTCGTCGCCTCGGCTGCTCATGCCATTCCAATAGGAAGCGATCTTCGGCAGCCGGTGAATGTATTTTGGGGCTGCGAGCTCGCGCCAATCTTAGATCCTGTGACCGGTGCTCCGCGACTCGCCTCCACTGGCCAGACCACCTGCACAATTAGAAATGTGGGTAACCCGAATAATATTTTACAGCTTGCATCGTACGTTCCGTCGAACGGAATCATCAATCGTGTGCGAGTGCGAAACGGGCCAACGCCAACTCCCTTTCGGCTGACAATTCTTCAGAGCTCGCCGGGGCTGTGTTGCACCGCCAAGTCTTTTAGCCGCGTCCTTCGGCCGCGTGCTAATCAGGTAAATCAAATTAGTACTTTTAATGTGAACATGAGAGTTATTCGCTCGGCGCACGCCACACCGACGGGCGGTGGAGTGGCGCAAGTAACAGATGCCGTTGCTTATACAGCAGTGGGTCCAGGGATTTTGCCACTTCGCGATCAGGGCACTGCCGGTACCTTTAATTTCAACTCTACCTACTCGCAGCTTTGGTTCCCCTTTACCGCAGTAGGAGATCCGCGAAATCTCGACGCTTATACAATAGATGGAATTGAGCTCTTGATGCAGGTAAATTTCGTGCGGAATCCCAACCGCCGCGATCAGATACTGCGTCCTGATAACAATAAACGCTGAGTCACCGCGCGGCGGAGCCGCAACAAAAATGTTGAAGTGACGCCTTTCCGGCACGTGCGATAAAGGGCGCATGCTTGCATTGGACCGCGCTGTGTCATCTGTGTTGTCCCGCCGGGGGGCTTCGGCTCCGCCTAAGCCGCACTGCTATTCATCAGAGAATCTTCCTCAATTTGGAAGATTCTGGCGGATAGCAGTGCCATTCAGCGCTCTACCTGATTTTTTTGATCACTGCTACGCTTTTTTGCGAAGTAACTGAATTTGCCGGACCTGTTATTCGAAACGAATACGCAATTTTCAGCGTCGAGTTTCTTGGTGGCGCGGTAAATTGGTAGACTGGGTCAGCATTGATAACGGTTTTGCTGCTGAATTTTTTCTTGCCCGGCTTCTTAATTTGAATTTCAATCACATATACTGCTCCGGAACGAGCCGCGTCCATGGTAAGCACAAGTTTTCTCTTCACTTTTGCAAGCTGCGGGGCGTTAGGTTTTTCGCCGGCTAAAGATGCGTCCAAGCAGTCGGCGACGGCATTAGTATTTAAGTCGCTATCAGCCGAGGCGCATCCGCAAATTCCCGGTGCAGTTTTTATCGCGTTATTGGGACACTGGTCAGCGCAGTCGGGAGTGCGGTCATTATCGGCGTCGCTATAATTCTCGGGATGTCCGCAGCCGCAGAATCCCGGGTCAATTTTATTGATATCGTTTGGGCACTGGTCGGTTGGCTCGGCAGCGCTAAGTAGGAAGAAAAGATGCAGCATTGCTCCCGTGGTGGTTTTGCCCTCAAGGAAGGGGACCTTACGCGAGTTCGTATAGAGGTAGTTCATTAACGTCTTGTAGTGCATGAATGCTGGTGTCCTCGCCGAAAGCACGGCGAGCGCGCCGACGACGGCCGGAGCAGCCATCGATGTGCCGGACTTTACGCCGTAGTTCTCGAAGGCGAATTGCGATGGCTCGATAGTACTATGAATCTGGGTCCCGGGTGCTCCAAAGTCAACACTTTGAGCGCCGAAGTTGGAGTTGTCGGCGATCCGACTGGGAGCGTTGAAATTATTAACGTTTGCAACGGAGATAAGATTATCATTGGTATGGGCTGCGGGATAACGTGGTGTAGCGTCGATATTGAGGCCCTCGTTTCCAGCAGCAGCCACAAATAGGATATTTACATCCTTAAGCTTGTCGATCGCGTTGGCTTCTGCCTGTGAGAACAGGTCACCGGAATAAGACGCATTGACCGCGACAATATTGATCCCTCGATTTTTCTTAAGATCGTAGAAGTACTCCATTCCGCGAATTGCCGCAGCGACGCTCACTGCATCGCTGCAGTCAACGGCGTCGCGTGCCATAATCATTTTAACTCGCCAGGCCACGCCGGCGACTCCGATGCCGTTATTGCCACGAGCGCCAATAATACCCGCGACATGCGAACCATGCCCATTGCAATCAAAGGGATCGTTGGTGTTGTTTTGGGCATCGACACCGATCATGTCATCAACATAGCCATTCCCGTCATCGTCGACACCGTTGAGCTGTTCATTCGGATTCTGCCAAATATTGGGAGCAAGATCTGGGTGGTTGTAATTAATGCCGGAATCGACAATGCCTACCACAACTGAGTCTGAGCCAACCGAGATATCCCAAGCAAATGGACTTCTCATATCAAATGCACTTACGCCATCAGCGTAATTCGCATAATGCGCAAACTGTCCCTGCCATTGTGGAGGATTTGCGTAGAAGAGAGGATCGTTAGGGAAACTTGCGCCATGGCGGCGCACGAAGTTCGGTTCGCAAAACGCTACGGTCGGATCTTTTAGGATTTCGGCGCAATCGGCGTCACTTTTCGCGCGATCGAATGGGGCAATTGAAACATGCAGTTGTTTCGCGGCTGACTTCGCTCCTAGGTTCGGACGAACGACGTCGATGAAAGTTGAGCTATGCAGTACCGAAAAGCGTGGACTGGAAGCAAGCGCTGCTCGTGAGCTTCCCGGCTTTCGCTCGATTATGTATTCACCGGCGATTACATTCGTCTCAGCACAAATGGCAGTAACTCGGAACAAAAGAGCTGCTGCCAAAAGCAATCCGGACTTTAAATTCCACTGCGCCATAGTCGTCTCCATGTAAGTAGTGCCGAAAGTGTAACTCTGCGCCAAGTTTTAATCAAAACAGGGCTAAAAGAAGGGGGCCAGAACCTGCGCTTGGCTCTCCACCTAGGTGAGCGCTGTACTTCTGCGTTGAGTAAGGCAGGAATTTGGCGTAAACTTCACCAAAATCATAGATTGAAAGCGTTTTTTCCGAAGGACGTGTATGAACTTGGTCAACTCTAACCAAAGAAGCGATAACACTACTAGGATCTTCAGGCTTGCCGGTTTCGGTGTCGCAGCACTACTGGGAATTGGCCACGGTATGCAGTACCAGGTTCCAGGAGTAAATGCGTCAGTCAAGTTGCCCGAAGTCAAGGCGGCCATCAAACCATCTTTTGTGCACAACAGTGGCTTTGACATTCATCTTGCATCAGCCACTCTCGAAGTAAGCACAGCCGGAGAGTATTCAGCTCAGATCGTACATAAAGGAAATGTCGTCGACAGGAAAAACTTCAAAGTAATAGATGACGTTCCGACCGTAGTTACTTTTAAGGGGACCCCGCGTGGTGGGGTTCTCCCTGCTTTTGAGCGGCCGCTTCGATTTGCCTGGGCGAGCTTTCCAGGCGATTTTACCTTAACTTTAGTGCGTAATGACGCAGGTGGCTCCCAAACCTACACCGTAAAATTTTGAGGAGCTCTTTGATTGTACTCTTGAAGGCGGTCTAAAGTTAGGTGAAACTTTTCTCCAGTCGAAATTCAATGAAAGAGTATTTGTTGGTCGGTTCAGGCGGAATGGTCGGCGCGATTGCGCGCTATCTGTGTAGTTCCTATTTTCTGCATAGTTATCCGAATGCCAGATTTCCTTGGGGCACTTTTGTCGTTAATATTTTGGGCTGCTTGCTTATTGGATTGCTTGCCGGGATAGTTGAAAGAAGCACGCACTATAATGCTGAATTACGCCTACTTCTTATTACCGGATTTCTTGGCGGATTTACCACTTTTTCAGCGTTCGGCATCGAGTCGCTTCACCTCATACGAGCGAATGCGTTCTGCCTCGCGCTTGTGTATATGCTCAGTTCAACCGTGCTTGGAGTTGCTGCTGCTTTTATCGGAATAAAGCTTGGACAGCCGTAGTGCAGATTAAGAGTGCAGAAGCTTTGTAATTTCAGCAAATAGTGGCCGAGAATTGTTATCGCTTGATGTGCAGCGTGCACTGAGAGCGCGCAGCGGCTCCTCGGACCTGTGCATCGACGGCGCATGATCGAGCAGCTCTTCAAGCAAGATACCAAAAGCACGTATTTCAATTTTCTCAAGAGAAGAAGCTAGCTCCATGTCTGAACGTGGATAAAGTGTTGCAGCGCCGAGATCGCCAAGTTTTACCTCTCCAGTGAGGCGGGAATGTAAAGTATTGTGGGCATATAAATCTCCATGCAGCACGCCATGGCTGTGAAGCTTCGCCGCTGCGCAAGAGACACCTTGTGCGATTCTGAACACTTCTTCACTAGAGAAATAGGTGCCGGCTGGGTAGGTATCGCGGCTGCAACTCGAAAAATCTGGGGGCTCTCCGACTTTTTTGGCATGCTCGGCAAGGAGGCGAAAAACAATTCCGCTACGCGACTGAGGATGGCCTACAATTTTTCCAAACGTCTCGATGAGATTTGGATGGTTACCGACTGCCGCGCAGGCTCGCATCTCATCGCCAGGCAACCCATCAGCCGAAATTTTTTCTCCGAATAATTTTATTGCTACAGGAATTCGCTCGGAAGAGTTTGCAGTAAGCTCGCCACGAAGTGTCGTCCCCGACGCACCCGCGCCGAGAGTGTCCCCGACAATCAGACTGCTCCAGGAAATATCAGGAAGCTCTCTTTCTCCCGCTGCTGCACAGCTATTCCCCGCGTAGCCGAGCCACGCAAGCTTCGGCATTCGAGGAAGCCAGCGCGGTAACGTAGAGATCATATTGGCTGAGATTCTCAGTAATTCAAGTTCAACGCACTGTGCCATGTTCTCAGGTAGAGTTTGAAGCTGATTATGCGCGAGTGCCAGTTTCTGGAGTTTAGAGAGCGCGCCTATCGAATTTGGAAGGGAAGTAAGCTTGTTGTCAGTAAGAATCAGCCAACGCAGATTCTCCCCGAGCGCACCTTCGGCAATTTGCTCCATTCCATTTGATTTAAAGCTGACCAGTTCGAGTTTTGGGCAGCGAGACAATACGGGTGGATAGCTCTTAAATCTGTTTCCTGTAAGGAAAAGTATGCGAAGCTCCTGAAAGCAGGCGAACTCGTTGGGCAATTCTGAAAGGTCGTTACCAGAGAGATCAAGCACATGAAGCGTCGATGCTTTTTCAAAAAGCTGCTCCGGGAAGTGCTGTAATCCTTCACGTAAGGTGATTCGGTCTAGGGTTGCATCGCTCGCTGCCATTATAGCTGGAAGTTAGCTTAAAGATCTTAAAGGAGCCAGGGCCGAGGCTCGGGAATGACCTACCGATAATAGGTACGCAAATGTCCTTGCGAATTAAAGGGGGTAACCTCGAGCAGGGCATGTAACGCCTGCTCAGGAGAACCTATTGTGTGAAGTTGAGGACCGGGTGCACGCTTTTCAACTGCTTTAATATTTGGCCTGTCACATGCGCCTACAAATAGGAATGAATCACCCCTCTGAGGTAATTCACCACTTCCGCCACATCGCCGAAAAAGACGCGAAAGCTCTTGGCTACCGAGCTTCGCCGGGGGAGCGCCGTCAAGTGTCGCAAGAAGCAAAGGGGTTTCATTACCTTCGAGGCTACGGGAAAGGAGTTGCTCGAGATCAGAAATTGCCGCGGTTGTCTCTGATGGCTCAGCAGAAAGATAGCGAAGTGCAACGATTCGCCCAGTTTCAGCGCTTAGAATAATGAACTGATAGCCCTGTTGCTGCATGACTATTTTACGCCCATGTATCACCATTCCGGATCTAATTGGCGCGGAATGAGCATTGCTGCTGAGCTCGATCCATGCGGGAGGTAACGCGCGATCCTGGCTAAGGAGCTCCGGCAACGAGATGTCTGCGCGAAATGCGAGCTCGGTAATAGGAGCCGAATCGGTAAGATCATGCAGATTAAGTTCCACTGCTTGCGTGGCGTGCCGCACAGAATCAATAGTCTTTATTCTTTTCGTCCCGGAATACACCCCTACGCTGATCACATTATCGGAGGCGTCTGCTGCTGGAAGATAGGGCGCGCGGACGTACACTGATACTTTTCCATCCGATGGCCGCTCTTTCCGCGACCACTGTTGCACGACCTCGCGGCGAATACCCGGTGCTGCCGGGGTAAATCCCTTAGCGGCGAAGAACGCTTCACTGCGAGCTGTCCCTCCCAATTCGACAAATAGCTTCTGATAGATTGCCTCGGCGATTATGCGATGTCCCTCTTCGTTAAAATGAATGATATCGTAATGAAGCCATTCATTGCTTCGTTCGGCAAATGGCGTCAATGTATCAACGAGAGGAACTTGGAGCTCTGTCGCGATTTTCGTAATAGCCTGAAAATAGCGATTGCGACTCAGCGCAATTTCTCGAGGAAGACTTCGATGTTCCGGCTCGAAAACAACAACTGGGAGAAAATGGTGTCTGTCCCCTAATTCGACTATTTGGCGAAGAGCTTGGGCAAATTCGTCAGGCTCCATTCGCCGCCGTTTTTCTGATGGGCTTTCTTTTGAAGAGAACAGGGAGTCTTTGGCATGGGTCAAAAAGAATCTATACCATAGAAAAAGACGGGAACGCAGAATAGCACCGACTACCGGAAGGGTCTGCAATCGCTCCAACGTCTTGAGTATGCGAAGCGCTTCGGCCTCAGATTTTCCCGGAAACCCATACCAACCCGGACCCATCGCGGCATCGTTAAACCAGGCACACACGGTGACGATGTCCGGCTTATACGCCAAGATTCGGCGTTCTAGTGAATCGATGATCTGCGTAACTCCGAAGCCGGCTACTCCGGCATTAAATACCTGGTGATTCTCGGTGGGATGACGCTCCGACAAAATGGTTTCTAAAACCGCTGGATAGGTGCTCGCCGAGAATTTTAGTGGAACTCCGAAAGTGCTGGAGCCGCCAGTGGCGAAGATTCGAAGAGAGCTTTCGTCCCTTCGCGCCGCAGGTTTTCTGCCGCGGAACCCGTTCTTATCGAATACCTCTACAGCTCGATTGTATCGAGAAAGCTTTGCGCTGTCGGAGCCTACTTCAGGAATCAATAGCGTCTCTGGGATGGAGCGTAATCCTAACTCAACGCTTAATATGAGATTTAGGAAAAGCAGCAGGCTCAATGGCCCTTTTCCGGAGATGGACTCCTCAAGCTTATAAAAGAGCATCGTAGTTATAAGCACAAAAACAGCTATTCCCAATACGGCTGGGAATTGAGGTTCGAGATTAGGCCAGCACAGCAAAAGGCTCAACAAAAAGGTAAGTGCAGGTATCAGCCAATAGAGCGATACGCATATTCTCGTTGCGGGAAGTTTCTCGGCAAGGAGACGAGAGAAAAGAAATGCCAGAAGCGACAAGCCCAGCGAAGCTCCACAAAGCAAAAGCGGGAACTCTGCGTCAATTGTTGCATGCGCTACGGGTAGGGGCACTACCAGAAATAAAAAGGGCAGACCCCACGCAAGATGTTTCACGGCTCGCGAAAATTTTTGAATATGAAAATTCACCTACGATACCGACTTTTCATGAAAGGCAGGTTCTTTTTTGCCGCGAGGAAGCGATGTGAGAATGCCATTTTCAACAAGCGTAGATGCGTTACCGGCTTCAGATACTTCACCAATTATTTCAAGATTCTTAATGATAGTAGGATACCAGCCCGAGCGCAGTGATACGAGGCCTTTGTCGATATCTTTCCCTTTGAAACTAATAAATTTCGTGTCATCCAGCATTACGAGCACCCCTTCCGAATCTACGCTCAATCTCAGCTTTGATCTTTTTCCTAAGGCAAGCGGCGCAACCGCCGCCTTCTGCAGGAGCTCGTATGTAGAAAGTGATCGGTAGTATAGGCCGGACGGCATCGAAGGGACCGAAGAGAGCCGTACGACATAGCCGCGGTCAACTAACGGCAGCTTTCCCGGCTCCCCGGGCTTGAGCTCGCCTGCCAAGCCAATCTCTAAAAGTCCGTCCGTATCATGGGGTCGCTTGGCCGCGATTGCGCCCATAAATTTTCGAAACGCTAGATTCATATTTACGGTTCGTAGACGATACGAATCAGACTCTGATGAACGGAGTACAAAGGGCTTCATTGGGACGATCTGGCGATTTTCTGTCCTTTCTATTACCCGCTCTCCCCAAACCTTGGGATGAAGCATCACGTAACGTAGTCCGTGAATCCGCATTCGCCATTGCTGGACTTCGCTTAAAGACGTGTAAGGCTTAGAATATAGTTGCAGGCTTTGTGGCGGAGAAAGCGCAGTGAGAGGCGGAGCGGTGAAGTGAGACTGTGCTTCTGGCTCTCTTTCTGGTGTGATCTGCGACATTGCAGGCACGGCAAATAAGGCCAAAATAATACTAGGGAGGGTACGCATAGCTGAGATCATACCAGATGCGAGGCAAGGCTCACGACGTCTCCTTGAAGAAGTCGCAAGCGCGGGTTCAAAAGCATGTCTGCTGCGAAACTATTTCTCACCTTCGAGCTTCGAGAGTCTGCGGCCCAATGAAATAAGATACACGACAATTAATGCCCAGATAACCGAATAGCCCCAGAAAAGGCTTGGAAAGGTATCGACTGTTGTTTCCATACATCACTCTCCCCGTAAAAGCTCTATCCGTTTACGAATTATAATCAGTGCACCCGCGAATATACTTAGCGATACCCAAGAAAGATGAAAAGCTACCTTGTAGAGTGGGTCTTTTAATCCCCCCTTAGAGACCACAACCGGATGAAGCTGCGCCACGCTTGGCAAAAGCTGAATCGAAAAAATTACCACAGGTACCATTACCGCACTGACGATTCCAAGAACTGCTGCATGCGAAGCCACCCGACCGCGCTCACCGAACGCGCGAAGAAGATTGTAGCCAACAAGGATAAACCAAAGAAGCAGAAAAGTGACAAGTCGCGGCTCCCAGCGAAACCAGGTGCCCCAAGCGGCCTGTCCCCAGATCATTCCCGAAATGAGTGTAATTGAACAAAAAAGCAGACTTACTTCCGCCGCTGCAACCGCCAACGCGTCAGGCCAGGGTTTTCGCGTCGCAAGATAGCTCACGCTTCCAAAAAGCATCGTCGCGATCGCAGCATAGCTTGCGATTGCGCAGCCGACATGGAAATAAAATATGCGCTGCACCGCACCCATAACGGCTTCGTTTGGGACAAGCATAAAGATAAGGTAGAGATCGAAGGCAATAAGAGCTGCCGCAATCGCTGTAAAAATATTCTGCAAGTTTTTTAGCACACGAAACTCACTCCCTTACGACATAGTCAAAAAGATTAATGCCGAGGACCAGGTATAATACATCCACAATCACGAGCAAAGTAAACCAAGAAGATCCCAGCTCGAGCACTGATCGGTCAAAAAGCATCGTGGTAAGCTCTAACGAACTCAAGTATACGGGAAGAATAAGAGGCAAAATTATGAGTGGCAAGAGAAGCTGGCGAAGTTTTGAACGTACGCTTACCATGCCGAAAAGAGATCCAAGGGCGGAATATCCGAAAGAGGCAAGTGCGCTAAGTGCAAGAAGCTCGGGGAGATATTCTACTATGCTTACATCAAGGAGAAGCGATAGGGCCAAAGTTCCCACTTGGTGACCAACGAATACAATTATCGCGGTAACAAGCGTTCTCGAAAGATATAACAGCACGGAGGGAATTCCCGAGACAAGTAGACCCTCAAACGCCTCGAATCGACTCTCTTGCTCAAAACTTCGAGCCATCGCCAAAGATCCGCTCAATATAAAGAGCAGCCATATCATCGTGGGAAAAAGTCGCAACGCAATTCCTTGCGGGACAAAAGCACTCTGTACTCCGAATCCTATCGCTGTCGCAATGAGTAACGAGAGGAAAATCATCAAGGTGATGCTCTCACCGGTGCGAAGCTCGAGCATGACGTCTTTCTTTAAGAGTATAATAAGTCGCCTCATTGCCTTACCTATTAATCTTCCTATATTCGGCGATCGTACGCTGAATGGCTTCATTGCCCGAGGCATCCGAAGAGATTACTCCTTCTTTGAGAACGAGCACTCGAGTGGCAACTGAGCTTATCCGTTCCAGATCGTGAGTAACGATAAGAGAGCCGCCCCTCGTCACCTGCTCCTTAATCTTATTGCGGAGAATTAATGCGCCATCTTCGTCGAGCGCAGCGCTGGGCTCATCAAAGAGAAGTAATTCGGGATGGCTTACGAACGCACGCGCCAGAGCGGCACGCGCGAGATTACCTTTTGAAATTTCACAGAGTCTTTTCTGGGCGAGGTGTGCAAGGCCCCATTCGGAGAGAAGTCTGTCAGTAGTTTCCTTGTGAGTTTCAAACAGATCAGCATGTAGCTTGATGTTTTCCCGGACCGTAAGGTCGGCATACAGTAGGGGTTGGTGGCTCACATAGCCTAATGCTTTGGCGGCTTGCATTGGCGCATGGCCTTTAATTCGAGCGTCGCCACCCGAAGCGCGAGAAAGACCGGCACAGATTCGAAGAAGCGTGCTCTTCCCGGAACCGTTAGCACCGAGAAGCAAGATTGTTTCTCCGCGCTGTAGCTCGAAAGAAAGTTTGCGAAGGACCAATTCTTTACCAAAGTTTTTTTCAAGCGAAGCAACTGAGAGGAGCGCGGACGTATCGCTCATGAACGCTTCTCCGCGTCGTCCGACTGTTCAAGTATTGCAGCGAGCTCGACCTCAAGGGAGGCTTTCGTTTTTTGATAGTCGTCAGCAGAAATCTTATGCGTCGAATAATCAAGCTCAAGATCTCGAAGTACCTGCGCGCAACGTTCGCTTTGATCCTTTAAAGTCAGATACGGCGACGGCGCTGCCATAGCCCCCACTTCTTTCCGCAGAAGCGGACTAATAATAGCCCAGGCAACAATCAGCGCGAACCCTATAGTCAAAATCTCAGTCAGCATAGCTACGGTTACGCCCTCACAGTTCCCTCGGCACGAGACTTTTCGGAGATTGTCTCCGCTTGAAATCTCGGCAGCATCACGATAATTGCTCCCACAACCATTATTACCGCACCCACCCAGAGCCAGATCTGAAGCGGATTGATAAATACTTTAAGTGCTGCGCGCTCTCCCTTTTCGTCAAGCCCTGCCAGGACCAAATAAAGATCCTCGCGCATACCAATTCGAAGCGCGACTTCGGAAGTGCTTTCATCTTTTGCCTTGTAGCGGCGAAGTTCGGGCGACAGTAGCGCGACGGGCGAGCCATCGCTTCGAAGTGCCGCCTCAACATTGGCGATAAGGGCGACGTAGTTGTCGTTTTGCACTTCATGAAAGTCCTTGAGCGTAAGCGAAAAGCGCCCGATATCGAGCTTCTCCCCCTGCGCGAGGCTAAATTCGTGCTCTGTTTTATGCGCCATAGACGCAGTTATCGAGATTGCCGCGACAAGAACGCCTAGGTGCACCAGATATCCGCCGTAGCGAGAGCGGTGCCTTCGTACCAGTCGTTCAACACTTTCGATGGTGCTGGCTTGCGGAAGTGAAGCTCGCTGTACTCGAAGTCCACGATGAAGCTCGCCAAGAATAGTCAGAAGCACAAAAACGCAGAGCCCGTAGCTTGTCACCGGATAGAAACCTACGATCCCCGCCCAGACAAGAATGGCCGATGCCACGCATCCAATGAGAAACGGAGCTAAAAAGGTATCTCGCAGACTTCTCGCGCTGGCCCTCTTCCAGGCAATGAGCGGTCCTATGCCCATAAGAAAAAGTAAAAGTAAGAAGAGAGGAACATTCACCGCATTAAAAAACGGAATCCCGACTGTCTGCTTTTGTCCAGTGACTGCTTCGGAAAGGACCGGAAAGAGTACCCCCCAAAGCGTGGCAAAGCAGATGCTTAAGAGCACCAAATTATTGAGAAGAAAAAACGCCTCACGTGAGAGCAGGCTCGAAATCTGGCGCTCGGACCTAAGTTCAGCGCGCCGCAGCCAGGTAAAGAAGCAGGTAAGGGCGAATATAATTCCAAGGTACACTAAAAATATCCAACCGATATCGGTTTCCGCAAAAGCATGTACACTTTGCACGACCCCGGAGCGGGTAAGGAAAGTTCCGAAGACCGTAAGCGCGTAGGTTGAAACAATCAGCCAGACATTCCAGAAGCGCAGCATGTTCTTGCGTTCCTGCACCATTACCGAATGCAAAAACGCAGTACCGGTAAGCCAAGGCAAAAATGAGGCGTTTTCGACTGGATCCCAGGCCCAAAATCCGCCCCATCCAAGCTCGATATATGCCCAATGTCCGCCAAGCACGATTCCCGCCGTTAAAAAAGCCCAGGCAATTAGCGTCCAACGGCGTGTGAGTCTGATCCATTCATTTGAGAGCTCCTTCGCAAATAGTGCGGCCATGCAGAAAGCAAATGGGATCGAGAAAGTGGTAAACCCGGCGTACAGCGTTGGCGGATGGATCGCCATGTAGGGATTTTGCAGCAGTGGGTTCAATCCGTTCCCATCCGCGGGAATAAGCGGTGACTGGAGATATCGGAATGGATTAGTTAGGAAAGTCACAACTCCCAAGAAGAAAAGTAGAGAGGAGTTCATTACCGCGAGGACCCATGGCGCACTCCTCAAATTTTGTGACTCAAGTCGGAGTGCCACAACTGCGCAGCTAATCGAAAGCATAAATGCCCAGAGCAGCATCGAACCATCCATGCCACCCCAGATCGCGGAGACCTTGTAGTACCACTCCATGCTGCGGTTGGAGAACTGCCATACATAGGCATTTCGGTAGTCATGTGAGAGAAACAATACCGCCAGAGTTCCAATCGCGAGTGCGCTGGCGATTGAGCTGAAGAAGGTCGCGTTTCGCGCCGAAAGAAACCAACTCCGATTTCGCGTACTAGCGGCACGCGCGCCGCCGATCATTCCGAAGAGCGCTAAAATCCAGGCGGTTACCAACGCAAAATTTCCAAACTCGTTCACTTTGCTTGCTCCATTGATCTCTTCTCCTCTGTGCCTGGCTTCGCAGCCTGATACTTAGAGGGACACTGTGTCAAAAGCCTCGTCGCCTGAAAAACACCGCCCTCGAAATCGCCATCAAGAATAACATCGCGGCCGGCGGCGAACATGTCCGGTTTGAGACCCTGGTATATTACCGGGATAGTTGCGTTCGAGGAAAGCTCCGAGTTGTTTACCATTTCCTCATGGTGCGGAGTTTGGCCTGGGTTTCCGACGGCAAACTTAAGCACGATCTTGGGTTGAACGGCGTAATCAATAGATCCGGCGGAAACTTTGCCGGCGACGCGGATACGCTTGAATGCGGTGCCGGACGAGGCAAGCTCTGAAGGAAGGTGTACAGTTACGGCGCTCTGCCTAGTTGCCTGAAAAATAAGCAAAATAGCGACAATTGCCACGCCGATGATAATGCTTCCGCTCTTTATATTCATGCACTTAGTATACTCTAAGAAGTATAAAAGCTTCAAAGGGTCAGAAAACGAAGACTGATGAGTTGTACCTGACAATCGCGCAACAGTAGGCTTAACTACTGCTGATATGGTCGTCCCTCATTGAGTCAAGTATATTGAAGCCTGGGTATGAAAAAGTTGCTATTCATTGCTGTGATCCCTCTGCTTTGGGCTTTCGGCGCAAGCGCCAAGAGTGAGGACGGTGAGTTTTTATTCATCTTAAAGGGTCGTGGTAATGTCTTTTGGAAAACTGTACGCGAAGGTATCGAAGAGACTTCAAAAGCTCGCGGAATAAAGAGCATTATTCTCAATACTGATGACGATCAAACTCCCGAGGCGCAGCTCAATATCTGCACGGCATCACTCTCCAGGAAGCCAAAAGTTTTGGTGCTCGGTGCCGCGACAAAGAATGTCGGGATAGAGTGCTTTAAAAAGGCTGCCCAAGAAGGTGTGTTATCGGCGGACATCGATGGAAACGTTACTCTTGAAGACGCCGCATTGGCAAAGGTTCCGCTGGCGTTTTCGGTTGGTTCGGACAATGCTCTCATTGGAAAAAGCGCGGCAGAGTATGTGGCCAGGGTAAATACAATAAAAAGCCCTTCGATTCTGATCTTGAAAGGGCTTCCGGGAAGTATTGTGAGCGAGAAGCGAGCCCAAGGATTCTTAGAGGAGATTCAACGCGCGATCCCTGAAGCGAAAATTGTTGGCACACCAACCACGGATTGGGATCGACTGAAGGCGATGAATATCACGGTTGATTTCCTGCAACGCGAGTCGACTATCGACTATATTTTTTCAGTCAGCGACGCAATGAGCTTGGGAGCGGCCGAGGGGCTTCGAGTGAGTGCCAAAGCCGACAGAGTAAAATTACTCAGTGTCGATGGAATCGCTGATGCGCGGAAGGCGATTATGCAGAACCGAATGCTTGCTGATGTGGCGCAGCTTCCTTATTTTATGGGCAAGCGCGCGGTGGAATTGGCTATTGCTGCCTCGAAGGGTGAAGTGAAAAACTATAATGAATTTACTCCGATTCCTGTCCTGACAAAGGAAGTCTTAGAAAGGAAAGATGATCCGAACCTTCAGTTCTTGCGCTAGGAGCGTGAAGCTCAAACCGGCGATTCTTTTCGCGCTGCTGTGCTTTAATGTAGTTGTTGCCGCTGCATGCGCTGAAAACGACTTTGTTTTTATATTGCGCGCAAAAGGGAATCCCTATTGGAATACACTTGCGCTTGGTATTGAAGAGACGGCGCGAGCGAAAAAGATATCTTCGACGGTCTATATGCTGCAGAGCGAGACGGCGGCTGAGGAGCAGCTTAATACCTGCCTTGCCGCGATTGCGCGCAAGCCGAAATTTCTAGGCGTAAGCGCCGCAAATGTCGCGGTAGGAATTGAGTGCCTGAAGAAGGCCAGTAGCGCAGGAATAATAATTGCGGATGTAGATTGTTCGATTCCTCTTGAAGAAGCGGCGAAGCATAATCTGCCACTCACATTTTCAGTGGGCTCTGATAATTTTGCCGTGGGAAAGCGCGCGGGCGAGTATGTTCATACGCTTTTCGATGATGCTGCTATTGAAGTCTTTATTCTTGAAGGTGCGGTGGGCAGCCCCGCCGGAGTATTACGCGTCGACGGCTTCAAAAAGGCGCTTGTAGAATCGGCTCCAAACGCGAAGATTGTAGGCTCGCTCTCGGGAGAGTGGGACCGACTGAAGGCAATGAACGTGACTGCGGATTTCGTGCAGCGTTTTCCAGCTATTAAACTCGTTTATGCAGCGAACGACATGATGGCGCTTGGAGCAATTGAAGCGCTTAAGTCGCGAGGAATGCTTTCTAACATTAAGGTCATCGGCGTTGATGGTACGCAAGATGCGCAGAGGGCGGTGCGTGCCGGCGAAATGTCCGCGACGGTCGCACAGCTTCCCTATCTTATCGGTAAGCGCGCAGTCGAGCTTGGTGAAGAGGTGGTTTCTGGGAAACATGTGAACATACGCGAGGTGACCGACACTCCAGTGATCACGAAAGCAGTGTTGCAAAAGAAAGATTCTGCCGAACTTCAGTATGTTCGCTAAAGCTCAATACGCGTTAAAGGTTGTCGCTGATCAAAACTTTTTTCGTTGTTTTGTCTTTTTGACGGGCTTGTGTTTGGTGTTTTCGCTGTTGTCGCCCTATTTCTTGTCACTCAGTAATCTGGATAATGTTTTGTCGGCGGCTGCAGTGACAGGTCTGCTTGCGCTTGGGGCTACCTTTGTCATCGGAAGCGGCGGTATCGATCTCTCTATAGCGTCGGTGATGGGATTGGCGGGAACGGTATCGGCTTATTGTATTCGCGATTTCAACTTGCAAGCGTGGGACTCGTTTTTCGTGTGCGTGGTGGTGGGTGCGTTGTGCGGCTGTATTACCGGCGCGTTGGTGAATGTTACACGAGCGCCGAGCTTTATTGTCACTCTGGGAATGTTGAGTGTCGCGCGAGCTGTGGCATACATTGTCGCGGATGGTACTCCGATTTACGGACTTCATCCCTCGGTCACCGAGCTTGGTCAGGGAAAACTTTTGGGAGTTTCATTGCCGGTAGTAATCTTTCTTTTATCAGGGCTTGTTGCGCATGTAGTACTTCATCAAAGCTCGTTCGGTATTCATTCTCTGATTTACGGTGATAACGCGCTTGCTGCCGAGGCGCTCGGATTAAGAATAAATACGCTTAGACTTAAGATCTTCACGCTTTGCGGACTTTATTCAGGTGTCGCGGGCTTTGTCTTTATGGCGCGTACAAACGCGGGAGATCCGACCGCGGGCCAAAACTACGAGCTCGTCGCTATTACTGCAGTAATTCTTGGAGGAACGAAACTCTTTGGCGGAAAGGCAAGTATTGTTGGCACCTTTCTTGGTGTGCTCTGTCTTGGTGTGCTTCAAAACGGACTTAATCTTCTTGCGGTGAGTACTTATTACCAAGTGTTGTTTGTCGGGCTCGTGCTGATTGGCGCGGCGCTGATTGAGCGGTTTGGAAGAAGCTAATGGAGACTCTCTCAGCGAAACATATCACCAAGAGCTTCGGCGCCTGCGAGGTTATTCACGATATCTCGACCTCCTTTCATGCGGGCACGGTGAGCGCCATTGTGGGAGATAATGGTGCGGGGAAGTCTACTTTTCTTAAGATTCTTGGCGGCGCGCATCGCCCGACACGAGGTGAGGTACGCCTTGGCGCGACAAGCCTTGAAGGGTACTCTCCCCTTCGCCACCGCGAGGCTGGAATTGAAATGGTGTACCAGGACCTGGCGCTCTCACGGTGTCATGATGTGGCGACTAATCTCTACGCCGGGCGTGAGCTAAAAACAAAAATTGGTACCCTGGATAGGGCTGCAATGCGTAGCGGCGCAGAATCGGTATTGGCATCGCTCAAGATTAATATTCCTAATATCAGAGTAGAGGTCGGGACGCTTTCGGGTGGACAGCAGCAAGCAATCGCGATAGCGCGCGCACTTCTTTTTGATCCAAAAGTATTACTGCTCGATGAGCCGACGGCTGCTCTTGCCGCGCGTGAAGTTGGGCAAGTTATTGAACTCATATTACGTGAAAAAGCGCGTGGTCGCACAGTTATCTTGGTAAGCCATCGCCTAAATGATGTATTTGCGGTTTCAGATCGGATAATTGTCCTGAAGCGTGGCGCAATCTATTCTGATGACCCGGCAAATGGTTTGACTCTCGCCGAAGTTGTACAGCGCATCGTTGCCTAATACGCTTTTTGCGCCGAATGCGCGCTGGCCTGTGGCCTGAAGCACTTGATAGGATGCCTGAATATGACTGAGCAGGCAGCTTTTTTCATTTCATTTTCAGCATCTCTATTGAGACCGGCTCGACCAAAGCCTATGAGGCGAGCCGCAACGTTACGTACGTATTCCCCTTATAAAGCGGTTTGGATAATTTCGATCGGCAGTCGGGCCCAGCTGAGCTAGAGTACCTCCATGACGGCCGTTTGTCCCGACATACTTTCTCGCAAATCTCAGCCAAAATTCCGGCAAATCCAAAAGCTTAGTTTTTCAGAGGCTCCCTAAGATAAAAGCACTGAAGCATCGCAGGAAAAAAACTCCTCCAATCGCATTCCTCCTAGCCCAACGATTATCGTCTTGCTTTTGGGATATCTTTTCGCGAATTGCGCATAGCCAAGCTGCTTATCGATACGTCCACTTTTAACTTCTATGCCGAGCCGTTCGCTTCCTGTCGAAATACAGAAGTCAATTTCACAGTTCTTTTCACGCCAGTAATTTATCTCGTACGTTAATGACGGCAATGAATTAAGCAGGTGCGCGCCGACAGCATTTTCTACAAGCCTTCCCCACCACGCTGTATCCATTAAAGCTGCTTGAAAGGAGTGCTTATTGATTGCAGAGATAAGACCGTTGTTCCAAAGAATGAGTTTAGGACTGCTTGAGCGCTTCAGCTTCACTGTTGACTCGAGCCCAGATAACAGAAATGCGGTTTCAAGAAGATCTAAATAATGCGCAATCGTTGTGGTGTTACCTGCATCCTGGAGCTGCCCGATCATTTTATTATAGGCGACGATTTGAGCCGGAAAACGCGCAGCTAAGAAAAACAGGTTTCTCAAGAGTGCTGGCTTATTAACCTTTTGCAATTGAAGAACATCTCTTGAAATTGTTGTTTCAACGAGGGAGTCGCGAATATAGTTTTTCCATGTCGCTTCGTCTTTAAGATACGGAGCTCCGCCTGGATATCCGCCAAAGTAGATCCATTGCTCCATGGAATAAGCGAAGGCTTCTTTACATTCAGAAAAGCTCCAATGAGGGCATCGATGCAGATAAAATCTTCCGGCGAGGCTTTCGGCGAGTCCGGCCTGGAGAAGTAGCGCGGAAGAGCCGAGGATCAAAACTTTCAAATTAGTCTTATTTCTGCGGTCTTCGTCCCATAATTTTTTTACAGTTTCGCTCCAGCCAGATATTTTTTGAATTTCATCTAAAATAATTAGTCCCTGCGTTCCTCGCGCCCGAGTTCGAGCAATAATCCACTGCGCCTCAATCCAGGCGTTGCTGTGTGGAGGCGATGAATCGGCAGACTCGAAGTGAACAATTCCATCGAATTTTTCGGCAATCTGTGAAGCGAGAGTAGATTTTCCAATTTGCCGAGGTCCTATTAGTGCTTGGATGAGAGGCGCTTCTTGCGTCAGGAGGCCGTTGATTGTGTAGTAAGCTTGCCGCTTAAATTCATTCATAAATATATCAATGATTGAGTATTTATACTCAGTCATTGAGTATATTCAAAATACTGAAACAATTCAATTGATTAATGCAGCCTTCTGTGGCTGCTCCCGGGCTAGAGAATAGGTCCGGGCAGCTTGGGGGCGCCACCTCTAGACGGGATTATGGGCCTGGCCATCCTGCCAGATTTGCGGCGAACCCTCGTGAGGCGTTCCGGCCAAACTTTGGCCCAAGAGTTTATTAGCGGTCACTGGGGTGAAGACCGAAGTATCAGGAAAGCGCTATATCTGGGATGTGGGTAATTACCTCATACTACGGTTTGGATAATTTCGATCGGCAGTCGGGCCCAGCTGAGCTAGAGTACCTCCATGACGGCTTTGCACCCGGACTCTTCTTCGCATACGCCGACACCGGCGGTACGACTTTCTGTAAACTCACCCTCCGAAAAGGTGCGCCACTTTATATTAAATTCGTGCTGGGATGATGCCGGCCTTATGATCATGCGCGGGGATGTTCGGGGCTCGACTACCCACAATCCGGAAGAAATAATTAATTACCGACCGGCCCCCGGGGCGCTGAGCAATTTTCACCTTATGTGCCTTCTCGGCGCAAAGCGCTCGTTGATCGAGGTGGTATTACGGCGCGGTGCTGACATCAAAGCGGTTGCTCACGACGATCAGGGGCAGAGCGGAACCTGCCTGCATTTCGCGATGTATGGCAGACATTATGATCTGGCAAAATATCTTTCCGAACGTCACCCCGAGCTTCTTACAATAAAAAATCTCTCGGGTGAGAGTCCGTTTCTTCTGCTTTACGCTGACCCAAGCGGCAAAGTAGAGCGTTCGCTTGTTGAGCCGCTGCTTAAAGATTGCTCGATTGATCAAGAAGCGAGCCCTGGCGATTCTGCGTTGACGCGAACGCTGGCGCACCATGCGCGCGCCGAAACTCTCGAGCTTGTATTTCGCGGCGCAAGGCTTGATGCATTGAGACCTAACCAGCGCGCTTATGTCGGATCGCTCATTGGTCAACAGCTCCTATTTATTAGTGTTGGTAGGTCAGCGGACAAGTGGCAAAATCTTTCACTTTGGCTGGATAAAATTGAAGCGCTTCGCAACTCTATTGGCTCGGAATTCGTCGCACAGATTATTAACTATCGGCGTCCGCGTGATCAGTTCTCCCTGATTCACGCGGTGTCGGCCTATGCCGCACCAACGGAGCTTGTCGAGAAGATTCTCGCGCTTGGAGCCGATATTGCCGCGCTCACCACGGTAGAAACGAAAGATCATGGCATACTTGCCGAGTGCAACGCGTGGCATCTTGCTTTGCGAAATAAAAATTATGCGATCGCCCAGCTCTTATGTCGGGCGAAAATCAATACTGGGGCGCGTGATAGTGCTGATAATAATGGACTTCATTGCCTGTATCACCGCCTCGAGCCAATCTCAAACTTGGAAATAATCGAGACGCTAGTTGCTGAAGGAGTTTGTCACGGGACGCCTAATAGCAAGAAAGAAACTTTTGTGTCGCTTGCAATACGCAGCGCTGACGCCCCCGCGTTACTGAGACTTTCGGCGGAACTTGATGCGCGAAAGCTTATTGAACGCAAGGAATGTGATCAGCTGTATATGCTCTCTCAGGTTTTGGCGAATGAGAAAGTACGGCGCTATCTTCCACAAGCCGCGGATCTTTTAGAGCAGCGGCAGAATATTGAAGATGTGTTTGATTACTTCGAGTCTCTCGCCGGAACCAAACCACAGCACATCGCCCGCCATAAAAACCGCTTTCGTGAAATGTTGCCAACTCTTCTTAATAATTACCGAGCTGGCTCGGTGAACGAGGTGGCGCTGTTGGTCGAGAGACTCTGTATGAGAGGCGACTGGAAGAATCACCAACATCCCTATGAAGCCGAGCTTCTCTGTCTTTTGGGACATCCAGAGTTTGATCAAGGTGCCGATCCGGAGTTGTATCGCCCGCTTGAGCGCGCGCTCTGTGCAATCGGTGGCCTTGGTGAGTTTTCTGATATGGAGATACGGCGGCGGCGGATCCAAAATTGGCTGCGCATTGGGCAACTTACTTTTATCCCCGAGCAGTGGGCCCATGACCTTAGACCAGTGCCAGGCGACATAACGCGCAAGGGAAGCTCCGCTGGGATTCCTAGCCTCTTGCAAAGCTCGAAACTGTTCTCCGAACTCCGCGCCCATCCGAGCGACCAATTTTTCGGACCATCGTATGTGGTAAGCCAAGATACGCTGAACCGTCGATCGTATTACGAATCCGATCGTGCCGGTCGTATAAGTGCTAGAAAACTTGAAGTGTCAACATGGATCGAAATTCGCGAGCCATTTATGCTGGTAGCACACGCTGAGCATGGCGCGCTTCTTGTGAGGAACAGTACATCCGAGCGCGGTATGAAATATTTTGGGCATCCGGCATATTGGAGTCCCGCAAAGGGCCCGAATTGGGCGATTCGCTTACAGAATGCTCAGGGGCTCACACCGGAGCTAATGCTTCGGCATTTTTATCCAATGCTCTCTAAAGAAGTACATACTGCACCAGGGATTGACGAGCATCTCGATTTTCTTACTCGTCAGCTGATTGGTACGCGAGAAATATATTTGTCGTGGCGCTTTGACACGACTCCGTCACTGGCGGTTCAGGAGACTGATTTTATTAATGTGATGCATGGAACCTACAATAGTGAGGGCTATTCGGCCTTCCTTACTCATCTTATCCGACACGAGGAGCTGCGACGCGGTAAAGGTGGCGAACTATTTAAACTTGGATTTGTGTCGCGCGAAATGGCTCCCTTCTATTTTCATCCATTTCGTGGAAGGAATGATTCAGAGAAAAGGCACCTGGTCTTAACTCCGGAGGTGCTTGATGGACTCAAAGCGCTTCGAGACAATAGCTGGAACGATCAAATACTCGAGCGCACCGCGCTCCGAAGTTTTATTCAGGAAGCGGGGCTGAAGCGAGGAGGATTCTTGGTGGTGATTCCTCCTCGCGGTGATGCTTCGCAAGCTTTGTCGCGCGAGGCGATGAAAGTTTGAAAAGCGAGCTTCTCGGGGATCGATCGTGCGAGGTCAACTATCAAGGCCAATCTGTTCGTAGGCTTCCATCAGGAAGAAGTATCAGTCTTCGAATTGCTGATGGTGTGTGATTTTCTGATTTGTTGAGGGCGAAGCAAACTTTCATCCCCTTGATCATGAACAAAGAGGCTCCATGTGGGAGCTCCGCAATTTGTAATCCATCCTGTGTAAATTTGTGCCCTAGTAGCTCAATCTCTTGATCCGTGAGCGAATGTTGACGAACCCAGTGCGTACGGGAAGTCTCTTCTGCTCCCTTGGGAATGCGAACTGGCCTTAAATTAATCTCCTCTACATTAAGCTCTCCGGCGAAATTGAATAATTGCTCAACCTCAGCAGCTGTATCGATGTATCCTTTAAGGAGAGTACAACTAAATCTTACCTTAAATCCTATTTTGTGTAGATTTGACACTAATGCGGACAAATTTGGGTAGTGTGTCTGAGATGGCATATATATCGAACGATTCTTTTCGGGCTCGTAATGGACGATTGAAATGGCGATCGTGCCTAGCCCAAGTTTTTTCCAAGTTTTAAGCTGCTCCAGGTATCCGCGATCTGTCGCAAGTTTAATTCCGTTGGTCTGCAGCTCTACCGATTCAAAATCTGCTAGGGCCAAGCGATTCAAGTACTGAGTAATTTGCTCTGGAAATAATGTGGGTTCTCCCTCGCTGGTGATTTGGACCGTCTTGATTCCGAGCTGCGCCGCCTTAGTGAGCGCACTATCAAGTGAAGCTAGACCAAGTGATTCTACTCGATTTTTCGTTGTGCCCAGCCCCAACATTTTAGGCGAACAAAATGTACATTTGGCATTGCATGACGTATCGCCCACCACAATACTCAGGGTGGGCCCATGCAGACTTGTCCGCCTTGGACGATCTCGGTCTAAGTAAACCGTTTCGTCATCCCTGTCACGTACTACGAAGTAAGCCGATTCTTCGTGGCTTATTAGGCCATGTGCAACACCGGGTCCAAAACGAACAATATGCCATGTTCCCGCAGTCCCCTTAATATGATTTGAACTACTGGCGGTCAGTATCTCAAAGCGTCCTTGCTCGAAGATCAACCATTCCGTTGCATCGGGGTGAAAATGGAGGTCGACCTTTTTACCTGGCATAAGGTTATGCCAGAGCAGTCGCGAGGAGACATCAACAGGAATGGTCTCGCGCAATAGATGTGGAAGAGAGTCTGATGTTCGTACATTAATTGAAGGCTCGCGAGCACTGCGGACAGGACAGGCTGGAAGTGCTTGCTTCGACCAACTTAGTGAATTGAGTGCGCTCCTCTGATTTGAAGATGGAGTGTTTTGTTCGTTAAGTTTCATGGCTGCGTAATTCCGATAGTTTTCAAATGATTGTTTGCTTCGCTGTCGTAGTGACATTACATACAAATATAGTTAATAGTGAATTTGCTATATCTGTATCCAATAAAAGTGGCTTAACTATAAGTAAATATATAATATAAGAAGCATGAGACGACTGCGCCTTAGTCAAAAAGAAAAACAGATTATTGCAGAAGTAGAGCTTGATGCGCAGCGAACTTCGCAGTCGGTTGCGAAAGTTTTACGAATTAGGGACTACACGGTTCAGCTTACACTTCGGGGACTCAAGGAGCGCGGTGTTATCAAGCTTAAGCCTTTTGTTGACGTCTCTAGACTTGGCAAGCTTAATATCGCTGTATACTTTGCTACAGCGCTCACGAAACAGAACCTGCAGGCGACTTTTCTTAAGCAAGTAATAAAGTGCCCCCAAGTCGCCTTCTTCCAGAGTCTTGCAGGCGATTACAACTTTGTAGCGGTACTTCATCTTAATAGGCTCAACGACATTCAGACTTTTATTAGAAACTTATCAATGTGGTCCAATGGTTCGATTGTTTTAAAGTCGATAATACCTAGAGTCGGATATCAACAGTACAGGAGGAAATATCTCACGGCGCCGTCAAAAGATGAGAAATCGCTCACAGCGCTCACCGCCGTGGAGGCAATAACTCTGAGCTCTGATGAAATCGCGCTGCTGAGCTATCTTAGCTCAGACAGTGTCGAGTCCATTAGGCAGGCTGCCCGGGAGTTAAGATTGCCGTACTCTACTGTTGACCATCGCTATCAACAACTTCTTCAAAAGAAAGTCATCGTCGGTTGGTTTTACGATATCAAAGAGGATTTTCTTGATGTCCAGAGATTCAAGCTTCTAATTTCATGCAAACAGATCAATGTACAATTCGAGACAAGGATCGAGCATTTTGCAAGAACCCATCCGAATATAATCTATATTCTTTATACCCTCGGCGAATGGGATTTCGAACTTGGAGTGGAGTGCTCTCATGCAGTGGACGTTATGCATATCATCGAATCGCTGTATGAAAGTTTCGGCACGGAACTCTCAGCGATAAGGTCGGTGACAGAGCTCAGTACGTTGAAGTTCACTATGTTTCCGGAACCCCCTCGCTTAATCGAATGACGGTCTAGTCCTTGGCGTGCTGAAGAAGTTATCAGTGGCTTTCTGCGCGCGCTTGAAATGTCGGGGAGCAGCACCCCTCCCACGCGATCCAACGTGACTTCCGTAAGCTCGTTTTCTCGCAGCGTGAGTCAATTAACTTGTCTCGCGAGACTGAGAGATTGACAGCTGTTTTACAGAGAACCACAGGGCCGCGAATTTAGTGCATAATTTTAGAGAAAAGTTATTTGTTAGCTCCTCTGCCGGACTTACAGTGAGAGCACGTCACGCCTGCGCTGTTTGCGATCGTGGCCGGGAGGAAAAATATGCCACATGAAGATCAAGCTCACATTCAATCATCATCCGCGTCACACCAAGCGGAGCCGGTGCTGCCGGCGACACCATTTCATGGAGAAACTGAGACCGGTCCAGTGAACATCGACCAGGTCGACGACGTCAGGCTTAATGTGCTGCTTGAACAGTGGCGTCTAGAAGGATCGACCGAGGAGTTCTCGGTGCCGGGGTTTACTATCGAAGATTCGGAGTTCGGATCGATGCATAAGATTGTGCAGCATCTTGAAACGTATCCATTTGATGCTCCTTGGCTGAAAACGCCGGAAAAGAGCGGCTCTCGGTCGGCCTTCAATAGCCTCGAATATGAGCATAATCGCTGCCATAGCGCGCTAGAGCAGGGCGGCATGTATCCGCTTTTTCGTGACGCGGACGACTCGCTGTGGCTTGGAATTAATGTAGTGGGAAGGTCTGGCGATTTGAGAACGCGCGATGAGATTGCGACAAATCTGTTTAATGTTGTCGACAAACTCAAACTTGATGAGACTAAGCTGAAGCTCTTGTTCCTCGGCGCGAACGAGTTTCGCGAGCTAAGCGACATGGCGAAGAACCCGGAGAAGGGGTTGCACTATCTTCAAAAGATCACCGCTGATACCGAAGCAACTCACGCGTACTACCGCATCATCGATAAAGCAATTGCTCGCCGCGCAAGCGATATTCATTTTGAGCCGCACGGCGACGCCTATCGTGTGCGCTACCGAATTGACGGTGACCTTCAGGTGCTTTATCCGCGCCTCTCGACTGACCAAATAAAGAGAATCTTCGGAGTGATAAAAATTAAATCTGCGCTCAATGTTGCCGAGTCGCGCCGGCCGCAAGACGGGGCGATAAGCTTTACAAGTGAGGAGCTATTAGCGAACGAACACTACCAAGGCTACACCCTTCGTGTGGCAAGCACACCTGAACTTACCACCGGCAATGTGCTGCGCGAGAAGTTTGTGCTTCGTCTCCTTAACGCACGAAGCGGCGCGGGGCTCTCCTTTTCCGAGATGGGGTTTCCCAAAGAGCAGATCGAAATCATCGAACGGGAGCTTCGATCGCCGAAAGGTGTTGTCTTGGTTACGGGGCCGACCGGGCATGGAAAGACGACGACGCTCTACGCAATGTTACGAAAGCTCAACACGCCACATGTCAATATTCAAACAATTGAAGATCCTGTTGAGATCTTAATCCCGGGAATTAATCAGGCAGCGGTGGACAAGGCTATCGAGCTTAGCTTTGCACAAGCCCTTCGTGCCTATTTGCGTCAAGATCCGGATATTATTCTCGTCGGCGAAATTCGAGACGAAGAAACTGCTGATGTCGCATTTAAAGCCGCGGAAACCGGGCATCTGGTTTTTAGCACGCTGCACACCAATGATGCAATTTCAACACTCCGTAGACTTCAATCGCTGGGACTAAATCGCGATATGATTCAATCGACACTAAACGCAATTATCGCGCAGCGTCTGGTGCGCACGGCGTGCGATGACTGCAAAGAGCGTTACAACGCAAAAGACGCAATGAATGAACTTTTAGGTGAGGATTTGATCCATTTCCCGCTGTACCTGTACCGCGCGAAAGAAGAGCGTAACAGCTGCGCGTCCTGCGAAGGGCGTGGGTATAAGGGCCGAACTTCCGTTGCTGAGATCTGGCAAGTCGGCCGCGAGGAGCGCGATCTTATTTCACAAGGGATCAGCACGTATGAACCGTATTTAAATGCTGCGCTACAAAAAGGCTTTAGGCCCCTTGTCGTTTCCGGCATTGCCGCCGTCCTCAATGGCAAGACCACCCTGAAGGAGCTGGAAAGCGTATCAAAACTTTCCGAATTTTTTGAGCTGCGTCATGTTATTAAGCAGTTTATAGACGAACATCCGCCGGCTGAAGTTGTGCGGCAGGGGATTCATTGAGTAGCGCGTTTATACTGCCGACGCATCCCGTCGGTGAGTTAGCTTCGGAGAAATAAGTTGACAACGGCATAGGCTTCAGTAAAGTCTTAAAAATGCGTCATTTTAATTTAGCTCTCCTTCCAGCCTTTCTTTTAGTTTCCTTCGTAACCGTCGCAGTGGCGGTTGCCGATAATGGCACTGCTCACCATGGGTCTCCCGAGCATAAAATGCCGGAAGTTCCGCCAGACCTGAGCTCGCCTGAGCTTAATCGCATCAAGTCATTGGTAGGACGCTGGTCGTCCACGACATCGATGTTCGGTAAGAAAGACGAACAGGTTTTTACTGAATTTAAGATAAGCGCGGGTGGTAGTGCAGTGGTAGAAACGATTTTTCCCGGAACTCCGAATGAGATGGTCTCGGTTTATTATGATGACGACCAGGGTAAGTTGGCGATGACGCACTACTGCATGATGCGCAATCGCCCCAGCTTCACTCTCGGAAAAAGCGGCAAAGATGAGATAACGATGGAGGTGACGAAAGTCGAAGGCCTCAAATCAAAGGATGCTCCGAGTATGGGAGCAATTACTCTTAACTTTGAAGACAAAGATCATTTTTCATCGACTTGTGGTAGCGGTGGTAAGGCCGAAAAAGATAGCGCCCCGGTCACCATGCGATTTACTCGCGTAAAGGCATCTGGCACTAAATAATTGTATCTACGCATTGCGTGGAAGTATCTTTTCCCCCATCTCTGTGATCTCTGTGGTTTACATGCATTAAAAACCACAGAGATCACAGAGTGAGGAAAAGACTGATCAGAAATCCCCTGCGGATTCCTTCGGATTTATAGGTACCTCGCTTGCCTCACGTCGAACCCTTATGAAATTAGGAGGGAAAACGAAATATCCAAAAGCCAGCACCGACTCGATCAACGGGAGTATAGCGACGTATCCAATCGCTTTTGACACCATTGACCTCGGCCTGCCATAGCCCTCGAATGAGCGCATGAGTGCTGATTGCGTAGACTCCAGGGGAAGGAGCGCTTTCCCAGTCACTTTGTTTCATCGGAATCGTCCGAATTCCATAGTAGCGCGGCAATCCTGACCATGGATAGAGAAGCTTAACTTCCTCAATGCCATGCACCTCGAGGTAACGGCTGAGTCGTTTGAGATCCTGTCCCCATTCAATATTGGAGTCATCCAGTACCTTGTGACCATTGCGCGTGCCCCCAGCGAGCTCATTAAAGTATGCCAGGTAGTCAGGAAAGGAGCGAAGTGTGCTCACTCCATACCAAGTGAAAAGGAGAATTACCAAGATTCTGCCGCGTAGTGACTCGAAGAATCGTGATGTTGCCCCGGCAGCGAGAACGATGAGCGCGGGATAGGCGGGGAGCACATAACGCACACCGAAGTTTGAAGCACCAAGCGAAGCCGCAATAAAGATTGCGAAGAGAGGTACAATCGCAATTGCGAGGCGCGTTGTCGGCATAGGGCCGACTAGAGATGTCTTCCGTGAGGCAATGAGACCAATCGTTGAAAGAATGATAAGAGGTAGCGGTGTCTTCACTAAAAATGCAGCTAAGAAATAATACCAAAACCCCCCGATCTGAAAGTCACCGAATAAATATGCGGGATAGTTTGGCCGGTGATCAGCATTGACCATGCGCAGCCCCTTGTAATAGATCAGCGGATCAAGTGAAGCCCCGTAGAGTAGCTGCACGATAAGAAATCCAACTCCGAAAATTATTAGCATCGAAGTAATTGTGCTTCTCAAGGAAGCCAAATTGTTTGCGCCGTTCGCGCGGAAGGCTAGAAAGAGAGGTAATAACGGAATGAGTAGCACTCCTGAAAATTTAGATCCTAACGCAAGACCTAGGCTCACTCCCGTTCCGACTAGATAGAACCGATCCCTTGACTCAAGATAGCGCCAAAGCCAGTAAAGCGTGAGCGACCAGAAAAGAGTCAGTGCGATATCAGTAGTGACAAAACATGAGTGCGCAAGGAACAACGGACAAAACACGGCCAAAAAGAGGGCGAATAGTGCTGCCCTGGTTCCGTACCAATTTTGCGCCCATACAAAAATTAAGCAACAAAGTGCTAAGCCCAGCCCGACTATCGGCAGTCTCGCCCAGAAAAGCAGCTGATCGGCATTATTCTTAAAAAGAAAGTGGCCGCCAAAGGTCCATTCATCAAGCGCAGCGCTGTTCCATCCGGGCCAAGTAAGATCGAGCACCGGAGAAAGCAGCTGCAACGGAAGTGCCGAGAGCTCTTTGGCGAAAGGTGGGTGCTGTGGGTTGAGTCGAAAGTCACCAAGTTTGAGGTACGTATAGCCCGCGACGAGGTGCGGTGTCTCATCACTCGCCGCGCTCATCTCTCCAATTTGTAAGATCGTCTGACTAAGGAATGCGACAAGAAGAAGGTTAATAGTCGTAAGCAGGAGCTTGGAATATTTCTTGGGTGCAGAGAAAATGCCGTTCATGTATCAGGGAGCCTCTGAAAAACTATGCATTTCGTCTTCGCTGGCTTTTGGGCGATCGTTGCGAGAAAACATGCCGAGAAGATACTCGAAATAGCCCTGCTATTCCTGCGTTTTTCCCGGCTTGTTTTCTCGTAAATCGCATCCAAAACTCCAGCAAGTCCAAAACGCCTAGTTTTTCAGAGGTTCCTTAGGCGTCTTTATCCCGTATATCCACTTCACCTCTTTAATCTTCCGCAATATATGATCGTTAAACCAGCGCTCTTCCCACCACTCACGCGGCTCCACTGGCACTCCCTGAAGTCTAATCTCATAATAAATTTCGGGAAGATCTGAAGAGAGTTTTCGTGGTAGGCCAATTGCATCGCCGATAATGACCGAAGCACCCTCTCGTACCTTTGCCTCGGCCAGATGTGAATAAATTGAATAGAGTCCCGCACCATGGTCTATCGCCACGACTTTCTCGCCGGCGGTGCCATCAGTAACCAGAGCAACCACGCCGCTTTGCGAGGCCACGACATCATAGGGGCCGCTTAAGTAACGGAATCGAAATCCTTGCGAGATTTTCTTTCTCTCCCCACCGTTGATATCGCTGAGGATAAGCTCGTCGGCAAAGGAGACATTGATGGCAGCTTTGGGAACGAGAAACGGACTTCGCCAGTAAATCTTATCGGTAATCGCACGCAGTGCTGGTGCCACCTGTTCTTCGCTGAACCCCTTAAGCTGCTCCTCGCTCCCAAAGAAGCGCACTGGACGGAATCTTCGGTTGAGGATCTGATTGGTGAAACCTGAGCGCCCTTCGTTACCCACTGGATCAAGCGCGTACAGCTGTGGCTCCTCATCGGGCCGATGACGAACATCAACGCCGTAAAGTGTCATAAAAAGATTCGGATCGCTTAGCTCGGGATCTATATGTGAAGCCGGTATTCCCCGATAGCGTTGTTTATTCACCACGACTCCCGATTCGACAAGCTTGGTGTCGTCTTGGGCGGTGTACATTATAAGCTGTACGCCACCTAGCCGCGCGTTGTGTTGCGCGGTCATCACTCGAACCTTTGGCTTACGATATTCAATCGGCGGATCGAACTCTACGTCGGCAGAGTTGCTCCACACTGCGCGATCAAATACACGTACAATTATTTTGGCATTCCCCTCTGTGAGACGTTGCTCTTTTGCATCGAAGAGAAATTTGACTTGCGCATTTTTTTGGCCATTCAGCTTTTGGCGAAAAACCTCTTTACTGCTTGCGCGCTGCTTGACTCGGACGACAATTTCGTCGAGGCCTGAACCGTCATCCTCCATGTTGAAAACGAGCTCACGTGGATTGTCGCCTAGTCCGTTGCCAAGCCCTTCGACACTCAGCACGGGTGAAGTTACCTCCAACACCGATCCGTAAAACATACGCCAGTAGGCAACAATAACCGGAATAGCAGCGACACAGCAGAGTATAACCACTGAGAGGTTAAGCAGGAAGGTATTTGGCTTCTCCTGTTCCTGGATCGGGCTTTCGGGTGTGCTGTTCACGTACTCATTTTCCCTCTGCGCTCTCTGTGTCTCTGTGGTTTTCAACTAAAAAGCCACAGAGACACAGGGAGCAAAGAGATTAGAAATCCGCTTAAAATTCCACTGTATCGAGACCGCTTCCGAACTTCTCGGATATGAACTCCTTAAGCTTATCACGGATCTTGTTTTCAAGCTGGCGAACCCGCTCGCGACTGATCTTTAGCTTCTCCGAGATATCCTGAAGTGTCACCTTATCTTCGGCAAGCATTCGCTCGCGGAAGATAACTTTTTCTTTGGAATTTAAGCTTTTTTCAAAGTCGGTAAGGCTACTAAGGATGAGCTCGCGAGTCTCCTTCTGCGCCAAAATCTCCTCGGCCGAAGACTCTGCACTAGGCAAAATTGAAAGAAGGTTTGATTCTGAGTCGGTCTCGAGCGGGGCATCGACGCTCATATCGGGAGCCGCAAGCCGCTGTTCCATTTCAACTACTTCGCTCTCTTTTACATTAAGGGAATCGGCGAGTAGCTTTGGCTCTGGTCTAAAGCCTTCACGCTCTAAACGCTCCTTCTCTTTCCTTAAATTAAAAAATAGCTTTCGCTGTGCTTGAGTCGTGCCAATTTTTACCAAACGCCAGTTGGCAATGACGTATCGGATAATATAGGCGCGAATCCACCAGACCGCGTAGGAGGGAAAGCGCACTCCACGGTAGGGGTCAAAATTCTTAACCGCCTCCATAAGTCCTATGTTTCCTTCCTGAATGAGATCAAGGAGACTTCTCGCCGCCCGTTCGTAGTCTCGCGCCAGCTTTACTACAAGCCAGAGATTGCCAGAAACTAACTTATAAGCAGCTTCTACGCTTTTATCGCGATAATACTGAAGCGCTAGATTCTGCTCATCTTCCTTCGAAAGCTTGGGATAGCGGCGAATCTCTTGAAGATAGGCCTGAAGGCTGTCGTAAGGTACAACTGCTGCCGTCTCTTCGGGCAGATCGTCCTTTTCAAGAGGAACTGGAGCTGTGTCGACTTCCGGCTCGGAAGCAGATTCGTCGACTTCAAGATCAAGAGGCGCGACCTGCTCCTCGTCCTCGGCGGGAAGTATCTCGATCTCGCTGGGAGTTGCCTCTTCCGGCAAAGCTTGTTCGTCTTGCGCCTGACTCTTGACTAGCTCTTCCGAAGACTTACTTTTTTTCTTGCGATCCGCCACAGCGCCATATTTTGGCAGGAAAACGGGTACTGCGGAAGAGCTGGCGCCAGGGATTTCATTCAAAGAAATACAATAGCTTACCAACTTCCGCGGGCATTTCTCGGGCTTAATTTGGTAGGGCCCTGATTCACTTCAAGTAAATCCACCGTTTTGACGAAGATTGTCACTAGGGAAGTAAAAAATTGTCACTTCGTAGTGAAGGACCATCTCATGTCGACTTCGAGAATAGGCGACCTGTTGGTGAAGACCGGCCTTGTGACGCCGGACCAACTGACGCAGGCGATTGAACAGCAAAAAGCTGGCGGCGGCTTCGTCGGTTCGTACCTTGTTCGCTTGGGCTTCATCTCTGATGAAGATCTTGTGCATACCATTAGCAAGCAGTATGGCGTGCCGATAGTTGAGCTGGGCAGCTACACTCTTGATGTAAATCTTAATCAGCTAATCCCGCACAACCTCGCAATCAAGCACAATCTTGTGCCTCTTGTGCAGAAGGAAAATACGCTCACCATCGCGATGGTGGATCCCTCGAATATCGTTGCGCTTAACGACGTAAAATTTATCACTGGACTCGACATTCAGGTGATGGTCGCAAGCGAGGATTCGGTAAAGCTCAGCCAAGAGAAGATGTACGAAAGTGCGGTTTCCTACGATAGCATAATGGATGATCTCGGCTCGGATGAAGTCGAGGTCGTTGAAACCGAACAAGCGCTTGATCTTAATGAGCTCGAGAAAGCCACTGAGGACGCGCCGGTAGTCAAACTTGTAAATGCGATACTTACCGACGCCATTCGCAAGGGCGCATCCGATATTCACGTCGAGCCTTACGAAAAGAGCTTTCGCGTGCGTTTCAGAATTGACGGCGTGCTTTATGAGATCATGAAGCCGCCGCCGAAGCTCAAGAACGCAATCACCTCACGCCTCAAAATTATGGCTGATCTCGATATCGCTGAGCGTCGTCTGCCACAGGATGGACGCATCAAGCTTAAAATTGGCGCGGGCAAAGAGATGGATTTTCGTGTGAACGTTTTGCCCACGCTCTTCGGTGAGAAAGTAGTGTTGCGCTTGCTCGATAAGTCGAACCTGCAGCTCGACATGGCGAAGCTTGGCTTTGAAGTCCGGCAGCTTGAACTCTTTAAGGAAGCGATTGATAAGCCACATGGTATGGTGCTTGTCACCGGTCCAACCGGCTCAGGAAAAACGACGACGCTTTATTCAGGCTTGGCCGAGCTCAACAAGACAGTCACCAATATTAGTACCGCAGAGGATCCAGTCGAATTCAACCTGGGTGGAATCAACCAGGCACAGATGCATGACGATATTGGATTCAACTTTGCCTCGGCACTTCGTGCGTTTCTGCGTCAGGACCCAGATGTAATCATGGTAGGTGAAATTCGAGATTATGAGACCGCAGAAATAGCGATCAAAGCATCTCTGACCGGACATCTGGTGCTCTCGACCCTTCATACCAATGATGCGCCATCCTCTATAAACCGACTGCTGAACATGGGTGTGGAGCCCTTCCTAGTTGCTTCATCGATTAACCTTATTCTTGCGCAGCGTCTGGCACGGCGCGTGTGCTCGGAATGCGTTGAGACAGTGGATGTCAATCCCGAGATTTTAGTCAACATCGGCGTGCCTGCGGCCGAAGCGCGACACCTGAAGGTCAAGCAGGGCAAGGGTTGTCCAAAGTGCGCCGGCACTGGCTACAAGGGCCGAATCGCGTTGTACGAGGTAATGCCGATGAGCGAAGAGCTGCGTGAATTCGTACTGAATGGTGCCTCGGCGGCGGAAATTAAGCGCGAAGCAATCAGGCTTGGCATGATGACGCTGCGCGCTTCGGGCATTATGCGCTTAAAGGAGGGAATGACCACGGTTGAGGAGATTCTGCGCGTAACCGCGGCTGACTAAAGATTTCGGAGAACTTCGCGGCTCTTTTAACGAACAAAGAATAGACGGAAAAAGAAACAGGTGACGCTATGCCAACATTTGTCTGGGAAGGAAAAGATAAGACTGGAAAGAAAGTAAGCGGCGAAATTGATGCCCGTGACATGCAGGCCGTGTTCAATATTCTTAAAACTAAGAATATTGCCCCGAGTGCAGGGAAGATCCGCGAAAAGGGCAAAGGCCTCGAAATGGAAATCGCAATTCCAGGTTTTGGGCCGAAGGTAAAAAGCAAGGATGTGGTGATCTTCACCCGCCAATTTGCGACTATTATCGACGCCGGTCTGCCGATTGTGCAGGGACTGGATATCCTGGGCAAGCAGCATGATAACAAGGCCTTTCGCAAGGTACTGCTCGGCGTAAAGGACACGGTGCAAACTGGAAGTACCTTCGCCGACGGGCTTTCGAAGTTTCCGGAAGCTTTCGATGACCTTTATGTAAACATGGTCGTTGCCGGTGAGAACGGCGGTATCCTCGACATTATCCTTGAGCGTCTCGCCGTGCACATGGAGAAGGCGATGAAGCTTAAGCGTGAGGTAAAGACTGCGATGATCTACCCGGGGGTAGTTATCGGTGCAGCAGTTATTGTTACCGCGGTGCTCCTCATTTTCGTTATTCCAACGTTCGCTGAGCTGTTCTCCGAATTTGGAGCGGCGCTCCCACTTCCAACGCAGCTGGTGATTAACCTCTCGAATTTTGTCGTTGCGTACTGGTGGATAATTTTTGGTACTGCGGGAACATTGATGGGTCTTTTCTGGCGATTCATCCGCACTGATCGTGGTCAGGAAGTAATCCATCCGATTGCGCTTAAGGCGCCGATCTTTGGTGACATCATCCGCAAAGTAGCCGTCGCGCGACTTGCTCGAACGCTTGGTACGATGCTGAGCTCCGGCGTGCCAGTGCTTGAGGCACTAAAAATCTGTGCTCGAACCGCTGGAAACAAAGTCGTTGAGCGTGATATTCAGCGCGCTCGAGTCAGTATTTCCGAAGGAAAATCGATGGCCGAGCCGCTCGCAGAGTCGGTTGTTTTTCCACCGATGGTGGTGCAAATGATTGGGGTTGGTGAATCAACCGGACAGCTTGATGCAATGTTGCAAAAGATTGCCGATTTCTATGAAGACGAAGTCGACAATGCCGTAAACGCGATGAAACAGCTAATTGAGCCCCTCATGATTCTCGTGCTGGGCGTGCTCGTTGGCGGTTTGGTCATTGCGATGTACCTGCCGATCTTCAAGATGGGGTCCGTCGTTGGGTAATTAGCAGGCGAGGTTATGAGCGCGCAGGAAAGGCGTCAAAGTTTCGCATTCGACTTTCGGACCGTGCTCGCGGCACGGGGACTCCTGCTCTTTTTCGCATTATTGTCGGCAGTGGCTGGCACTGTATTTTTTCCTGACAGTCGAGAAGCGGCGCGTGAATTGATCGTTCCAATTGGATTGCTGCTGGGGGTCTCGCTCGCGAGTATTGCCTGGTATCGACCATATCGGCCGCTGCAATATGCTCAGCTTGGAATTGATGTCCTCATTGTAACTGCGGCGGTTTACGTGACCGGTGGTCCAATAAGTCCATTTCTCTTTCTTTATGTAACCCCGGTAATGATAGCGGCGATCTTCTTCAATCGAAGAGTTTCGTTGCTTGTAGGAGCCGCTTCGGCAGTCGCGTACGGGCTTCTCATTGCCGGCTTAAGTGGCGGATGGATTCTCGGTGCCAACGGCGAACGGGTCGCCGGATTGGTATCGGGAGAGCTGATTCTTCAAGGCATCGGGCTTTGCTCTGCGATGATACTTATTGCCGTGCTTACCAGTTATCTCGCCACGAAACTGAGCTCACATAGCGCGCTAATCGAACAATCACGTCGCGACCTGCATGAGCTTAGTCAGAAGCAACAGGTGCTCATTGAAGGAATACCTGAAGGCCTACTTACGACGACAAGTGAAAATCGAGTCTCGTTCATTAATCAAAGCGCAGCTGATCTCTTTGGTGTTGATCCCGACGCGGTGGTAGGCGTCGAGTTGGCGCAGTTTTTTGCACAAACTACTCGATTTCCAGCGACCTTTAGCATGGATTACAGCCGATCAAGCGAACTAACTCTTAACGAGAGAGACGGTGAGACGCACAAAATTGTAATCCATCCTCGCCCGCTGCAAAATGAAAACGGTAGCGGATCGGGGCATCTTTTAGTTTTTGAAGATGTCACTAAGCTTCGCTCCATCGAGGAGCAGCTCGAAATGCAGGAGCGTCTCGCCCGTCTCTTGGCAGAAAAAGCTCCGCAAAGTGCAGGATCGTCATCGCGACTCGCGGCGTTTGTTGGCGAGAGCCCAGTAATGAAGAAGGTGTTCAGTCTGATCGATCGTGTAGCGCCATCGGATGCCACCGTGCTTATCTGCGGGGAGTCGGGTACCGGAAAAGAGCTTGTGGCACGTGGTCTTCATCTTGGAAGTACGCGGAGCAACAAATCGTTTGTGCCAGTTAATTGTGGCGCGATCCCAGAGAATCTAATCGAGAGCGAGCTCTTCGGGCATAAACGGGGATCTTTTACCGGAGCCGAAGCCGATCATATGGGGTTATTCCGACAGGCTGACGGCGGAACAATTTTTCTTGATGAAATCGGAGAGCTTCCTCTGCAGATGCAGACAAAGCTGTTACGAACGATTCAGCAGAAAGCAGTCCGTCCGGTAGGTGGCGATCGTGACATACCAATAAATGTGCGCATCGTCGCTGCGACGAACAGAAACTTAAAAAAGGAAATTGAAGCCAGCAATTTTAGAGAGGACCTTTTTTATCGTCTTAATGTTATCAATATTAATTTGCCACCGCTTCGCGACCGCAAGGACGACCTTCCGCTGCTTGTAAATGCGTCGCTCAAGCGATTAGTGACAGGACCGAATCCCCCGGTTGTGCCCCCGGCGACTATGCAGCTGCTTATGCAATATAGTTATCCCGGTAATGTGCGCGAGCTCGAGAATATAATTGAGCGCGCCTTAGTGCTGGGAGGCGAGGTAATATTGCCTGAACACTTACCGGATAACGTCCGGCAGGCGCTGGTTGAACAAAATAACTCGGTAGCGCCAAGCCAGCGTACAGAAGTTGTTATTAATGAGAATATTGAATTCCCGGTAAAACTCGATGAGGTATTGGCGACTATCGAGAGGCGTTACCTTGAAGTGGCTCTAGTTCAGACAAATGGCGCTAAAAAGAGGGCGGCGACCCTGCTTGGAATGAATTTCCGTTCTTTTCGATACCGGCTACAGAAGTTTGGTATAGGGGACGGAGCCGACGACGAGGTTTAGCTCCTACTGCCACCCTAAAGGCTCTCACCAGCAATCAATACCTTACCAGCGACAAAATATGGCACCAAGACAAGAATTGTCGCTCCTACGAGGGGCGTTTTTTGTCTATCGCAAAATGTAAGCCTTTGAACTTATTAATTTTGGAGAATAGCCTCAATTTTTTTTGGCTGGCATCCGAATTGCTCTCTAGGGAAGCGAAGCGTAACGGTATGTTTATAGGGTGACCTCTGCTCGTTTGAGTGAGTGAGTCTTCCAGGAAAAACAGATCCGTAAGACTAAAACCGCTGCCTTTAACTAATGTGACTGAAACTATTACCGGTTTTGGTCATCTTTATAAATGTACTTAACGAGGAGAACTAGCAATATGGTTAAGAATGAGAAGGGTTTTACGCTGATCGAGCTCCTGGTGGTTATTGCAATCATCGGAATTCTTGCTGCGATCGCGATTCCGCAATTTGCCGAATATCGTAAGAGAGGATTTGACTCTCGTGCGAAAAGCGACTTGAGAAACGTCGCGACGGCCGAGGAAGCTTACTTCGTTGATGCTGAGCAGTACGTTGGTTGCACCAGCGCATCTGATTGCTCCTCCAAACTTCCTGGAGTTGCTCAGCTGTCAAATGGCGTGACGATTGGTATCGTCGTAGCTTCGGCTACCTCGACCTTCTTCACTGGTTCGTCAAATCACCCGAAGGGCACCGACACGTTCCTCTGGAACAGTGCCAACGGCGGTTTACAGCCATAATTTAGAGTACACTTAGTACCTAAGGAAAGCCGGGCAGGGAAACCTGCTCGGCTTTTTTGTTTCTGCGGTCTTACTCTCCAGTGCGGCGTGCTCCCCCTACAAGCTCCCTGAGGTGATTCTCTCAATCGAGCGATTGACTACGTTTTGGGGTTCGCTATCTATGATTGAGTTCGGTAGATCCGAAGTTTGCCGATTCCGATGACGTTCTTACTCTCTGGAGACATTATATGAAAATTGACTGTGTATCGCGCTGTTTGCTTTTTACAGTCGTCGTGGGTGTATTTGCAGGCCAGGCTGATAGCTTCGCTGCGACTACAGCGATAAGCTCTACTACGTCGACAACAACATCTTCGACCCGAACAACCACGACTCGCCCCTCGACCACCACGACGACTCGATCGACAACTACAACGGTAAGCAGCACGACCACCACTACTGAACCTTGTACATGCCCCGCTGAGACTTCTACAACATCTACCCCGTATTGCCAGCAGACAGGCTGTGCGGAGCCCTGTGTTATTGCGGTACAAACATGTAGCGCAGAGGCAGCTGGGCCGATTATGGCTGCTGCTGCGAATAATGCTCCAATGGATAAGCTGCCCAAGACATGTATTTCTACAAGAATCCATAAAACTTGGGATTGTAAAGCTGAATGTGAAGCACATGACTTTGGCTTTTTTGATGGCGCCGAAGAAACTGGTTGTAATGCAGCATGTAATTTCTTCGCCTGTAGTGAGACTGCTTGTGATCCGGGACCGCAGCAAAATAATGGCTTAAACCCACCCTCGAACTGTGCCTTGAACTGTACTAACAGTTACTCTCAGGCATCTGATGAATACACTGGATGTCTTTACGGTTGTAACTATGCATGCTCATAAGGACCGCAAGGGTAATCACTATGTAAGCCGACCGAAGCCTTGCCTGGCTTCGGCGGCTTTTCCAATCCCCGCAAAGAGCTCAAGGTACGCTTTTCTTCAGGCTCTGATTCTTGCAGTTGGTTTGGTGGGTGGCTGTAAGAAAGAGCAGTCAGCGCAACAGTTCTCGACTGGGGATAATCGTGCAGCTGCTCGTGCAACAAAGCCAGCCGCATCTCCATTTATTAATGGATTGCGTCAAGCCGATCTGCCTGAAAGTACTCGCGGAGAACTTCGCGGCCGTGCGGAACAGCTTAGTCTGATCTATTCAAATGGCATGCAGGCGCTTACTGCCTTTTGCGCCTCTCCTGAAACGCTTGGCGTGACTCAGCATAATGCTTTAGTGAGGTTACTTGGCGATTGTCGCCAAGATTTTCAAAGGCAGGCAAATGACCTTGCGCATGCATTTGAAAGCGAAGCTCGTGCACAGCGCGATCGAATGCACATGGTCAATTTTACTGATCCGCAGCTCGGCGCCCTTCAATATTGTGGAAATACCAATGCCCCATCAGCTCAGAAACTTTACCTGCTTGCGCGCGGTCTGGAGAGCATGGCCGATAGCGCCTGGTTCTGCAGCGCCGACTTTGCTCGCCGGGCCGAGAGACGTGTCAAGGTAAAGGATACTCCGCCGTATGTCACGCTGAAGAAAAGCGAGCCTGGAATTGATGTCGCAAAAAGAGTGCAGGCTCGATGGAGTGCTTACTCGGTAGTGGTCGAAGAGTTCCGTCGTCTCGCCTCTGAGATGTGAATGGTGCTGCTCAACTCTGACGCGGGCGTGAGTATACCCACATTGTGACAAGTTTATATCCGAGTGAGAGCACAATTGCGCCAACAAAAAGCCCGATCAGCCCATGATTGAGGAGTCCGCCGATGGAACCAAGAAACACGACCAGCATTGGAACTGGCGCTCCCTTTCCAAGCATTATCGGCTTCAGGATGTTGTCCGACACTGTGACAAGCAGTGCCCACAATAGAAACGGAATACTCACCATCAAGCTTTTCGTCGAAAAAATATAAATCACCGCGGGAACCATCACCACTCCGCAGCCGACCTGTACAATTCCTAAAATCAGACAGAGCATCGCCCAGAGGCCGGCGCCGGGAATGCCCACTGCCGCCAAGCCAATACCGGCGAGCATCGCTTGAATGAATGCAACGCCCAGAATTCCTCGGGCGACATTACGAATGGTGGTGACCGCATCGAGGAGAAATTGGTGACCAATGGTTTGGTCGATCCTCCGAGTCGCGGCCTTCGCCGTACTCTCCATTTTGTCGCTGTAAGCAAGAAAGATACCTGCCAAGATGCTTGAAAAGAGAAATTGCAGTACCGCCATGCCGAGGCTAGTCACGGCGCCAAGAAGGCTTACAAGCGCGGTGCGGAGCTGCGGCGCAAACGAATTGAGGACTTTGCCAATGTTAAGCGCCGCTTCGTCCCAGAATTTAAAAAATGCCTCGCCGATTACCGGCCAGCTTCGAACTTTTTCAGATGGCGGCGGAATACGGAAATTGCCTGCTTCGATTGATTCTTTCAACGTGCGGGCACCGGCGACGAGCGAATCGGCGAGGAGCCAGCAAGGAATAAAGATCGCCAGAATCAGAAGTGAACTTACAATAATTGCTGCAAGCTTTCGTCGTCCTCCAAGCTTATCGGATATCAAGGTGCAAAGCGGCGAGCAGGCGACCGCGAGAATTGCGCCCCAAATCATTGGAATGATAAAGGGGGCGAGAATTATCGCGCTCCACACAACCAGCAGTACAATCGCGGCAACCTTAATACTTGTGTCCACGATAGAGGGGAGAAGACGGTCAGTATTGTTTTTGGAGGACATAAATTAGCTCCGGAAGCAAAACGATTGTACACTTGGGGCAGGATCGCTCCCTCACACTTATTGAGTAATCGGCAATTAAGCAAGCGATTCTTCGCTTGGCGTGCTTTTGCCGATGCTTGCACGTGGGCCAATTGGGTCAGGTTTGTTTCCTCGCCTCCGTCTCTGTCCTCTCTGTGACTCTGTGGTTTTTTTATTGTAAAAAAGCCACAGAGAGCAAAGAGGTAGGAAAAGTCAGAAAATTTAAGTTATAGAGTACTGGTACACTGTGAACAAAATAACCTATCCTTGCTCTCGGTCCTAACTCGGCGCCTCTGTGGCTTATTTTACCTTTAAAGGGCCACAGAGGCACGAAGAGCGCAGAGATGAGAAAAATCGGAAAACTTCGTTAACCGTGTACTGAGCGCCAATGGCCATAGTAGTGCTTGCAACAATGATTAATCGAAAGAACTGCGTGCGACAGACTTGGCTGCTTGCTTCGATATTTTTCTGCTGCGGAGTTGTGCCAACGTTTGCAAAACCTAAGCTTGCTTCGGTAAGTAGTATTAGCTCGAGCTACTCGGCTTCCTCAAACGCACTTACCGTACAATGGTCTGCAGTAAAGAACGCCAATGCCTATCAGGTAAGTCTTGTTGATGGCTCGGGAATTTCACTACTTACGGCGAAAGTCCGAGGGCTTTCAAAGAAGTTTGACGTCGACGTGCTCGCTGACGGACAGCGTTACACTATTACTCTTCGCGCGCTCTCGACGAGCCGTTACGCTGCTTCAGTTACGAAAAAGAAAAAGATTACTTTTCGAACCCGCGTAGCTACTGAAGAGTATTATGGCAGACTCAAGACCGTTAATTCTGCCGGCAGAAACGGTACGCTCTTTCTTCCAAAAAATTACCGTCTCAAATCAGTTCCAGTGATGCTGCTCTTCCACGGTAGCTCTGCCAGCGGAAAGGCAATAGCAAACGCGTTTCATTTGCTCGCGCAGAAGAATGGCTTTGTAATAATTGCTCCTGATTCGGTTGATGTAGCGGGATGGCAGATATCTAGAGACTTGAATACTGCATCGTTGGACCAGCAGCATATCGCGGCATGTCTCGCCGAGCTTGCTGCGTTACCTAATATCTCCATTAGTAAATTTTTGGTTGCCGGACATTCGGCTGGCGCCATTGTCGCATCGTTTTACGGAAGCAATGATAGCCGCTTCAGCGCCTTCGCAGTACTTCATGGTGGCATTGTTTTGAGCGCGCTTGGCGCAAATAACGTGCCGGTTTGGCTTTCGACCGGGAGTAGTGACTCGATTTTTCCTCCCGCGGAGCTCAATCTGTACGAAAGCGCGTTGAAAGTGGCGGGAACGAACTCAGTGACCTCGCGCGAGTACGCGACTGACCACTCAATTGACGATAAGGAATCGAAAGATCTTGTAAGCTGGTGGCTTGACCTTTGAGGTGGCTATCTCATGCGATAGCCGGGGTTAGGAGTCACTTAAAAGTTTACAATCCTGACCGCCGTGGCGGTGCAGAAAGGCAGGCTTTCCGAAGAATGTTCGGTGGCACCCAGGGTGCCTCGGCTCTTGGCTTGGGCGGAATGAAAATTGAAACCAGCGTACGGTAGCAATCTCGAACGCCGCTCACTGGATTTGGGTCGAACTTCTTACTAGGATCAGGACGCTCACCATCGATTTTCAGCAGCACGCTGCCAATGCGCATTCGTGCCTCAAGAAGCCTATTCGCGGCAATCCCGGTGGCTACGTCGATCGAACCCTTCTCTTGAGGGCCCGGAATTATTCGTAAGAGCTGTTGTAGTGGTTCGCGAACGGAGTCCGGATCGACAGGTCTTGAAAGAAGCATCCCGATTCGATCGATATATTTTATGATTTCGGAATTGATATTTGTATTCTTGACTAAATTAGGCTTGCCTTTCTTCTGGCTTCTTTTGCCTTTTACATCTACGTCTACTGCCATGTACTGCTCCGAACAGAATCTAAACGACTTTTCCGCGCCTATCGCGCGAGAGCTGCCTATCATAGCAGTGGCGTGCCGTTAGTAAAGTGCGATTCCGTTTTTCTAAATTTGTGTGTTAGATTAAATAGTAACCTCAAACGGAAACCCTGTAATGTCGATTGTTTCTGAAATTGTCGAAGTAAAGGCGCTTTGCTTCGAATATCCGCGCACCCGAGCCTTGCACGATATAAGCTTTAAGATTCCGCGAGCGACGGTCACAGCACTTGTTGGACCAAACGGCGCCGGCAAATCTACGCTGCTCCGCTGCCTTACCGCGCTTGAGACTCCCTTTTCTGGGAAGGTCTATGTTGGCGGAATAGATACCGAGCGTTCACCTCGTGACGTACACCGTCAAGTCGGTTATCTCTCTGATCTCTTCGGCCTTTATGAGCAGCTGACTGCGAGGCAATGTCTTCTCCATGCTTCAGCGATGCATGGTATCGTCGGCGCTAAAGCTGCGAAGAAGCTCGAAGAGCTTTCAGTGAAACTCAACCTAGAGCCGCTTTTAGAGAAAAAAGCTGGGACACTCTCGCGGGGACAGAAGCAGCGTTTAGCCATCTCTCAAGCTATAATTCACGATCCTCCGCTGCTCCTTCTCGATGAGCCGGCAGCGGGGCTTGACCCCGAGGCGCGGCACGCGCTCTCATCGCTTATTGCCTCACTTCGTGAACAGGGGCTTACCATTATTGTGTCCTCACATATTTTGGCAGAGCTTCAAGACTACTCCACGCATATGCTGACTCTTGAGCAGGGAAAAGTGCTTGGCTTTCAGTCGCTTCGCGAAAGCTCGCCTGATCTTCCCACACACTACGAATGCCGGATCTTGGGCCATGCCGACTCGGCGCTCAATGTACTTAAGGCAAGAAGTGGAATTACTGTGATTTCGGTGAGCGGTGAAACGATTACATTTTCATTAAGTGGCTCGGTCGATGATGCCGCAGATATCTTGGCGCAATTGATTGCGGCCGGGGTTAAGCCACACTCATTTTCACGAATCGAAGCTTCACTACAGGATGTGTATTTGCAGCAACTTCGTTCAAGGGAGGTTGATTGAATCCGGAATTAAGGAGACTTACCTGGCTAGAGTTGTCAATGTCGCGGCTAGTGACAGTTCCTCTCCTTACCTTTGGTGTGTCGTATTTAGTGTATCTTTCGACGAAATCGGCCTCGGTGCTTTATGTGACGTCGCTGGTGCTCTTTTTTCTTCACTTGCAGCTGTTTGGGACTTCGGGGTCATTTTCCGCAGTCACCGATGAGATCGCCGAGAAGACCTGGGACACTCAAAAGCTTACCTCAATCGGTGGCTGGTCGATGACATGGGGCAAGCTTTTTGGAAGCACCATTGATAATTGGTACGGTGCTGCGTGCACGCTCGTGGTATTCGGTCTTTCGTGGTCGTGGTTGGAAGTACGTACCGAACCTGGAGTAGTGCTCGCGCTTGCGCTTGGCGGCGGGCTTTTTGCGCAGGCGCTCACCTTTATCGCGGGCCTTGAGCTCGCATCGAAGCAAATTTTAAAGAGCAGAACGCAATCACTATTAGTAAAGTTCTTCGTCCTTTTGACCACCGCTCCCTTTACGCTTGCCTGTTTCTACCGATCGTCTTTCAATGTGCAGGTTCGGTGGTTTGACCAACAGTTTGAACTTCGCGATTTTCTTCTGGTATCGCTTCTTGTGTTCCTTGCCTGGGCAATTCTTGGTGCGCATCGCATGATGCGCGCTGAGTTATCCTATCATGCCTTTCCCTGGGCGTGGCCCGCGTTTGTTGCTTTTCTTATGGTATATTCCGCCGGTCTCGTGTGGTTTCCGCTCGGTTCGCAGAAAGTATTACTTGATCTCGAAGGCCTGCGTTGGTTGATCGCATTTATGGTCGCACTTTCCGCGACTTATTTGATGGCGATCCGCGAGTCTAAGAATCCAGTCCATTATCGAAAGCTGTTTCACGCGATGAGGGATTCGTCATACGCTCGCGCCGCGACGCTTTTTCCGCGCTGGAGCACGTCCTTGGTGCTTGTCCTCATAAGCGCGGTGGTGGCGACGTCGCACGGAAGCCTCCTCGAGCTTCCACAACGGGTACTTTCCCTGGGCAGCTTTCCAGCGGCCTGCATCGCGTTTCTTCTTCGTGATATAGTTCTCTTTCATGTAGTGCATTTTGGTGAGCGCACGCCGGAGCGAGCCGAAACATTGACTGTCATATATCTGTTCTTACTTTACTTCTTGGTGCCGTTTATCGTCCAACTATTGGGCGGCAGTGCATTTATGAGTTGGTTTTATCCACTCGGAGTTCTTCCTACGAACTCAGTTCCCGGCATTTGGAGCGCGGTGCTGCCTCCGCTTATCGAGGCGACTCTACTCATAGTTTTCTTTGCGACCCGTTTAAAGAAAAGTCTACTT
>CAZEAC010000013.1:16857-76608 GCA_964510065.1 uncultured Bdellovibrionales bacterium | reverse complement strand
GTCGAAATTGCCCAAAAGTTGCCGCTTATTTATCGCGCGGTCTCCGAGGGAATGATGAGGATGAGGGCCCGTCAGTTCGCTATTTGTGGTTGTACGAAAGCGTGTCTTTATGGCCACCACGTCGCCACACCTCATCGCACCACTGCTTCTGCGTAATTCCATTCTGTTCGATAATCTCCGAGATAGCGCCCGCCATGACATTAATATTTTTCGCGCTTCCCACCGGCCGAAGTTCCTTAATAACTTGGCTAATCGCAAGGCTTATTCGCGAAAAGTCCTCGTCAGTCATTTGAAACGTCCGACCTGAGCACATTCTTTCGGCAAGTTCTCGAGCTAATTCAGCGGAGTCGTCTTTCTTGGATTTTTTCGGCAAAAGGGCCCGAAGTTTCTGAAACATTGCTCCTCCTCTCTCCAGCACAACACCAGGTTTGGCTTTCACTATAGGCGCACTTCACGTAGTAACCGATTCGGTATCAATCCAAAAAACTGCCCATTCGACATAAAAAAATTTTGGACGGCTAGCCTAGTCACCCGTGATAGAGTATTGAAAGCTCGCGAACTGTGCGCAGGCCTAAGATAGTTCGACAATGATCGGCGCGCTCGGCGGAGGTATAGATCCTTCGTTTTGGGTGATCCACGGGTCACCCAATAGCATCCCCATACCGAACTATTACCGCTAACACAACATATTCTATCTTGCTTTACTGTTCGTCGGAATTTCCGAAAAGTTGCCGATTATTTATCGCGCGGTCTCCGAGGGAATGTTTGGGGCGCATTATGGTGAATCTGCCGAGAGCCGGAATCGAACCGGCACGCCGCTTTCGCAGCCCAGGATTTTAAGTCCTGTATGTCTACCAATTCCATCATCCCGGCAAAGGCGCTCTGGTACTGGAGTGCCTTATCTACCCTGAATCGAAGGGAAAAATCAATCGACCGAGGTAGTTAGGAGTCGTTTGAATACTCGCGGCACCTACGCTACACTCCTTTCTTTCATTTCAAATATGGGTAGGGAGAGAACTTTCTAGGTTATTTTCCGTTAAACTCAACCGTCCGCAATTCTATTCTCATCATGAACAAAAATACCTCTATCGGTTTCTTCGGCCGAATGCTTCGCTATATGCCGCTGTTGGTCCTTTCGATCGTAGTTCACGAGCTCGGACACTTCGCTGTGGCCAAGCTTTACAATGTTGGGGGCATACGTTTCTCGATTTTTTTTGGTCCTCCAATAGCAAAGATGGATATTGGAGAGACTGAATTCGCATTGGCTGTCGTGCCGCTGGGTGGATACAATTCGATCTCATTTTCGAATTCATTGAGCGGGTTCAGTAGCAACGAGCTCGCAGGCATTAAGGCGCACAATCCCGCGCGGTGAGAAATGTTGCATGACAAGAGCCGCATGATTCATGCGCGGCCACGCTATCAGCAAAATCTCATATTAGCCGCTGGTTGCGCCGTTAATCTTGGAATCTCTTTGGGCTTGGCGCTTGTACTGATGCGGCACCATGGGATCCCTCGCGATCTAAAAATGTTGACGATATGGTGCTGCGTCGCGCTAGTGCACTTTTGGCGAAGGAAGACGTCGCCGCTTATCGTGCGCTATCAGCGCTATCTGACCGATAAGAGCGCTCCCCGGCTTTCCGGCGCAACATTTGTATTCGTCGCCACAAACCTTAGCTTGGTGGTCTTTAACATGACCCCATTAAGGTTCACTGACGGCGGAAAGATATTCATGAGCCTCACCGGAATCGAGATTCCAGTCGGCGGATTTGGAGGAACGCTCGCCTTCGCCGGCGGAATATTTTTGATGGAGCAGTTTGTATCGATACTACAACGCAAGATTGCTCCGTTCCTCGACTGACAATGGAATACATGGAACCTCAAAGTGGAAGAATAGGTTGAAGCAACGAGGATTTTGATTCTCTCACCTACCCGCCCTTTATCTGCTCGGCAACGAGCGTTGCCAGCGCTTCTGCACTAATTGGCGCCGGAGTTTGCGCAGGTGATTTCTTAGTGCCCCAGGCAACCAGAAAACCTTCAGGATGCACAAAAAAACCTTCAGGGATTTTGCCCTCAAGCAATTTACCAAGGTGAAATTTTGAGCCGGCACGCGCGGCAACGCCAAGATTATGGCCATCTTGATACACCACCAGTTCAGCACCCTTTTCGTACGCTATCGAAGAATGTGGGCCCTTCCTGTCTTTTGGAAGCAGCACAACTTTTCCATACCACTGCGCTTCCCTTTCAAAAGTTCTCTCAGCTGCCACTCGCAACCTTCCCGCTGATAAATGTGAGAGAAATATCCGCTCGCCAAGCTCCACCATTTCAAGGTCACTTGAGCCGGATGAGCGAAGAAGCTTTATCATTGTTCCAATCGTACCGATGGCAAGCGACGCATCTTCAAGCTTGTAAAAATCGCCACGATCGTGCCGGGTCACGTGCGACACCAAGTTTCTTAGCGCTTGCCTATCCTCGAGTGGCATCAACGAAACTACCCCTTCAAATGCTGAAAACGGCAGCCCTTTATAGCCGGCAGTTATATCGAGACCCACCATTCCGCTTGGAGCTTTATCAATCCCCGCCGGAACGAAACTGATCGCCAAATCCTTCACCCGCCTGCCTATTAGATGCGCGTAGGCTGCAACACTCATTACCGCATCGAGATCAACCATGAGATGGGTAACCACACACCGATTTCGCGCCAGTGCTTGCCTCGCGAGCTCGTCGATCGGTGATGACTTTGTCGAGATAGCTTGGTCAAAACTCTGCTCCATCTGCAGCTCCTTCCAGCGCTAGGGCTCAGAATCGAGGAGCTCGCCAGCAACGGCCCAATTTGTGCCATTAATCTCCTCAAAGACAACATAGGTGTATTCAGGCGGCTTATTTGCTACCTCTTTTAGCGTGTTGGTAATCTGAAGTGCGATCTCTTTTTTCTGCGCAGTGCTTAACTGGCCTGCAATCTTAACATTCACATAGGGCATACGATTGCTCCTGTCTTATAGAGTATGGCTCAGGATACAATAGTACCTGAACGCTAGGCAACTTTAGTGCTGATAGATTACCCGGCTCTTGGTGACGATATCCCACTCATAACCAGGACGGCTATCCGCGCTACTTGCCGCTGATTTGCCCTTAAGTGAGATACCGATCTCTTGGCCCTCCTTAAGTTCACCGGTAAAATAATAGCTGCCTTCAACCTCGTCGCTTGCAGGGACCGAGAGCGATTTGGCACTTCCGGCGAGCGGAATATAGAGTGTCAATGAAACCACCCGCGCTGGATCAATCTTTGGGCCGGTATCTCGAAGCTTAAAATTAAAAGTGATGAGCGCCTGACGTATCAGCGCTCTTCGCCGCTGCGGATCAGCTTTATCCTCAGCTGAGGCAGACACCGGTAATACCGAAAGCGAAAGCCATTTCACCGCGGGCGTGTACACAAGAAGCGTGTCCTTCACATTCGCGTTCGTGATCCGATTCTCAGCCAGAGACGCGAACAGCTTCTGTTTCTGCGTAACTTGATCGTAGATTGGAATCTCACCTTTTAAATTCCAACTAAGCGGAATCTCTGAAGTCACCTCGGAAATCAACGTCGGGAACTGACCACGAGTTGCCTTCGCACCTCCACTTATTGAAAACGAGAAGGCCTCTCCGTCGTTAAAAGACTTGCAGCGAAGCGCTCCTGCCGGAATTTTGCCGTCGCTTATCGCAAGCGGGCCCTCTTTCTCAAGGGCAATCGGATACTCAGAAGTCTTATAAAAAATCGCGCCGTACGATACCTCCTTGGCATCATCGCATGATTTTGGGTCGCCTTTAAAAAGTATGGCGACTCGAAAAAAAGGCTTAGTCAGCCCAAGTTCAGAATAGTTTTCAGCAAGCGTAATATCACGCCCAGCAAGGCGCTTCTTAAGGTCTTCCGAAACCGGCTGCGAGAAAAAGAACAGTCGAACCCATGTTTGGCCAAGCTGCCTGGATATCTGCCCGAAGCCGTCGCTAAGATTCGCTACCGCAGCGCCCGCAGAGACCTTTCCTGAGACTTCAGCGAAAGCCGAGGATCCAAAGCTTGCAAGGATCAAGAGAATCAGTCTCGCGAGCACATGCATCTCGAACTTCGATCTCACAAATCAGACCTCACGGCTTACCATTCGCAGGCAACTTCACCTCAATATGGACATCACGAAGCTGTTTAAGACTTACTTCACAAGGAGCGCCCATCAGAAGGTCTTCCCCGTTTTGCGCAAGCGGGAACCCAATCACCTCACGTATTGTGTCCTCACCTGAAAGCAACATCACGATACGATCGATGCCTGGAGCAAAGCCACCATGAGGCGGCGCTCCGTACGTAAACGCCCGCACCATCCCGCCGAATTTTTCGTCGACAACTGCTCGGGAATAGCCGGCGATTTCAAACGCACGGTACATTGCTTCAGGCAGATGATTCCTTATCGCGCCGCTTGAAAGCTCGTAGCCATTACAGACGATGTCGTACTGATAGGCACGGATCGCCAAGGGATCCTGGTTATTAAGCGCGTCAAGTCCGCCGATCGGCATCGAGAACGGATTGTGCGAAAACACCGTCGCGCCACTTTCCGGATCGCGCTCATACATGGGATAATCATAAATCCAGCAGAGCCGAAAGGCATTCCTCTCGACTTTGTCAAAGTCTTTTCCGAGCTTGGCAAGAAGTTTGGAGAGCGGAGCCGAGACTTTTTCGTCGTTACCGGCAGCGATAAACAGGCTTACAGGCCCCTTTCCACCAAATCGCTCACTGAGCAGCTTGCTCTCCTCGGGACTTAAAAACTTCGAGATTGACCCTTTCCACTCCGCGCCTTCGCTCGAGAGATAGCCAAGCCCTAGACCTGAAGCTTCAGTGAAAAAATTGACCGTATCATCGAAATACTTTCGTGCCGGAACACTGGCAACATCAACTTTAATAATTCGAACGCGACCGCCCGAATCAAGGACGTTCCGAAATACTTTAAATTGAGTCTTGGCGAAGATATCACTCGCATCCACAATGCGAAGTGAATTCCTTAAGTCAGGCTTATCGCAACCAAAATTCTCGAGCGACTCCGCGTAGGTAATCCTTGGAAACGGACCGTCGGTAACCACGGCGGGGGTTTCGCGGTTAAAGCCGGCAAACCGCCGAAACACATCGCCAAGCACCTTTTCACCAATCGCAAAGATGTCTTCCTGCTCGACAAACGAGCACTCGATATCGAGTTGATAAAATTCGCCGGGACTACGATCAGCACGCGCATCTTCGTCACGAAAACATGGCGCGATTTGGAAATATCGATCAAATCCCGAAACCATCAATAGCTGTTTAAACTGCTGCGGTGCCTGCGGAAGAGCATAAAATTTTCCGGGGTGCCGGCGCGAAGGCACGATAAAGTCTCTGGCCCCTTCGGGCGAGCTACTGGTAAGAATCGGAGTTTGAAACTCATGAAAACCAAGTTCGTTCATGACCTCACGAAATGCGTGAATGACTTGTGAACGGAGAATGATATTTTTGTGCAGCTTTTCGCGACGAAGCTCAAGGAAGCGGTGTTTGAGCCTTGTGCTCTCAGGCGAAGTATCCTCCTCGGCAATGGTGAATGGGAGCACCTCGCACTGCGAAAGCAGTTCAATGTTGCTTCCCTTCACTTCGATGGCACCTGTGGGAAGCTTGTGATTTACAAGCTGCGCCGCGCGCGCCACAACTTCACCTTCAATGCTTATTACCGACTCGACACGAAGCTCTTGGATCTTCGCCGCAAGCTCGCCGGAGAAAACAGCCTGGGTAACTCCGTAATTATCACGAAGATCGATAAAAAGGACGCCGCCATGATCCCGCTTGCGCAGCACCCAGCCTGAAAGCCGGACCTGCTTGCCCACCTCGCTCGGACGAAGTTCGCCACATGTATGAGTTCGATATTTTGACGTCAGTTTCATAGATTACTCAGACTATCGCGGGTCCTGAAAAAGGTAAACTGAGACACTCTTCGCAAGCCTCGCCACGCGTATTTCAAAAGCCTGCGACCTCGCCAAACCGAGGGAAATAGCCCTCTTTTTGAGGGTTGATTTAGCTAACTCAATTTACTATAGTGTGGGGTCCTTTTTTGGCCATGGCCACAGACGTTGCAGTAACACAGTCTGGTCATTCAATTCTCATAGGGTGTCGTACATGGATAGCAAAAAACCAGCGAAGAATGTCAATGAGCCTTACCTTAATCAAATCAGCGTACTAAAAACGCTCGCCAACGATGGATCGATAAACTCCGAAGGAACATTTACAAAGCACTGGCAGATTTTCGATCTCGTTGAACGCTCTGGCATAAAAGACGAAAAAGAGATGCTTCGACTTCTCTACATTCTCGAGGGTCAGAAGCTCGTGAGCCCAGTCCCTCCAGGAGATTTCACCTCAAAGATCTGGTCCATCACCAAAGATGGCGTAAGAGCGCTTAGGTCTATCGGCCCTGCTGCTGCTGCGTAAGGCGGCAGCTGCGTAAAGCGACTCCCGCGAATCAGCTGGCTTCTAAACAATTGATGGCCACTCAGGGCCGATCACGTAGATGCACATACAGATCCGAAACCGGCATCGAAGCGGACGGGTTTCGCATGCCGTAGGTCGACTCGGCGCTGCTCGCCTCGGTAAATTGATATTGATAAATTCTTGAGATCCCTGGGATTTCGTCGATGAGGAATGGCCAGGTCTGCTCGGCATATGCAAGCTGGCTATTCACCCCCTGCGCTCCAGACTCAGTGACCCAAATTGGCGCGCTAATACTTGAAAGAAAATCTGCGACGCCACCACTTCGCACCACATTTTCATATTGCTTGCCATAATAGTGAATTGCCCACACATCGAGAAACGCCTGTGCTCCAGCGTCACGCAGCCCCCGATTGTAATCCAACGACTCCGGAAAATTCTGATTAATCGCGGTAGTCGCGGCACTCACCACAAGCTTGTTTGAAAATTGCTTTACCGTACTATGTGCGAGCGCAAGCAGTTCGACATAGTTATCAGGCGAGCTTACGATATCGAGCGTAATGTTCTCTGAATTCGAGAGCTGATTCGGCTCGTTCCAAATTTCAAAGCCGACGACTCGAGCATTGCCACCGTAACGCCGCACGACCGGGCGCACCCATTCTTCGACAAAGGTTTGGCGTGGATTACCATCAGTCCAGTTACCTGGATTAGTCATCCAGCGCGGAAGTCCGCTCAGTACAATTAGTGCATCCATACCGGCGGGAAGCGCGTCGATGATCTTGTCGTAGAAACCAAAATTACGATCTGCTCCCGGGCCGGACTGCACGGCGTCGCTCCACAACATAAGCACTCGGACATGCTGAATGCGTAAAGTATTTCGCACCTCGGCAAATTGTTCGGCAACTGTTCCGAACTGCGAATCGTTTACAAAAGCGTTGGTGCCAAGCCTCGCGTAATCGATGGTGCGACGTTCCGGATCATCAATGGCGTCGCGCGCATCCTGCACAGTCGATGAATTACAGCTTAGAAAAAAGAGAGAGAAGACAACGAGAAGTAGTTTTTTCATGGTGCCTATCGTTTACCTAGTTTCTGCCCTTTTGACAAAAAAAAATGACAGAAACTAGCACACTGTAAACGAAATAATATTACCTTCTTCTCGGTTCTATCTCTGTAGATCTCTGTGGTTTATTTTGCTTTCAAAGAACCACAGAGGCACAGAGATAGAACCAAGAGGATGGATAAGTTATTTTGTTTACAGTGTACTGACTTGGCTAAATCCGATATTATTCAACTATTTACGCCCGATCGTACTAACACTCCCTGGAACAAATTCGGAAACTATAATATTCTTGTGTCCAAATATCGCCCTCGGATATCTAAATACTATTGAAATAGCGTTTGTGTGGCGCATATGGGTGGTAAAAAGCAGGTAGAATATCTCGCGAATTTTCTAAGATTAAAGCTGCTGCTAGGTAGCTGTCTTGGCATTCTCGCTGGTTGCTCCGGACAGCTCAAGCTGAACGAGGCCTTACTCCAACGCTTGAAGAATCGCGGGCCGGTGGTCATTAACACGACTAACCCATACCTTGCTTCAAATCTCTACCTTCGTCGCGAAAGAGAGCAGAGTGCCGAACTCAAAGGATTCCTCGATCACCGCGGATCTCCTGGTGTCATTAATGTAGCAGAGCCGCTTTTCGGTCCGTTGCAGATGAAGCTCTACTACCTTGACGACCAGACCAGTTATCAGCTTGAAGAAGATGGCGGCACCTGGATAATTTCCGGACCAAACCCGCTCAGCGAATCGGATATCACCGAACTCAGGGATGCGCGCGCGTATGTCGCCGCCGACCCAAGCGTGCGAGCAAAATTACGGACACAGCCAATTCAGGCTGCCCCTTCCTCTGCGAAAGTTTCCGAAGTGCCGACAATAATGCCGAACAAGGCAACTGCCGCGCAGCCACAGCGCGCGCTTCCTGATCCTGTGGCATCGCGACTCGAGAAGGCTTCCAAGAATGCGAACTTTCAGAGCTACCGCTCCGAAATGAAAGAGCCTAAACCGGCACAAACTGAGGTGCTGGGGGACTCCAAAACCGCGCAAAAGCGAATAGCTACTAATTCGCCTGGGGCAGTCGAAAGAAAGCCTGCGAACGCAAGAATTGGGATTGAACCAACCAAAGCGACTTTCGCGAACTTGGTGAAAAGATATGGCACTTCGCAAGCTGAACTCACGCCAAAAGGCGACCTTGTTCACTACATCACCTATCCCGGCGAGAATTTATACATGATCGCTCGCTGGTATACTTTCGACGAGCACAACGCCGGGAAGATTTCTCGGATAAACGGCATAAGCGATCCTTCCACGCTTTCGCCTGGCGATACCGTCGTAGTGCCTAAATATCTCTTAAAAAACTCGACACGGCTTAGCGAAGCCGGATTACAGGCGATGGCTGCTGCGGTACGGTAGCGCTTGTACAATGTAACCGATATACTCTTCCTTTCCCATCTCTGTGCTCTCTGTGACTCTGTGTTTTTTTTCTTAAAAAAACCACAGAGTCACAGAGATGGAGGCGAGGGAAGGAAAGGTTACAGTGTACTAGACCCGCGCCTGCCACCACTCAAAAATATCACGCAGACTTTTCTCGATTGGAATCTCCGGCTTCCAGCCAAGCTCCTCTTCAGCTCGCTTATAGGATCCGATAATCTCGGCGACTTCGTTGCCACGCACCTTTGCACTATCTTTGCGTATCTCAATTGAAAGCCCCGATACTTCAACAAGCAGGCCGAGCATACGCTCGATACTAATCGAGCGACCGCTGGCAATATTGTACGTTCCCGTCCCTTTGAGGCCCGCGAGACGGTAACACCGGACCACATCGCGCACATCAGCGAAATCGCGCTGCGGCGAGAGATTCCCTACACTGAGAATCGGCTCGGCCTTGCCCTTTTTAATGAGTGCAAGCTGCCTTGCAAAGCTCGATGCGACGAAACGCTCATTTTGTCCGGGACCAATATGGTTGAAGGGCCGAAGTACCACACCATTGACTCGGCCCTCACGTACAAAACGCCACAAAACTTCTTCGGCCATTACCTTCGACAAGCTATACGCGTTCGTCGGGCGAAGTGCAGTTCGCTCACTTATCGGTAGCTCCTCTGGAGAAATTCTTCCATACACCTCTGCGGAGCTCACCAACACAACTTTCGAACCTGAATTCACTATGTGTAGCGTTTGTGCCAAGTTATGCACCGCAAGCACATTGACTCGAAGCGTGCGCTCAAAGTCTTCCTCAGCCTCGGGAACAAACGCGATTCCTGCCAAATGGTAAACAATGTCAGGGCGGTAATCGAGTAATAATCTACTCACCGCTTTGGGATCGCTTACATCAACCCACTCAGTGCGATAGCTCCTCTTCTCAGACAGATTACGCTGAAAGACTGTGCCGACTACTTCATCACCGCTCTCTAATAGATGTCGCGCAAGGTGATCCCCCACGAATCCACAGGCGCCGGTCACCAGTGCGCGCATCGAGCTATTAGCCCCCGATCTCTTGAAGCCGTGCGATATCGGCATCAACCATCATTTTTACCATCTGCGGGAACGTCATGGATGGCTGCCATCCCAACTCTTTCTTCGCCTTGGTCGGATCTCCAACGAGAAGATCAACCTCTGCGGGACGGAGAAATGCCTTATCAACTTTAACGTGGTTTTTCCAATCAAGGCCGGCGTGCGCAAATGCAATCTCGACCAATTCATGGACCGAGTGAGTTTCTCCCGTCGCAATCACATAATCGTTTGCGGTCGGCTGTTGAAGCATCAACCACATCGCGCGAACATAATCGCCTGCAAAGCCCCAGTCTCTTTTCGCCTCGAGATTTCCGAGGCGAAGCTCCTTTGAAAGACCAAGTTTAATACGCGCCACGCCGTCAGTGACTTTTCGTGTCACAAACTCAAGACCACGTCGAGGCGATTCATGATTAAAAAGAATTCCCGACACGGCGAAAAGATTATAGCTCTCGCGGTAATTTACCGTAATGTAATGTCCATACACTTTCGAAACGCCGTACGGTGAGCGCGGGTAGAAAGGGGTCAGCTCACTTTGTGGCACCTCGCGGACCTTGCCGTACATCTCCGAGCTGCTCGCCTGGTAGAAACGGATCTTCGGATCGACAAGCCTAATTGACTCAAGAAGCTTGGTGACACCGACCGCGGTGAACTCCGAAGTAAGCACTGGCTGGGCCCAACTTGTCGGCACGAAACTCTGCGCCGCAAGATTGTAGACCTCGGCCGGCTGGGTTTGCTTAAGCACGGAGATCAACGAAAACTGATCAAGAAGATCGCCCTGAATCAGCTCGATTTTATTCATGATGTGCGCAATTCTTTCAAACTTGTCAATCGACGCTCGGCGCACCATACCGTACACTTTATAGCCCTTCTCAAGTAAAAGCTCCGCGAGGTAAGAGCCATCTTGCCCGGTAATACCTGTGATTAACGCAACTTTATTTGACATTCCTATTACTCCCTTTAGATAAATTCATTCCGCCCTTCGCGCTTCAGCTCATCTACTATCTTACGCACATCCTGCAAACGACTGCGCGGACACACCAACATCGCATCGCCAGCGTCAATTACCACCAGATCTTCGGCACCCAGTACTGCGATTAATCGGTTTTTTGAATGCACGACACAGCCCTTGCTATCAATAACAAGCGCATCGCCATAGCGAAGATTTCCATCAGCATCTTTGTCGAAATGCTCTGCCCAAGCGTCCCACGATCCGACATCACTCCAACCGAATGCCTCAGCACCCACCACTGCGCAATTTTTCGCATGCTCGAGCACGCCGAAGTCGATAGAAGTTGACTCGAGGCCATTAAAGACACGCTGGATAGTTTCTTTCTCTAATGCACTGCCGAGCGCCTGCTCAATCTGCTGGAGCGCATCAAAAAGATTTGGCATTTCATCTTTGATCGCCGCGAGTATTACCTCAGCACGCCACACGAACATGCCGCTATTCCAAAAGTAATCGCCTGCCTCGATATATTTGGTGGCGCGCTCAAGATTCGGCTTCTCGTAAAAACGTCCGACTTCATAGCTCCTCGCACCAATTTTCTTCCCGCGTTTGATGTAGCCATAGCCGGTATGCGCGAAGGTCGGCTTGATACCGATCGTCGCAAGAATATCCTTACTCGCAGCAAGCTCGGCTGCTTCCTTTAGAGTTTCCCGCAAGATATCTTCGTTCGTCACCGAATGATCGGCAGGAAGTACTACCATCACGGTTTTCGGCGACTCCCGGCGGATACGAATGGCCGCAAGGCCAATCGACGCCGCGGTATTTCGTCCTATCGGTTCGCTCACAATCTGTGCGTAAGGCACATGCTCTGCAATCAAGGCCTCGTGGAGCACATTTGTAACAACCATAAGATTTTCTTTGCCACTCAGTGGCAAGACTCGCCGCGCTGTGGCTTGAATAAGACTTTCACCACTTTCGCTTATCGAGAGAAATTGCTTCGGTCGTTTGATTCTGCTAATCGGCCAGAAACGCGCGCCCTGGCCGCCAGCAAGTATCACTACCTTAAGTGCAGCCATACTCAAATCCCCTAGCCAACGCCTCGCGCCAAATCTTCCGTTGGCGTTGGCGCCAAGACTCCCATTTCGCCAAGGTGCGCCTTAAGTCCTGCCTGCCAACTAATCGGCTTTCGACCTAATATCGAAGAAAGCTTTGTGCAATCCATACCTGAGTGGACTGGACGCACTGCAGGTCGATTAAATTCCGCTGCGCTTATAGGTTTAAGCTCGGTCCGGCTCGGCTCATTAGTCGCCGGCACCACCGAGTACTGATGAATTGCGCGCGCAAATTCGAACCAGCTTACGACACCTTCACCGCAAGCATGCAGTACCCCGCTCGTTGGAATCCGTACCAAGTCAAGAAGCGTCTCGGCGAGCCAGCCAGCCCAAGTCGGGCACATGAACTGGTCGTTAACCACGCTCACGACCGGGCGTTCAGCAAAAAACTTAAGCATGGTGTTCACGAAATTTATTCCTTTCTGACCATGCAATGACGAAGTACGGACTAACGTCGCTGCGTCACCGATACATTGTTGAATCGCGCGCTCACCCTCAAGCTTGCTCTCGCCGTAATAGTTCAGTGGCCGAACCGGATCATCTTCGCGTATCAGGCGGTTGAGCGCACCGTCATATACATAGTCGGTCGAAACATGCAGCAGCCGCACTCCCTGCGCTTTTGCGGCTTCGGCAGCATTTTGCGCACCGACACAGTTAATCCTGTGCGCCTGCTCGCGCTCAACTTCGGCTTTATCGACGGCGGTATAGGCCGCGCAATTAATCACGATGTCGACTTTAATGTTGGCGGCAAAGTGCCGTACCTGCGCGGCGTCTGCGATGTCAACTTCAGAGTGCACTGGCGACAGCACTTCAAAATTAAGATCATGCGCACGCTTGCGAATCTCAAATCCAAGCTGCCCACTTCCGCCGAATAACAAGATCTTCATCGCCTATACTCCGCGTGCACCGTAATTTTTCTCATAAAATTTGAGATACTCACCACTCTTGATAGAACGCCACCATTTTTCGTTCTCTCGGTACCAGCGAACCGTGTCGGCAAGTCCCTGCACAAAATCAATTTTTGGCTTCCAGCCGATCTCCTTATTTATCTTGGAATAGTCGACCGCATAGCGCCGATCGTGGCCTAGGCGATCAGCTACTGGCTTGATAAGCGTCTCTGGTTTTCCAAGAATCGCAAGAATCTTACGAGTTACCTCTTTGTTCGGAAGTTCGGCCTCGGCAGCACCGCCCACATTGTACACTTCGCCCGCCCGTCCACGCTCAGCAACACCGAGCAACGCTTCACAATGATCAAGCACATGAACCCAGCTTCGAACATTAAGTCCATCGCCGTAAAGCGGCAGCGGCTTATCTTCAAGCGCGTTAGTAATAAAAAGCGGAATAAGCTTTTCAGGAAACTGCAACGGACCGTAATTATTGGTGCAACGGGTAACTATAGCCTCCTGCGCGTGGGTTCTAAATGCCGCAAGCACCATAAGGTCACTCGCCGCCTTTGATGCCGAGTAGGCACTCGACGGATCAAGTGGTGTCGTTTCCACGAAACGTCCCGTAGGACCTAGCGAGCCATACACCTCATCCGTCGAGATATGCACAAATCGCCTTACTTTGGCCGCGCGGGAAACATCGAGCAGCACCTGCGTGCCTACGACATTAGTACGAGCAAATTCTACTCCCGAAAAAATCGAGCGATCGACATGGCTTTCAGCGGCGAGATGAAATACCAATTCGAAATTGTAGCGCTCAAAGAGTCGCTTCATCTCCTCAGGATCGGCGATATCTAATTTCTCGAATTGCACCTTCCGATGCTGGACCAGATCAGCGATATTTTCGAAATTTCCGGCATAGGTAAGCTTATCCAGAGCAACAAGATCCCACTGTGGCCGCTCGCGGGCCAAAAGATGCACCAAATTACTACCTATAAAACCGGCCGCGCCGGTTATCAGTACCTGCATAGCTTTTCGTCTTCTCAAAAAAATACGCGACTAAAATTGTAGCGCAGCTCTCAGAAAAGGTCCCGTGCGCCGAATTATCAACCGCACCGGGCATTTAGGAGTTAGCCAGCGCTATTGTTTTCAGGACGGCGCGAAAAGACATTCTGAGAAATATCGCCTAACCCCTTAAAAGTAAAGCGCAATAAGAATGTTTCCTTATCTGGATTAAGAGTCTCACTATAACCCAGATCCACACTCCAGCAATCGCACGGACTCTTCAATCTGAGCGCTACCCGATTTTCGAAAAATTCATTGGCAAAATTATCGTAGGACGCATAATAACCGATACGTAAACGGTCAATTAGCTTAATCTCCAGGTTGCCCTCTATTTGATCGATATCCTTCGCGGTTACACTATAATCTTTCACATACGAATAACGCGCACGAAGAGCATCTCCGCGGTCATCGGTTAATGTGGTGCCGATATGCCAGGATGAAATCTCGTTATTCTCCGCATTATAATTGTTATCAAGCTGTAATCCAAAATTCTGAGTAGGAAATAGTCCTGCATAGAAACCAAGATCTGAGAAAGAGTTCCTGTCCGGATTTAAGTCTTGGCGCTCCTCGTTTAAGTCATAGCTTTGGCGCACACCAAAATTCATCAACTTCCGAATCGTGCCGCGCTTTGTTTGTAAGCTATTGCCAAGTCCCGAGGAGTCATCAAACCCCGAAATATCGCCGGCGATACGCCCAATGCCAGCTGTCGGGAGATCTTCGACGCGCGGCGCCAGGTCAGGAATGTTGTCATCGACTGCGCTCCGCGGCAAGAATCGCCCATAAATTGTATTATCAAGCCCGTAGGTAACGAGACTCCGCGCACCGTAGCGGTCAAGGCTATCGAAAAATGGGTTCTCGGCCTGATCTCGCTCGGGCACGTAGAGGTAGCTCACCTTTGGCTCAAGCACATGTTTCACCCTAAGCAGCTCACTTTCCTGATTTTGTGCTCCCAGACTCGTGAGTGAACGAAGCAGACTATCCTGCTCAAGCTCATAGACCCGCTCAAGCGCCGAACTCACATCGTAGCCAAGCGTGTAGAGTTGACGATCGGTGCTTGAATCCAGCTCTTCTCCGGAGACAGCAGGATTTGCAGTTTCATTAAGCGAGTAGCTGGTATGGCGCCAGCCGAAAGTTGCCTGTGTTTGAAGATAGTTTGATACACGAAGCGGAATTCCCACCGTCGGGTTTACATCATAGCGCCAGCCATCGTAGCCCTCCTGGCGCACGAAATTCGTTGCGGTTAGCCCGAGTCCGGTATTTACCTTGATGCCTAAAGGATTAAAGCCAAAGGGCCTAAAACTTTTCGAGCCGGCCAACGAAAGTTGCGGGCCACGCTGGAACACGAGATCATCATCAGTCGCATCGAGGAGTTGATTATACTCCCCTAGCGCCTCGGCATAAGCATATTCTCCGAGACCAGTACGAAGAAGCGCAGTAGAAATGAGGTAGCGATCTCGCGGATCGCCAATTCGATCATTAGGGAGTTCACGAAGGTAAAGATCGTCACTCACATAGTGACCATCGATTATAAATGCGCTTGGGAGAAGCGCGCTCTCTTCACTTTTCCAACTTTCAGAAAGATAACCGCCGAAACGATCCTGGCTGAAGTCTGGACTGCTTAGTTGCGAGAGACTTGTAATCGGAGCGCCACCGCTTTTCGGATCGACGTACACTACCCCGCGAAGGGATTCATCGCGGAGGCTCTCATCGGAATACAACAACCCCAGATCAAGATTGTGCCGTTCCGAAAAGGCTTTTCTAAAGTTAAGCTCCGACCCAACACGGGTTTCAGTTTCTATAAAAGGGGTCAGAGTGAGATCCGTGCTGTCATCCAAAACGACAAAAAGCGGAAGGCGGGTCTGAAAGCCATCTTTATTGCTAATGCCAAAACTTGGCGCCAAAAGCCCGGAGCTTCGCTCACGTTTTACTGGGAAGACAAAGTAAGGTGAATACAGCACCGGAAACTCATGAAACTGAATTTTCGTATTATAGGTATGGGCATAGCCCTCTTCAGTAATATGTGCGCGAGAACACCCTACAGACCAAGGCCTTGAACCATCGCCACATCGACAGGTGAAAAACTCTGATTCTTCGAGCTCGTACTCATATTCGCTAAGTTTCGTCGCTTCAGAAGACCGAACAAAATAATCGCCATCGCTCATCGAAAATTCAGCGGCATCAAACTTTCCAGTTTCAGAATCAAAATTTATCGCTGCTTTTTCCGCGGAAATCTCTCCGGAAATACCTGAAAAAAGAACCCCGCCTTCGAGAGTCGCATCTTTGGTGTTCTGGTTAACCTGGGCTTTTTCTGCTTGCGCCGATACGCCCTCACCCGCGATAAGTACACCGCCACTGCCGCGAACGACATTGCCTTCTTTGAGAAACTCGACAGTGGGCGCAGAGAAATTAAGAAAGCCCGAACCGGCAGGATCACGGCTTAAGATCTTTTTCTGTTCTTCTTCGAGCGCCTTCTTATGCTCCTTGGTGTCCTCTTCAAAAAGAGTCTTTTTGTCGGGGCTATCCACCGAAGAGGATGTCGACTGAGATATGGCGCTCGTCGCCATAAGAAGCGACAAAAGCACCAGCGCGCGAACTGAAGGGTAATAATGTGGTCTCATTGTTGGTAGCTTTAAGCTACAACGAACTATCGAGAATCAACAATATAAGGAAAAACGCTCTGCAAGCATGCGGTTCGGCCTATCAGCAGTATCTAGTACACTGTAATCAAAATAACTTATCCTTCCTCTCGGTTCTAACTCGGTGCTCCCTGTGCCTCTGTGGTTTATTTTGCTTTCAAAAAACCACAGAGGCACGAAGAGCACAGAGATAAGAAAGAGCACAGAGATGAGAGGAGTCGGAAAACTTCGTTTACAGTGTACTAGAGGTAATCAGAACAACCCCACACTAAGCGCCAAACCCGAAATTCTTGAGGATCAGCGCAATTTCGTCCTTCATCTCCATACGCTGAACGATCCGGTCGACCATCCCATGCTCAAGGAGGAACTCAGAACGTTGAAAACCCTCAGGAAGCTTTTGGCGAATGGTCTGTTCAAGAACTCGCGGACCGGCAAAGCCAATAAGCGCCTTCGGCTCAGCAAGAATGACATCACCCAGCATTGCCAGCGACGCAGCGACCCCGCCTGTCGTCGGATCGGTAAGAACTGAAATATAGGGAATATGTGCCTGCCCCAAGCGTGCAAGCGCAGCACTTACTTTAGCCATCTGCATCAGCGAAAAGATCCCCTCGTGCATGCGCGCACCACCGGAGGCAGATACGATAATAACCGGACGCTTCTCATCGCGCCCAATTTCAATCATTCGGGAAAGCTTTTCTCCGACAACAGCCCCCATCGAGCCGCCCATAAAGCTAAAATCAAAGATACCAACCATTACCGGAAGATTGAGTACCCTAGCCCGCCCTGTTATCACCGCTTCGGCAAGCTCGGTCTTCTTCTCGGCCTTTTTAAGCAGGTCTTTGTAGCGCTTAGTATCTTTAAAATTGAGCGGATCTCCTGAGCGCAGCTGCGGGTCAATCTCAACAAAGGAGTGCCGATCCACGACAAGCGGAAGCCGTTGTTTTGCGGTCAATCTGAAATGAAAATTACAGGCAGTACAGACCCCGCCGGTACGCTTAAGCTCTTTGGTATAAATTATAGTTTCGCAGCCGGGACAGGCAGCCCACAAATCATCGGGAATCTGCAGCCGCTTAGAGCTATCAACCACCGGACGCGGCGCTTTTTCTCTTGAAAACCAACCCATACTTAATTGCATTTTTGCATTATGGTTATAAAAGGAAGTTAGATGATATCCTGTCCTCTGAGGGAGATCAAATAGAGCTAAGATGGCCCAACTACATACAGTTACTCGTTACCTTGATAGCCTGTTACCACCCGATCTTTTTGAGGATCGCTCCTTAAATGGTCTGCAAGTCGATGCCGGCGGAAGTGACGTTAAGCGCGTCGCGTTGGCCGTGGATGCCGGAGAAAGTGTAATTCTTCGGGCAATTGACGCCACTGCTGATCTGCTGATTGTCCACCACGGCCTCTTTTGGGGCGCGCCCGCTCCCCTTAGCGGTCCGCTAGGCGCAAAGATTCGCTCTCTTGTTCAGAAACGATGTTCTCTATATGCCTCACATCTACCGCTCGATGCTCACCTCGAAGTCGGCAACAACGCCGAGTTAGGGCGCGCAATCGGACTTGCCAAAATTGAAGCCGCCTTTGAGCATCGCGGACAAAAGATCGGCATTACAGGCCAGTGCACCCCACACCCACTTGGATTCTTTACAGAAAAAATGAGTAAGGTTCCTGGTGCAATAACTCCACTTGCCCTACCTTTTGGCAAAGATCGTTGCGCTAGCGTCGGTGTTATTACCGGTGCCGGCGCTTTTGCGCTCGAGGAGGCTGCCAAGCTCGGACTGGATCTTTTTATTACGGGTGAACCACGCCAAGAAGCTTTTCATCTGGCCAAAGAGTTTAAAATAAATGTTATTTTTGCTGGGCATTACGCCACGGAAACATTCGGCGTTTTAGCCCTTGGGAGACGGATCGAGAAAGATCTTGATATCAAGACTGTGTTCATCGACGAGCCGACGGGGATTTAACCTGGTATCTGCATGTAACTGCCACTATGCCCGGGCTGTACACTTTCGCAAAATCTGCTATACAAACGCGGCACAAAATAAACGATAGGAAGCATGAAGTATTTAAAAGATCTGGCACTTAAGGGTAAAAAAATCTTGGTTCGGGCGGATTTCAACGTACCGCTCAATGAATCACTAGAGATCACCGACGACAATCGAATTAAGCAGTTCGTGCCGACGCTTCGGTATATAATTGATCAGGGCGGCTCGGCGATTATCATGTCACACTTCGGCAGTCCCGGCGGCAAAGTCGATCCGAAAGAATCGCTTCGCCCCTGCGCGAAACGGCTCGCCGAATTAGCCAAAATAGATGTTGTGCTCGCCGCCGATTGTGTCGGCGCAGCCGTCGAAGAGATGGCCCGGGGCATTCAGCCTGGCCAGGTCGTGCTTCTCGAAAACCTGCGATTCAATCCGGGCGAGGAGGCAAACGACCCGCAGTTTTGCCGACAGCTTGCAAAATTAGGTGATATCTTCGTCAATGATGCCTTTGCCACGGCTCATCGTAAGCATGCCTCAATGGTCGGAGTTCCAGCGCTCTTTAAGGTGAAAGCCGCCGGTCTGCTCATGCAGAAAGAAATGGAGTCATACGAGCGTGCACTGGTTTCGCCAAAAGCTCCACTTTGTTTTGTGCTCGGTGGTTCTAAAGTCTCAACCAAGCTTAACATTCTTATCAATATCGCAAGCCGCGCGGACAAACTTATTATCGGCGGCGCGATGGCCAATACATTTCTTGCTGCACAAGGCTTTCAGGTTGGACGCTCGCTCTATGAAAAGGATCTCACTCCGAAGGTGCTTGAGCTTTTGGGCACACTCGCGCGACGCGAAGCCAAGGTATATCTTCCGGTAGATGTAATGGTTGGGCCCTCGCCAACCTCAAAGGGTCTTGCACGAGCATATCCAGTGCAGGAGATTCCTGCCGACGCGATGGCGCTGGACATTGGACCAGCGACAAGTTTGCTTTACCGTGAAGCGATTCAAAACGCCGAGACCGTAGTGTGGAATGGCCCGATGGGCGCATTCGAAAACGAAGATTACTCCAAGGGTACCACTGATATGATTGAAAGCCTCGCCAGCGCGCACGCGATGACGATTGTTGGCGGCGGCGACACCGACGCGGCAATTCACCAGATGCAGCTCGAACATAAGTTCGGTCATATCTCAACAGGCGGCGGCGCATTCCTTCAGCTCCTCGAAGGAAAAGGGCTTCCGGGATTTAACGCTCTCGAGAGTTAGCACATAGAGAACCTTGCAACCTGTCTCGTATAGGTGGCGCCGCCAGGCTGCGCGCCAGCAGATCCGCTGCAAAACCTGTGGCTGCAGGGCGCTTCGCCGGTATTTTTGTAATTATTAACGGGAAATGCGCTAAATAGTACTAATTTTTAGCTTTTCTTTGCTGCAATTGTCTATTTTGCCAATACTGGGGATAGACCATGAGCACGCTTACCCTCAAAATTACTGGCGAAGCTCCTGTGCCAAGAAAAGCCAAGAGACGCCTGCGCATCAGGAATCCCGTGTTACTCGACGCAGCTCCTCGCCACGCGTCATTCTCGTTCCCGCGTGGACCAAGACATTCGAGCAAATGCAGACTCATACTCCCCTGTCCGCGACAGCTACGCAGTCATCATCTCGAAGAGTTTATTTCAATGTCACGACTCGATTCGGCTTCGTGCAACATTCGAAAAAGCCTGACCAGAGACAAGCGCGAAGTTCTAATTATTCTTGCCGATCCGCCACTTCCCCGCCAACACAACTTCGAAACAGCGATAACGCGCGAGCAGTTTGAACGGCAAAACCGGGCAGCGCCAGACCCGATTGCAATAAATGAGAAGGACACCACCGCAGCCAATCCTGACGAAACTAGCGCTCTGCGCGCCACGACCTTGCCAGATACATCGAAAGCGATTATTCCAAGTCGAAAGCTCGCGGCGGCCGTTCAGAAGACACCCATACCAAAGCACCGCATATACGCCATAAAAGCCAAGATTTCACACTTCAGGCCGCCCTTGCTTCTTAAGACAGCAAACATTGCTCGCGTTAAAGGCAACATCGCTGTGCCCGTCTCGCCTCATGCGACGAAGGAAAAGAATCAAATTCTCGAAAAACTTGGAGCAGCTTGTCGGGTCAAGAGAAAGGGATTGGGCCGTGAGCGAAATACCCGGGACGACAGTGCGAAACCAGGGGGCCACTTGGTCAAAAAAAATCATGAAAGGATGAGCATCTCAGAAGGTTACAGCGAAAATAGGCCATTTCCATCACGCGCAGCCTCCGCGGCAGCAACAGTTTCCAAACCGACCTCCAGCCCTGGGCGGTATGAAAAGGGCAAGACCGATCTACCGAAAGCAGTCGGACACGAGCTACCACTAGTCCAGGCGACAAAAAGCATTTCCCCGAGAACACGCAGCGCGGCCGAGAAAATAATTGCTGCACTCGGCTACTCGCTGCCGACGCACAGCAACCCACCTAGCAACAACGCTGTGCAATCGACACCAAGACCAGGAGCTGTCTTAGAAACATGGAGCGTCACCGCTCCCGTAGCCGAGCAGACCAAAACGGCTTCCACTCTACGCCCGGCAGCTATCCTCACGACGACAGCATGTCCCCCAAGTATTGGCGCTGACGTTGTCGGTCCGCCACTCAAGCCAGCTACGAGCATCGCCAGCAGCAGCTATCCAGAGTTTCGCGTCGTCACGATTTCGACGCCCCCGATGCCAGCTCTCGACTCACCCACGAGCGTTCCCTCTTCTCGACTAAACAGTGTGCCTTTCTGGACTGAGGATCATTCGCGGCCACGCAGGTTTTCGCGGCATCGCAAGGAGTATCTCGCTTCCACCGGAATGACGCGCACTGCCATACATGGTCGGCAACGCTTGGCGCGACATCTGCATCATCAGCACCAGCTAAAGATTGAGCGAGATGATAAGATCTCCGAATTCTTGCGTTGGTTGATGCTTACCCTCCAGCAGCTCCGCCCGCGACGCTTTGCGCTGGGGGCTCGCGTAGCCGGTCTATTTGGCTCCATCATTTTCAAAAAACTCTGTCATTCCCGCCGTGTATAAGTTTGCCCATCCTGTCAATCTGACTCTTATGCAATGGAGCTGCTAATCTTTAGTAATTAGAAGCGGTCACAGGATCACAGTGGGGTAGCCGGGTCATACAAAGCGCGAGCAGCAACCTCAGTAGTATTGGAGCGGATCATGTTTTCAAAGAGCTCTATGTCAGCGGTCGCTGTTGGAGGCATGATCTCATTGTCAACGATCGGGTTTGGCGCGGAGTCGCGCAGTATCGCTGCCGAAACGGACGCAAGTCCGGATCCGATTGCCAAAGTCGAAAAGGACGCTTCAAAGCCAAATCAAGCTTCGGGCCTGCCCGGACAACGTTTACAGCTCGAAGGAACGATTGCGCCTAAGTACGACGGGCCGGTCGCTTGGAATACCAAGACATTTGACCCTTTCGGCGTAGTAGCATTGTCGGGGATATTTGGGCTGGCGGCGATGGGACTTGCATCAAAAGTTACTAATAACAATAAAACAATTGTGAAATCGGGATTAATCGTTGGAGGCACCGTCGCAGCCATGTTGAGTTTGGCCGCGTCGGATTCGCGATCGATTACCTTTTCCACTCAGGTCGATGAGATTGTATCGAGCGGTGCACCTTACAATATCGAACGCTTTAATGGGAAATCGACATCGCGAAGCGGTCCCCATTTTCCGCAGACTCTGCGTATTGCGCAGACTGATCTACTTTTATCGGCAAGCGCTGAAAAGGCGCCTTTTGTACCCGGTCAAAAGATTATAGCAACCTTTGTTGTCGAACAAGGGAGCGATGCAATCCTTTACTGGTCGGCAACCCCTGCGCAGCGTGGGCAGTAGCAATCTTCGAGCCCTTGGCGATGTGTGAGGAAAAATTAAGATAGAATTGTGTTGTTAACCGTGTTAGGTTTTTTGCCAACACTGGACTGCTACAAAGTCTTTTTCTGAGGGCGCCTTCCTTGCAAACCACTATAGTTGTAAATCAATTCAGTTGCGTAACTCTTAAATTATGGCTTTTCGGACTGCTCTTCACCTTAGTCCAAGGCATCGCGAGTCCGGTTTCTGGCCAGTGTGTAGCTCCTTCTTTTAGCTCTCAGCCTGCTGACATCACCGTTGAGGCTTGTCACCGTGCCATATTTAGCGCCACTGCTGCTGGCAGCTCGCCGCTCACCTACCAGTGGCTACTTAATGGAAGTCCCATTTTGGGGGCCACGAATTCTACATTCACGACGGAACCACTTGGATTAAGTGATAGCGGTAGTGAGTACCAAGTTTCAGTTATGAATGCTTGCGGTGTCACGCAAAGTAGCTCAGCAACGCTCAGTGTAGTGGCGGACGTTACTCCACCTCTAGTTGCGAATGTACGTTCGTGTGCGCCTTCAATATTGCGACTGACTTTTAACGACCTTGTCGAACGTGCCAGCGCCGAGGAGATCTTTTCTTATTCGCTTGATCACGGAATTACTATAATTTCAGTTTCGTTGCTTGCTGACGGTAAAACGGTGGCGTTACTACTCGATCAGCCGTTGATGCTAGCAACGCAGTATACATTAACAATCAATGATGTTCGTGATGCATGTGGTAATCCTATTCCCACGAACACTCAAGTATCATTTCAGAACTCCACTGCCATAGTACCAGCCTCAGCAATTCATAAATTTACTTCGGCCCCCAACGATGGGACAAGGCCAGGCGGAACACTTACTCGCGCAAGTGATGGGATGCTCTATGGAACTACTTCAAGTGGTGGTTCGGGAGGAGGCGGGACAGTATTTAGGCTTGCGCTTGATGGCTCGGGGTACATGATACTTCGTCATTTTAGTTCATTTTTGCCGAGCGGTTCTGGCCCTAATTATCCGCCAATTGAGGGAAGTGATGCCCTACTCTACGGCACTACCACATATGGCGGCTCGTCTGGTGTGGGCCTTATTTACAGGATGAATAAGGACGGCAGCAATTATCAAACATTACGAAATTTTCAAATTTCTAATAGTAGCCCCTTTTTTTCGCGAGGATCGTTGACAGAAGCGAGTAACGGGTTCCTCTACGGGACGAGTGGTAACGGAGGGGCCAATTTTGGAGGTACAATCTTCAGGCTCAAGCCAGATGGAAGCAATTTTAGCATTGTAAAATCATTTGCTACGACTGGAACCAACCCCAGATATCCGCTCGCCTCTGTAATAGAAGCCTCGGATGGCTATTTGTATGGCACCACAAGCGCAGGCGGTACAGGAGCAGGTGGTACGGTGTTTAAAATTCAAATGGATGGTACCGGTTTCGCCACTGTACATAACTTTGCTCCGATGAGTGGCGCGACATCATCCACCGTATTTTCCACGGTACTTGAGGCGAGCGATGGTGTTCTTTACGGAACGACTGTTACTCTCGGTAGCACGAATGGCGGCACGATTTATAAAGTCAACAAAGACGGAACTGGGTTTAGCACGCTGATGATCTTAAGCTCGGTCCATGGAATTCCCGATAGTACTCTCGTAGAAGGGAGTGACGGAGTTCTCTATGGCGCAGCTTTCTTGGGCGGCAGCTCTAATGGAGGAACTGTTTATAGAATAAACAAGGATGGAAGCAGTTTTGCGGTGATCTCAAATTTTGGAACCGCTGCCTCTGCTTCGAGTTCAGGTTCTTCCCCGCGCGGTCAGGTAGTCCAGGGACCTGATGGCGCACTTTACGGAGCCACATTCTGGGGCAGTACATTTGGAAATGGTGCCATTTATAAACTCGGTACCTGCTTGCCCTAGTCGAGAAATATTGCGGCCTTTTGGGTCGGCTTGTTTTCCAAACCTCAAGAAAATGAGCATTCTTCATTCGCTTCGATATTGATTTGCCAGCATAGATCGAAAAGGCGGATTGACCGGGTGAGCGCCTCGCGACTTTTTCCGCCAAGTCGATTGTAGTGAAGTACGCGGGTAATACCGCCATAATCCATGCGACTTAGTGCGTGCTTTTGCCTCCGCCTCATCATCAAAACAATCAACAGCCGTTTTGGCTAAATCTATGGCACGGGAGCTTAATAACACAGAAAAGGCGGCGCTTACACTGCTTACTCTAGGCCAGGAGCTCGCATCCGCGGTACTCAAAAATCTAAACGAATTAGAAGTAAAGCGCATTTCGCGCGCATTCATGACCGTCTCCGAAGTCGATCGCGAGACCCAATTCGACATCGCCAAAGAATTTCGCAACATGATGAAGGCCGGAACAACCATGCTGGTTGACGGAAAAAGCTTTGCGAAGGGAGTTATCGAAGGCGCTTTTGGCCAGCAAGCTGGCGAGGGAATGCTTGAATATATAAGCGGCTCGCGCAAAGAGCCGATCTCGTCGATCATTCAAGATGTTCCCGAAAAAATCCTTAATGGATTCATAGGAACTGAGCATCCGCAAACAATCGCTTTCCTTCTTACAAAGATGAATCCCGACCAGGCATCAGCTGTATTACAGAAAATGTCCGAAGAGGGACAAACCGATATCATTGTCCGAGTTGCCCATCTCAATAACGTCAAAGCCGATGTTATCGACGAAGTGCGCGAAGTACTACGATCGCAACTCAAGGGGTCGGGCCTCAACGACGAGGAAGAGGTCAGCGGTCCAAAGTCTGCTGCCGATATACTCAATTTCGTCGAACGTACCAACGAAGAGCGCATTCTTACCGAAATAGAAGAGATGTACCCCGACATCGCGGAACAGATAAGGAATCTGATGTTCACGTTCGAAGACGTCAAGAAGATCGACGACAAGGGCACGCAGACCGTGCTCAAGGAAGTGCCGCGCGATCAGCTGGTCATGGCACTCAAGACGGCAAGCCCCGAACTCAAAGATCTAATCTTCCGAAATGTGTCACAACGTGCTGCGGCAATGATTCAAGAAGACCTCGCAGCAATGGGACCGGTGAAACTCAAAGACGTGGAAAAGGCGCAACAAGGTATCGTCGATATTGTACGGCGGCTTGAATCCGAAGGAAAACTTGTTATTGGTGGCGGCGGTGCCGAAGATGCCTTGGTCTAATAGCACGCAATCCAACTCGAGCGTGTGCGTACCCGGGCATAACTGGTAACTTTGAGCGCGAACTTTTTGGCACCGTGTAGCTATTTTATAGAGAACCGCTACATTAAAGTGTCAACCGCAGATTGCCCCTTTCGAAGCAGTACTCTTTGCTGCGGACTCAGATGGGGCGATAGCGACGCCTGAAAAACTTTCCGTGCCGCAGCAAAGGCAAGCCGAGTTGCCTGCGCAGGCGTCACTGCCCCGTTCTCAGCCGTCACACCTGTCAAAGCCGCATATTCCCGCCTAAAAGCCTCTTGGGACAATCGAGTCGACTGTTGGTAGTGCACAACCTGCTCAGGCGTCAGTCCAAGACGCTCCTTCGCAAGGAGCACCGAACGAGCCTGCACCTCCTCACTTGCAAGATAAATTGCCGCAGGAGGATTTTCGTACTTTGATGGAGGCCTATTCAAAACGGGGGTAAGCTTTTGAAGCTGCTCCGGCGAAAATCGTGCTTGGAGCTCACTTGCGAGAAAGGACCAACGCTGATCCGTTTCAAGGCCGCGGCTATCAGCTTCGTTAATTATTGAAGCAAGCATCTGACGATCTTCAGCTGCGAAAATAGTATCCTCGGAAGCTGCCAAGAGCAGCGAGCTAACCGTAGCGTCTGCAATCTTGGAGCGATGTCGGGCACAAATGCTGCTAGCCTGAGCCCCAAGCTCCTCGCCAAGCAGATCCCGAATAGCCTCATCAATATGTTCTTGGACCTGGAGGCGAGTAAGGCCAGCTAACTTAAGCTCATAAGAAGAGCGAAATATCTCACGGAGCGAAAGCTGTTGGTCATGAGTAAGCGGAATTTCACGACCAATACGCTCGATAAGCGCATCTGCAGAGCCGGTTCTTGCGAGAGGCGCGTTGTAAGGAATCTCCCTTACAACTCCGCGCGCCTCCTGCGTCTCGTCCTGAACATGTCGATTAAATGGGTGCCCTACCCCAGCATGACCACGCACTTGGCGCTCCGCTGATACAGCACCCTCTCGAAACGACCCACCGGGGATCCCGCCGCGAGACTGAGCTTGGTCCCAAACTCCTCGCGCCCAGAGAATCCCCGATCCAGCTACCCCGAAAGCCAGCAGTAACAACATTCCTCGTCGCACATACCAACTCATCGGAGCAGCTGTTCAGATTTTTAACCGCACATATGCGTGCAAGCTTTCTTACACTCTTCAAAATAGGGCTCGATTTTGTGCTTATCTCGGCACTGCTCTTCGCAACGGTTCTTTGCTCTCTGTTTACACTTGTCGGTCGGACAAACATGCAAATTGCAACAGTTCGGATCGTTTGCGCAGCGTTTGCAGGCGCACTTACAGGCCCTCTTTTGCAAATGACAATCAATGCCAAGGGTGCCGCAATCTCGTTCATCACATTTCGCTTCACATGAAGTCTGGTCAGGCTGACCCGCATTAGCGGCCGCCGCAACAATACATGGCTCTGAGCAAAGTGCCGCAGCCTGTGCTTCTTCTTCCTCATCATCATCGCCTTCCGGAGCAGGCGAACAGGTCGGTTGCGGGTTCCCCGGAAGTGTCGTCGTAGTTACACAGACTTGAGGCTCCGCACTTTCTGGAGTGTCGCACTCTTCGCAAGTAGTTCCAGTGCATCCGGTGGTAGTAGTGGTCGTAGTAGTTGTTGTAGTGGTTGTGGTATTCGACGTGCTCGTCGTCACCGTGGTGCTCGTAGAAGAAGACGCCGCGAAGCTCGGTCCTGCGCACACCAATCCAGCCAAGACCGCTGTTGCGATAAACGCAACGGCGTGGAGATTCACGCGGAATTGAGGCCGGTCAAGACCTATACAGCTAGACTTGTAACAAGAATATCCACCTAAGATTTCCATATCAAGCTCCAAATAAACGCAGCAATTACTCCTTACCTGAACCAGTTAAGCGAAACCAAGAAGGCTCCCACTCCACCCAGGTCGGGGACTTGAGAACTATTCTTTCGGCATCTCTTTGGTCAAGGTCAGACAGGTGGAACGCATCCTTTCCTATCCATTCACTATTGACTATTTGCTTATTTTTAACGCAAACCTAGATCTTACTCAAGTAAATAACAGAACAGGCTCTCTAGAACCCTAGGCCTTTCGCTGCCCACTCACAGCCCTATCGAGGCCACCCTTTGACATCTCAGCACATAGCATATCAATAAGCGGCAAGAGTTGGGCAACCGCGCGAAATTGCCGCTCCACAAGCTCTTTCTTTCCGCGACTGCCGTGTGGGCTATCAACTGTGACCAATGAGCCGAAGCCATGTATAAGCTCACCACAGGAACTCCACGCACGGGTTAAGCTCTGCATCTGGAAGTTAATCGCCACCGCTTTTTGCGCCAATTCCAAGTCTTTCTGATCGGCAGGAAGCCCTCCACGAAAACTCGCGGGAATCAACTTAGCTGCTGAAGCATTAGCAAAATCCTGCTCATGGTTCATTACAATTTGTATCGCAGATGCAGTTTTTCCCGAGCGAATTCGAGAATCTTGATTTATTCTTGCCTGAGGAATATCTCGCTTAAAGGCGCTGTCCATCGCCATCAACTGAAAATCAAAATGTTCATAGGCCTCTACAAGAGCACGATAATTTTCGCTACTTTGCCGCTTAATATATCGGTCAAAGGCACCATCGGTACCATTATAAAGCTGAGAAAATTGTCCTTTAAGGGCTTCTAGATCTGCCACTACTGCTTGGCGGCTGCCTACATAAGACTCAAGACCAATTGTTCGAGTTACAGCCGGCCCAGCCGAGGGAGCCTGGCCCGTCGGTTTACATCCCGGTCCAATCAGCACCGTTCCCACAGTAATCCCTGCAGTAACAGCCGTTAGCTGTGAAATGAAGCCTCTCCTACTCGGGAGTGTCGAGGTGGTCGGGAGAGCAGTGTCCCGGCTCGAGCGGTCTTCATTCCCATTTCGAAAGCTATTCTTGTTACTAATAGTCGCCATGGCCAGTTCCTCGCAATGAGTCAGTTAGGCAGTTATTGGATACAGCAGCTTACCGCAATTTCATGCTCTTGTCATGTTAATACGTTCTCGCTTTAGCCGCTCCCGACTCTCATTCACGATTGCCCGGCTTGAAGCTCCCCGCGTTATAAGCGAATCTATAGCAACCGATGAATCATACCATTTCGCGCTTATTCCTCACATTTTGCATACTGCTCGCTACGCGCCAAGAGATTCTCGCTGAATCCTCTTTTCAGAAAGTAGTAAGCAGCCGTTCTCGAGTTCATTTCAAGTCCAATTCAACGACGCTGCCAATTGCCGGCTCATTTAATCGCTATACTGGCCAGGTCGAGGTTGATCCGGAAACACATCAGCTGCTCCAGGCGGCATTTAATATCGACCTTTCTACGCCTCAAATTGACAACACAGCGCCACAGTTTATTTGGCTCGCGCGCGGATTGCTTCAGGGCCTAGAGGCACCGATTGCAAAGTTTCACAGTTCGAAAATTTCGCGTGTAAGTGACAATAGAGTCGAGGCACACGGATCGGTTCAGCTCGGTAACAGAAGCGAAGACTTGGTTATCCCGATTACAATTCTTACGATTAATGAGCAGGTCTCGCGCCTTCGTGGAAATCTCGAAGGAAGCGTTGCTCCTAAGCAGTTCACGACGCTGTATGGAGAGCTTAACTTTGACCTTTGGTTTGAAGCGAAAAGATAAAAGAATAAGCCAGTGGGCTACTCTTCCAAGGGTTTTGGTGCCTCACCGACAAAGAGCACCGGTTGAAGCGGTCCCTGAGCAAAAGTCTGGTTAATCCGATCGTAGGCTGCATAAAATTGAGCTTCAATCTGCGGAGCTTGATTGAAAAGCCTGTACAATGCCGAACGCCTAAGAGAATCAAGTTTTTGATCAGTTCGCGAAAGCGCTTCACGAAGGGGCGTCACCGGAAGTGCACTCCCGCCCACAGCGACCTTGGAGCGTCGCAATTCAGAATCAGGGGCTGCAGAACTAGTCGCCGCGGCGGAAAACTGCTGCGCAAGCTCCTTCAGAAACATCTCACGGAACACTTTAGTTTGACCCTGTGCGACCTGACTTAGTACTCGATCATTCTCCGCCGTGTCGGACCCATCAGAAAGCTGGCAGCCGTACTGCGGGATTCCACCAAGCGGAATCAGCGTTCTTGGCCGATGTGCATCATTCGGAAGCAGCGTTTCGGCATAGTCGACCAGGAACCTGCCATAAACATCAAGGAGCCAGTAGCGATTTACAACTCCGTTAGTAATTCGCGAGAAAAGAGCTTCTGATCTCTTTTGAAGATCCGCCGGTGCACTTTTCTTAAGGCGCTCCAGCTGATCCGCCTCGAGCCGAAGAGGAAGTGGAGCTCTTGCCACTTCATGCCTTGGGTAACCGTCTTTTGGCACTGACCGCGGCGTCCCATCAGGGTTATAAAGCGACATCGCACAAAGTTCATCAATGACGTGGCGCAGCGCTAACTTTCTATTCGCCTCAAGACGGCCAGCGCCTGAAGGCGCCAAAGGGAAGCTGGCATCACGTAAGTTTGGCGATGGCACTGGAGCCAGAATCGGTGCCTGCTCAGCGGCGTTTAACTTTGCTCCGGCTAAGGTAAGCGCCCCCGCGAGGCTTGCGCATTTTTTCATCAGCTGAGTCAGATTCATAATTATCATTGGATCTTCCTCAATTTTAGCACATCACGTGAAACGAGCCGCCTCCCTTTTAAACCGCATAGGGCGAACGGCTCCGATGGACAGCTCCTACCGCCCAGGCGACGCTATCGGTGTCGGCGAAGGCGAAGGTTTTGGAACTACTACAGCGGCGCGCTCCCTCGAATCAGGTGACGCAACATTCGCAACAATACAAGCCAGAAGCGTCGGGTAACCGAAGCAACGCTGCGAGAGATCCCCAGGAGGATTATTGAAGTTATTGGTAAATTCCCACATCCAGGAGTGGCTCAGAGCTGCTTCGCTTAGCCAACGCGGAGCAAGAATCGTGAAGAAATAGTTACTGAAATTGGTGCGGCTATAATAGTGCCTGAGCCAAACATCGCGCTCCGATTCAACACGGTTCGAAACAAAATATACGCCTGTAAAATAAAGTCCGGTATTAGCGTCGATCTCGCCGGGGAAATGCTGGATCGATCTATAATCAAACGGCGCCGTGTCAGCAGACGCTGCACGAATTCCAGGTGGAGGAGGTGGAGGACCGTACACAATCTGCGCCGCATGACTCCATGTACGGCACGCGCCCGACGAAAGCTTGCCATATAAACTTGCTGGATCCGCCGCCGGACCCGAGCCGCTTGCTCCGGTAAGTGGCCAGTGCGTACGCACGACGCGCGTGGTCGGATTACCCTGTGCTGGATAGTCCGTGATGGTCATTACATCATTAAGATAAGGAATCATGCCGGTCGGCGGGCGCGCTTCGGCACTGAACCAAACTTCCCAACGAGCGGTGTAGGCCTCATAACCAGTGGTTGAACTTGAACTGTAATAGGTCCCTGTTGCATCATTTTTGTAGTTCTGATCGTCAACATAACGCCAGTCGAGGTTGCAAACGTATTGCGCGCCACCGAAACGGCCTGTGCTTGCATATGGACGGTCCCCCCACAATAAGCGTTGGTCAGCAGGCGTTTCGCCTTTGTCGGTATCACACCCTTCTCCCTCATTAGCTTTCGGGCAACGTTCACTTTGCCATTGATTATAATACTCGATGCGCGCAGGCCCCCAAGGCGTCAAAAAGCCTGGCTCAACAATGCTATAGCCCGTTGCTCTGCTCTTATATGACCTTATCCTACCATCTGAGCCGGTGGACGAGTTGTCGTCGGAAGAGACCCAGCTGGTGGTACTTCCAAAGTCGTTTCGTACATTACTACCCGCTTCTTGAACGTACGCGCTTGAGTTGGTAGTCCCCGAAGAATACGAGGAGCTCCAGATTACGCCGTTCGAAAGCGTAGTCGAACTTGTAAGTCGGGTTTGATTCATTTGCATTTTATAAGCGTATGCACCCAGGCTAATCCTGCAATCGGAAGGATTGCAGGGCACATCAGCACCGGCGATTACTGGCATTGCGAGCAGTACCAGCGCGAACAGTCTTGTAATCGACGTATTAGAATGCGTCATAAAATGCATAAACACTCACCATTGAATTATTTAAAAATACAGCCTGAGGGAACTACGATTCAAAAGTTGCCGGAATATTGACTCGCAAACCCGCTTATTTAGCTCAACAGCTATCCAAGTTCGGCGTCATACTCAATATATTCGATCAGATGGCGAATCTAATGGCCGAGTCTAAATTAGAGATAGAGCGCTTTGATTCGCCCTCGAATTTCACTACAATCACTGCTGTACTTGAAAATTGCACACAGAACATTAAGAGGTGCATGGCGCAATTGGACAATTGTCTACAGCTTTGGTTTTCACGCGAGCCGAGGCCGCAGTTAGAGCGGAGCCATTTCTGTCACTCGCTTCTTAGTAAGCCGCGGAACGCAATGCGCGGAAGAGCGCCCGGGGCATTCCCCCATGTCGGAATGTTTCAGTGGCGCCCGGCATTACAAGCTATGATAATCCTCTTTCTGCGCTGGGCCGCAAGCGATGATCATGAACGCGAAGAGATTATTCAGGGCGGATCTGGATCGCCCGCCGCGTCACTTGGCTACGCGCTTCGTCGACTTCCACAGTGGACGATTGACATGTTCGGTCGAAGCCAAAATGGTTCGCCTATCATTCGCCGACTTGTTCGAAGCACAAACTCAGGGATGCGTCGCCGCGGTCCAGTTTCGATTGGACTGCCGCCGCGCGCACATCAGTCAATTCGCTTCGAAATATATCTGGATGGTGTTGAAATTTGCGACAAAACTGAGATCTCGACGCTCTGTCGTTCTATTGAGCTGGGTTTTCGGACAGTGCGCATGCCCAGGCTTACCATGGCAAGAAACGGGGCTGACGGCATCCTCGGCGAATCAGTCGGGCCTCTTCGTGCGCTTCTTGCGCGTCCGATCCGTGAAGAGATTTTACATTGCCTCCGCGGCGTAGACATTGGCAGCCGCTGGGGTATTTCACGCTCGTATGACAGACTTTGCGAGTCCTTATCCGCTTCGCGAACCTCAAAAAGCCCTGCGCGATTCTCGGGTGAGATTGAGCGCGAACTGTTACGAACCACTCCACGTGAAGAATCTCCACGCACGGCGAGCAAAGGCCCACCGGTGCAGATTTGGCATACCGCTGTTGCGAACGCCCACAATGCACTTTTCTTTCATTGTGCACGGCAGAATATTTTGCCGATGAGAATTCGCTTCGATTTTTCTAGTGTCGGCGCCATGCTCAAAGCGCTCGCCAACGCCTCAGACAATGAGAGTCCTGACGTTCTCTCATTTGGCGCCTACACTGCCGAGCTGGCGCGTACTCGCCCCAAGGGCTCACGTTATATACCCTTTATGCTCTCTCCGCAGGTCGGCATACGGCTGCTCACTGCCCGCGAATCCACCAAAAACTCAGACGTTTCCGAATCGCGCCGAGTCGAACTAATGTTAATGGAAAACATTCCCTCTTCTTCCTCGCTATATCGAGATCGGCTGATCCAAGGCGGAATTATCAAGAAACGTTCCATCTCCCAGACACTTTTTAGCCCGCATCTTTTTCAGTCGCTGCTGCACTCGAAGCCAAAAAATACGCTGCTCTTTGCTCCTTTCCCGCACCACATTATCTGTAGCTCTCATCATGATTTCCGGTACTTTGATAATCGCTGGATTTCGAATTCATATCAAGACGGTCTTATTCTCATCCACGAAAGACACTGGAATGATCGCACATGGAAAGCACAGCTTCGAAGTGCGCTTACCCGCTCTTGGATAGAGCTGCAATCAGGCGGCGAAAAGCTCGACTCACTCGTCAATTTCTTTCTTACCGATAGCGTTTTCTACCCTCGGCTTTGCGATGTGCTTGGGATTAAAAATGATCTCGCTGGTAGCCGCCTAACGCTTTCTTAACACTTGAGCAGCAGATTACGGCGAGCCTCGGATCATTTCTTCAAGAGTCTTTCTAGTGAGCTTCGTAAACGTAAGGCAACCTAAAGAGCCTCAAAAAGACTATGCATTTCTTCTTCGTTGGCCTTTCGGCGATCTTTGCAGGAAGACATGCCGGGATAATCCTCGAAATAGCCCTGCTAATCCTCCGTTTTCCCCCGCATTTTTTCTCGCTAACTTCATTCGGAATTCCAACCGATTCAAAACGCCTAGTTTTTCAGAGGTTCCCTAAAAGTATGAGTTCGCCATAACTGCCTATACGGCTCTTTGTTAGGTGATACGGGCGCACATGAGTGAAATTAAGGAAATTCGGACAGGTGCGAATACGCCTAAAGACTGCAAGATCGATCACCTTGCCTTGGCAACTGAGCTATGGAAGGCCGATCCGATAAAGAATCACCGCCAGGTTTTAAAGCACCTTTTCCACCATGCAGTGCAGTCAGTGTCGACTCCGGCCAATGAGCGCGCAGCGCTTCGTCTCCTCGAGAGTGTCGTTCAAAAACTTCATTATTCAAGCTTTATAGATTCGACAAGGTTACAGCTCGCTGCCTCGTGCTTGGAACAAAGGCCACGATGCGGCTCTCCGCTGAGCGCAGCAATTACTTCGGGAAGTTTGCGCTCCATGACCCTGGGGCACGCCGTGCTGCTCCAAACGATTTTGGAAGTCGGCGCCAAAAATCTCACATTTACCAACTCCCCCGTGGCGGATCTCACCGAACTGTTGGGCGACTTACTGCGCTTCGCCACGTCGAATCGGGCGAACTTCCAACACATGCAATCATCGCTAAAGAATCCAGAGCTCCGTCCCGGCCTCGAGGCACTGCTTGACTGGTGGCATGCCAATCGAGCCACACACAACCTCCCCTGCGCAATCCGTGTGGCCCTCGCCGTAGCATTTCAGCCCATCGACCCGGAACGAGCCGCACAAATATTGCGTCCCGCCTTGGAGCATGCCGGCCAACCGTGCGCTTCTCTATCAGATTCAAGTTGGTTTAGCTTCGAAGGAATACAGCAGCTTAGCCTCTGGTCACAAGGCAGAGCTTCGTGTGCTTTTCTGCCAAGTGTCTCGAGCACGCCGACGCAAGATCTCACGCACCGACAGGCTCGGGGCGCGGAAGAGCTGCTTCCACATTTAGCAAGACTTGAAGACGGATTACCGCTCGACTCGGAAATTTTTGCATCAAAGATCGCTCCCAACTTCGAACGCCTAGGAATCAAGCAGAAATATTTCGTGCTTCAATCGGCGAACATTAACCAGCTGCAAGAGATCTCCAGCGAACAGCTCGTCGCAGTTCGCGATCATTACGTTGAGAAGTGCTCGCCCGTCAAAGGACTGATTTCGATCCTTAAGTGCCGCGAGTTGGGGATCGAGACTCCGTTGCATGAATCGCGATTCTTATACGATCGGATGTCCGACCTAGGTTTTTATCGGACCTTAAAGATTCTTAAAGACACCTTTGAGCGCCAGCCGCGAGTTGCTGCCGACTATGGGGCACGGGTACTAGCTACCTACTGCATAGTCGCGGCAAGCCAACGCGGCTTTAAATTGGTGCGAAGTGCCTATGAAATTGCGCGGGATTGCGGCATCTCAATTCCGCTACCGGCGACTTTCTACTGCCTCAACCGGGCATATCGCGCAGGAGCATTCAAATTTGGGGCAGCGCTTTTTACTGACAGACTCGTTCCAGTTTCTGCAGGATCAGTATCAGTAGCGAGCGAATTTGGCCGCAAGATTCGACTTATTCCTTGGCTTCGCGCTCTCGACGACTATGCCGAACACAGCACAGAAGCAACTGTCGACATCCGCCAGGGAGTAAAGCTCAACTTGCTCTATGCGCTTAACAATAGTCAGAGAACTCACCCGTACGTACGCGAAGAACTGGCCAAACTTCACATAGCCGCACAAAGTCCACACCGTTCACGATTTCTCTGTTTGCGGGTATTTGCCGAAGACGTCAAAGACACCGAACGATCTGCTATCCAAGAGGAGCTAAATACCCTGCTCGAATCGAAGAAAAACAAGAACGCGATCGCTGATATTACCTCGGCAATAGCACAACTTAAGAATTTGGACTGAGCGCGAAAACCGTTATACTACGAAGCGCTGGGTGGTGTTTTAAACGGGGTGTCTAAGCGATTAATTCAAAGCTCAATGGCCTTTGCTACCCAACAGTTTAGCCGTGTGCTACTGTCAAACCTTAGCCGGATATCTCCCTTATAATCTATGATCGGAGCAAAAAAATAATGTCAGATTCGCAAAACACAGCGGCAAAGCTTGTCGGTGACAATATAGTAGCGATGCGTTCCAACTGGTCATTCGGCGGAACTACAGCCGACACTTTTGTGTCGCACATCAAACGATCGGTGCCGCTCTATGAAATAGGACATAATCTTATCTGCCAAATTAGTGATTTTTTTGTGCACAATGACAGCACCTGTTACGAACTTGGAGTGTCTACTGGCGAGCTCATAAGTAAACTGGCTCACTACAACTCACACAAATCAAATGTGCGTTGGATCGGATTTGATGTCGAAGAAAATATGATCGCCAAGGCGCGCGAACACGCCGTAGGCCTCAATAACATTGAGCTTCTGGTGCAAGACATTAATCAAGTGCATATGGAAAATGCCGACTTTATTGTCGCTTATTATACTATTCAGTTTATCCCTCCGCGCTTTCGCCAGGCGCTTTATAATAAGATTTATGAGAGTCTCAATTGGGGCGGGGCTTTTCTGCTCTTCGAAAAAGTGCGCGCGCCAGATGCCCGCTTCCAGGATATGGCGACAGCTCTCTACGATGACTACAAGAAAAGCCAGGGATTCTCCGACGACGAGATCCTCTCTAAATCTCGGAGCTTACGAGGGGTTTTAGAGCCTTACACCAGTGACGCCAACAACGGCTATCTTAAGCGCGCTGGCTTCCAGGATACGCTATCTATTATGAAGTATGTTTGCTTTGAGGGCATTCTCGCCATTAAATAATTACTATGATTTGTAGAACAAGAGTGAGACAATGAATAATTCTGCTTCACGCGTAGTTTCGTGGCCGCAAAGCATAATCAAAGCGGGAAATTTTTTCTTTCGCTTTAGAAATGCGATATTTCCAATTATTTTCGCTGTTGTATTTATAGGCCTGAGGCCAGGAATTCTAATCAATCCGAGCGTAGATAGTCTTCTCACCTATGTTGGAATAGCTATTGCTCTTCTCGGTTGCGCCATACGACTTTTTGTCATTGGCTTTGCCTACATTGTTCGGGGCGGACGCCAGAAAAAAGTGTATGCCGACGACCTGGTAAGGGCGGGCATATATGCGCACAGTAGAAATCCGATGTATGTGGGAAACTTTCTAATCGCCCTGGGTATCTGCATGATTTATGATTCAGTCTGGGCTTACGTCATCATTCTGCCGTTCTTTCTTTTCGTATACATTTCTATTGTTGCTGCGGAAGAGTCCTTCCTAGTCAAGAAATTTGGCGATCAGTACGCTAGTTACTGCAACGAGGTTCCACGCTTCCTTCCAAATCTAAGCGGTATCGGAGAATCTCTTAAAGGCTACCACTACGATTGGAAAAAAGTTTTAAGAAAAGAATATGGAACCCTTTGCGGTACTCTCTCCGGCATTCTGGTCCTGCTGTTTTGGAAAAGCTACTATTTGAATAGCTATAGGACGACTAATGCGAGAATCGTGTGGTCAGCCGCTTTCTTACTGGCTGTCGCCGCGATGTATCTCACCATCCGGCATTTAAAACATTCGGGAAAATTAGAAAGCAGTGCCGACAACTTGAACGTGGTATAGGCCCTGCTAAGTGGGTTAAGGGTAGCTCAAAATTAAAGTGGAACCAATTGCCTTCTATCGGCCCACAGATTGTGCCCGCGGTTAGCTTAGCGGCCGAGCTTCTGCTACAGTTACCTTAATGAGTTCGAAACTACACTCGCTTCTCGCCGGTCTTAACCGAGACACGCTTCAACGAGCCAGCATTCGCGGCGCCACCTTCGGTATGGCAGCACTGCTTGGCCTCTCGGAAATCGGCTGCTCGCGAGAAGAGCCTTCGCAAAATGTAAACCAGCAAGCGAGAGACGTTTTACAGCGGATTGGCGACTCTTTTTCACAAGAAGATCGCGGTACCGGGATAGCGCTTCATGAACTCGAAGCTAAATTTAAGAATCTTCGCGAAGTTCAGGCGGCTTTTCTTGCTTTAAAATTAGAGCTTTCGGAGCTGAATCGGACTGTCTATCTTGAAAGTACCTTCGTTACTATTGCGACAAACAAGACCACAAAGGTAAGCCGGGCTATGCTCGCGGCGGCTCAGGCTCTCGCTAGAGTTACTTTTAGCGAAGTCCCGAGTCAACAGGAGCAGCTTTCCCGACGCCTCATTACTTGCGCCGAAAATATAAAAATGGGTCGTCTTACTCCCGATGATCTGTCTCAGATAAAGCTTCAGCTGATGCCCTTTGAAATCGCCATTGGCAGCGATATCGGTCTTATCAAACCTGGCGTTGAAGTCGCGCGTGCAATTGAATACGGAACACGGTGGCAGGTCTTAGCGCGGAGAATCGAGCGCTTTGCGTCGTTATCCGGTGATCGAAACACATGGAGCGATCGAAAACAGGAGCTGCTCGTTGCGCTCGATAATGAGCAGAAACTTCTTACAATGAGCTCCGAGCCCGTCAGTTTTGCCACAATCCACTCACGAGTTGCCAAGACAGTCGCCCTTCTCGGTAAAATGCAGACGTTGATTTCCGATCTCACCGTCGAGACTCTCTCGAAAATTGAGGCGACGACTATTGATGAAGATAATCTCCCTAAGAATGCCCAGCTACTACGGCTACATGCTCGTAGTCTCCAGTCCTGGGCCGAAAACCATAGCGAGCTTCCTTTCTGGCTGCCGGACAGGAAGCACAAAGGACGGCCATATTACGTTGACGAAGATTCTCCTTACTACCAGCGTGCGCGACTTCTTATAAATAATCCACCAAGGCCGCCAAGCCCGCCGGATGACGATTAGCCGAGGTCTCAAGAGCTCGCTGAAGCGAAGAAAGCTGAACAACTACGAAGAGCGGATTTAGACTACGGCGGCGAAATTTGCACGTCCCGTGCGGGCTCCCCACTTATCGTGCGCAAAGACGCTCTTACTACTGGACGGTACTTTTTCCAATCAACTTCGAGCGTCCCGAAATTGTCCTGAACAATCAACTCACCCGAGCGATAGCGATTTGGCTCCTCGCGCCGTTTAGTCGAAACATTAAGTGAGCTCGAAGTAATATCGTAGAGTGGATGGGCGAAGATGCCGTCGATTCGCGAGATCTCGCCACGATGACGATCGCCACTGAGAATAAGCGTCACTTTTGCCGGGTTTTTGGCTATAGCCTCGAGAAGCCTCTCTCTTTCGAAAGGAAAATCGCCCCATGACTCCTTACGGGTATCACCTGTGAGTACTGGGAAACTCGACACGACGATTCGAAGCTCGGTGTCGTTGTTCATCGCCTCTTCAAACCACTTCCACTGAGCTGAACCAAGTATTGTGGGGCCCCGTTTTGGGTGCGGCAGATATCCGGTCTCCCCGGGAGCCGTCGTACTTCGCCGAAGCAAGGGATCTCGAAAGCTTCGAAGGTCGAGGAGCAGCAGCTGCGTTCGGTAACCTGGGCCGCCATAAAGGAAGTCTCGGTATACACCTTCTCGTGTACGAATCGGATCGCCCGCGGGAACCTTGAAAAAATCGAGGAAGAGCTGCTTCGACTCGGCAGCAAAAGGCAGCTCGCGTCCCGCGTCATTTTTCCCGTAATCGTGATCGTCCCAGGTGCCGATAAGCTTTCCTTGATTTAGGAGAGATTGAAGGTATGGTTGGCGACTCTGAATCTCATACGCGGCGCGAAGACCTTTGAGATCTTCCCTGGCCGGATAGACGTTGTCGCCCATCATAATAAACAGCTCGGGATTAAACCGTTCAATCCCCTTCCAAACTGGCTGCGGTTTGGATTGATGTAGACAAGAACCGAAAGCAATCTTGGAGATTCGGCCTGGGCCAGCGGTGATTATTTCACCTGAATTGCTTGGTGAGATCCCACAGCTGAAGATAAGCAGCGACGCGAGAACAAGAGTTCGAACCGTCTTTCGAGACATTCTCTTAGGGTAAGGCAAAAGCTCTATGACAACAATATTATCAATTAAATAATTACAAACGTGGGCCGCTCGTCGCCTGCGCCACACTGTCCTGAGCTTCAGGATTGAAGACGCCATGTTCAAGCGCCCAGCGATAGGATCGCTGTAAACCCTCGCGAAGAGAAACACGCGGGCTCCAGCCAAGCGCACGCATACAGCTCACATCAAGAACTTTGCGCGGAGTGCCATCGGGCTTCGAGCGATCGAGAAGAATGCTCCCTCTGAAACCGACTACATCTTTCATGATCTCGGCAAGCTCAAGTATCGAACAATCAACACCAGTACCAACATTAATCGTATCTCGATCCTCATATCGTTGCATCAACACCAACAATGCCTCGGCGAGATCGTCGACAAAGAGAAACTCGCGCCGTGGCGTCCCCGAACCCCAAATGGTGACTGAGTTTTCCCCGGATTCTTTTGCCGTGTGGAATCGGCGCATCATTCCTGGAATGACGTGCGAATGTTCAGGGTGAAAATTATCCCCTGGGCCATAGAGATTAGTCGGCATCGCCGAAATGAAGCGCTTGCCGTACTGTGTCTGGTACTTTTCGCACATTTTGAGACCTGCAATTTTCGCAAGGGCGTAACCTTCGTTGCTTGCCTCGAGCGCTCCGCTCAAAAGGCTAGATTCACGAATCGGCTGCTCGGCAAATTTTGGGTAAATACATGAGCTTCCAAGATAGAGAAGCTTTTCGACGCCGTGCACTGCCGCGGCGTGAATTACATTGGCGGCAATTACAATATTTTCATAAAGAAAGTCAGCCTGATATTTCTGATTGTACAAAATGCCACCGACTTTCGCCGCTGCGAGATAGATATATTCGATACGCTGCTCGCGAACGAATTCATGCACCGCCTTTTGATCGAGCAGATCAAGCTCTTCGCGCGTGCGAGTAATGATGTTGCCAAAGCCCTGCTTAAGCAAGTTTCGTACTATCGCCGACCCAACAAGTCCGCGGTGGCCAGCGACCCAAATTTTGCTCGTGGGCGTAGGTTTCTGCATGTAAATGCCTGTAAGTTTTAAGATGCCTGCTCACGGCTTAGAGCCCGGGCCCAAATCAAAGATCGACAAATTTTCGTAGAGGCTTTACGAAAATTGCGTAAACGATTGGAATAATTAAAATTTTTAGCAACGTTCTATTGACCGGTATGACGTTATGCTCGATAATTAATTTTAGAATTTGGATTTCCTCGGAGGCGGGTCTTCCCTCCCCTTCACTTAGCTTCCCGTATGGCTTGTTTCCGGGTTCTTAGTCCAAAGACGCTGGGGCACTTATCTCCCGATGGGGAGTAAGTGCCGTTTTTATTTTCAGCGGATAAATCGCCGGGAGCCTAACCAGTCTTCCATTAAAGCTCGGATTTGCCTTAAGCCCCACCCGCCAGCTATTCTCTCCCCATGGCAGCTGCAATCCCGCTTAAAGAAATCGCCAAACGTGTTGGTGCTGAAATTATCGGCCTCGCCGACCAAGACATCTCGACAATCTGTTCCCTCGACGAACCCCAGCCTCAGGCACTTAGCTTTGTCAAAGATGGTTCGCGTTCAACCCTCGAAACTACCCTTGGAGAAAGCCAAGTGAGCGCGCTGTTCGTGCCGGCTAATCACGATTATCGATCGTTCAAGACAAAATCGGCGCTCTTGCCGGTGAAAGATCCCCTTGCCGCTTTAGTCTCGATAGTCTCACTCTTTATTAAGGCTACGGAAGCTCCACCGGGAATAAGCGCCAAGGCTGACATTGATCCGAGTGCACAGATTGGCCGCAATGTTCGTATCGGTGCCTTTGTGAGCATAGGCCCAAACTGCCGCATAGAAGATGAAGTAACGATTCTTCCGCACGTAGTTATTTATCCAAACGTTCAGATCGGCAAGGGATCGCTGATTCATTCCGGTGCAGTGCTGCGTGAAGGTACCCGCCTCGGAGCGGACAACATCATTCAAAACGGCGCTGTTATTGGCGCGGACGGTTTTGGCTATTTCCCGAGTGACGCCAAAGATGGCGCCGCTGCAAAACTTGTGAAGATCCCGCAAGTCGGAACCGTGGTGCTTGATAGTGGTGTAGAGATCGGTGCAAATACCTGTATTGATCGTGCCACTTTGGGTACCACCAGGATTGGCATTCAGAGTAAGATCGATAATCTCGTACAGGTCGGACACAATACAAAAATCGGCGCGTATAGCATCGCCTGTGGACAGGTTGGCATTGCCGGAAGCTGTAAGATTGGCAATCAGGTCATTTTAGGCGGCTCAGTCGGAGTCGGTGACCACATTACTATCGCTGATGGTGTTCGTGTTGCCGGACGGGGCGGCGTCGTCGACGATATCCCTGAAAAGGGAGATTATGCGGGTCACCCCGCAGTTCGGGTGATGGCCTGGAAGAAAAGTAGCTACGCGCTACAGAAACTGCCTGATCTACTTAAGCGAATCAACAAGATCGCCCCTCGAGAGATAAAGAAAGAAGACAAAGAAAGAGATTGAGGGGACCTGCTTATTCGGATAAAATTATAAGAGTGGTACTAATTTTAGAAATGCAGTGAGGGTGTATGTCGAAGGGAGCTTACTCCATACTCATACTGTTCTCGGTTGTTTTTTTAGGGGGCAGCAAGCTAGCCCTCGCGGCTAACCAGACTATTACCGACTGCGATGGATCAACCGCCGCAAAAGTGCAGGCGATTAAGAACAAAATCGACCTTGCGAATGCTGGTGAAGAGGTGTTCTTTGATTGCGCAACAGGAGCCTTCACCGCGGGTGTTGCGATAGATCTCAATAAGGGGATCACTATTCGAGGTCGTGGTCAGGTAAAAAATGGCAGTTCGGTAACCTACCTCACCAAATTTACTGTTAACGGCGCGCAAATCTTTAATGTGGACGTTCCAAGTGGCGCCAATTTTCGCCTTACTGGTATTGAGTTCACGGGAAGCCCTGGAGAGCCACTTATCGATTTTAACGGCCATTTTGGCAGTCTTAGAGTCGATCACTGCGGTTTTACCAATATTGCCCAGAGAACTTTTCGCGTGGGCTATAACACAAGGACTGGCGGGGCGATATTTGGACTGTTTGATAATAATACCTATACCAATACTTCTTCGCATCAATTCATGCTCTACTACGGCAATGATTCCTCATGGAGCGACCCAGAAGATTACGGCACTGAGAAAGCTATTTATTTTGAAGACAATGACTTCAAGTGGGCGGTGGCAGGAGTAAACAATACCCCCTGCGATGGCGAGCATGGTGCGCGCTTTGTCATTCGAAAAAATACCTTTACTAACGCCCAGTTTCAGTGGCACGACACCGGCTCGACCCAGGAGGCCCGTTCGACTCGACATTTTGAGATCTACGACAACATCTTAAATTGTACTGTGGCCAATTGCGGTTGGGGGCCGGTAGGATTTAGGGGAGGCACCGGTGTCTTTTACAATAATCAGATTCCCTATGGGGCAAATGGCTATGAAAATCCATCAGTCTCGCAAATTTGGAGAGCCGATCAAAATGGAAGTTTCCCATGGAGTAATAAATGCGATAACACACTCGACAGAATCTGCAGCAATTTTCTAAAGCCGTGCGCAAGTAATGCTGATTGTCCGGCCGGAACAACGTGCCTCACGCAGATCGATGGACACAAAGGCTCAGCGCAGAATACCACGCCAGCAACGCCGCCTGGATGGCCTTGCAGAGACCAAACTGGTAGAGGACAGGACATTTCTGGCGCACTCCTTCAAAAAGCTTCGCCTATGTATTGGTGGGGAAATCGCTCAAAGACCGGCGCGAGGTTGGATCCTTGGATGGCAAATGATGAATATATTCAGCCGAACAGAGACTACTATCATGAAGGGGCATCGTTTAATGGAACGTCAGGCGTTGGGGTTGGGCCGTTGAGTAGTCGACCGAGCACGTGCCGCGGCCCGATAACCGATTCCAGCGACTACGAAATTACTGGCGGCGTTGGTTATTGGGCTACTGACCAAAATAAACTATTTCACTGTTCAGCCACCAATGTGTGGTCAGTGCTTTTCGCTCCACTTGCCTATCCGCACCGACTTCAAGGTGGCAGTCAACCGCCATCAGTGCCGATGGCACCTACTAATCTTAGTATTTCTCAGTGAATGCATCTGAAGGGGACTACCTCCGTCGAGGGCGCGCTCTCATTTTTTGCCCATATCAATCAGCCGTTTCTTCGCCGTGGTCGAGATCAACGAAGGCACCTGCTTTGAACGGGCGATCTTTTTGATCTCACCTTCATTAAGGTAGCGCAGCCACTTAAGCGCGATATCACCGGGAGTTTTGGGATTATTGACTAACGCGTTCTTGAGCGAATAGCTTTTCATCCACTGCGCTGAATTTGAAATTGAGCGGATTACAAACTCAGAAACGTGCGGACTTCTCGCAAATTCCTCGATCTCAATGGGAGTTATCCGCGGATTTTTTAGCACACACTGCTGAATAATTTTATTTGCGTCCTTAATTAGCGCGGAGCGCACGAAGCCATTGCCGAAAAGAGCGTATTTTATTTTTTCAGGAATTGAGGCTCGACCAAGTTTTTGCCGGATGTCTTCGTCGTCAGAATTAATTGCTTTAATCGGATCCTGCTCTTTCTCCTCGGTGAGTGCCTGTGGAAGCGCAATCGTATCGGCTTTCGTTCCTATAGATTCGACCTGAAGCAGATCCGATGCCGAAAGCGGTTCGACATTCGAAAGGTTGCGCACAACTTCAAGTGCGGGATTATCAGCTGCCGGGCTATTTGAATCCGTAGTATCTGTCATTACTACCACGAGACTCCATTCAATTCAGCGATAATGCGCATTCCTTTTAACGTAAGATGTGGATCGTAACTATTAATTTTTTTTGAGTGCGTCGAAAAAAGGCGGCCCAAACCGCCTGTTGCCACCACATGTTGAATTCCGCCAATTTCAGTGGCAATTGCCTCGATTAGTCCGTCAACGAGAAAAAGATAGCCGGCAACTGATCCAACTTGCATCGCTGCAATAGTGCTTCCTCCGACAAAGGATTTTGGCCATGCAAGCTCGATTTTCGGAAGCTTTGCAGTATTTTTCACCAACGCATCAAGTGCCGACGCAGGGCCTGGAGCAATTGCGCCGCCGAGATAATGACCTTCTTTGCTCACGAGATCGAAAGAAGTCGCGGTTCCAAAATCAACCACAAGTGAAGGCGTGCCAAAATGTGCCTTTGCCGCAACCGCATTGGCGACTCTATCCGATCCAACCGCTGCCGGCTCAGCCATCTTGATCGAGAGTCCGGTTTTCGTGCCCGGACCTATAACGAGAGGACTAAGTCGCATCCTGGTCTCGCAAAGCTGCACAATTTCCGAGGTTACCGGCGGAACCACGCTACAGATAATCGCTGCGGAAAATTGAAAATTTTCCCCGAGGCGTGAGGCAAATAGTGGAAAAAGAATAGCCTGATACTCATCGAGAGTACGAGCAAGGTCGGTCTTAATTCTAAACTCAACCTTGAGCGATTGCCCCTCAAATGCACCAAGCACGATATTGGTGTTTCCGATATCAATTGCGAGAAGCATAGATCACTACTCTTACACAGGCGGCTACTACCCATCAAGGGAAGCTCTGATTAGGTAGGTGCTTTGGATTTGGCGGAGTTTTGGATGAGATTTGTGAAAAAACGAACCGAGAAAACCGCAAGAATAGCAGGGCTATTTTGAGGATTTTCTCGGTTCGTTTTTTCACAAAGATCGCCAAAAGACCGTCGAAGACAAAGTGCCTACTTAATCAGAGCTTCCCAAGGATGCGTAACTATCAGGGATACTTGACTGATCACTACTTACGCCCTATCGGATCTTTGGGTGTCCAGGTCTGAGAACCTATAGGTAATAGGTACAGGAAACTCTGCGCTAATTTCCACGAACATATCTACGGCTGTAAATGAAGACGCTTTAATTACCGCATAAGGAGAAGAAGAATATGACGCAAAGTTCAAACGTTCAGGGATCGTACAACCCATTCGTCCAATCGCAGGGGATGTGGAACGCTCAAAATGCACCCCGACCTATCGCCTCTTCACAAGGGATGGGCCGGCCAATGTGCGGCTGCGCTATGCCATTTCCACCCCCCATGCCGACGCCACAAATAGGCGCCGATGCACGAACTGCCTCGCCCATCGAACAGCTACTTAACGGCATCCGCTCAGTCATTGAAATGGTAGCGCAGGCTGTATCAGGAATTGCCGAAAAGTTGAATTCGTTCATTTCCCGCGGCGGCCTAGAAAACTTAGGCGGCCCAGCAAGTAACGCCATCCCGTTTAGTAATAATCCTTTTAGCGTAACCACTGACACTCAAGGTCTCGCGCTTCCGCAAGATGGGCAAGCGAGCTCACTTTTTGGGTGGCCAACCGAGATGTCGGGATTCACCCCAAATTCCGTCGGCTATCCACAGTATCCGGTGATCTACCCCTATGGACAGACGGCGCAAGCAGAAGCGCCCATGCAGAAAGTTGAGAAAGGCGGCAGCGGCGTTTGGGAAACGGTAAGGGACTTCGGAAAAGAGGTGCTCTTCGGCATTGGCACCGGACTACTCGGAAAGTATGGAAAGATTGGCAAAACTGCCGGGAAATACATCGGCAAAGGCTGGAACAAGCTCGCCGATTATGCCAGTAAGGGCTACGAGTGGCTCTCGTCAAGCAAGGTCGGAAAGTGGGCCGGACAGGCTCTTGATTGGGTTACGGGTTGGTTTTAGAAGACAACTTAAGAGGCCGCGATTAAGCCACTTCTTGATCGCGGCTCTACAACCGTCACCACACCGGTGACGATGCCAAAGACACCATGCGATCGTCACCGCACAGGTGACGATGCCAAAAACACCATGCGATCGTCACCGCACAGGTGACGATGCCAAAAACACTGAGCCGCGCAGGAATCGCCCCATCGTTTCATTGCGCCTTCGGCGCAATAGGTTCGATTCCTGCACGGCTCTGCGATCGACGCGTCAAGCGGCGATGCCAAGTACTGAGCCGCGCAGGAATCGAACCTGCGACCCACTGGTTAAAAGCCAGTTGCTCTACCGACTGAGCTAGCGGCCCACAAAACAAAACGAGCGGCTAAGGGTATAATCTGATCCAGCGCTTGTCAATCTGAGGCACACAAGAAATAGCGACACTATGCTCTATTATTGCAATGATTTTGCCTATTTGCCTGGGAAGCGGCACTTGCTTGAGATCGTAGGTGATTGTACTCTTATAGCCTATGTCAAAACGGGGCCTTGCTAAGATTGCACTAAGCATAATTCTGCTATTGTTGGTCGCCCGCGCTGTGGACTTTTCGAAGTTGAGCTCGGTTATTTCTGAAATTTCACCGGGCCTCGTCTTTGTGGTCGTTGCCGGCTACGCATTTGGACAGCTTTTGAGCTCGTGCAGATGGTGGCTCATCGCGCGTGCCGCAGGAATTGATAGCTCCTACATGGTCGCACTTCGTGCCTTTTTCATCGGCACCTTCTTAAACTGCTTTGGACTAGGCATGGTCGGTGGAGACGTTGCACGTGGGATACTTATTGCGCGGAACAAGCCTCTTAAACTGGCCGGGGTGAGTAGCGTTCTTGCTGACCGCTTGCATGGTCTTGCAACTCTCGCTGCGCTTGGCGGGGTCGCGATTTTGATTTTCGGGCGGCTTAGCCTCGAGCCGATGCTTGCCTGGTGCCTTGGCCTTGGAAGCTTGAGTATCGCGCTGGGATGGATATTCGGTCCGATGCTTGTTTTGCGCTTTGTTCCCACCTCTCACAAACTTCGCCAGAAAGTTGAAGAGATGACGAAGGCTTTTCCGCGCTCGCCGAAAACCATCACAATAATTACGGCAATTTCAATGGTCTTTCACCTTGTTCAGCTAGGGCTGCATTGGGTCATGGGGCTCTGCGTCGGCGTTAATATTCCAATCGCGGTTATTTTAGTATTCGTACCTTTCGTTAACATTTTTAGCTCTCTCCCAATTAGCTGGAATGGTTTAGGAGTGCGCGAGAAAAGTTATATATTTTTCCTAACGCCGGCTATCCTTACAAGCGAAAAGGCAGTGGCATTCTCAGCAATCTGGCTTCTTGCGATTATTGTGTCGAGCGCCATTGGTGGACTTGTGGCGTTTCTAAGCGAAGACCTCTCATTAGCAAAGCTTGAAAGAGCGCAAACTCAGGTGGCGTAGACGTAAATTCTAATTAACCCCGGGTATTCTTTCCCAGACTCTGTGTCTCTGTGGTTTTTGAAGTACTTAAACCACAGAGACACAGAGTAGCGGAAAAAGCGACCCACACTTAGATGTGATACCGCGTCGTGAGCGTTATTCGGAAACTCGCGCTCCGCGTCGAACTTGAGACAGAGTCATTGAACCAACACATGTTGACTGGTCTGTTCCATTGCTGTCTGTTTCAATATCCACCGTAAACGATCCACGGCGGGCGTTAGAAAATCTTCCAGAGACCGAGACACTAACGTTATTAAGGAGAAGATCTCCCTCCGCAATCAAGAACGTGGTGGCGTTCACCCGGTTGCGGCGAATCGTTAATTCTGGGGCCTCTGTGCTGGAAATCGAGTAATCATGATAGCTCACCAAGCCATCAACTGACACACAACGAATTGGGACAATCGCTCTAAAATTCGAGATTCGTGTGCCACGTCGATAAAAGGAAACGAGTTGGTTGTGCTGAACAATGCTGCCGTCAGTAACCCCGCCAGCGGCTTCATCAATCTCAACGTCAGCTACCTGCCCCCACAAGAATTGAGTTGCCGCAGCAGCCGGGCGCGAAATGAAACCACACATTACCAACACAGACGCTACAAAAGTAAGTAACCGAGTCATACTACTCTCCACCTTCAAATACGAGGCGGGCAATCCGCCCTTGCTTTGCACCGAACATGTGGTCGGTATCAACTCAAGCGAGCTTTAGAATACACGGCGAAATAGGCCCGAAATAAGCCGAGGCGAAAGAACTCAGCCAAAGGACACGACGAAAAGACAAGGCGAAAGTACGGGAAACGTCCAAATGCTAGAGCAGCACATCCCGATAGGTATCCATCTTATCAAGGCACTTTCCGGCGCCCTCAACCACTGCGGCAAGGGGATCGGGGGCAATTCTTACGGCGATATTAAGCTCTTCGGAAATTCGCTTATCAAGCCCTTTTAGCAATGCACCGCCACCGGCCAACGAAAGCCCGACCGAAATAATATCCCCTGAAAGCTCGGGAGGAGTGTTTTCAAGCGCCTGACGAATCGCGGCAATGATCGCGGCGACCACTTCATTGATGGCTTCGCGAATCTCGGCACCAGACACAGTCATAGCCGCTGGCGCGCCAGAGGTTAGACTTCGTCCCCGTACCTCCATCTCCTGTTTATCAAACTCCTGGTGTGCGCACCCAATGGTCTTTTTCACTAACTCGGCGGTTGATTCACCAATAAGCAGATGATGTCGGCGACGTAGGTAATTAATGATCGCCTCATCCATCGCATCGCCACCCTGACGAACCGACACAGAGTAAACAATATCCTTGAGACTTATTACCGCGACATCGGATGTGCCACCGCCAATGTCGACAATCAAACTCGCCGCTGCTTCTGTCACCGGAAGATTACAACCGATTGCCGCAGCCATCGCTTCGTCGATAAGTTTTACTTCGCGAGCCTCGCCTTCGATGGAGTCACGAATCGCGCGCTTCTCAACTTCGGTAATACCGCTTGGCACCCCGACAATTACTCGCGGCTTTAAAAAGGCCCAAGATTTCTTTCGGCCCTTGCTTAAAAAATGCTTGAGCATCATCCCAGCGGCCTCGAAATCGGCGATCACTCCGGTACGTACCGGACGAATTACCTTGACCCCTTCCGGCGTACGTCCAAGCATAAGCTTCGCTTCAGCGCCGTAAGCCACCGCTTCCTTGCGCTGGCCGTCGCTCTTTACCGCGACTATAGAAGGCTCATTAAGCACTATGCCATTTCCTTGCTCATAGATAAGCGTGTTGGCCGTGCCTAAATCGATAGCTAAATCTCGCGCGACGAATCGGAACATAGTTACCCTTGGAATTCTAGGCGTTGAGACTATTACCAAATTCTTCAATAGTAAAGAGCAGTTGGGAATTGCTTGGCGATAAATTAGAGCTTTCACCTTGGGGTCCTCCGGCTTAATATCGTAATTACGTTTTTGGATGAAAATTTTTTGGAGAGGTTTCAAATGTCTGAGATTTCAATCGCGGTTATAGGTGCGGGCCAAATGGGGGCAGGTATTGCCCAGGTGTTTGCAAGCTACGGGTTTCTCGTCCTCCTCTGTGACGCAAGTGCTCAGGCGCTTGAACGCGGAATTAAGGGCATTGAGAACCAGCTCAATAAGGCGCTTGAAAAGGGTAAGATCACAAAAGATAGCATCACAAAGACGCTTCAAAATATTAAGGCGGTTGATTCGCTTGCGGCGCTGCGTTCCTGCGGGTTGGTGATCGAGGCAATTGTCGAGAAGTTTGAAATTAAGGCGGAGCTCTTCAAAGAGCTTGATAAGATCTGTCCCAATAGCACTATCTTCGCGAGCAATACCTCGTCAATCTCGATAACTAAGATGGCCGCAGCGACCTCGCGTCCAGAAAAATTTATCGGCGTTCATTTCATGAACCCTGTGCCGGTGATGAAGCTCGTTGAGATTATTCGCGGCTTGCAAACCAGTGACGAGACCCACAACAAAATCATCGAATTAATGTCGCGAATCGAAAAGACTACCGTGCTTGCGATCGACAGTCCCGGTTTTATTGTCAACCGTATCCTTGTCCCAATGGTGAACGAAGCTATTTATCTCGTTCATGAAGGCGTCAAGGTCGAAGATGTCGACACCGCAATGAAGCTCGGGACGAATCAGCCGATGGGCCCCCTTACCCTGGCTGACTTTGTAGGACTTGATACACTGCTATCAATTCTGCAGCTTCTGCATCGTGAGCTCGGCGAAGATAAGTACCGCCCCTGCCCGCTGCTGATTAAGTATGTCGAAGCGGGATGGTACGGCCGGAAAAATGGCCGAGGATTTTACAAGTATCCGTAACCGTTAACCGTGCCTTGAATAAAATAGACTATGTTTTGAGCAAGTTAGACAGGGCTGGCGTAACGACTCATTAACTCTGGTCCCCCCTCTCCTGCCTCTGTATTACTATCGGGCCATATCTTCCAAAAAAAGCAAGATAATTTAGTAATGGCCCGATAGTAATACGTTTTTGCGGAGCAAAAACCCCCCGGAGGGACGACACAGAAGCGCGGCTGAAGAGGCCGCAACCGCGATACGTTGCGGCCGAGCCGCGCTGTGACCTCGGTGTCTCTGTGGTTTATATACGATTACACTTGGATAGGTCCGTATTGGCGCTACAATACCGCCATGCTGTCCGCTTCTAAAAAAACAGATCTCGCGGCCGAAGCTAAGCCAGTGCCCCCTTTAAAAATGCGCGAAAGGAGGGTTGTCTGGGAAGCCTCGATGCATGAAACCGCTGAGCTCGGCGCGCTTATTCACAGCGTCCGCACTACGGTTTTCCAGCTGTCATTAAACCAATTCTCAAAGCTTGCAGGGATAGATCGGGAAACTCTAGCCCGAATCGAAAATTGGCGAACTCTTGGTGACAGTCCCGATAAATATCTCGCTGTTAATCCTTCGATTGCGTCACTTTCGTCGATTGTTCACCTCTGGCGCAAGGCGGCACGTGAGCAGGGTTGCGAGTCCGAAAATGGCCGCGCGCTCGACTCAGCGGTCAATAAAGCAACGTCAATTGTGGCAGTCTCATATCCTGGAACGCCCCTTACCGACGTTGGAATTCGACACTATCTTTGGGGCCCGCCAAAGCATCTCTGCCCGGCGCGTACAGCGATCGGCGCACGCCTGCTTCAAGCGATTCAATGGGGAAGTCGCTGTGAAGTTGCTACACTCGCGCGTAACGCCAGAATCCTGCTTGACGACTTCGCAGAGGCCTGTTGCTCTCCCGAAAAGCTGCTGGCACATCCAGAGAGTATCGCGATTTTCAACGCAGCTAAAGCGGAAGCGCTCGAGAGGCAGCTTCCGCAGATTCAAGTGTATGCGCGGGGTGTTCTTGAGCTTCTCGCTGCGCGCGACGACGCAGTTTATCAGCAATATCGGGAAAGACTCAGAAGCGCCAAGGGCAAGCCGCTTTACCGCTTTGTGGTCGGCATGGATACTATTTCACTATCGAGAATTAAGCGGAGCTATCATAGCGAGCTCGAAGCATTAGCGGTCCCCGAACCAGTTCGTCATAAGATTTGGAACGATATCGAAGCGCTCACAACTTCCGCAGCAGTTTCCGTGACCACGCTTAAAAGTTGGCCGGGGCATATTATAAGACTCCTCGAGACGCAGGGACTTCCCTATCATTTGGTAGAATCAGCATGCCGCCTTGGCTCTGCGCCGACTGGCCACCTTGCCTATGCGCTTAATAAGGGCAATATTCCTTCCGAAATTCCACTCGGTGCGGTAATCGCGCTTGCGGCCCGTTCAAAGGACGAACTGATTGATCTTTATAGCCGCGCCACCTCAGAGATAGTACGTCGACGAAGCGCAAAGCATCGCTCTGAGCTAGTGCCTGTCGCAATGAACGCCTTGTGGGGCGGTACAGAAGAACTTGCGCCAGTATGGAAGGACTCGACTTTCGTAGCACCGCATAAAAGGCTCCGCGAGATCTTAGAATACGTGCTGCAACTCACGTACCCGAGAATTCCCAGCGCCGAGGCACTCTACTATTCCTGCCAGCTTCGCTCAAAGCCGGTGCCTAATGCGCTCTCAAAACTTTATCAAGGCAACTCACGCAAATCGGCGGATCCTAGACTGGCGCCAAGCTGGCCGCGCTACGAGTCGTTATTGCGAGCAGCCAAAGTACAGGTCTCGGGGTCCCATCTTATTAATTGGCAGCGCGGTTTCGAGTCGCTCCATCCGCGTTTTGCACTGCTCCCTGCGCCCACTCGCTTCCTCAAGGCATTGCTTGCGCAACGATGCACAACACTTCGCGATTTTTATGAACGTTTCACGGTAACAAGATCGGATTTGCGCTCTTATCTTAGTAGCGAAAACGCGTCGGCGCGGAGCGCGGATCCCGAAAGCGTACACTATAAGCTTAGCCAAGCGCTTATTGGCCAAGAGCAGCGAAACGGCCGCGTTTCTTCACACTTCGGAAGCTTCATTTACAATCTTCCTCACGATGAGGCCCAGGCACTTCATCATATAATTCGCCGGGTCTGCTGTGTGGCCGAGGTTCAAGGAGCGCCAATTGCCGAGAGCTGGCGACGAGTTCAAGCATTGTCACGCTCCGGGCGTCACCTAGTCTGCGAACCGCAGCCACTTTCGAAACTAACGTTGGCTCAGCTTTTCGAAGTTCGCTTTGCCGGGGGACTACATGATACCTGGAAAGGTATTCGCACGGTGTTCACCTCGTACGCGCAATGTCAAGATGATATCGCCGAGCTCATTCGGGTCTTCCCTGGTGCGCGGCTGCAAGATATTTTACTCTCGTAATTGGAAACAGGCTGAGAATTCGCACCTACCGAGAGGCAGCAATGATCAATAAACTTTACCTATTCGCGGCATTTTTATTTCTTCCTTTAATTACCTTGGCGCAAGATTGCGATAGTGTAGCTGAATTGATGACTTCCGCATCGAAATCGTCAAGCCCGGCCACTCAGGAGCAGCTTTACAGCCAAGCAATCAGCGAGTGCCCCTCTGCCCCTGAGCCGAGATATAATCGCGCGTTGCTTCTTCGATCACAGGGCAAAATTGTCGAGGCTATCACCGACCTCAACTTTGCAATCAGTGTGAGCCCCGGCGCGCTTTTCTACACTACCCGAGGGCAGATGTACAATGAGTTGAAGGAATACTCCTCGGCAAAGCAGGATTTCGAAGATGCGTTAAAGACTGACTCCAAATATCTCGCGGCACTGCAGGGCTTGAGCAGCAGCTACTTCTCTGAAAATCGCGTCGATGAGGCACTCACTGCATTAAAAAAAGCTCAGGAGCTTGATCCGAAAAATATCGAAACTATGATTGGCATGGCAGTGCTTCTTGAAAAGGGTGGAAAGCTCGAAGAAGCACTTGAGATTTACGACGAAGCGGCCAAGATCGCCCCGAAACGGGGCGATCTCCTTCGCAATATGGGAATCGTGCTTCGCAAGCTTGACAGGCTCGAAGAAGCGGAGAGGTTGCTATCTCGCGCGAAAGATTTATCACCGAAGGATTTCACAATCGACCGCGAACTTGGCCTTATAATGGCGAAAAAGGGCGACTATGAGAGGGCCGAGAGCTTGCTTCGTAGCGCAACCCAAGCGAATGCTCACGATCTGCAGGCCCAGTTCACGCTTGGCGTCGTTCTTTCGAAACGCAATAAATTCGAACTTGCAGAGCTGGTGTTAAAACAGGTTACCAAGCTTGATCCGAAAAACGCAAAGGCACTTTCGGAATTGGGATACACTCAGCTTAAACAAGAACGGTATTCCGAGGCCCGAGACTCACTTACCGCAGCATTGAACGTTGATCCATCGAACCCAATTGCGCATAACTCGCTAGGCATTGTCTACTGGAAATCCGGGAGAAAGGCTGATGCGAAGAAAGAATTCGAGCATGCGGTCTCGCTTGATCCAAATTTGAAAGTGGCTCGCGAAAATATTGCGAAAATGGGAGCTGAGCAGTAGCGCCAAGTAAAGCTTACCTGTGCAACGCCTGGTTCTCATTTGCCAAGTCCGGCGCCTCGCATTGCACAAGGTCAGCTGAGATATTTGGTATAACGACAACCTGAGAGGCAATCTTGGGCGCTCCTCGCTCATAAAATCCGCGGACCTCTACAGTGGAGCCCACGCGAAGTTCGCCCTGGACATTCGTTTTCCCGTCCATTGAAAACTGCTCGCCATTAATGCTGTAGACGCCTTTTCCATTCGCCTCAAGCCGGCCGACCAATGAAAACTGCGGTTTCTTCGTATGAATTCGATCGCTAAGCACCTCAATCAGGCGCTGCCGCTCGCGCAGCAGCTTAGGATTGGGAGTCGGCGTGGGTGTCGGATCTTCAGCCGAGCTAAGTACTGGTGCCAACAATCCGCACAGCACCAAAATCAAAAACTTCCTCTTCATGGTATGGTCCTCCCTAGTTGCCTGTACTCTCATGGAAGCTCAAAAGCTTCATTAAGAGATTGTAAAGGTTAATCGGAGTAAGGATTGGCGGCGGCATGCCATTGTCCGCTGGTTCGCCACTTCCCTCTTCGCCATCTCCGGGATCCGGCGGCGGGTTTGGACTTCCCGGGTCACCAGGATATGCCGGCTGCACGACGATGTTCTGACTGCTCGCAAGGAGCGAAGGCGCGCTCGGCAAACCGGTGTGTCCTAGCGAGGAAACCGTTGGGCGAAGACCGCCATTCGAGCTATGCAGCCGAACGTCATTTTCTAACAGTTCGCCGTCATGCGCATACGGAACGATATCGTTAGTCAGGTCGACGGATTCCACATGGGTATCAAGGGCAGGCAATATCTGATTTGCGCTAATACCTAGAGTGAGGTCGGTGCCGTTTGTCGCGCCGCTCGCATTGATATCGGGGATACCTCCATTATAGAAGGGCGCGGAGGCATTCTGATAGTAGTCGACTACGCTACCGCCACCGGTTTGGTAATTCACTCCCTGCAAGAAGCCCCATCCACCAATTGCGCAAGCTCCGGTCTCAGGCAGAAAAGTACTGAATAGCAAGGTGCCACGCACGTTAAGGCTTGGCTGGACAACTTGACCAACCGGCTCGAGATAGTTACCGCTTGCAAGAGTGATCGAAGTCGCTAGCGGAATTCTAAATCCGCTCTTACTCGTAGGAATTGTAAACCTACCGCTGCTCAGCTTTCGCACACTGTACCCGGAGACACTTTGATCCTGCAGGTTGGTAAGGGTCTGCGTCGATAGTACATTCGAATAAGAATCTGCGCTCGTGTCCACCGGATCAAAAACCCCGAAGATTCCCTGGGATACGGTACCAAAGGTTGCAATATCAGCGGTAGAATCATATTTTCCGGTTCCCCAGTACACACCCACCGCAAGAGGCACCGAGCCTACACCCGAGCCTGCGCCGGAGTATTGTGGATTATCGGCGAGTACCACAGTTGGCGTGGCAACAATTGGCTGGGTATTTCCGCCATCATAGAGTTTCTGCACAGTCCATGATCCGGGAGTACCAATAACACGTACGCGAAAAAGATCGCCCTCCTCGTTTCCAAGATAAAGCCTATCAACATTAAAATCAGAGTCGTTCTGTGTCGTCGCGACGGACGTGGTGCGGGTTCCGATCGGGTCGCTCGACGATACCGAGATTACCGTCGCTGCGGGAGGCGTAGTCGACGAGAGGGCGTACGCCAGGACGTTTGAGCCCGCGGTAGTCTTTCCCTCTCCGGTTCCCACAGTCATATACCAGTTAAAGGCACTCGGCGAAGCTGAGCTCGCCGGTCCGTTCGATACCACTACCACCGGCTTGCTCCAACTTTGGCCGCCTGAAGTACCCGCATTAACTTCCCAAAGCAGCGTTGGATTGTCGCGATCGGTAATATCAAGCACAACGTACTGCGTGCCCCCTGTCCTAAGTCCAAACATCGCGAGCGTGCGCCACGACCCGCCGCGGTACACGTCTTCCACACTAATTTGGCCATCGACAAAGGACCGGCGCGCCTGCGTGTTGTAGTTCATGCGACCAAGCCTTTCAAGGTACGGAAGCTGTGACGAAGGAATGTACGCCCACTTCTCTTGCCCTGTGAGCGAATCAAACGCATGAAGCATGCCATCATTCGCGCCAACCAAGAGCAACGGCGGTTCATTTTGCAAACTGGCCACAAACGCTGCATATCCTGTCATTGAATTATAATTTCCATTCTTCGCACCGACCTCTACTGGTCGCGAATACACGATGTCGCCGAGCCTATCGACAAGCGTGTCGTTATCGCGATCTCTGGTACGCATACCGCTTATCGCATTGCCCTGAATGTACTGTATCAGCGTGGTCGCCGCGGCGGTAAGCGTATAGCTCTGTATCGGCGTCGCGAGTAGCGTGCTCGAAAGCGTGCCGCTTATGAAGAATTGGAAAAGCTCAGGGCGAAGTGTCGTTGCATTCGCGGTAGTAAAGGCGATCGTCGAGCTCGTATTTCCATCATGATCGGTATCGAGTCCAGCAATTATATTACGCGGCGAGGAGACGAGATCTCGCGCTTCAAGGACTTCTGCCATATCATAATCAAATTCAAGAGAATCCGATTCAGCCACATAATCAAAAACATTTACATTACCGGTCCAGGTATCGGCGAAGAAGGTCGGCTGATATACCTTTGACTCTCCATAAAGCTTGTCTAGGGTCGCTACACCAGCTCCACTCGTCGGAGTATCAAGAATATTATTGACGATAGCTTGCAGTGTGTCGGATATTTCCGTGCTGCTATTCACCAGGTACGCCTGGCCAGTTCCCCCATCCGTGGCGATCTCCGTGAGCAATGAATAATCGATACCGAGCCCGACCGTATAGGTAAGAACATTCTGCGTACCGGCAACAGTACTCTTAAAATCAGTGTGATAGGCATACCATGCCGCGTCATCGGCAAAAGCCGCGCAGAGTGTACTCGATACACTTTGACAATTATTATTTGATGAGGCGCCGTCCGCCTGACCATCAAGATTAGTTACCCAGTTATTATCTGGAAGCCGATTATGCGTCTCGGCAGAGGGCAAGCCATCAGTCAGAAGAATGACGCTATGCGCATCGCACTGCGTAGTAATTGGCGAAGTATAGGTAATTGCCGTAGAATAATAAGGATCTCGCGAAGTCACGCCACCGAGGTAGCGCAGCGATTCAATATAGGTGTTGGTGAGAGGCGTGCCGTTGTATGCTCCCATGGTATTCAGCGAACTAGTCAATGTGGCAACGCTACTACCGATAGCATTTCTAATTTTTGGCAGTGCCTGACTTGAGGTATTTCCTGAAGGCTGATTCCATTGGGTATAAAGATTTCCGGAGTGCGAACCTGCACTCAATGAGTTTCCGTTAAAACTCGCAATCCCGAACTGGACTGTTGGATTAGTGACGATGAGATTCGACACGACATCTTTGACCGCTTGTATTCGAGTCGTGCCCGGCAAACTCGCGAGCTGCGCCGCAGTTGCGTTATAGAAGATCCAACGAAGGTACTCAGCACGGTACCATCCGGCGGAGAGAAACACCTCTCGGCCGTTAAAAAATACCGTTTGCCCAGTAGTGACAAAGGTTCTGGTATGGTAAGGAACTGCGTTTCCGCTTCCATCAAATTTAGCCCATACAGTTGTCCAGTCATCAATCTGCTCTTGATAGTCGTTCTTGCGATACTTCGCGAAAAGATACTCATTCCCACTTGAATCGACCGCACCAGAAGCAAGGTTTGCAATGGCAAAAATTGAATTGCCAGTAACGGCGGTGTTTCCGTAGAGATGTAGAGAACTAGTGCCGGTCTTGGGACAGCCCGCGCCGGAGGTACCTGGACAGCAAACGGTACTTGCACTCGTGTTCGTACAGGCGCTGGCAGCGATGGCGGGAACGCTTCCCGGACTGTTAAACGCCGCCGATGCGTAAAGATTACCGGAGCTTGTGCCTGAAAACGAAGCGTTAAGTTCAATAAGCGCGGGCAGCAGCTGTTGCGTAAGCGCCGGCGCAGCCGCGCCGCTCTGCAGCTTAAATATAAAAGAGGGGATGTCCTTCGAGGTATCTAGATTTTCAGATGCAGTATCGTCGAACTCCGAATGCTCGATGACCGCATTCATCGATCCGGAGTCATCGATAACGATCATCACCTTCGCAGATGACACCTGTCCAACAAGAACAGGATACTCAGATTGCGCCAGAGTCTGATTTGCCAGAAGCATTGCGCCAAAATATACAAGAACCGATTTGCAAAGTTTCTTCATGCTGCCCTCACACACTTAGGAAAGTGGCATTTCGACCACGGCGACAACGGTCGCGTATCCGCGGCGGCCACGCAAATTCTTCGTTGAAACTCCTGTAATTCGATAACGCACAACTTTTGAATTGCCCCCTTCGGCGACCGAATTACTGAGGCTTCCACCGACAGTTGCGGAACTCGGCGTACTCTCGTCAAGCCGTTCCACTTGCGACCACGCAGAGAGCGAACTTACGGTCAAATCCGCCGTGGGAAGATCGTTCGGATCAATCTGCTCCGTAATCGAATAAGTGGCATCAACCACATCGCCGTCGTCTCCTACCGGCCCAACATTTTTGAGCAAGCCACCACCCGTTGGATAAAGATCACGATGACAGGCGATACCAGTGCAGGTTGGAATACCATTGCTCGCTATAAATGAAAGCGGTGAGTACTCGGTATAGCCACTTGGCAAGGTCGCAAGCGCGGGCTTCGCCTCCCAGAGATTGCCAAAAACCGACATTTCTCCTATTTGTTTGTTCAGCGCGCCCTCAGCAGCAAGATACGTCGTATCAGCGGCGTCAGTCATGCTGACTTCAGTAAGGCTATGTACCGACATCTTTGAAAGCATCAGCGTGAGCACCGTCGTCATCAGCATCATCACCAACGCTGAAGGTAGCGCCAACCCGCTCTCGGAACGATCCTGTAGAGGTCGGTTCAAAATCATGGCGTTCTCCGATAAATGCTTATTGGCATGTCTTGGGTAATCGAGGAACCGTCCATTCCCGAGGCCAGTATGCCTAAGTTAACCACGATGCTGTTTCCACTCGTAGAAAATGCGGCATCTACTGTTCCGTTGCCGTCTCCGTCAATTTGGACCACATTTTCGGCGATAACTTTCGCGATCGCCGCATTCGTTGGATCTCCCGCTGGAATGGTACATGTCGAAATGGTCGAACCGGCAATTTCTCCGCGTAAGAGCTGTTTCGTACTCGA
>CAZEAC010000013.1:0-16847 GCA_964510065.1 uncultured Bdellovibrionales bacterium | reverse complement strand
GCGCAAGCAATTCCCCGACGTGCTGGTCCTGGCCCACCCCGAGTGCAGCCCCGAAGTCGTCGCCGCCGCGTCATCATGCACCACCATGAATTTAATGGTGGTTGCGGTGACCGCAACAGTGCTACTACAGGTCACGGAAGAAGAGGTCGTTCCTACAATGTAGGGTGAAAGTGCCGATGACATTCTAAGCTCGGTACTCATAGCTTCAAGGCCATTTCTGAGCTCTTGCGTGGCAATTGACGCGCGATTCTCTCGTGCTGTAGTCTGCACAACAGAAGAAAGAAACGAGAGGAAACTCAATCCAATCAAGCCAAACATTGAAATGCTTACCAGGAGCTCGATTAGAGTGAAGGCTTGGTCAGAATTTCTATGATGGTATAGATTCATTTTATGCTACCTCATCTGAGCGATTACCGTCTCGAAGCTGAAAGAGGCGTTCGCAAACTTCCCACGCCGCTGCGTTGCCACAACTTTGATCCCCACTGATTCCGGCAGACCGGTGTTAGAGCTCTTATTAGCGGTAAAAGAGGTCACATAACTCGATCGTCCGTTTGTCGTGCTTCCATTCTCAGTGGCCGTCTGTCCATCCGTAATCGCACTATGATTCGATCCGAATTTATCAAGAAGCTGGGAGTACGTGTTGCTTCGATACGTGTCCACCTTCTTCTGAACTTCCGCAGCAAGCGCATCATATGCACGCGCGGACTGATTCGCGAACATCGAAGAGATAATAAAACGAGAATTGGAGGCAATTACCAAACTCAAAAGAGTTACGGCAATTAGATTTTCGATAATCGTAAATCCGCTATCGCGCGCGGCGTGCTCATTACAGCTTTGAGCGATGCAAAGAAACTTCATAATTTAATATGCCCGTTTGAATTAATATAGAGAGAATTCGAGTGCCCTCTGTTGCTAACCGAAATAGTAGCCTGCGAGACTATTCCTCGCGCCAACCCCAGGCCGTTAAAAAGAATCGCGCTTGGCGTGGAAGGCGACCAGCTTGATTGCGAACTGAGCGTATGGGTCCCCTCGGTGGATCCATTGTCGTCAATATCCCAGCTATAGCCAGCGGAACTAAATGTCACACGAACGTTAGTACGCATTCTAATTGCTTCAGCGCGAAGCTCTGAAAACTGAGCGGCGAGCGTTCGAATATCCTGAGCAGCGCGCATCTGTCCGTTCAAGCGGCTGAAGCTTGGAAAGGCAATCGTCGATACGATCGACATGATGACGAACACCACGAGGAGTTCGAATAAAGTAAAACCAGTTTCCGTTCTCATATAAAAGACAACCCACCTCGATATCACTCTCTATTTTCGGCAGCTCTCGCGAATAAGCTTATGCGCCATAACTAAATTATGGTCCCAAATTCTCGTATTTTCAAAAACGCTATAGTGATTATTCGTAGGTGCGAAGTACGGTTCTATCGACGAAGTTCCTCACGAAGCAACCGAAGCAGAGCAATGTTGTCCGAATGTCCAGTCATGCATGCAGTAACTTTCCCTTCAATTGGTCGGCCAAGCAGATACAGATCACCAATCGCATCCAAAATCTTATGCCGTACCGGCTCATCAGGGAATCTTAGCGCGTCATTAATCGGCCCCTCGTCACCAATTAACACAAAGTTATCGAATCTACCGCCAAGCGCGAGTCCCTGTTTCTGAAGCGCTCCGATATCACGTACAAATCCAAAAGTACGCGCCGGTGCAATCTCGCCCCGATAGGCATCGAGACTGTCCAAGCTGTATTGCCGATGCTGGGTCCCGACCGGCTCCGGATACTCGAGGGTATAATCGACAATAAAAGTGTCTGCCGGTTCGATACGAATGTACTCACGTCCACTTCCAACCTGTAACGGTCGAGCAATTTTAATTGCAAACCAATCTCCTGGCTGATCCTCTATTCCGGTTTCGATAAAGAGATCACAGAATTCACGCGCTGATCCGTCCATCACTGGGACTTCGCCGTTACACTTGATCAAAAGATTTGAAATGCCGCACGCATGCAGCGCCGACATCAAATGCTCGATAGTTCCTGCCTGGGTAGCTCCTAATTTAACGGTAGTAGCAAATCCCGTCGAACCAACGTAATCCACATAGGCCGGTACTGGTTCATTGCTCGAAATACCGACGAAGTGAATTCCAGAATTAGGAGGAAGAGGTTCGAGTACCAGACCGCTTTTCTTCCCTGAGTGTAAGCCCTGACCATACAAAATCGCGCTTCTTGCAAGCGTTCGCTGTTGCAGCTTACGACCACGCATTTTTTGGTCGGAAAACACAATCGAATTTACCTGGAGCGTTCCTACCCGAGGCGCATCCTTTAACTGGACCTGCTGTACATCCAGGGAGACCTCATCTGCAGCTCTCGCCCCACCTGGTGACTCGGTACATGCGACTCTTTCGACAACTGCTAAAATATTACGCAGATCAAAAGGCTTTTCTATAAAATCAAGCGCGCCGTAGCGCGTGGCAAGTATCGCCGTGGCAATCGTCGCGTGACCACTTATCATCACCACGCCTGTAGAAGGGGCAATCTTACGAATCTCTTTTAACACTTCGAGACCGTCCATCCCAGGCATCCAAATATCGAGCAAAACTACATGCGGTGGGCTCTTTCGAATAGCAGCCAACGCGCCCTCTCCGTCCTGCGCAACCTCGACTTCGTAGCCTTCGTCGCGAAGCACGCCTTCTAGCGACCGCCGAATACTTGCCTCGTCATCGACGACGAGCACCCTTTTCGAGCTCACTTTCTTTTTCTGCTTCGGCACCGCAACCATACGCTCGCGCCCTACAAAAACGATTTTAAATACTTTCCCTGATCCGAGAAGATCGTCGCTTCCCGTTCGGCACCTACGCTCACCAATGAAATCGGGCACCCAACGAGCTGCCCAAGCGCGTCAAGATACCGCCTCGCCGCGGCGGGAAGCTTGTTCCACTCTCTCACTACAGTAAGATCTTCCTCCCATCCCTCAAACTGCTCATATTCGGGGACTACTCGCTCAAGCTCAGACACCAGCGCCGGCATATCCACAAGCGGCTTTCCGTCAAGCTGATAGCCCGTGCAGACCTTTATAGTGCCAACTCGCGAAAGAACATCGAGTTTGGTCAATGCGAGGGAATCAATACCATTGAGCCGAACCGCGCGCCGAAGCGTTACCGCATCACACCACCCACAACGGCGTGGACGCCCCGTTACCGTGCCGAATTCCGCTCCCCGCTCACGAATGAGGTCGCCAGTCGAATCCGCGAGTTCGGTAGGAAACGGACCTCTTCCAACACGGGTCGAGTACGCCTTCGCCACGCCAAGCACATACTCAATTCGTTTCGGACCGATTCCACACCCAGTGGTCACTGCACCAGCGAGCGTACTCGACGAGGTAACGAAGGGAAAGGTCCCAAAAGTCGTATCAAGGAACGTGCCCTGCGCACCCTCAAATATTACCCGTTCTGAATTCTTAAAAGCTCGATCGAGAAGCAGCGAGACATTACCGACAAACGGAGCCAACTTTTCTGCGGCCTGCTGTAAGGTTTTCCACTCTGCCTCGAATGAGATGCTCTCTTTTGAACCGACAATGTGCGAGAGATAGGCGTTCTTTTCAGCTATATTCTCTCGAAGCTTTTCACGAAGCGTTTCACAATCGGCGAGCTCTGCGACGCGAATACCACAGCGCGCCGCACGATCTTCGTACGCCGGGCCAATTCCTCTTCCCGTCGTGCCAATTTTCTTGTCACCTTTTCTCTGCTCTCGAGCTTGGTCTATCGCTACGTGATAGCCCATGATTATATGAGCTTCGCGGTCAATAACTAACTTCTCGGGAGTGACCATTATTCCGGCGCGCGCCATCATCGCCATCTCATCGTACAGCACTTGAGGATTCAGCACGACTCCAGCGCCGATCGCACATTGGGTCTGCGCTCGCAATATTCCGGATGGAAGCAAGCTAAGCTTCGTTTTTACGCCATTCACGACAAGCGTATGCCCGGCGTTATTTCCGCCGTGAAAACGCACGACCCAATCAGCATTCGAGGTAAAAAAATCGACAAGCTTTCCTTTGCCCTCGTCGCCCCATTGCGCTCCGATAATTACTAGTGATGACATCTACGCCTCAACCTCCGAAGTTCACCCCAACAACCCAACGCGATCCATCTTGCTCCAAGAGACCACCCACCGCACGAGTTGCAGCATCCACATAGATCGCGCAGCGCTGATTTGCCACCATCTTATTGAACTCATCTTGACGCGAAAGCTCGCCGAGGATCGACTGATCGCCGCTCGACAGCCGACGTGCTTCCTGCGAGGGCAACACAATTCGCGGCGCCGTTGGAAACAAAAGTGACCACGGTTGAATGTCATTCACGCTTACTGCTTCCTCCGGTTTTGCTTGCTCTATCGAGAGCGGGTGTGAATATTCCCGTCGAAGCGAAGAGAGCACAGCTCCGCAGCCGAGTATCTCGCCCAAATCACGAGCTATCGATCGAATATAGGTTCCCGCCGAGCACTCAACGACAAGTTGGTAATCTCGCTCTGACAGTCGGTTTAGTGCCAATTCGAAAATAGTTACTTTTCTCGGTTGAAGCGCCACGACCTCTCCGCGACGCGCGCGCCGATAACTTCTTTCGCCGTCTACCTTAACCGCCGAAATCTGCGGAGGAACCTGGCTAATCTCGCCTTTAAAATTAAGGGCAGCACTACGTACCTGTTCCTCTGCGGGGATCGCATCACTCCGCTCTAAAATCTCCCCGGTGATATCATCGGTCGCAGAGCGAATTCCGAGCGTAATCACTCCGCGGTAGCGCTTGCGACCTTGCTCTGCAAAACGCGCAAGACGGGTTGCTTTTCCAATGAGACACACAAGCAGACCCGTGGCAAAGGGATCCAAAGTTCCTGAATGCCCGATCTTATCGACACCAAGCTTCGCTTTTATACGAGCAAGAGCTTTTGCCGAGCTAATGCCCGCGGCTTTATCGAGCAGAACTATTCCGTCGTCCACTTGTAAATCCATTACTTCACCGCCTGTTCAAGTATCGGCATTAGCTTTGAATCGAGCTCTTCGAATGTTCCGCGCCAACGGAATCCCGCCGCTGCTCGATGCCCGCCTCCTCCGAACTGCAGCGCAACCTTGGAAACATCGCATGAATCGCCCTTCGCACGCAGGCTCACCTTCCAAAGTCCCTGCTCCTCACGAATTAGAACTGCCACACGCACTCCATCAATTGCCCGCGCGCGCTCGACAAGCTCCTCGGTATCTTCGGGCGTCGCATCGTATTTCGAATACATCACCGCGGGGACGACTACTTTGCTAATTTTCCCTTTCGCGAAAAGAGCGAGCCCGGTTAACGCTTCCGCCTGCAACTTCGTGGCAGCAAGGGAATTTCGCTCATAAAGCGCCTCGGACACAAGCGCCGGCTTCGCACCAAGCTCGAGAAGTGCCCGTGCAACCTCAAAGGTCGACGCCGCAGTCGACGCGTAACGAAACGACCCAGTATCTGCCGAAATTCCAGCAAAAAGACACAGGGCCACATTCTTATCAATGAGCACCTTATTAGAGATCTTTTCAAGTTCGCGCCCGATGCGAAATACTAGTTCACAGGTCGAACTCGCCTCGCCAACCACATAGTTCTTTTTCGCAAAACAGTTATTCGAGACATGGTGATCCACATTGAGCGTCTGTGGAATGGCAAGCAGCGGGCCCTTCAATGCCTCGCCCAATCGTCGCTCATCTCCACAATCACAGGCGATAAACGTATCAAATACAATCTCAGGAAGCTCGCGAGTTACCTCCTGGATTCCAGGGAGAAAGCTAAAACGGGGCAAAATTCCATCTTGATTGAGCGTCACTACTTTCTTGCCCAAATTTCGAAGAATTCCGGCTATACCAAGAAGCGAACCATACGCATCGGCGTCTGGACTATAATGTGAAGCTGCAGCAATTGCATTCGCCGAATACAACGCCTGCGCAATTTCGGCGGCACTTCCAACCACTCCCGCGCTACTCATCATCCTCCCCCACCTCAGCAGCGCCAGCAGATACCCCAGTCACTAATTCACTGTGCAGGGATTCGCCTGCGCTTGCTGCTTCTTTCGCGCGCACTCGAGCAAAGAGCTCTTCGATCTGCTCGGAGGTATCGAGCGTATCATCGTAGAAAAACTTAAGATGCGGAACAAAACGGATTCCAAGCTCCTTCGCGATTGCTTGTCGAAACTGTCCAGCGGCGCTCTTAAATGCATCCGCAACATCTTTTTTGCGCTTATCGTCCCCGCCGACAACCCAATATACTTTTGCTTGCCCAAGATCCGGGCTCACCACCGCCGAAGTAATGGTGACTAATGCAAAACGTGGATCTGCAACATGAAAAAGCCGCTCCGCAATTAATGTGCGGATCCGTTCGGCGATACGGTACACTCGACGATTAGAAGACATCTCAACTGCTCAAACAATACAACTTAGCTCAATCAATACTCTGCGCAATTTCTTGGATCTCGAACACATCCATGACATCACCGATCTTGACATCATTGAAGCCATCAATGCCCATTCCGCACTCGTAGCCGCTCTGTACTTCGCGTGCATCGTCTTTAAATCGACGTAAACTTCCAATCTTGCCCTCGTACACAACTCTATTATCACGGAGTAACCGTACCATAGCGTTACGGCGAACGAGTCCATCAGTAACGAAACACCCAGCGATAGTTCCAATTTTTGGCACGACAAAAGTATTGCGCACTTCGGCCCGGCCAAGCGACGCCTCTTTCTTAATCGGATCAAGAAGACCAGCCATGGCCTTCTTAACGTCATCAATCAATTCGTAAATAATCCGATAAAAACGTACGTCAATACCGGCGGATTCGGCTTCATTAATCGTTCGGGATTCGGCGCGAACGCCAAAGCCAATTACAATCGCCTTTGAAGCTATCGCAAGCTGAATATCGCTTTCGGTAACACCGCCAACCGCACCGTGAAGCACTCGTACCTTAACTTTATCGGTAGTAAGTTTCTCGAGCGCTTGAGTAACTGCTTCCACCGAACCCTGCACGTCTGCCTTAAGCACGACATTAAGTTCAGCTGCGGCCATATTATTCGCACGCCGCGCGAACTCCTCTAAGCTGATCGGACCCGTCGCGAGCGAACGCTGCTCCTTCGCCCGTTTTTTCTCGGCACGAACCGTGGAAACCTGGCGCGCTTCGGCTTCGGAGTCCACAACAATGAAATCATCTCCAGCCTCAGGCGTTTCGCCAAATCCAGTTATCTCGGTTGGGCAAGACGGTCCGGCTTCTTGAAGCTTTTCACCATTCTCATCGCTCATTGCGCGCACGCGGCCATAATGCGAGCCCACGACAAAGATATCACCGACTCGGAGCGTGCCGTTTTGCACTAGCACGGTGACCACGTTACCTCGGCCACGATCCTGTTTCGCTTCGATGATTGTCCCAGAAGCTTTACGATTAGGATTGGCCTTAAGCTCTTTGACTTCGGCGACGAGCAGCACGCCCTCAAGTAGCTCCTTGATGCCTGTTTTCTTCTGCGCTGAAACAGGGAAAAACATCGTGTCGCCGCCCCAATCCTCGGGTTGCAATCCGTGTTCGACTAGCTGCTGCTTAATCCTATCCGGCTGCGCGCCCGGCTTATCCATTTTATTCATTGCCACGATAATAGGCACGTTTGCTGCCTTAGCGTGGTTAATTGCCTCAATCGTTTGCGGCATAACACCTTCATCCGCCGCGACGACAAGAATTACAATATCAGTAACGCCCGCCCCGCGTGCGCGCATCGAAGTGAATGCTGCGTGGCCCGGAGTATCAATAAAGGCAATGGTGCGCCCATCCTCTAAAACCACCCTATAGGCGCCGATGTGTTGCGTAATGCCTCCGTGCTCACGTGCCGCGACCGACGCGTTTCGAATGCTATCAAGTAGCGATGTCTTTCCATGATCGACATGCCCCATCACGGTCACCACCGGTGCTCTATGTTGAAGCGACGCCGGATCATCGGACTCGGTTTTGCCTAAGATCTCGCTCTCGTCGAAGGTTGTAGTCTCAATCTGGAATTCAAACTCTGATGCGACAATCTCGGCGGTATCTTTATCAAGTGCCTGATTGATCGTCGCCATCATTCCGAGCTCCATCAGCTTGGCGATAACTTCCCCAGCTTTTAAGCTCATCTGTTTCGCAAGCTCGCCGACGGTAATACTCTCACTCATTTTTATTACGCGCTTCGAAGCCTTGGGCTTCGCTGTTTCAACCGTGCGTTGTGCGGTCGGCTCGTCTCTCTTCGACGACTTAAGCCCACCACGTCCACGTCGACCACCATCTCGTCCCTCATAGTCAACTAAATCGAGCCGGGTAAACTCACGCTTCTTCGATCGCTTTTTCGGCCCCTTTTTCTCATCCGATTCAGCTTCTTCGACTGGAGCCGCCACGGCGTTCGTCGCAGGACGGCGAGCTTCCGGTTTAGCGACACGCTTCTGCGGCAAGGCTATCTTCCCAAGCACTTTCGGCCCAACGGTCGGCTTTTTTGGCTCGTCGGGAGCACTCTCGACATTTGCGGGCTCAGGCGTCTCAACAACCTCCCGGACTTCGACCTGCGGCTCCTCTTGCGGAGTTTCAACTTCTTCGACGACTTCTACTTGAGGCTCGGCCTCAGGCATCTTCGCTTCAAAGAGTTCGGAATCGAGGACTGGACTCGCCTGCGCAGGCTCTTCTGCGACAGGAGCCCCGCCGACTTCAAGATCAACCGCCTGTGCCAAGTTTGACCCGGAAGAAGCACTTTTTCGTCGTCGAATCACGTTTCCCGAGCGGCTCTCAACGATATTTTCCGCCTGGCCGGTGACGCGGTCGACACGAGTGGTGACAACTTCGCTCTTCGGCGTGCTTCCAATGGCCTGTCGTATGATAGCCCGGCGTAACTTGTCAGCTTCGTCGGGATCGAGAGAGTTCGAATGCGAGGCCTTGCCTTGCATACCGAGCTCGATGGCCTTCGCCACGACTACTTTATTCTCTACGCCGAGCTCTTTTGCGAGCTCGTAAATCCTAATTTTTGACATATCTGTACGCCTTCTCTAATTTTCCTGGTCACCGAATCTTAGGCGGTGACGCCCTTCGACTTCCGCTTGTCACGGGCGGCTGATCGTCAATCATCCCCCGTACCTGCTCCTGCAAATTCGCCACATCTGCTCCCGTCAGATCAGTCGCAATGCGCAGCGCCTGTTTCCAGCGCCTCACTTCATTCATCCTACGCCAACACTGCGCGCGGGGATGAAGATACGCACCACGTCCCGGGAGGCCATGTGCCCTATCCCATACGAGCGTTCCCTTCCATACGATCCTTAACAACTCGTGCTTTGGCGCTCGTTGCCGACACACGAGACAACTTCGTACGCTCTCCTTCATCTCGCGATTACGCCCGCGCCATCTGAATCGAAGTCTTGAGGAATGCATCAGTCGCCTGACGAATTGACTCAATCTCCGGCTCGCCGATGCCGGGAACGGTTAACAGCTGCTCATTCTCCGTCTCCACGACGCTCTGAATTGTTCGATAGCCCGCAGACAGGAGCTTCTCACGAAGCTCGCCATCCAAGGTCAATTTATCCAGATCGGTGACCTTCGGTGCCCCGAGCTCGCCATTCATCTCGAGCTTCTCGGCCAACTCACGAGCGTTCTTCAATATTTCAGAAGCTTTCTCCGCGCTCATGCCCTCAACCTCGCTTAACTCCTCGAGTCCCGCGTCAGCCACCTGCTGCACACTGCGGTAACCTTCTTGGAAAAGCATTTCGGCATCTGTAAAGCTGATTCCAGGAATTCCTTCCAAGGCCTGACGTGCGCGTTTGGCTTCTTCCTCGGCGACAGAGACGCTTCGTACGTCGATTCGCCATCCAGAAAGCTTACTCGCAAGTTTCACGTTCTGGCCGCGCCGTCCAATCGCAAGGGAGAGCTGATCGTCGTTCACAATAACTTCCATCGCATGATTATCTTCATCAACAACGACGCGAGCCACTTCAGCTGGCGACAGCGCTCGCGCAACAAATGAAGGTTCATCGGCGGTCCAAGTAATAATATCGATTCTTTCGCCGCGAAGCTCCTGCACAACCGCTTGTACACGTGATCCTTTGATACCGACGCATGCGCCAACGGGATCGACACTCGGGTCGTTTGAGGTAACCGCGATCTTTGCACGCTCACCCGGCTCGCGGGCGACCCCTTTAATCTCAATGACATTCTCGGCAATTTCCGGAACTTCCAATGCAAAGAGTTTTTTTAAGAAATCCGGATGACTTCGCGTAAGAATAATCTGCGGCCCGCGAGCCGAGCGGTCGATGTCAAGTATCATGCTGCGGATACGATCGCCCTGTCGATAGCGCTCACGCATAATCTGTTCGCGCTTGGGCATAATGCCCTCGGTGCGTCCTAAGTTGACGATGACGTTGCCACGGTCATAGCGCTGCACAATACCATTAATGAGCTCCCCTTTGGAGTTCTTGTACTCCTCGTAGATGACACCACGTTCGGCATCGCGCACTTTTTGTATTATAACTTGCTTTGCAGTCTGCGCGGCGATTCGGCCAAGCACCGCGGTGTCTAGTTTCTTACCGAACTCATCGCCAACCATGGCCTCAGAGTCGTATTCTTTGCGCGCGTCCTCGATCGATATCTGCGTACCATCTTCCTCGACCCGCTCAACTACGGTCTTAAACTGAATTACCTCAATTTCGCCGGTCTCTTCGTTGAACTTGGTTTCCAAGTTCAAGTTATGGCCATAATGTTTGCGCGCCGCCGAGAGCATCGCCGACTCAATCGCTTCAACGAGGATAAGGCGATCTATTCCCTTATCACGGCCAATTTGTCCAAGTATTGCATTTAGGTCAATCGACATACGTCACCATTATTATTACGAACACTAAAACTTAAAATCTATCCGAGCTTCACGAAGCATCTCGCGCTGTACTTCAATTACCGAACCACTCTGCTCTTCCTCGAGCTTCACCACCGCATCATCGACAGAGCGAAGAATACCGCGAAGGACACTCTTGCCCCTCACCACAGAACTCGAGCCGACAGTGCCTGAATCGATGCTCGCCGCATCCGTACTACCGCTTCCACGAACCACCAGCTTTACCCGCTCGCCGATCGCGCCAACGAAATGTTCGGGCCGCGAAAGCCGCCGATTAATGCCAGGCGTCGAGACTTCTATTGAGCACTCCCCAGGAGCAAGCTCCTCGATATCCTCAAGATCGCAAAGCTTTCTTGTGAGCGCGGCGCACTGTTCGTGGCCAACGCCCGACGTCTTTCCTTCGCTGTTACAGAGGAACACACGAAATACGCCACGCGGTCCGGACGGATACTCAATGTCAAACACACGACAGCCGCCCTGCTGCGCCAACACGGAAACGCGTTCCCAGATTTCAGCCTTGCTCAACATCTTCAACTCACAAACAAACTACCCCTACCGCGTCTCTCTTAGTGTCGCCCAAAAAGCCTACACCGTGAAAACACACACCGTACAACAAATTGGTGAAGGAAACGTGCTCTACGCAGGTGCTGCGTAAAACATTTTCAGCAGGTGAAACCCGCTAAAATGGCGGAGAACTTCGCCAGAGACCCGCCCACCTTAGCATTTCTAAGGGCATGTTTGCAAGTCTATCGCCGAAGAAATACCTGACGTAAGTATCTAGAATCAATAACGAAGGATCTCCAACCGCGGGACAAAATTACCCCACAAATCGCACCCGACTTGGTCGTGAGGTGGCTAAGCTGCCCGCAACTCCGGCGCCATCACAAGAGCGTGCCTAGATCGAGAGGATTCGTCACCATTGCAATCATGCCGTCTTTGTCACGAGGCCATTCGCTCGCGGGGCGGTCCCAATATAACTCCACACCATTTTGGTCGGGGTCGCGAAGGTAAACGGCCTCGCTTACACCATGATCGCTCGCCCCATCAAACTTGAGGCCGGCACTAAGCACTCGGCGCACAGCATCGGAAAGTTCAGCGCGCGTCGGGTACAAAATCGCCACATGAAAAAGTCCAGTAGATCCGCGCGGTGGCGGGGATCCGCCGAGGCTCTCCCATGTATTAAGTCCAATGTGATGATGATAACCGCCCGCCGAGATGAACACGGCATTGGGGCCATAACGCTGGGTAATTTCAAAACCCAAGACGCCACAATAAAAATTAATTGCACGATTTATATCGGCTACTTTTAGATGCACATGCCCAATCTTGACATCGGGATGTATTGCTGTATTTCTCGCTTGCATGCTTTCTATTGGACTGGTGTTAAACTAAGTTGCTTTAAGAAGAAATGGTAGTCCTTGATACTTTGAAGGACAATCATTTGTCGAAAAAGGCGCATCAAAGCGGCATTTTTCCGAGGCTCGCCTAATGCAGGGTCCTGTCTAAGATCCTCAAATTACAGCTGATTCTACTGACTGCATGCTTTCTAAATCAGGGCAACGCAACAAGTCTGACAAAGCCGTGCATAACTTGTACAAGAGTCGACTTCTTAGCTCTACTAGCCTGGAGAACTAAAGAGAAGGAATAACGATTTAAACTGGAGCGACTATGGATCTTCATACTAAAAGTCGGCCGTCGGCTTCGACGGGAGCGCAGACTCAGTTTTCGCTAAGTATTTTCGCCGAAAAACATATCGTCTCCGTTTACGAGGGAGATACCTGCGTTGCGCGCTGGAGGGCTGGCGAAACTCCAAACAAGCAGTTTTCGATCTGGGGAAATCGTCTGCGCTTAGAAGTCGGGACCGACAAGGATGGCAGTCTTAACTTCCGGGTCGTAGAAGCGCTATCGGGCAAGGAGCTCCTCACTGCTCCGAGACATGGTCATACCGGAGAGTCGAGATTAGAGTTGAAAAAAGCTGGTGGCAGCAAGCACGGGAGCTAGCGTTGTGACTTTAGCCACAATCACGTAAATTTAATCTCGTGAATTACCCAAGGTTCATTGGTAAGGTCGGTATATCGAATCCACTTGGGCACCACGCAAAACCACCGCGTTTCAGGCCGTTCGACAAACCTCGCGGCGCCTGGAAGCTTCCTAAGATAGATATCGATATACGTACCCATTTCGCTTGAGCTGAGCTCTCGTACTGATCCCTCATATTGAACCGTGACTGCAGTTCGGTCATCGAAGACCAGCGCAACGGAAGAGTTCGATTTAAAATTCTGATATTTACGAAAGTGGTCATAAGTATCAAAAACAATCTTAAAGTCCTCTGTTTCCGCAAACTCGACTACTGCACTTTGCGGATCGCCCTCCGGGGAAATAGACGAGATTACCATTAAATTTTGCGCAGCAAGAAAGCGGGAGATTAGTTCTCGAACGTTCGTCATTTACTTAGTGCCTCTATATCACAAAAACCACTCGGCTGATTATCTCGCAAATTCATTACCAACTCCAGCGCCCGCCTCTCTCCGCTTATTCTAAGAAACTGAAATAAAACTGCGGCGCTGCGTAAGCGGAACAAAGGGAATTAAGTCGCGTCCTGCAATGCCTCTATTCAATGACCGAAATGCCTGGAAATAGGCGGGGCCACCTCTGCACGAATCATAAAAGTCTTTCCAAACTGCGACCAATGTCCCTACGTCCATTTGCTGAAAGTTTTTGCAAAGCGGAATCACTGTGAGCATTAAGTAGTCAACACTTTCTGCGCCCTGTGCAAGCGCGGGCTGAATCCACGCCGTGTCCACAGCCAGTCTTCCCTTCTTAGCCCAATACTCTATGCGCTTCTGCGGAGAAACCCCCGATTGCGCCTGAGCGTCAATTTGCGCGGGAGACATAAGAAGCGGATCGTTGATTTCGGCGAAATACGCCACACACCCAGACTTTCTAAAATTCTCTATCGCAGTATCAAGAAGCTCCCCGCCTAACCCACAACCGCGATACGCCGAATCCACAAATATAAACCGGCCGAGCCCGTATTGAGCACCATTATGTTTGACTAAAGCATTGCAATATCCCGACAACACTTTTTTTTCATGCGTTATAACTGTGACATCCCAGCTAGCCGCCGAATCTGTCACCAACTCTTTCAGCAACTCCTTCGAAGCAACTTCATTCTCATCAGAGAATCCCGCCGCATAAACCGGATATAGCCGCTCGAGAAGCAAGTCTCCTTCTTCAACATTACGTAGGTAAACGTTACGTAGTGACTGCTGCTCGAAACGAGTAAGCACACTCGTTACACTTGCTGCCGCTGAGGTTAGTGGAATCTCATTGAGCGTTTCCCGCGATAGCGTGCGCTTCGCGACATGTTCTACGGATGCACTATTCACCGCCTCCATTGTCTCTCTCGCTAGTTCTTTGCTCCCTCAACGGTCAGTTTGCAGCACACGTACTATCTGCACCAAAAGGCGCGGTATCTCGATATTTCCATCCCGCATCATAGAATACTATAAGGATGTTCTGCTTGCTCACTACCCTGCTCATTCGAAGCGCAGCCGCGAAGGCACCGGCACTTGTTCGACCGACATCCTTGCCTTCGCGATCCAAAAGCAGCTTCCCGGCACTCTGCCAATCTGCAATTGTTACCGGTTCGATCGAATCAATAATCGAAAAATCAATATTTAATCTATCCGCACCGACACCACTTCCTGTCACGCCAATCATTACCTGATCGATCGAGACCTCGCGGAACGGCAACACCTTTCCCGCTCGTAACGCCGATAAAGCTGGCAATTCCGCCGGTTCGATAGCAATATTTCGGAAATCTGGAATACGCGACCTAAAATAAGACCCCACTCCTGATATAAGGTCACCAGATCCAACTGCGGAGACAAAAGCTTGAAATTTCGGCCGAAACGGAGATTGCCTCTGCAACTGTTGTGCAGCCTCCTCAGCGAGTGAGCGATAGAACTGCCTCGCTTCAGGGAGAATTTTTGTCACGGCAAACATTCGCGCGGGGTTTTCACCGATCTCACCACCTTTTGCCGCGCGATCTTCGGCCAAGATCCTGTTCAACAGCTTGACATACCCTGTGCCGTACTCACCAGGCGGCGAAAAGATTATTTTCGCGCCAAAACTATTAATTTGTTCAATACGGGCGCGAGGCGTATCAGAGTTTACAATTACTGTGGCACAATATCCGAGTGACTGGGCGGCCCACGCGAAACTCGCGCCCGCATTCCCCACCGAGCATTCAATCACCGGAGTCACCCCCGGGACTATCAGTCCGCGCGCCTCTAACGAATAAAACAGCTCGGGATACACTCTGTCGAAAGCCGACTGAGTTGGATTTCCCAAATACTCTTCCTTGGCCCAAATGACATTTTCATTGGCGACGAGGATATTTTTAATCCGATGCAATGGAGTAACTTGACGCGCACCACGCACCGCCGCATAAAGCTGCTCGCGCTCGTGAGAGAGGCGAGAAGCGGACTCGATTACTTCCTGGTGAGATTGCGTATACATACTCCTCCTTACTCAATACGATCGAGGCATTCCCAACACATGTTCTCCGACATAACCTAGAACTAAGTTGTTACTTACCGGTGCGGTTATATACAGACGACATTCTCTAAATTTTCGTTCAACATCATAATCGCTTACAAACCCATTGCCCCCATGGCAATCGAGACAGGCGTTCGCGGCGCTCCACGCGGCTTCGGAGGCAAGGAGCTTCGCCATATTCGAATATGGTCCACACGGCTCGCCGCGATCAAACAATTTTGCGGCTTCATTGCGCATCAGCGCCGCCGCCTCAATCGCGACATGTGCTCTCGCGATCGGAAATTGAACAGCTTGATTGGCGCCAATAGGTTTATTAAAAACGACCCGCTCAGAGACATATTTCGCCGCCCGTTCGGTAAACCAGCGTCCGTCACCAATTGATTCAGAGGCAATTAAAATTCTCTCCGCATTCATTGACTCAAGAACGTATTTGAAGCCCTCTCCTTCTTTGCCGATTAAATTCTCAGCGGGGACTTCAAGATTCTCAAAGATCAAAATATTTGACGAATGGTTCATCATCGTTCGAAGTGGAGTGACGCTAAGTTGCTTGGCCTCGCGTAAGTCGATCAAAAACAGAGACAGCCCTTCAGTCTTTTTCGAAACTTCCGCGACCGGTGTAGTTCGCGCCAAGAGAAGCATCAAGTCACTTTCGAGAACGCGAGAGATGAAAACTTTTTGCCCGCTCAGCAAGTAATGTGAGCCTTTACGAATCGCGGTTGTACGAATCTTGGTAGTATCAGATCCCGCCTCCGGCTCCGTAACTGCAAACGCTTGTAAGCGTAGATCACCTGCGGCTATTGCTGGCAAATAACGTCGCTTCTGTTCATCGCTGCCATATTTTAGAATCGATCCCATCGTATACATCTGCGCGTGGCATGCCGCACCATTTGCGCCGGACCTATTGATCGTTTCTAGAACTAGTGCCGCGTCCGCTATGCCAAGCCCGGAACCTCCGTATGCGTGCGGGATGAGCGCCGCTAAATAACCTGCTCGAGTAAGTTCATTAACGAACTCTTTGGGGTATAATCGCTGCGCATCTAGTGTCCGCCAATATGAACCCGGGAAACGGGAACAGAGCGTCTCAACCCCTCTGATCAATGTATCGATCTCGTTATCTCCTAATTTTGTCGAAAGCTCATCCATCGCGACACATCAGATGTTATTCCACTCCGTTTTCTAATTTCGCCGTCACAAAATTTTCCAGGCGATCTACCGAATCCGCGTCTTTTAAGCATTTATGATAAAGATCCACGGTTTGTTTAAGCGCACTACTGCTTGAGGCACCAAACCCGCAACGTACCGCCTGCTTGGCCGCTAGAAGTGCAGTACGTGGCTGCTTGGCAACTCTTTTTGCCAATTCAAGCAAGGACGCTTCACGCGAAAACGAAGCCACCACGCT